>NZ_JAXSQZ010000002.1:0-897241 GCF_034659835.1 Paenibacillus campi
TGTCACAGGTTCGAGTCCTGTTCGGGGAGCCATATGGAGAGGTGTCCGAGTTGGCCGAAGGAGCACGATTGGAAATCGTGTAGGCGTCACAAGCGTCTCGAGGGTTCGAATCCCTCTCTCTCCGCCAGAAGCCGGTTAATGCTTAATCAATAAAATTGTAAAAATGACTTGCAATTATGTAAGGACTGTGTTAAGATGTTAAAGGATGTTTTGAATGAGGCCCGTTGGTCAAGGGGTTAAGACACCTCCCTTTCACGGAGGTAACAGGGGTTCGAATCCCCTACGGGTCATATATGGAGACTTAGCTCAGCTGGGAGAGCATCTGCCTTACAAGCAGAGGGTCGGGGGTTCGATCCCCTCAGTCTCCACCATAAGAATTTCTTTTGACGACGCGGGGTGGAGCAGTCCGGTAGCTCGTCGGGCTCATAACCCGAAGGTCACAGGTTCAAATCCTGTCCCCGCAATTAAAGTGGAACCGTGGTGTAGGGGTTAACATGCCTGCCTGTCACGCAGGAGATCGCGGGTTCAAATCCCGTCGGTTCCGCCATTTATAACTAGAACGTTTAGTTATATTAATGAATTACCGTTTTACATGCAATATGCGGACGTGGCTCAGCGGTAGAGCATCGCCTTGCCAAGGCGAGGGTCGCGGGTTCGATTCCCGTCGTCCGCTCCATATGCGCCCTTAGCTCAGCTGGATAGAGCGTTTGACTACGAATCAAAAGGTCAGGAGTTCGAATCTCTTAGGGCGCGCCATTTAATTTAAGTTTTTCACACTTGCCGGTGTGGCGGAATTGGCAGACGCGCGCGACTCAAAATCGTGAGGGAAACCGTGGGGGTTCGAGTCCCTTCACCGGCACTTATATCGGGATGTAGCTCAGCTTGGTAGAGCACCTGGTTTGGGACCAGGGGGTCGCATGTTCAAATCGTGTCATCCCGATATGTAAAAGCCATCATTCTTCATGAATGATGGCTTTTTTGATTTATTAACATGCAATTAACAGATTAGAATGTAATTAAAAGTGTGCTATCTAAAATAAGGATTAGTTGGTCTGAACCTTTTTATCGACCTTCACTCATTTGTTGGCCAGGTAGAGAAGACGATTTTCTGATATAATAAAAAAATGATACATATGTTCGCCTATTTCGCTTATTATAGAGAGGAAGCCATTTTGCCATAAATGATGGGAAAATGGTCTGAACGGTGTGATAGTTGTGGTAAAGTGATCACAATTAGCAACGATACGAGCGATGATCGACATTAGGTGGGTTATGTGAGGGAGAGATGGGATTGCGTATTATGGGCATTGACCCCGGAATTGCGATTGTCGGTTTCGGATTTATTGATAAAAATGGCAGTAAGCTAACGCCGGTGCAGTATGGTTGCATTCAAACCGAAGCGCATACACCGGAGGAAGAACGTTTATTACATGTTTACGAAGCTATGATGCAGCTGATCGAGAAATATGAGCCGCAGATGATTGCGTTTGAAAAGTTGTTTTTTAATCGTAACGTGACGACGGCGATGTCGGTTAGTCAGGCGCGAGGTGTCGCTATTTTGGCAGCAGCGCAAAAAGGGTTGCCAGTCGCTGAATATACGCCAATGCAAGTCAAGCAGGCAATTGTTGGTTACGGAAAAGCAGAGAAGCGGCAAGTGCAGGAGATGGTACGTATGTTTCTTAATTTGCAAAAAATACCGAAGCCGGATGATGTTGCTGATGCGCTTGCTGTTGCTGTCTGTCATGCTCATTCCTATGTGTTGAATTCCAAGTTAAATGAGGTATTAAAAAAATGATCGATTTTTTGCGTGGACCTGTAGTTCATTTGGAAAATGAATATGTCGTTATGGATGTGCATGGAGTAGGGTATCGTGTATTTTGTCCAAATCCGTTTGCGATTGCTAAAGCGGAAGGGGATACGATCGTTTATATCCATCATTATGTGCGTGAAGATGCGATTCAGTTGTTTGGCTTTCCGTCCCGTGATGAGCAGAAGCTGTTTCGTAAGTTGATCGAAGTGTCTGGTATTGGGCCGCGTGTTGCGCTCGGTATTTTGAGCGGTGGTAGTCCAGAAGGTGTAATTGCAGCGATTTATCAGGAAAATATTACGTTTTTGACGAAGCTGCCAGGCATTGGCAAAAAGACGGCACAACGTATGATTCTCGATCTAAAGGATAAATTAGATGGTATTGGTGACTCGCTGATGACGACAGGATTGTTTGCGTCTGCGACTGCACCGGCTGTATCAGGCGGGGATGTATGGTCAGAAGTGCGTGAAGGTCTAAAAGTACTTGGTTATACAGATACCGAACTAGATCGTGTCTGGCAAACGCTCAAACATGAAGTATTCCCCGAGGATACGGTGGATGCGGTGATGAAGCGAGCTTTGAAGATGCTGTATACTGGTTAAGCAGAAGCGTACACGCCCTTAGTACCTTGACCGAGATTGATTTGAGTATTGAATCTGTTTTAAGGTCGCATGGATCAGCATTTCAGTACACAATCCAAATTAACATTTAACTTGGTCAAGGTACTAGTAGGATGTCTCAAATGAAAATTGTGTTTAAACGTCCCTAAATCGATTCAGCACCAAGCGATTGTTGGATTGATAAACTGTAAATGTACTTGAGACAGACTACTATTAAATTTTCACAAATGCTACAATTTTTAAAATAGGTAGTTATGCGCACATCGAACTGGACTGTGTCTGGAAGGCGCTCTATTGTGTTTGTAATGGCTTGTCTTAATCTCATTATAGGTATGCGGATTGGATTTTATAGGGATGATCGGCAAGTATAACAGAGTTACAGCTTACTATATAAAAAAATGACTGTGTTAAATTAGGAAATAAACTTGCCGCAGGCAAGCAGAGGGGAGCGATTAAGATGACGGATGACCGCATTATATCGGCTAATTTAATGATGGAAGACCAAGCGGTGGAACTCAGTCTGCGTCCCCGTTACCTTGCGGAATATATCGGACAGAGCCGTGTAAAAGAAAATTTGAAAATCTATATCGAGGCTGCCAAAATGCGTGGTGAAGCACTGGATCATGTGCTGCTGTACGGGCCACCAGGACTCGGTAAAACGACACTTGCGAACATTATTGCCAACGAGCTTGGCGTGAATTTACGTACGACATCCGGCCCGGCGATTGAGCGTCCGGGTGATCTGGCTGCACTGTTGACCAATTTGCAGGACGGAGATGTATTGTTTATCGATGAAATTCACCGTTTGAACCGCTCGGTGGAAGAAGTGTTGTATCCTGCGATGGAGGATTCGGCGCTCGATATTATGATCGGTAAAGGGCCAAGTGCGCGTTCGGTGCGTTTGGATTTGCCTCCATTTACACTGATTGGGGCAACGACGAGAGCGGGGCTGTTGTCGGCACCGTTGCGCGACCGTTTTGGTGTTGTAAGTCGGCTGGAGTTTTATACGGTGGATGAACTTACATTTATCGTCAGTCGTGGCGCGGACATTCTCGGTATTGAGATTTTGGGCGATGCCGCAGAGGAGATCGCTTTGCGTGGGCGCGGCACACCGCGTATTGCCAACCGTTTGCTTAAACGTGTACGCGATTATGCGCAGGTGCGCGGCGATGGCATTATTACGCCTGAAATTGCGCAGGAATCGCTTGATATGTTGCAAGTTGATCCGTGCGGTCTGGATCAGATCGATCATAAAATGCTGGAAGCGATGATTCACAGCTTTCGCGGAGGCCCGGTCGGTTTGGATACGATTGCCGCCACCATCGGTGAAG
Source organism: Paenibacillus campi (assembly GCF_034659835.1). Lineage (NCBI taxonomy): Bacteria > Bacillati > Bacillota > Bacilli > Caryophanales > Paenibacillaceae > Paenibacillus > Paenibacillus campi. The sequence goes on from NZ_JAXSQZ010000002.1 coordinate 3,759, forward strand.
AAGGACAGACGATCGAAGATGTGTATGAACCTTATTTGCTGCAACTCGGCTTTTTGCAACGTACACCGCGCGGGCGTGTAGTGACACCGAAGGCGTATAGTCATTTAGGTATTCCGATGCCGGAGGATTTGAAGGGGAAATAGATGACACTAGTAGGCTGTCTCAAATGGAAATTGTGTTTGAACGTACCTTAACCGATTCATCATCAAGCAATGGTTAGATGGACAAACCGTCAATGTATTTGAGACAAGCTACTAGTAGGCTGACCGCGTTAAATAAGTAGTTTGCTCGTGCAGAGCAGCGATGTTGTCCTGCTACAATTCCAGTGTATTTTCATAAGATAGAGTGAATGAGATACTGAATTTAAGCTGGTCAGCCTACTAGTAAGATGTCTCAAATAAAAATTGTGTTTAAACGTACCTTAACCTAATCATCACCAAGCGATGATTAGATAGACAAACTGTAAATTCACTGAAGACAAGCTACTAGGTTAGAATGTAGAAGCTATGGATGTATGGACGTACATCTATAGCTTTTTTTGTTGGCTAGGTGTTAGGTTTCGGAATCGATTGTTGCAGTAGAATGACATAATATATGCTGTATCAAAAGCGTCAGTCTAAAAAGCTATTGATGTAGCATAGTAGTAGCTTGTCGCAGATAAATTCACGGTATGCCTAGTTCATAATTACTTGACAATGAACACGTTTAGGTAGGTGCGAACCTGATTTTTAATTGAAACTTGACCGAGATTAATTGGAGTGCTGAATCTGTTTTAAGATCGTATCGATTAGGATTTCAGTACACAATCAAAATTAACATTTAATTTGGTCAAGGTACTAGTAGGCTGTTTTAAGTGAAAATCGTGTTTAAACGCATCTTAATCTGTTCATCAAGCGATAGTTAGATCGATAAACTGTAAATGTACTTAAGACAACCTAATAGTACTCTGACTGCTTTCGATATATAGTTTGCTGTTGCATAGATTCACGCTATCAAAGTATATGCAGCGGATTTAAATCGAACATTGAAAGCAGTCAAAGTAATAGTATCTTAACTGCTTTCAATATTGCCTTTATATCCGAGGGCTCTCCTTATTCATAGCAGAAGCCTGTACAACGGCAAATTATAGATTTAAAGCGGGCAGCCTAATATTCTGAACGTTATTCCGCTTCGGCAGGTAGCAACTTGTTGATTGTTAGTAGCAGCTTAGTATGGCATAGTCACACTATCAGCACAGTCAGCACAGTTTCTGAAAAAATGTTATATTTATATAGCATCGGTCTGACGAAAATGTCGACGAGTGTGAAGATGGAGTATAATTGGGTATGTTGTGATGTTGTGATGTTGTGATGTTGTGATGTTGTGATGTTGTGATGTTGTGATGTTGTGATGTTGTGATGTTGTGATGTTGTGATGTTGTGATGTTGTGATGTTGTGATGTTGTGATGTTGTGAGTCTATCTTTTGCTTGTTCAATCTATTATAAATATTCTGAGGTGTGTATGCGTAAAACAAGTAGCTTTATTTTGGCGGTTGTGATGAGCTGTAGCTTTTTCGGTTATTGTTCGGTGTCTCATGCTAGCGATGGCTCGGTTGAAGGCGACGTGCGGGTCGGTCTGTTTTTTAATGGCGGCAGTACATATACGTCCATCGTGCCGGTGGTGAATGTGAAATCGGCTGGCGATTTGCAGGTGGGGGTTACGCAGGGCGGTACTTTTGATGAGTGGATGGATATCGGCAGTCAGGCGAGTTTTGGTATTGACGGTTACCGGGTAAAAGTGTTGGAAACGCCGAGCTTTGATACGGCAGCAGCGGGCATTAAACTGCTTCAGCCGACGAGTGACAAGCCGATTGTATTTGCCACTTCCAAAGCTGGACAGACGGTGTATCAATTGTACACAGGCATGTACCCATCGGAAGCTACTGCCCAAGCGGCGGCAACGCGTGTTGGCTCGACCGCACGTTCACTGTTGGTTGGGCAAACGCCAACGGTGAAGGGTGGTATGCATCTGTCGGCAGGCAGTTTTGTCAATTTGGCACAAGCGCAAGCGATGCTAACTACAGCGCAGGCGGCTGGGCTGGACGCATATGTCGTGCTAACTGGTAATAGTGCATATCAGGTGTGGATCGGTGAAGAAGCGAATAGTGATGCACTGGCAGCCGTGAAAACAGCAGCGGCGGCAGCGTTACCGACAGCGACGCTGACGACGGTTACGAGTTCCACACCCGCGCTTATTATGCGGCAAAATGTGACGTCTAGTGTGACTAGCCCGTCTCCGGTCGATCATTATATATTGAGCGGCAACAATGCGACGTTGACTGTAAAAGGCAATGCATCCGGTACGCAGGTGACTGAACGCTCTGCGCGAACGTATCGCGGCGATTTTGAGCTAAGCAATTATAACGGACAATTAGCATGGATTAATGTGCTGCCGATGGAGGAATATTTGTACTCGGTCGTTGGTGGTGAAGTGTCAGCTTCATGGCCAGCTGAATCGCTAAAGGCGCAGGCGGTAGCAGCGCGCAGTTATGCTCGTTTTCAAGAGCAAGGTTCCAAATTTAAAATTGCCGATGTAGTTGATACGACGCTCAGCCAAGCCTATAATGGCGTAGGTGCCGAAGATAAGCGCATTACGGCGGCGGTTGATGCTACAGCAGGCGAAGTCATTATGAAAAACGGTAAAGTAGTCGAATCGATCTTTTCCTCCAATGCAGGCGGGACGAGTGCTGACACATCCGAAGTATGGAACAGCGGTGGCAGTGATGTGTTTGTGACGGTCGATTCCAAAACGGATGAAGCGGCGCAGGCTTCGCTGAAAAAGTGGTATCATGTACTGCTCGACAACGGCAGCTCCGGTTATGTGCGTGAAGATAATGTAAAGCTGACCGGAGACAAAACAGCCGCCGGGCTGGACAAACTGACGGTCACTAGCAAAAATACGAATGTACGCAAACTGCCGGTCGTGCAAAACAGCATACAACCGGTAGGTCAGCTTAATCCGGGCGATGAAGCGGTCGTACTGGAAGTGGTACCGGAATCGAACAGTTATCAATGGATGCGTGGGCCGTTCAAATCCGATGAACTGCTGGCGGCATTAAAAGGGAAAACGACGTCTCCATTGCCGGCGACGATTACGTCGATTCAGGTGAGTCAGCGCGGGCCTTCCGGTCGTGTGACCGAGATCAAAGTCAACGGCAGCGTCGTCAAGGTAAAATATCCAGATATGTTCCGTTCCGCATTAAATGGCTTGCCGAGTACGCTATTTGATGTGGTCAGTACGGATAAATATACGGTGATCGGGGCGAGTAATGCACAGGATGAATTGACGGCAGGTGGCACGACATTGCTCGGTGCTTCCGGTAGCGGTGTGGGCAGTTCGAGCACCGTCATTATGAACGGGGACGGCAATGCGCGTGTGACAGAGCCAGGTGGCTTCCTGTTTACCGGGCGCGGTAATGGTCACGGACTTGGCATGTCGCAATGGGGTGCCAAAGGGATGGCGGATCAAGGTGCCGATTACAAGCAAATTTTGGAACATTATTACCATAATGTCGATATTGTGAAGGGATAAATGAACATGAAAGTGGATTTGTATGATTTTGAATTACCCGAGCATCTGATTGCACAGGTGCCGCTTAAAGATCGAACGGCTTCCCGTTTGCTAACGTTAAACAAGCAAACCGGCGAAGTGCGTCACCAGCATTTTGGTGACATTTTGCAAGATGTGAATGAAGGCGATACGCTCATTCTGAACGATACACGGGTCATTCCGGCACGCCTGTTTGGAACGAAAAAGGATACCGGTGCCAAAGCGGAAGTGTTGCTGCTGACGCAATTGGAAGGCGATCGCTGGGAAGCGCTTGTGAAGCCCGGCAAAAAGATTAAAACCGGCGCGGTGATTCAGTTTGGCGATGAGCTGGAAGCGGTCATTGAAGAAGAAGGCGATATGGGCATGAGGGTGCTCACTTTCCGTTATGAAGGCATTTTTCAGGAGATTTTGGATCGGCTTGGTGAGATGCCATTGCCGCCTTACATTAAAGAAACGCTGGATGATCGCGAGCGGTACCAGACGGTATACGCGAAGCATGAAGGCTCGGCAGCCGCGCCAACGGCAGGGCTACATTTTACGACCGAGCTGTTGGAGGCGATTCGTGCCAAAGGTGTGTCGATCGGATTCGTCACGCTGCATGTTGGGCTTGGCACATTCCGTCCGATGAGTGTCGATACGGTTGAAGATCATGTGATGCACCAGGAGTATTATTCATTACCACAAGCAACCGCTGAATTGATCAATACAACGAAGGCGTGTGGCGGGCGGATTATCGCTGTCGGTACGACATCGGCGCGCACATTGGAGACGGTAGCACGTGATTTTGCCGGGCAACCGCTGCAAGCGGCAAGCGGTTGGACACAAATTTTCATTTATCCAGGGCATACGTTTGGTCTGGTAGATGCGATGATTACGAATTTCCATTTGCCCAAATCGACGCTTGTTATGCTAGTGAGTGCGCTGGCTGGACGCGATCATATTATGGCTGCGTATGAGGAAGCGATTCGTGAGCAATACCGCTTTTTTAGTTTTGGCGATGCGATGTTTATTTATTGATATATTCATATAAACATATATTGTGCTAGGCAGGGTAGCTCCGGTATAATAAAATGTCGGGGCTGCCCTTTTTTGGCTGCCTGTGCAAAATGAGCTATTGTGATGTAACGGTACTCCAGTGAACAGCGTCCGGGTGGACGTGAACGAATATTTTAATGCAGAAAGAAGAGAATACATGTGATGTCTGGACCTATTCGATACGAACATATTAAAACGTGTAAGCAGTCCGGGGCGAGACTGGGCCGTGTGCATACGCCGCACGGTGTGATTGAAACGCCTGCTTTTATGCCTGTCGGTACACAGGCAACGGTAAAAACGATGAGCCCTGAAGAATTAAAAGAGATGGATGCGCATATTATTTTGAGCAATACGTATCATCTGTTTTTGCGCCCTGGTCATGATTTGATCAAAGAAGCGGGTGGGCTGCACAAATTTATGAACTGGGATCGCCCGATTTTGACGGACAGTGGCGGATTTCAGGTATTTAGCTTGAGCGAAATGCGTAAAATTAGTGAGGAAGGCGTACATTTTCGTTCCCATTTAAATGGTGATAAGCTGTTTTTGTCACCAGAAGTAGCAATGGAAATTCAAAATGCGCTCGGTTCCGATATTATGATGGCGTTTGACGAGTGCCCTCCTTATCCGGCGGAATACGAATATGTCAAAAAATCGCTGGAACGTACGACGCGCTGGGCAGAGCGTTGCCTCGAAAGTCATGCTCGCTCACATGATCAAGGTTTGTTTGCGATTGTGCAAGGTGGGATGCATGAAGATTTGCGTAAACAGAGTGCACTTGATTTGACTTCAATGGATTTCCCGGGGTATGCTATTGGTGGACTGAGCGTTGGCGAGCCGAAGCATTTGATGTATCAAGCGCTCGAGTATACGCTGCCGTATTTGCCGACAAACAAGCCGCGTTATTTAATGGGTGTTGGCTCACCGGATGCGCTGATTGAAGGGGCGATTCGTGGTGTCGATATGTTCGATTGTGTATTGCCAACACGTATTGCGCGTAACGGTACAACGATGACGAGTCAAGGACGTGTAGTCGTGCGTAATGCACAGTATGCGCGTGATTTTGGCCCGCTTGATCCGAATTGTGATTGTTACACATGCCGTAATTACTCGCGTGCGTATTTGCGTCATTTGATCAAAGCGGATGAAACATTCGGTCTGCGTTTGACGACGTACCACAACCTGCATTTCCTGCTGCATCTGATGCGTGGTGTGCGTCAGGCGATTATGGAAGACCGTCTGCTTGATTTCCGTGATGAGTTTTTCACGCAGTATGGATTGCATGGCAATGACAAAGGTTTTTGATTGCTGCTTGTTTTTGAAGCGGTATCCATGACAGAAACACAACGGAGTCCGGGTGACCGGCTTCCGGTTTATATTTTGATAAGGGGGAAACACCATGTTTAATGTAGCGAGTGCTGCAGGCGGTTCCGGTAATATGTTAATGACGATTTTGCCATTTGTACTGATGTTTGTTGTATTTTATTTTCTGCTGATTCGTCCGCAGCAAAAGAAACAAAAGCAGCGTAACCAGATGCTTAATGCGCTGGGCAAAGGCGATAAAGTCGTAACGATTGGCGGTCTGCACGGTACAATCGTCGAAATGACGGATGATATCGTCGTGCTGCGTGTAAATGATGTGACTAAGCTGACTTTTGACCGTTCGGCAATTAGCCATGCATCGGCAAAAGAAAGCGCGCAGGCGAGCGTGAGCAAAGCCTAATCCCCACAGCGGCTTTTGCCGAGTGGAAGCAAAGCGGTACAGCTTTGAAGATGTAGGATGATGAACGGACTGCGCTGCTGGCGCAGTCCGTTTGCTTTTGTGCCCTTTATCGATGATACAATGTAGTTACATAGGAATGGCTGAAGGGCATGTGAAAGGGGAATGGATGCAAATGACAGCGGATATGATGAGCTGGCAGCCGACGATTGCGCTCTTGATTTTTCTAATTGCGTATGCGATTTGGATGACGGAGCAGTGGAATCGAGCGCTGGTGGCGCTTGTCGCAGCAATGCTATTTTTGCTGCTTGGCATCGTGCAGTGGAGCGGGGCGATTCGAATCGATATCAACTGGGACACATTGCTGTTATGGGCGGGATTGATGGTAATGGCGGCGGTGCTAGGACGCACCGGCTGGATTGAGCATATAGCGGTGCTGTTCATCCGGCATAGCGGCAGACGTCCGGCATTGGTGTATTTGTATTTGATGCTAGTTGCTGGTGTTGGAGCGGCACTGCTTGATCCGGTAACGATGATGTTGTTGCTTGTGCCTATTATCCTTGCGGTTGCTGGCGCGTTTCGACTGTCTGCCATACCGTTATTAATCGGTGCGGTACTGGCGACGAATATCGGCGGTACAGCAACATTGATCGGACAACCGGTCAATATGTGGCTTGGAACGGCGAATCGTCAGCTTGATTTTACCGCCTTTATTACAGCGCTCGGTCCGCTCGTGCTCGTGCTGTTTGTGCTCAATATCGGACTCGTCTGGTTATGTTATTGTAAAACATTGCGCTTTCAGCCATCCGTATTACAGCCGGATGCACTAGCGATGTTAAAGTCGGATAAGGTAGGAACGAAACGCTCGCTTGCCCTGCGAGCTGTCGTGCCGGTGCTGTTCGTGCTCATCATTGTTGCGCTGGCGCTCGCTCCACATCTAGGATGGACGCCTGGTACGGTTGCGGCAGGTGGAGCGGTGTTGTTGCTGCTTGCCGGCAAGTTTAGCGGTGGCATTCGTCCGCTGGCTGTACTGAAGCAACTGGAATGGGATACATTGCTGTTTTTTGTAGGGTTATTCATTATAGTCGGTGGGCTGGCACATACAGGTTGGATTGCTGCTGGAGCGACCTATTTGATCGAGCTAACCGATGGCAATATACAGTTGGTTGCTATGATCGTATTATGGGTAACAGGTTTATTATCGGCTGCGATGGAGCATATGCCACTCGTGGCAACGATGATTCCACTGTTGCAAGAAACCGGGCAACAGATGGAGGCAAGTTCGCCTGCATTGCTGAATCCGTTATGGTGGTCGTTGGCGCTTGGGGCAGGCATTGGCAGCAGCGGCACATTGCTTGGCTCGGCAGCAGGCTTAATTGCGGCGTCGATGGCGGAGCGATCAGGAGAGAAGCTGCGGTATGTGGAGTTTTTGCGTATTACTTTGCCGCTTACTTTATTGTCGCTGTTGTTATCGTCATTGTATGTGTTGTATGTGCTGATGCCGTAAGTGCGCCCGATTCTGCATTTTTATATGTAAAGTTTATGTAAAAAGCAGGAATGAACGCCTGCGCTGCCGAAATGTATAAAGCGTATTATGTGCTGGACAGATCATCCGGCGGCGGTTATGTGAGCAGGGCAGGCTATGAAGTTAAAAGGAAGGTAGCTGGTAGACATGGATGAACTGAACAACGCAGAACTGACCGAGCTAATCGAATCGTTATGCCAGAGCAAAATCGAAGAGTTTAAAATGCTCGGATATGAGCAGATGACCTCGGAAGAATTATGGGATTGCCTGAACAGCAAATATGCAAAACAAGGAATGCCCCGATTGTATGAGCTGGTAAATGATATTTTGTCGATGAAACCGAATCAGTTAATGCACTACCTAACGATGTCTTCGTACAAAGAAGCAGACATGCGGTAATTGGATTGCCGGGGGAACGAAATATGGATGCCCACATGCAGCAATCGATGTACAGCCTGCCCGAAATTTCCACATACCATTTGCAAAACGATCGTCTTCATTGGACCAATGAAAAGCTGGTGCCGGTGTTTTACTGGTATCAGCTTGTTTGTTTTGCCGACCACCGGTAAATTGACTGTCATTTGTCGCATCGCTATAATAGGAATATTGAGAATGAAAGGGGAACCACACACGGGATGAAAAGACTCATCAGCTTCGTAGTCGTAATACTCGTCGTGGCCGGTGTGATCGGCGCAACGACACCGCTGTTTAAGGACATCCGTTTAGGCTTGGACCTTAAGGGCGGTTTTGAAATTTTGTATCAGGCTACGCCAATGACGCAGGGGGAAGCAGTCACCAGGGAATCCCTGATTCAGACTGCGCAAAGTTTGGAACAGCGTGCAAACGCACTGGGTACAAGTGAGCCCGAAATCACTACAGAAGGAAGTGACCGGATTCGCCTTCGGATCGCTGGCGTAACGGATGAAGCTACCGTTCGTAAAACGATGAAAGAACCGGCTGAACTTACATTCCGCAGTATGTCGGGATGTCCTGTCGATTCTTCCGGCACTAGCTCCAACGACAAACAAACGTCCACGGAAAAAAGTACCGACAAAAGTGGGGCAAAAAGCACGGATGCAACTAGCAAATCTAACGGAACGACTGAAAGCAAATCCGGTTCCGATGAAAATGCCGTGTCTGCACAAACGGCAGGCTCTCCAGAAGAAATCCAGGTAACGCCATCGACAGGGGAGCAATCCGTTCCTTCTACTCCGAATGCCGCTGCCAATGAAGACCCGCTCAAAGTATACTGTAAAGTGGAATTGACGGGTAATGATTTCAAGGAAAATGGTGCCTCGGTTCAATATAACCAATTGAACCAGCCTGAAATCGTCATTCAAGTGAAAGATGCCAAAAAGTTCGCAGAGATTACAAAACGTCTGATCAGACAGCCACTGGCTATCTTTTTGAATGACAAACTGCTGTCTGCACCAAGAGTAGATGATGAAATTACAGATGGAACAGCTACAATCAGAGGTAACTATACCCCACAGGAAGCACAACAGCTTAAAGATCAGATCAATCTCGGCGCATTACCGCTGAAGCTGACTGAAATTTATTCGCAGAGTGTTGGCGCATCACTAGGACAGCAATCATTGCATGATACACTGCGTGCCGGTATTATTGCATCGATCGTAATTTTGCTGTTTATGGTATTTGTTTATCGTGTACCTGGTTTGATCTCTGCTTTTTCGATCATCGTGTACATTTGGCTTACACTAATGATCTTTATCGCAGGTAGCTTTACGCTAACATTGCCGGGCATTGCCGCCTTTATACTCGGGGTCGGGATGGCGGTCGATGCGAATATTATTACCTTTGAACGGATCAAAGATGAGATTCGCAACGGTAAAAGTATGTCGTCCGCGTTTAAAGCGGGTAGCCGTAGCTCGTTCGGTACGGTTATGGATGCCAACTTGACGACGATCATTGCGGCAGCGGTTATGTTTGGTCTCGGTACAGGTGCAGTACGCGGTTTTGCTTTGGTACTGATTTTTAACATTCTCGTTAGTATCGCAAGTAACGTGTTCTTCTCCCGCTATCTGTTGTCCCTGCTCATTCAAGGGAAACTGGTCGACAAACCGGAGTATTTCGGTGTAAAGGAGAGTGAACGCAGTGCGCTTTAAGTGGGACTATGATTTCGTCAAATTAAGCAAGTATTTCTATACATTCTCCATTGTGGTGACGATTGCTGGTATTATTTCGCTTGCTGTGTTTGGTTTGAATTATGGCGTTGATTTTCGGTCTGGTTCCAATGTGGATATTACATTGACTAAACCAGTGACGGAGCAGCAAGTAACGCCAGTTCTAAACAAGCTCGATTTTGGCGATAAAGCGGATATTAGTACAGGTAGTGCGGATCGTATGTCGATTCGGTTTGAAAATGTATTGACTGATACGCAGGAGGCTGCGCTCAAACAGGCATTCACCAAAGATTTGGATAGTGGCGCTTCGTTCCAGGTGGATACGGTTGACCCGACGATTGCCAAAGAGCTGGAACGCAATGCGATCTATGCGGTGCTGCTCGCCAGCATCGGGATTATCATTTATGTGACGATTCGCTTTGAATGGCGGTTTGCGGTCGCTTCGGTTGTGGCGTTGCTGCACGATGCGTTTCTCGTCATCTCGGTCTTCTCCATTTTCCGTTTGGAAGTGGACTTGACCTTTATTACGGCGGTATTGACCATTATCGGTTATTCTTTGAACGATACGATCGTTATCTTTGACCGTATTCGTGAAAATCTGCGTTTTGCCAAACAGAAAAAAGGTGCCGATATGGCTACGATCGTAAACAAAAGTATTTCTCAGACGATGACCCGTTCCTTGAATACAGTATTGACCGTTTTTATCGCGTGTCTGTTCCTGTTCATTCTGGGCAGTGAGTCGATTCGGATGTTCTCACTGGCGATGATGATCGGTCTGGCGTTCGGAGCTTATTCTTCGATCTTTATCGCAAGTCCGCTCTGGCTCGTACTGAAAAACAAACAAAAGCCAAAAGCAAAAACACCGTCGAAGACGACGGCATAATCTTGCAAGTTGTCAACTGTGAAGCCGCGTCCTGTTATTGACGCGGCTTCCGTTTGTGTTAGGAGGAAAGCAATGGAAAATAAGCCGATCCGGCAACAGGAGCATGGATTATGGACATCGGTGCTGACAGGTTTCGTTTTGGCAATTGTAAAAGGCATTGCTGGTTATATCGCGATGAACAAAGCGCTGATTGGCGATGCGCTGTATACCGCTTCGGCAGCGGCGAGCGTACTCGCTGACAGGCTGCTGCGACGCAATCGTATTGCTGACGGTGGTAATAGGCTGCTGTCCGAGCCGCGTATCACAACAGGTGTAGGTTCGTCATTTGCGCAGATGATTATTACGGTCTTGCTGCTGTTAGGTGGGCTGGAAATCGCGATTGCCGCTGTGCGTGATCTGATGGCAGATGCCCAGCCCGACCCGAAGCCGTTTGCGATTGTGCTCGTCTTTTTGGCGATGGCGGTCAATGAAGCGGTATTTCGTTACCGATATCGTTATCTATCGAAGCGGAAAAGCAGCAAACTGGATGATATTATCGATACGCATCGTTATTCGCTCTACTCGTCGATTGTCGTATTGGCAGGCATGCTTGGCACGATTGCCGCATTGGAGCTGAATCAAGATCGGCTCTATTATGTACAACCGATCTCCGCTTTGATCGTAGCGGCGATTTTGTGGCGTCAAGGCTATCGGTTGGCACGGCAGTCCATTTACGGACGGCTCGTACGGACGATGGAGCAGCAAGATGCGAGCGATTATATGGACACCGTGCAGCGGGTGCGTGGTGTAATTGCGGTAGAGCAGTTGCAGGCGCAAGAGCATGAGCAAGGCGTGCAAATCGAGCTAGTGCTGGCGGTAAATCCGCATATTACAGTGCTAGCGGCGGCGGAGATTGCCGAGTATGCGCGTAATTTGCTATTGCACCGCTTTGCCCATGTAAGCCGTGTGCATGTACATACGGTCCCTTATACAGGCGGTTACCCGTACAAATCGAATGATGACTGGACATCGCCTTCGGATCGTTCGTCTGGCGATGGCATGCTTCACTGAAGGAGGAACACGATGATTCATTCACAATATCACTGGAATATTAAACAGCCGGATACCGTCGCTGCACAACAGCTTAGCCGCGAACTGGACATCGCGCCGTTGACGGCAGCGCTGCTAAGTGGACGCGGATATACAACCTCTACAGCAGCGGGTACTTTTTTGCAGGGCAGTTCCGGTATAAGCTATGATCCGTTTTTGTTGGCAGGGATGCAGGCAGCGGTGGATCGGATTCGGCTGGCACTGGAACGGAGCGAGAAAATATGGGTGTATGGCGATTATGATGCCGACGGTGTATCCAGCACATCGCTTATGATTCAATTGCTGCGTGTGCTAAAGGCTGATTTTGACATTTACATTCCACATCGTGCCAAAGAAGGCTACGGGTTGCACAATCATGCGCTTGATCTTGCTCAGCAGCAGGGCGTAACGCTGATCGTAACGGTGGATACGGGCATTAGCGCAGTAGAACAGATCGCCTACGCAACAGAGCTAGGGATCGATGTTGTCGTAACCGATCATCATGAACCGCCTGACGAGCTGCCACAGGCGATAGCGCTCGTCAATCCGAAGCTGCCATACTGTCCGTATCCGTTTAAAGGGCTGGCTGGTGTAGGTGTCGCCTACAAGTTGGCACAGGCGCTGCTTGATAATGTGCCGGATGCGTGGCTTGAAATTGTAGCGATTGGCACCGTTGCCGATCTGATGCCGCTGCAAGATGAAAATCGGCGTATGGTCAGCATCGGCGTAGAGCAAATGAAACAAAGCGCATTTCCCGGTGTACATGCACTGCTGAATATCGCTGCGATTGATCCGGCGCAGGTGACGGCGACGCATATTGCATTTGCGATGGCACCGCGCATCAATGCGAGCGGACGGATGGAACATGCCCGTCGAGCGGTAGAATTGTTAACGACGACCGATATGGGATTAGCTGACCGGATTGCCTTTGAGCTTGATCAACTGAACAAGCAGCGTCAAGAGCTAGTTAACCGGATGGTACAGGAAGCGGTAGCGCTACTGGAAGCAGAGCGTGATCAGCATCAACGTGGTGTGCCGGATGTGATTGTGATCGCTGGCGAAGGCTGGAATCCGGGCGTGGTCGGTATTGTGGCGTCTAAGTTGTTAGATCGCTATTACCGCCCAACGATCGTGCTCGGCATCGATCCCGCTACCGGCATGGGCAAAGGATCGGCGCGCTCGATTCCGGGTTATGACATTTACCGGGCATTGGTCGATTGTGCGGATGTGCTAGATCATTTTGGTGGTCATCCGTCTGCAGCCGGAATGAGTTTGCATCGAGATCAACTGGAAGCATTCCGCAGCCGATTGAACGAGCGTGCGGCACAGTTATTGACCGCAGCCGAGCTTGTACCACAGACGGAAGCCGATTGTGAATGTACGCTCGATCAGCTTACGTTGGAGGCGGTGGAGGAGCTGGAACGGCTCGCTCCATTTGGGATGAACAATCCGCTGCCCAAGATCGTGCTGCGCGGTGCCACACTGACCGAAGCGCGTACGATCGGCAAAAGCTCGGATCATCTTCGGCTAGTCGTCGAGCAGGATGGCACCGTGCTTGAAGGCGTTGCTTTTGGCAAAGGCGAGCTGGCTGCGCTGCTCAGCCCAGGCGATCGTATCGATATACTGGCGGAGACGAGCATCAACGAATGGCGCGGTGTGCGCAAGCCACAATTGATGGTGCAGGATATCGCCGTGCCCGGCTTGCAAGTGTGGGATCGCCGTGGTGCTGCTGACTGGACGCATGATCTGACGACGATTCAGACGAAATGGTCACGTTATATGGCGACTGCAATCGGACAAATCGGTGTGTTGGGCGACGCAAAACGGATCGAAACTTTAAAAAGCCAATTGTCGGATGTATCCCTTTGGGGTTATGATAGACAAGTTGATATTGCGGCTTGCAATCATGTCTCCATACAGTATGGGGCAGAAGCCATACGCACATTATGTCTGTTATCATTACCAGCACATATCGAACAATTGAACGGTATTTTTGCACGCTTTACAGCGCTGGAAAATATCGTGCTGCTGCATGACCTGCCAAACCGTCAGGAGCGTTTGCAAATTCCCGATCGGGAACGTTTTAAGCTCATCTACGGCTGGCTCGCCAAAAGCAGTGCTGAGATCGCTGAGGAACAGAAGCTAATCCCGTATTTGAGTCAAAAAACATCCAGCTCGGTACGCATGGTGCAAATGATGCTGGACGTATTCGAGGAGCTAGGCTTCATCGTGCGTCACAATGGACGCATTCAGATGAACAACACACCCGACAAACGTCCGCTCGACAGCTCGCGCCTGTACCGGGAGCTTGGCGAACTGGCTGAAATGGAATATATGTTATGTGAAAGTGATCTGCCACAATTGACTTCATGGATGATTGCCCGTATGCAAGGCGTATCATAAACGCTAACTTTTAGGAGGAGATTTTTTTGGATTTTAAAGAGCATATTCGTGTGATTCCAGATTTTCCGCAGGAGGGAATCAGCTTTAAAGATATTACAACTTTACTGCAAAATGGTGAGGCGTACAAGCAGTCGATCGATGAGCTGAGAAAACTGCTCAAAGACTTGAAGGTCGACGTGATCGCAGGGCCAGAAGCGCGCGGTTTTGTGGTAGGTGCACCGCTTGCTTATGCACTAGGCGTAGGCTTTGTGCCGATCCGCAAAACAGGCAAACTGCCATACAAAACGATCCAAGCAGAATATGCACTCGAATACGGTAAAGATATACTTGCCATGCACGTCGATGCGATTGAGCCGGGTCAAAATGTACTGATTGCCGATGACCTGCTTGCCACTGGCGGCACGATTGCCACCTGTGTGGACTTGATCCGTCAAGTGGGCGGCAATGTCGTAGGTGCAGCGTTTATGATTGAACTACAAGACTTGAACGGACGCGAAAAACTGCCGGATATCGAGGTATTCACACTTACACAGTATCCTTTCTAATATTTACCATAATCAAGCCCTGCTTTATCAAAATAAAGCAGGGCTTGTGCTATCAACGATTGCGCGTCTTAGGACGGTAATTACAGCGGAACTATACTTATAAATAAGCTCGATCTTCATGCACATAATGATGAAAATCGGGTTTTTTGGCGTTTTTTGCACCAAATTGACCTAAAATCGCCTTTTTGTTGAAACCTCATTCCGGGTAATACGTATGATGTAAAGAGGCGTGCTGCTTATGAATGGATCGTTATTTATAAGTGCAGCCAATTTTAGACAAAAAGGAGGGGGAAGTATGGCGATCATTCGTGAGACGGACTTGCCCGGTATTGGAAGGAAATTTGTAGTGGAAACAGAGGAACAGGATCATGTGGCGATCATCGTGCATGAGGATGGTAAACGTGAGCTGTATCATCAACCATCCGACAGCCCGGACGATCACGAACTAGTGATGTCGCTTCATGATCATGAAGCACGGCAGCTTGCCAGCATTATCGGTGGTATGAGCTACCAGCCGAGCGCGCTGGAAAAAGCAGAGCTGTCCATTGCCAGATTATCGATTGAGTGGCATAAGCTGAAGCCCGGTATGGGCTGTGTCGGCAAAACGATCGGAGAGCTGTCAATTCGCGAACAGACGGGCACGGTCATTATCGCCGGTATTAGTGCAGCCAACGAGCAACAGATCATTCCAGGCCCAGACTATGTATTGCAAAATGAAGCAACACTCGTCATTGCCGGTGAGCGCAGCGGCATTCAATTGCTGAAAGAGCTGCTCGAAAGGGGGAGCGGCTGATGGATTACATCGTATTTGAGATCGGTATCGCGGTATTGCTCGTAGCGCTGGCAGGTTTGCTAGCTACGAAGCTGCGTTTTTCGGTCGTTCCCTTTTACATTTTGGCAGGTATGGCGGTTGGACCGCATGCACCGGTGTTTGGCATTGTCGATCTTCGTTTTATTCAAAGTGCTGAGCTGATTGAATTTATGGGCAAGATCGGCGTTATTTTCCTGCTGTTTTATCTCGGGTTGGAATTTTCGGTCGGCAGGCTCGTTAAAGCGGGACGCTCGATTGCACTCGGTGGTACGATCTATATTGCGATTAACTTTACGCTTGGTTTGCTGTACGGCGTGCTGACCGGTTTTGATCTAAAAGAAATTCTCGTCATCGCAGGCATTACGACGATTTCGTCCAGTGCGATTGTGGCGAAAGTGCTAGTAGATTTAAAGCGTACAGCCAATCCGGAAACCGAGATGATTTTGGGCATTATTATGTTTGAGGATGTATTTCTGGCGGTGTATTTGTCCGTATTGTCCGGCTTATTGTTAAGTGGTGCCACATCGGTAGGTGGTATTTTGTTATCGGCGGCAATTGCGCTCGGTTATATGTTGCTCATTTTGATCGTTGGACGTAAAGCGGTGCCGCTGCTTAATCGGGTGCTGAACATACAGTCAAATGAACTGTTTATGTGTGTGATCTTTGCGGCATTGTTCCTGATTGCAGGCTTTTCCGAAACGATTCATGTCGCTGAAGCGATTGGCGCATTGCTGGTCGGATTAGTGCTGGCGGAAACGTCACATATGCATCGGATTGAAAAGATCATTTTACCGTTCCGCGATTTTTTTGGCGCATTGTTCTTTTTCAGTTTTGGTCTGACGATCGATCCGTTGTCATTAGGTGGTAATGCGGTATGGCTGGCGATCGGTGCGGTTATCGTTACGATGATCGGTAACTATACGGCAGGCATGCTAGCAGGCAAAACGGCGAATTTGTCCCCACAAGCGTCTTCGAATGTCGGTTTGACGATTATGTCGCGTGGTGAATTTTCGATTATTGTAGCAAATCTCGGTGCTGCCGGGGCATTATCTGGCATTTTACAGCCATTTGCGGCGATTTATGTATTGATTTTGGCGATACTCGGCCCGTTGTTAACGAAGGAATCGAAGTTGATTTACAAAGGGGTCGCTCGTGTATTCCGGCTAAACAAACCGGTTAACAAATGAGGAGGCAACCTAGATTGCATCGTGCGCACAGCGAATTATTTTCCTATAACACGTCTGACCGTCCCGGATTGATCGGGTGCGGCGGCGCATCATAATGACGATACAAGCATGCAAGATCGTATTATAAGAAAATGACTTGCTGAGGATGGTTCGTATGACCGCTATATCCTGACGAGTAGATGCAAAAAAGAGCGTTGATCATTCGCATGATGGTCAACGCTCTTTTTGGTGTGTTTTGCAGATGTTGTTGTTTGTTTACACAGGTTACTGCGTATTGAGGATAGTATCGGCTTCCATACGTTTTGATGTGATTAATCCGGAATTTTGGCAGGTGGCGCTTCGTCGTTGCGATCATTAGACAGCCCGGTCACTTGTAAAATGCGGAACAACAGGCTGAGCAACACGCCAACGATCGTTGCTAATGCCATCCCTTTTAACTGTACCGTACCAAATGAAACGGTCGCACCGCTTAGCCCGGTAATGAGCACGACGGTCGTGAGCAGCATATTTTGCGCTTTGGAGTAATCGACTTTTTGCTCCACCAAAATGCGTAGACCGGAAGCGGCGATAACGCCGAACAGCAGCAGTGAGACACCGCCCATAACCGGTGTCGGAATCGCTGCGACCGCGCCGGTAAACGTGCCGGAAAAAGAGAGAATGATCGCGATCATTGCCGCTCCGCCGATGACGTAGATCGAATACACGCGCGTGAGCGCCATGACGCCGATATTTTCGCCATACGTTGTATTCGGTGTCGAGCCAACAAAGCCGGACAAAATCGTGGACACACCATTGCCCATCAGCGAGCGGTGCAAGCCTGGGTCTTTGGACAAGTTTCTGCCGACAATATTGCTAGTCACGAGCAGATGACCGACATGCTCAACGATGACGACGAGCGATACCGGAATAATCGTCAAAATAACGGACAGATTGAATACAGGTGTCGTCATATGCGGTAATTGGAAAAAGCTTGCATTCGTAATTGGAGCGGTATTGGCAAGACCGAGCGGGAAGGCGAGCGCATAACCGACTACAATGCCGATCAAAATGTGAATGATTTTTGGGAATCCACGAAACGTAACAGCACCGATCAATGTCACACCAAGCGTGATTAACGATAAGGCGATCACACGTCCATCAGGCGTCCATGTGGCGTCTGCACCAGCTGGAGCGATAAAACCAGCCATCTGTGCCGCAACCGGAATTAGCTCTAATCCGATCAGCGCGACGATTGCGCCCATCGCTGCGGGTGGGAATACGATGTCGATCCAGCCGGTGCCTGCATATTTAACGAGCAAGGCAACGAGCAGGAAAATAACACCTGTCACAATAAAAGCGCCCAATGCGAGCGAATAGCCGCTGTCACCGTAGCCGTACTTCGTCAGCACGAGCGTAACCGGCGCGATAAAAGCAAAGCTGGAGCCGAGATAGGCGGGGATTTTGCCGCGACAAATCCAAATGTAGATCAATGTGCCGATTCCGTTCATTAGCAAAATCATCCCTGGATCGACTTTGAACAAATTCGGAACGAGCACCGTACTGCCAAACATGGCGAACAGATGCTGCAGACTGAGCAGCAGTCCGGCGCCAAATGGCAGTTTTTCGTTTACCTGAATTTCACGCTGCAATACATTCACTCCTTGATCATCATTTAGTGTTGTCCGTCCACGGGTATACCCGTAAATTTACATCTTTACTAGAGTAATGACTTTGATCGCTTTTTTCAATAACGTTTTTCGCGTGAATCTTGTAAAATTATTGCCTGGCGACTTTCGACAATCTTTACAAACCCTTCATGTATAACGGTTGACGCGGCTATGTGCAAGAGGCATAATTAGAGGAAACCGCTTTTTGGAACCTGTTGCTGCACGTTTGCTTGCCAGGTTCCGTTTTGAGTTTATTTTCGCGTTTTATGAAATGAAAGTATATATTCGCCGGTTTGCAAACCGTTATTTATGAATAGAAAGGATACGACAACGATTCTATGGGCATAGAGCGATTACTTGAAAAGGCGTCCGCCTATATAAAACCAAAGGACCTCGAACGCATCCGTGAGGCGTATGAGTTTGCTGATCAGGCTCATCACGGTCAAGTGCGCAAGTCGGGAGAACCTTATATTTTGCATCCGCTAGCAGTTGCAGATATCGTGGTCGGCATGGAGATGGACACCATCTCGATCATCGCCGCACTGCTGCACGATGTTGTTGAAGACACAACCGTATCCCTTGACGAGATTCGCAGCCGGTTTGGTGAAACCTGTGCTATGCTGGTCGATGGATTGACCAAGCTGGAACGAATCAAATTCCGCTCCAAAGAGGAGCAGCAAAACGAAAACTATCGTAAAATGTTTATCGCAATGGCGCAGGACATTCGTGTCATCGTCATTAAGCTGGCTGACCGTCTGCACAATATGCGCACATTAAAATACCAATCCGAAGAAAGCCAGCGCCGCATCGCGTATGAGACGCTGGAAATTTTCTGTCCGGTTGCGCATCGTCTCGGTATTTCCGCGATCAAGTGGGAGATGGAAGATATCGCACTCCGCTATCTCAACCCACAGCAATATTATCGGATCGCCAATCTCATGCACAAAAAACGCGCCGAACGCGAGCAATACATCGACAATGTCATCGTTCGTATTCGCGAGAAATTGCAAGAAATGGGCATCGACGCCGATCTGTCAGGTCGCCCTAAACATATTTACAGCGTCTATCAGAAAATGACGAACAAAAACAAGCAATTTAACGAAATTTACGATCTGCTGGCGATCCGCATCATTGTCGATAACATCAAGGACTGTTATGCTACACTCGGCATTATCCATACACTTTGGAAGCCGATGCCAGGACGATTCAAAGATTATATCGCTATGCCGAAGCCGAATATGTACCAGTCGCTGCATACGACTGTTGTTGGTCCAAACGGCGAACCGACCGAAGTGCAAATTCGTACATGGGATATGCACCGCACCGCCGAGTTTGGTATCGCCGCACACTGGGCGTACAAAGAAGGCGGATCGACCGGCGGTAGTATGGAAAATAAAGTGCCGTTTTTCAAAGAAATTTTGGAGCTTCAACATGAAGCACAAGATGCATCTGAATTTGTGGAATCGTTAAAAATGGACTTTTTCTCTGATCTCGTGTTTGTATTTACGCCAAAAGGTGAGGTGATCGAGCTGCCAAACGGCTCGGTGCCGCTCGACTTTGCGTATCGCATTCATACCGAGGTCGGTAACCGTACTATCGGTGCCAAAGTAAATGGACGCATCGTCCCGCTCGATCATCGTCTCAAAACAGGCGATATCGTGGAAATTCTAACGTCCAAACATTCATACGGCCCAAGCCAAGACTGGCTCAAAATCGCACAATCGTCCCATGCACGCAGCAAAATCAAGCAATGGTACAAAAAAGAAAAACGCGAAGAAAATGTGCAAAAAGGGCGGGAAGCGCTGGAACGTGAGATCAAGCGCTTGAACTTGGAGCCATCCGCATGGCTAAGCGACGATAAACTGATGGAAGTGGGCAAAAAGTTTGCGTTCCACGATGTCGAGGATATGCTTGCCGCTATCGGCTTTGGCGGCATTACCGCTGCACAAATTTGCACGCGCCTGACCGAAAAGCTGCGTCGTGAGCAGGAAGAATCAAATCTGCTTCAACTGACGAACCAGGTCAAAGAAGTCAAAACCGCTGCACCCGAGCAAAAACGCCGTCCAACCCACGGTGTGAGCATCCGCGGCGTCGACAACTTGCTCGTTCGCTTTGCTCGCTGCTGTAACCCGGTGCCAGGTGATGATATCGTCGGTTATGTGACACGCGGACGCGGTGTGTCGATTCACCGCAGCGACTGTACGAACGTACCAAATGTAGACGATCCGAACGAATCGGCACGTATTATTGAAGTCGATTGGGAAGAAGCAGTCGAGGCAAACTATAACGTCGACATCGAGATTACTGGTCACGATCGCCGTGGTTTGCTAAACGAAGTGCTGCAAACTGTTGCCGAGAGCAAAACGAACATCTCCGCCGTCTCCGGCCGCTCCGACAAAAACAAAATGGCAATGATCCATATGACGATCATGATCCGCAATACCGACCATCTGCAATCGGTCGTCGATAAAATCAAACGCGTGCAAGATGTGTATACTGTACATCGGATTATGCAGTAAGCGTGGCGATTTGGTTTGATGACAGGTTGGATTGTAGGCTGGATTGAACTGTAATATGTGATAAAATGATGTTGGATGTTTAAGAAAAGAAGCCAATCTCGCTATTAGTAGCGGGGAGTGGCTTCTTTTCGTGTTGTGAGATCGTGATACGATAAAACTTGTCTTTAAACTGTTTTACACATTGCCCGCTGCGGTTGGTTTTGATTAGGCTATGCTGTATAGGCAGCTTCATTCCCTTGAAACGTGATCATTTTGAACTACGAAATGATGAGTGTAGCAACTTTAATATACGATTTAGTGTTATATGCACACTTAAGTGATAGTGCAGCCGCCACTGTGGTACAGAACAAGGGACGAACTCGCGTCTAGTACAGGAATTTATGGAATAGGAGAGAAGATGGGTTACCGTGTTCACAGTGGTATGGTATTTGGCTACGCAAAAACCTCTCTTTATGGCACCTCGTGTTTGAATGTCGTAAATACTGAAGTAGTATGGTATTTTGCTGCGCAAAAACATCTCTTTATGGTACCTCGTGTTTGTAACCCGCAAATACTAAAGTCGTCCTTATTCCTTCCCACAGTGAAGTGTTGCTCGGCTTGCATCCTATGTAGCTGCATACACATAGTAACGAGTACTTTAACAGTGATCCAGTTAGTTCTTCAATCGAATTCAATTTCCGCTATTTTATACAGCCTACCAATATACAATCCGCAAATAAGTGGATGGAGCCGTTTTTTCTAAATCGTTTGCCTGTATGTTATCGATTATGGCATCATGTAAAAGAATGACTTGTCTGTTGATGATCGATTTATCCCTCTAGCGAAAGGAAATGTTTGTATGAGAATAGTAATCCAACGCTGCAAACAGGCAGCAGTGCGCGTAAACGGCGATATCGTCGGACAAATTGGCAAAGGTTTAATGGTACTCGTCGGCGTAACACATGGCGATACGGTCGAAGATGCTCAGTATCTCGCCGGTAAAGTCGCGGGTATCCGCATTTTTGAAGACGATGCAGGTAAAATGAATCTCGGTATTAGCGATATCGGCGGTGAAGTGCTGTCTGTCTCCCAATTTACACTGTATGGCGATACACGCAAAGGCAAACGCCCAAGCTTTATCGAAGCCGCTCGTCCGGATGAGGCGGTGCCGGTGTATGAAGCGTTTAATCATGCGTTGGAACAGCACGGATTAACAGTTGCCACCGGTGTGTTTGGTGCCGATATGGACGTTTCGTTGACGAACTGGGGCCCAGTGACGTTAATTATCGATAGCCCTGTGAAAAGCGCGAACCCTAAGCTCACATAAAATCCCTGGGAGGTTCGCGCTCCTTGCTGGGCAAGGGATTTCGGCGTTTTTGTTGTTTTTTGGGCAGTTTTCAAGTAGTCTAAAAGGGAGGTTCGCGGAAATCGCCTGTTTTTCTCTTGTGGGATAAGGGGTGGAAGGGTGCGCGGTCGCTCCTCGTGCAGGAGCGTGGATTGAAATATCAGTAGTGTTGAACGTTAAGCCTCGTTCAATCGTCGCTCCTCGTGCAGGAGCGTGGATTGAAATATATCGCGCACATAAATATCATGTGGAACGTTTGAGTCGCTCCTCGTGCAGGAGCGTGGATTGAAATAACATTGTGCCAGATGAACCAAGCGTCTCTGCACCGTCGCTCCTCGTGCAGGAGCGTGGATTGAAATATCCCATATTCATAATGTATGTATGCAAATAATATATTGTCGCTCCTCGTGCAGGAGCGTGGATTGAAATACATGCGCCCTTTGCTTGGTACAGGAGCCGATACTGTCGCTCCTCGTGCAGGAGCGTGGATTGAAATTCCATTAGGATGATTCAAAGAGTCGCTATGCAGCAGTCGCTCCTCGTGCAGGAGCGTGGATTGAAATGATCATACCAATGATTACACTCAAAGATGAATTAGTCGCTCCTCGTGCAGGAGCGTGGATTGAAATTCCTGCCGGATGTTGGCTGAAACAGGCAGTGATACGTCGCTCCTCGTGCAGGAGCGTGGATTGAAATATCCAAAGTCAATCGGATGTACGGACAAATTCAGCGTCGCTCCTCGTGCAGGAGCGTGGATTGAAATATACTAGATGTACCTATAGCATTAACGGGCGGCGGGTCGCTCCTCGTGCAGGAGCGTGGATTGAAATATAACAAACCGTTCATTTTTGTCAATCACTTTAATAAAGTCGCTCCTCGTGCAGGAGCGTGGATTGAAATAACGTCATAGCCAGATGTAAAATACACACCTACCAACGTCGCTCCTCGTGCAGGAGCGTGGATTGAAATAACCTGACTACTAATATTAACATGTCCACACTTGGGTCGCTCCTCGTGCAGGAGCGTGGATTGAAATTGTTTGATCTGCCATGCTGGAAAATCGAAACGAGGTCGCTCCTCGTGCAGGAGCGTGGATTGAAATCGACCAATACGGCAAGTAGTACTGGAGGTTGTTGTCGCTCCTCGTGCAGGAGCGTGGATTGAAATGGTCAATATCCGGCAGAAAGCTTTGCTGCCCCAGTCGCTCCTCGTGCAGGAGTATAGATTGAAATTCCGAAGCCGCGTTGTACGTGATAAGGGGGTAACTTTACTTCTTGTACAGCAGTAAATATCAAAAGTAGAAAGCTGTGCACTAATATTTATAAAAGTGTTTATCGAAATGGGCGACTTATAAAAAATTAAAAGCGCGAACCCCAAGCTCACATAAAATCCCTGGGAGGTTCGCGCTCCGTGCTACGTAAGGGCTGCGGGGATTTTTATTGTTTTTTTGCCCGTTTTCACGTAGGCTAAAAATGAGGTTCGCGTTTTTTTGCTATTTTTCCCTTGGTACATAAGGACTGAAAAGGTATACAGTCACTCTCCGTGCGAGAGTGTGGATTGAAAGTTATGATGGGTGAAATCACGACTCCATACCAATTGTCACTCTCCGTGCGAGAGTGTGGATTGAAAGCCTAACAGCTTTGCGCGAGTATCTGGGCATGAATCGTCACTCTCCGTGCGAGAGTGTGGATTGAAAGTGCTTGGTGATCTTTCCACCAGTGGCAGCATATGCCGTCACTCTCCGTGCGAGAGTGTGGATTGAAAGTTGACAGTAAGCTTTTGAAATATCAGCTATCTTTAAGTTACTCTCCGTGCGAGAGTGTGGATTGAAAGTTATAAATTTTATGCTAAATCATACCAAGTACTAGTCACTCTCCGTGCGAGAGTGTGGATTGAAAGGATTTGCTGTGCATCTGCTTGCATTTGCATTGCAAATGGTCACTCTCCGTGCGAGAGTGTGGATTGAAAGATATACGGCGGTTACGCCAGTATTTCCGGCATATGTCACTCTCCGTGCGAGAGTGTGGATTGAAAGTTCAACCCGATCATAAGCATGATCGAGTATGCAGTAGGTCACTCTCCGTGCGAGAGTGTGAATTGAAAGCGAAAATCGCCTACGAACAGCGATACGAACCATCGTCACTCTCCGTGCGAGAGTGTGGATTGAAAGCATCGTAAAACTCAGCGTGCCACTTATGGTCATAAGTCACTCTCCGTGCGAGAGTGTGGATTGAAAGGTTCCTCGAGCGCGACGATTTCGTTGTTGATGCGTGTCACTCTCCGTGCGAGAGCCATCTATGACATGTACGCAAACTCGCATGCTGCGAGTCGCACTTCACTGCGGGAAGGAAATAAGGGGAAAGGACGACTTCAGTGTTTGCGGTTTTCAAACACGGTGTGCAATGAAAAAAGGTTTTTGCGCAGCAAAATACCCTACTACTTTGAGCACGGGAATCTACAATTTTCTCCTCATCCATAGATTCCCGTGCGAGACGGGAGTCCGTCCCCTTATTCCGTACCGCAGTGGTGGATGCTTCCAATATGCCAAGTTTGCGTACACCTCCCAAAACCCCCACCACAAAAACAAACAAACGCAAAGACCAATTTCAAAGAGCAGCCATCTACATATATGAGTATCAGCCACCCTTCCCAGCAACAAACTTACCTTCTCCCGCCCAAGCATGTTATATCCCCCCAACAACAGGGTAATAACATTAACGAAACCGAAGCCCACATTTCCACTTGCAACCGGCAGCGCATGATATGCGTGTTTAAAGATGTCCCAAGCATCATAAAGCACCACATCCGCCACCTTGCAAGCATCGGGCAACACGGTAAACTACATTTCATCATCCAGGAGAGGGGATTACATCATGAGTAAAATAGCGTTTCTACTGGCAAATGAATTTGAGGATTCCGAAATGCAGGTGCCTTATGACGAGCTGACTAAAGCGGGTCATGAAGCTCATATTATCGGATTAGAAAAAGGACAAAAAGTAACCGGCAAAAACGGCAAAGCTGAATATACAATCGAAAAAGCAATCAGCGAAGTACAAGCATCCGATTACGATGCACTCGTTATTCCAGGCGGTTCATCGCCGGAAAATCTGCGTCTGAACCCGGATGTGCTGAACTTTGTGACGGAGATCGATAATGCCAACAAAACGATCGGCGCGATCTGTCACGGTCCACAAATTTTGGCAAGTGCTGATCTGCTGAAAGGACGCACGATCACATCGTATCCACCGCTAAAAGTGGATATGATCAATGCAGGCGCTAATTTCAAAGACGGTGAAGCGATTGTGGACGGCAATCTGATCACATCGCGCACACCGGATGATGAGCCAGCGTTTGTGCGTGAGTTGCTCAATGTGCTGTAACGCATATAACGAATAAAAGAGACAGGCTGTATCGATGACATCGGTGCAGCCTGATCAATAGCGAGGAGGTCATGACGATGACACAACATATTCAAGCTTATTTTCGGACTGAGGATCAAGCAGAAAGCGCTCGCATTTCGTTACACACATTAAATGTAAAAAATTTGGAGGTCGGACGTCTCGATCGTCAAATTAATCAGGGCGGACGCGTACTTGTTCCGTTGATGCCTGTAAATGCCGGTGGTGGCGTTGTAGGCGGCAATACAAGCGGAGTCGCTGGCGGCACAGGACCAGGAACGATTATCCCACCAACAGCGATTATCGACAGTGAAGGCAATCGTGATGAAGTGCGTGATAACGATTCAGATCGCGAGCGCGACGCTAATGAGCAAGATCATCACCACCATGACCACCATCATCATGGTCACCATCATGATCACGATGCATGGAGTGCCAAAAACGCAACTGATCAAGATTATGACGATCTGAAATATGTACTATCAGCTACCGTGATGGAAGCGGATGTAGAAAGCGTTGTACAAAAGTTGCGCACCAATGATGCATTTGTGGAAGTATTGGATTAAATAGCGCTGTAGGAGCGGTTGATATGCTAACTGTGCAATCAGCCGATAGTGAATCATACTAATACATTTAAGCATTTCCGTACATTTAGCCAGCAGTTAAACTGATGTGTTGCATGGCTAGGGATGACTCATTCGTTTGCTTAGATATTTTCGCTTAAATGAGATTCATCGATCCAAAATAGCCTTTTTCTGAATCGATCGTCAGAGAGGGGCTATTTTTTATCGATGTTTTGAACAGATGCCAAGCTAAAGCTGTATGGCAGCAAATGATTCATACTAGTAGCTTGTCTCAAATTTATCCAGGGATTGTGTTCGTCTGAATGCTGCACGGTTCAAGCAGGGTTCAGATGGACGCAACCTTACATCTTCCTGAGACAAGTCACTAGTAGATTGTCTCAAATACATTTACGGTTTGTCGATCTAACCATTGCTTGATGATGAATAGGTTAACGTACGTTTAAACACAATTTATATTTGAGACAGACTACTAGTACATTGACCGAGATTAATTTGAGTGTTGAATCTGTTTCAAGGTCTTATTAATCAGGATTTCAGCAAACAATCAAAATTAACATTTAAAACAGAGTAGATTACTGCTACAAATAAGGACATAAAGTGGATTCAAAGCAAATATTAAAAGCGGTCAAAGTGCTAGTAGGCTGCCTTAATCAAATTGTAAGTATAGATATCCCTTTATCGCTTCATACAGGAATGATTGTAGAGAAGTCCAAACTTTCTTTTTGATCGAGACAAAGTACTATATAATTAATAATTAATCCAAACGATCAACGCATTATCACACCATATTGCACAGTCCCCACTCCTACCGAAAAAGCGCAAATCCTACCACATTTCACTACACTAATCGTAGATGTTATACCTATTGTAACGAAACTGTAATATAGGAAACATGTTCCCTTAACAATGACCGCCTATAATGAACACATGACCCCCTTTTAACATACTTGTTGACCTGCGGCCCGTTGCCGCAGGTATTTTTTTGTGTATGAAGCATTGACTTTAGTGCGGCAGTTCATTACAATCGGTAAATATAACACGAAGCTGTCTCCGGTTTGGCTAAGCTGGCTAATGCACTACTATATAGTGATGGAGCATCATCTAGGCACAAAGCAACCATTCGTTCAGAAAGTAGTGCTTGAACAATGGTGAGCGAGTATACTATAATTTAGGCAATGATATGAATGATTCAGAGACGGGAAAAGTACCACCGAGATCGAACGGTTCCATTTTGGAAAAGAGAGGCATTCCCCTAGGCTGCAAGGAATCCCTGAACGACGGTGCGAAAAGACCTCCCCGAGAACATGATGTGAAAGATGGAAAAGTAGCTGTTAGTTCGCATGCATTTGCTGCATTTGCGAAATGGATAAGCTTGATGCTTAGTCATGGGCTGCTTTTGGAATCCAAGTAACTTCATGCGTAGTCAGCGGGCGTTAACCGCTTAATGAAGCGAATGAATCCGGATCATTTACAGATGAATCCGGCAGTCTGTGCCGATATGTTGCTGTACTTTAGGGCAGCGAATACAACAAATCGACCAGCAGGCAAGCGCCGCACGAGCGGCAGCATTCGGAATGTGGGTGGCACCACGGGTGAATGGTATAATCCAGTCCCTCGTCCCTGTTTGTATGAACGAACAGTGATGGGGGGCTTTTTTGTGTTTTGTAAATACATGAATTTGAACCGGTCACTGGTTTTCAGTTAAGAAGGAGGAGCAATTTATGGGTTTTCAAAAGCCAACAGGCACGCAGGATTTCCTGCCAGGCACTGTGGAGAAATGGCAGTATGTTGAAGAAAAAGCACGCGATTTGTGCAGACGGTTTAACTATCGTGAAATTCGGACACCGATGTTTGAGCAAACCCAGTTGTTCCAGCGCGGTGTAGGCGAAACGACCGATGTGGTGCAAAAGGAAATGTACACGTTTGATGATAAAGGTGGACGCAGTATGACATTGCGTCCGGAAGGTACAGCGGGTGTTGTGCGCGCTTATGCGGAAAACAAGCTGTATGGCGAGCCGGATGTGAGCAAGCTGTATTATATCGGGCCGATGTTCCGTTATGAGCGTCCACAGGCAGGACGGTATCGTCAATTTCACCAGTTTGGCGTAGAGGCGTTTGGTTCGGTTGATCCAGCGATCGATGTGGAAGTGATCGCGCTTGGCTTGCAATTTTTCAAAGAGCTCGGTCTGAACGATGTATCGGTTGAAATTAACTCGGTCGGTACGTCCGAGACGCGTGCCGCTTACAATGAAGCATTGCTCGGTTTCTTGCGTCCGTTGAAAGATACGCTTTGCAAAGATTGTCAACATCGGATGGAGCGCAATCCGATGCGTGTGCTCGATTGTAAAGTCGATCAGGATAAATTTGTCGGTGCGCCGTCCATTTTGGATAGTTTGGATGATGACAGTCGTGCGTACTTCCAGCGTGTGCAAGATTATTTGAATGCGATGGGCATCCCATATCGTGTGAACGAGCGTCTCGTACGTGGTCTTGACTATTACACGCATACCGCTTTTGAATACAAAGCACAAGGCATCGGTGCGATCGATACGATCGGCGGTGGCGGACGATACAATAAGCTTGTCGCTGAAGTGGGCGGGCCGGATCAGCCGGGGATCGGCTTTGGGATCGGCATGGAGCGTTTGCAGTTGATTTTGGAAAGTCAAGGTGTACAGGTGCCGGCTGTGAAGCCGCTCGATGTGTATTTGGTCGCAATTGGTGAAGCGGCGGAGCAGGAGACGGTCAAACAACTGTTCAAACTACGCACACTCGGTTTTTCCGCGGAACGCGACTATCTCGGACGCAAAATCAAAGCACAGATGAAATCGGCTGACCGCTTCCAGGCACGTTATACCGCGATCCTCGGTGATGACGAATTGTCACGCGGCGAAATTTCGCTCAAAGCGATGGATACCGGTGAGCAGAAAAATGTAAAACTGGCTCAGCTTGCTGACCATTTGCAATAAACGCTGGACGGTAGGTTTGGCGATAAACGTTTGACCATCATTATGGTGTAATCCAATTTCATTACGCTTGGACAAAAAAGGAGACTATAACATGTTAAGGACTCACAACTGCGGACAATTGACCGCTGCCAGCATTGGCGAAACGGTAACATTAAACGGCTGGGTGCAAACACGCCGTGACCTTGGAGGCGTACTGTTTATCGATTTGCGCGACCGTACAGGTATTGTGCAAATCGTATTTAACCCGGCATTTTCCGGCGATGCGCTGCAAATTGCCGATCGTGTGCGCAGCGAATATGTGCTGTCCGTAAAAGGCGAAGTCGTGCGTCGTGACGAAGAAACGATTAACCCGAACTTGCCAACCGGCGATATCGAAGTTCGCATTAGCGAAATCGAAGTAATTAATGCTGCCAAAACACCGCCATTTTTTATCGAAGATGGTATTGAAGTGGACGAATCGCTGCGTATGAAATATCGTTATCTCGATTTGCGTCGTCCGGAAATGCAAAAAACGTTAATGCTGCGTTCCAAAGCAACGAAGATTTTCCGCGACTTCCTCGATGAGCAAGGTTTTATCGATGTGGAAACGCCGATTTTGACCAAAAGTACACCGGAAGGCGCGCGCGATTATCTCGTACCGAGCCGTGTGCATGAAGGCGAATTTTTTGCACTGCCACAATCGCCGCAAATTTACAAACAGTTGCTGATGGTGAGCGGATTGGAGCGTTATTACCAAATCGCACGCTGTTTCCGTGACGAAGACTTGCGTGCAGACCGTCAGCCAGAGTTTACCCAGGTCGACATCGAGACTTCGTTTATCGATCGCGATGAGCTGCTCGGTATGATGGAACAGTTGATGGTACGTCTGTTCAAAGAAACGATCAACGTCGATATCCCGACTCCGTTCCAACGGATTACGCATGCGGAAGCGATGGACAAATACGGTTCTGACAAGCCTGACCTGCGCTTCGGTCTGGAACTTGTTAACGTCAGCCATATCGTAGCCAACAGCGGTGCGAAAGTATTTGCGTCTGTGATCGAAAAAGGCGGCGAAGTGAAAGTGCTGAACGCCAAAGGCTGCGGTACATGGACACGTAAAGAGATCGATAGTTTGGAGCCTTATGCCAAACGTTATGGCGCCAAAGGTCTGGCATGGATTCAAGTGAAAGAAGGCGAATTCCGCGGTCCGATCGTCAAATTTCTCGGTGAAGAAGAAACTCAGCAACTGCGTGAAACGACAGGCGCGGAAGAAGGCGATTTGCTGCTGTTCTCCGCGGACACGAAGCAAGTGGTGGCGGACGTACTTGGCGCACTGCGTCTAAAAATCGGACGTGATCTCGGTCTGATCGATGATAATGTGTACAAATTCGCATGGGTCGTCGATTTCCCACTGCTCGGTTATGACGAGAACTCCAAACGTTATGTTGCCGAGCACCATCCGTTCACACGTCCATATGAAGAAGATTTGGAACTGTTTGACACCGATCCAGGCAAAATTCGTGCGCAAGCGTACGATATCGTACTGAACGGTTATGAAGTAGGCGGCGGTTCCCAGCGTATTTACAAACGTGAGCTGCAAGAGAAAATGTTCGAAATGCTCGGTTTCACACCAGAAGCGGCGCGTGAACAATTTGGCTTCCTGATGGATGCGTTTGAATACGGTACGCCTCCACATGGCGGGATCGCCTTCGGTCTGGATCGTCTGGTGATGTTGCTGACAGGTCGCACGAACTTGCGTGAAACGATTGCATTCCCAAAAACAGCGAATGCTACCGATCTGCTAATGGATGCTCCAGCTCCGGTTGAAGCGTCCCAGCTCGAAGACTTGCATATTCGCCTCGCCCCGAAAAAACTCGTAGTCGACAAAAACTAATTTTGAACGGATAAATGGTAGTAGCCTATACTGCTGCAATCGATTATTAGACGATTGCAGCAGTTGTTTTGTGGGTATGGTGTATCATGGATGATTGTGTATAAAAGTAATGTATTGCAAACCGTATGCTATAGAAGTGAACGATATCGTATTGCCGCTTGCAAAATGTAGCGCTTGTATACTTGTATCGGGGAACCTTTATCATGCAATATATAGGATGTCGTACAATGTTAAATGTGTAGCTTATCGTTACGATGCGCAATTATTTTACATGGATGAATGCCTTAGTGTACGCGCTGTACTCATGCGCAATTTGCACATAAGTGTTGGCAAAAGTCATACACGTAAACTGAAAGGAGCTGAACGGAAATGCTAAATCAATTTTCCCGCACCGAGCTGGCGTTTGGTCCGGAAGGCATGGAAGTGATGAAAAATAGTACGGTTGCTGTGCTCGGCATCGGCGGTGTCGGTGGCATCGCTGTTGAAGCATTGGCGCGTACCGGTGTCGGTCGTATTATTTTGATCGATAAAGATGTGGTCGATATTACGAATGTGAATCGCCAAATTCACGCTTTAACGACTACGGTCGGTCAGAAAAAGGCGGAGCTGATGGTGGAGCGCGTAAAGCTGATTAACCCGGAGTGTGAGGCGATTGCACTCAATATGTTTTATACCGAGGAGACGTATGAGCAACTGTTCCAATACGAACTCGATTATGTAGTCGATGCGTCCGATACGATCATTTACAAAATCCATCTGATCAAACAATGTCTGGAACGCGGCATCCCGATCATTTCCAGTATGGGCGCAGCGAACAAAATGGACCCGACCCGCTTCCAAGTCGCTGACATTTCCAAAACCCATATGGACCCGATCGCTCGTGTCGTACGTACCCGACTGCGTAAGGAAGGGATTCGTAAAGGCGTTAAAGTCGTATTTTCGACCGAGGAACCGATGAAACCACGCCAGGATGTGACGCAAAAGATCGTACCGGACAATGCGCCGGAAATCCGCAAAGCGAAACAGCCACCAGCTAGTAATGCGTTTGTGCCGCCAGTGGCGGGGTTGATTATGGTAAGTGTTGTAGTGCGGGAGTTGTTGGAGAAGCAGGGGATTGAGGTTTGAGGGAACAGCGCTGAGAATTTGCATAGTTTGTTTACAGCTAATATGTTGCAGCATAGAGATTGAACTGAACGGATACGAAGCCAAAATGCAGCACAAAGCTGATCAAACACGAAATGAAATAAAGCTACTGCTGAAAAGATAGATTGGATTCCCCGCATAAGCTGGCTTGGTGTGTTATTGTAGTCGTAATCACGCACTAAGTCAGTTTTATTTTGTCGTCAAAAGGGGAGACGAGCAATGTTCAACATTCCGAACTATCGACCAAATTGGTATACAACTACAGTAGAAGTATGGCAAGATGCTCAGCTTATTCAGCAATTACAATCTCTACAGCATCAGATTATTAGTGAAGGAATCGTAATGTGGGATATATATTATGATGAACATCGTACAGGGGCACCGTTTCTGTTACAACTTACGGATCATCAATTGGAAATTTATTGTTATAAAATGGAACATATGGCAATTACACTAGATCGGATTGATCGCACGCTACCATTAGAAATA
Source organism: Paenibacillus campi (assembly GCF_034659835.1). Taxonomy (NCBI): domain Bacteria; kingdom Bacillati; phylum Bacillota; class Bacilli; order Caryophanales; family Paenibacillaceae; genus Paenibacillus; species Paenibacillus campi. Next base: position 36,608 of record NZ_JAXSQZ010000002.1, read on the forward strand.
TTGGATTTGGAGGAGCTTGGCACATTTACATATGAGTGGAGAAACTACGCTTCTTTTACAGAGCAATTTAAAGGTGCAAAGATGACTTCACTTTGGATTGAAGAATATGGATTTAAAACAGTAGTGATCGACAATAAGGAATTTCCGGAGGAAAATGGCACGATGCATTTTGCATGGTTGTTAAATGGAGTATATATTGCAACCGATAAAGGCGATTTTTCCGTGTACAATGGATTGGATGAAACATATATTTTGTTTGGTGACGGTTTGGAATATGAAAGGTTGCACGATCCAAATCCGGTCAGACGGACTCTGGTTTTTGGAGCGGATTAGTGTACGTTTTCAAATTGTTGTACAGACTACAGATCGCTCATTTCATTTGAAATGTATCCCTTTCGAACGATAAAATAACGAGTTTGGCAGTTTGAGGATACCGCCTAGATTGGTACAGCTATACGTTTGCTTAATCGTTTACAGCAATCAATGGATATGATGCATATTCCCCCTAGCGCTCCACCCCAAACTATGCTACACTAAAAATCCTTTGTTCCGGTATCCATCCAATGGATATACACGGATATGATTATGGCTCACACTATAAACAAAGCGCAAACATATGAAAAGTACATTCAACCTTTCCACACCTAATCTGGTGGTGGAAGGGATCGAGTGTGCTTTTTGCTTGTTGTTGGCGGGACAGGGGACACATAATGATGTTCTTAGGAGGTAACTGAAATGGACAAAGATTTTCAAAGTGCCTATCAAGAGGAGCACAGCAAGCTGCTGCTCACGCTGGAGGAGGTAGACGCGCAGTTGAAGCGGCTGACGGACATTCCGGTATATACCGGACATGATTTTACCGAGCAGGTGCTGGAAGCGGGGCGCGAGCAGCAGCGGCAGACACTGGCAAAAAGTGCGCGCGAGCCGTATTTTGGTCGACTCGACTTTGCGGAAGGAGAGCAGGGCGAACGTCGTCCACTTTATATCGGCAAAGTAGGGGTTGGCAAAAGTGAGATTGATGAACAACCGCTTGTCGTCGATTGGCGTGCGCCGGTAGCGAGCTTATTTTACTCGTTTACCGGTGGTGAAGAACTGGCGGAGTATGAAGCGCCGGAAGGATTAGTGCAAGGGCTTGTGTTTTTGAAACGCAATCTGGTGATCCGGCAGCGTCTGCTGGAACGGCTTGCCGATACGTACGATCGTGACAGTACAGAACCGGTCGTGACCGATGAATTTCTCGTCTATCGACTGGGCGAAAATAAAGATAACAAACTGCGGGATATCGTATCTACGATTCAGGCAGAGCAAGATCGCATTATCCGCGCAGTGAAAAATACAGCGCTAATCATTCAAGGCGTTGCCGGCAGTGGCAAAACGACGGTTGCGCTACACCGACTCGCCTTCCTGCTGTATCAGTATCAGGAGCAAGTGTCGGCGGAACGAATGATTATTTTTGCGCCCAACCATATGTTTCTCGATTATATTTCCGAAGTGTTGCCAGAGCTTGGTGTCGGCGATATTCAGCAAAGCACATTTGCCGACTGGGCACAGCGTTTGCTGGAAAGCGATATTCGGCTCGTACCGGCGACGGAAACGTATGCGGAATGGTTTGAGACGACGCAGCGTCCAGAAGTGAGCGAGGCAACGCCTTCTCGCTACAAAGGATCGCTTGCGTTTATGCAGTTGTTAGAGCAGTATGTCGGTTTGTTAGAGCAGCATGCCGTACCTGAACAGGACTTTAGCCCGTGGGATGGCAAAACATTGACGAGGGCGCAAATTTTCGAATGGTACAATGTGGAGTATCGCCCGTATCCGCTTGCTCGCCGCAAGGAAAGAGTGCTGGCGCGACTGCATCGCTGGATTGAAATGGAGCTGAAAACAGCCCCGTCCGAAGCGATTCGTAAAGAGCGCCGCAAAAAGGCAGCCCAGCGTGAGAAATCGTATGCCGCCAAATGGCCGCGCTATGAACCGATCGCGCTCTACAAGCAATTGTTCAAAGCAGGCAAAAGTGCGGTGTCAGCGGAGCAGTTGGAGGCAATCTGGTCGCAATTGCCGCCGGGTATGCTAAAAGCTGTCGCTGCCGAGCTGAAACAGGATCGCATCCGTGAGGAAGATTTGCCTGCACTAGTCTATGTCCATACGTTATTGCATGAAATGGACAGCAAGCAGCGGTTTGACCATGTAGTCATCGATGAGGCGCAGGACTTTTCGCCATTTCATGTCGCTTTGCTCAATCAGTACGTACGCGGCGGTTCATTTACAATTTTGGGCGATTTGTCGCAAGGCATTCACGCCTACCGTGGTGTGCATAATTGGCAGGAGATGAGCAGTTTGTTCAAGCCGGAACAGACCGATTATTTCCCGCTGACTCGCAGTTATCGCTCAACGATGGAAATTATTGAGTTTGCCAATATTATTTTGGAGCATGGTGTGCGCAACGGTATTACAGCGGTGCCGGTATTTCGCAGCGGTGATCCGGTACGCTTGCTGGCATGTCCGAGCGAGCAGCGTGTGGACGTAATTATGGAACGTTGGCAGGAGCTACAAGCGAAACGGTTCCGCACAAGTGCGATTTTGACACGTACGCTCCATGAAGCACAAGCGCTGCATGAGCAGCTAACCGCAGCCGGTTTGGAACTGCATCTGATCGATGGCGGCAAAGCGACTTACCAGGGCGGGCATTCCATTTTGCCAGTCTATTTGTCGAAAGGGTTGGAGTTTGATGCGGTACTGCTGACCGATGTGGATGCGGCGCATTATCTTAATGATCCGTGGGATGCGCGGCTGTTGTATGTAGGCTGCACGCGTGCGCTGCATGAGTTGTGGTTGCTCTGTGGGGAGACGTTGCCGGATTATGTGCGCGAGCCACAGCCGGAGCTTACGTTGGTGCAAGCGTAACGGTTGAAAATATAGCGTAACTACTTCGACCGCTTTCAACGTATCGTTTAAAATGGTACAGATTATCGCGATAACTAAGGTTATGCAGTGGATTCGAGGCTAATATGGAAAGCAGTCAAGAGACTACGATAAGTTCCATCGAACTACATCCCTATCGCTACAAAGAAGCCTTTTTGCCCCTCTTTTGAGCGAGCGCATTCGTTGCTTTTCGTATTCCTATTTTGGATAGTGTGTATGAAACGGATACGTGTCGATCAAACTGCGGAGCCGAAAGGCTTCTTTTTTTTCAATCTGGATGGGGAGTGGTAAAATAGTAAAGGTGATCATCAAGCAGAGCTATTTCAGCATCGCTTTATTTCAATAAAAACATAAACCGTGCAAGATCATTGCTGGACATTATAGAAGGATGTGATCCTATGGATTTGTTCTCTTTTAACGAACAAAATAATGCTGCTGACGGCAGTATGGGCGTGCTTGCCGATCGGATGCGTCCGCAGTCGCTGGATGAATATATTGGACAGGAAGATATCGTCGGGCCGGGCAAACTGTTGCGCCGGGCGATTGAGGCGGATCAAGTGTCATCGATTATTTTGTACGGGCCGCCAGGCTGTGGCAAAACGACGCTGGCACATATTATTTCCAAACATACCGAAGGCGAATTTGTACGTTTGAATGCGGTCGATGCAACCGTCAAAGAAGTGCGGGAGGTGATCGAACGGGCAGGCACAAACAAATCGCTGTATGGTACGAAAACGATTTTGTTTTTGGATGAAGTGCATCGGTTTAACAGTTCCAGGCAGGATGCGTTGTTGCCAGCGGTCGAGAAAGGCACGATTATATTTATCGGCGCCACGACCGAAAATCCGTTTCATTATGTGAATGGTGCATTAATGAGCCGTTCGACGCTGTTTCAGCTTCATTCGCTCGGGCGTGAGCATTCGTTAATGGCGATGCGCCGTGCGCTTGCTGATAGCGAGCGTGGGCTTGGTTTTATGCAGCTTCAGACCGATGATGCCGCCTTGGAACATATCGCCTCGATGGCAAACGGGGATATTCGACGTGCGCTCAATGCGCTCGAACTTGCCGCCCTCACCACGCCGCCGCAAGCGGATGGCACGATTCAGATTACGCTGGACGTGGCGGAGGAATCGATTCGTCGTCCAATCGTCAGGGCGGATGAATCGACACAGTACGATGTGCTGTCCGCGTTTCACAAAAGTATTCGTGGTTCCAGTGATGCGGCGTTGTTCTGGTTTCTGTATGCGGTAGAAAAGCTCGGTATGGACCCGATGACGTTTATTCGCCGTTTGATTGCTGCTAGTAGCGAAGATATCGGGCTGGCAAATCCGCAGGCGATGGTGCAGGCGCTTGGTGCGCTGGATGCGTACCGAACTAATGGTTGGCCTGAAGCTAAGCTGAATATTGCCCAGGCGATTTTGTTTGCGGTCGAAAGTCCCAAATCGAATGCTGTCTATACGGCGATCTCGCGCGCTATGTCAGCGATGGATGAGGTTAAATCTGCCGAGGTGCCGCTTCATCTGCGCGATACGCATTACAAAGGCTCCGCTCAGCTTGGACATGAAGGTTACCAATATCCGCACAATTTTCCGAACCATTATGTACAACAGGAATATTTGCCACGCAATCTGTCAGGACGTGTATTTTACAAAGCGACTGAACAGGGCAATGAGTCGAAGATCAAGCTCAATCAGGAGCGGCGACGCGGGAATGCTAGTTTGTAAAATGGTGTAATGGCATTGCCATCGATCAGAACTTGAAGCATCATTAAACGGGATAGCGGTTTGGCTAGTAGTGCCTTGACCGCTATCCCGTTTAAATTTAATGTTATGCCGATGATCGTATAATTAACCCTTTTTCACTTTCTTTTTCCTGTTTTTTGGTGCACGATGCCATCCGTACACTTGCAAATGAACAAATATTTTGCTCAGCAAATGACTGATAATGTACAGCACAATCAGTACGATTAGCAACGGACGGAACAATATCCATGCGCCCATCCAGATGAGCAGCAGTTGCCAGCCTTTGAGCTTGCGCAAAAACAGCGGTAGCGTAAAAATGCGATAAAACCAGTAGCCTTTTTGCAGTGCCTCCATATATTCAGTGCGAATTTGCTCATTGTTCGGCTCTAAGCGGATCGCTTGCTCCATCATCTGTTTGGCAGTTTTAGCATCGCCGCGCTGCTGTGCTGCCCAGCCGAGATACATAAACGTTTGCGCATGTTCCAGATCAGCTTGCAGCGCCTCTAGCGCGACGTCCTGTGACGCTTGTTTGTTGCCAAGATTGGCGAGTACATAACTGTATAGCGCCAAATATACTCCGCTACGCGGCACGAAACGTAACGCTTCCTTAATCTGTTCTTGCGCCTGTTGGAATTTGCCTTGCATATTGTACATATTGCTAAGCAAATAATACAGATGGGCGCGATACGGATTGATGCGCAACCCTTCTTCCACCGCTTGCTGCATCAACGTCCAATTGCGCTGATCATAATAAACGAACGCACGCAGCACCCATGCATCTTCATTATCCGGTTCGATACGCAGCGCCTGTGCGGTACTGTCGAGCGCCTGCTCATACTTTTCCATATTCATATAAATAGTTGCAAGCGCATTGTACGGTGCTGGCGTTTCCGGTGCTTCGCGTAGCCATTCCCCGGTTTCGCGCAAAGCTTCCTCATACCGCTCCCATTCGAGCAGGCGCTCAATTCGTTCTGACCGAATTGCGGATCGATTAGTCTCATTCGTATAATCGCTCATAGACGGCTCCTTTGCTGCTCATCATGCCGAATCAGTGGCTGTCGATTCAGCGGCGACAATTAACGGATTTTGTGCTTTTTAATATAATCGAGTACGGCGGTATATTCGCCATTCGTATCGCTAAATGTGGCATAATTACGCGCTGTAGCAAACCATTCTGTTGTAGACGGCTGCCGTGTTTTGAGCGCACGATTGAAATCGAGATCGGTCATCGGTTGAATTTCGCCAGTTTCCATCGCACGTTCGAGCGCAATCTCTATCGTATCGCGGACGAGTTGATCGAGATCGGCACCGGAAAAGAGTGCGGTGCCAGCAGCTAATTTTTTCAAATTAATCGCATCGGCAGGCTTATCACGCAGCTTTAACTCCAAAATCGTGCTCCGCTCCGTTTCTTCCGGCGGCGATACAAACAGTAAATTGTTAAATCGCCCTGGACGGCGCAACGCCGAATCCAAATACCACGGCGTATTGGTCGCCCCGATAATAAATACATGCTCATTAAAACTGGACAATCCATCCAATTCCAGCAGCAGTTGGTTTACGAGCATCCGATCATGATGCTGACGCATATTGTGCCGACTGCCGCCAAGCGCATCCAGCTCGTCGATAAATAACACACATGGCGATTCCGCCCGCGCCTTTTCAAACACATCATGCAAATTGTGCTCACTGCCGCCAACATACATCGACAAAATCGCCTGCAATTCCAAATGCAAAAAGCTGGCGTTAATCTCACCCGCTACTGCCCGCGCCAGAAATGTTTTACCACAACCTGGTGGGCCATATAATAAAATGGAACCGCCTGCCTGTTTACCATAAGCCGCAAACAGCTCTGGCTGTTGCAGCGGCAAAATAAAGTTCATGCGAATTTTCTTTTTGATATCTTCCATACCACCTACATCGTCAAACGTAATGATCGGCTTTTCCAGTTCAACTAGATCGCCGGCGTCTTTGTCAAATTGAATGACTTTTAAATTTTTACGGCGTTGCTCATGCTCGTCGCTCATCGCATATCACTCCATATGTAGATTGGCTGTGCTAATGTAGTATCATCATAACCGATTCCCAGCTGCGTTCACCACTGTGGATTTTCCTTTTTTATATGGACGGATGGGCTTGTAGTGGAGAGTGGGAGAAAGCGCACGCCCTAGAATAGTATGGTTTTTGGATTGTACCTCGTGTTTGAAATTCGCAAACACTAGAATAGTATGATTTTTTGCTATGCAAAAAACCTTTTTTGATTGCACCCCGTGTTTGAAATTCACAAACACTAGAGCACTACACATATTTACACATGTTGTGCAATACAGTATGATAAAACTAACTTAATCGGCGATGGAGTTCGCCATCAACCGCTCACTGTAGCTAATGACTCCTACCTGTAAGCATGGATGCTCCATGTTTTGTTCAGGTAGGAGTTTTTTGTGTGTTGGCGGTAGGGAGAGCGGTGTGGATCAATGATTAAGGGTAGGCATACGCTCTACTTTAGTATCGTATTGAACTCCACTATGCTTATACTCCAATCGGCAAATGAGTATGCACACACGCTCTAAGATGATTTTAAAAAGTAAAAAAAGTAAACAGAAAAGGAAGTGGAGTCATGCTGTACGTATGGATAGCGATAGCGGGCATTTTCGGTGCGGTTAGCCGCTATGTTATTGGAATGCTTATTCCGAGTCACGGTTTTCCGATAGCAACATTGATCATTAATCTGACCGGGTGTTTTTTGCTCGCGCTCGTCATGCGTTATATTGCGCGTTTACCGCGTGTATCGTCCAATCTGGTGACAGTGATCGGGACCGGTTTTGTCGGTTCGTATACGACATTTTCCACATTCAGTCTGGAAAGTATCGAGCTGATCGAACGGCAAATGTATATGACGGCACTGCTGTATATTGTGGCAAGTTTTGTAGGGGGGCTGCTGTTTACATGGTTTGGCTTCGTATGCAGTGCACGTTTATTGGCGCGGAAAGGAGCGGATCAGGATGCTTATTAATATAGCGCTGGTGGCGCTGGGCGCGATTTTTGGCGTACTGGCGCGGTTTTTGCTATCTCGCTGGATGAAAAAGCGGTGGCCGATGCCATTTCCGCTCGCAACGCTGCTTATTAATTGGAGCGGTTCATTGCTGCTTGGTGTGCTGGTCGGTTCAGGCGCAAGCAGCCATTGGCAATTATTGATCGGGACAGGCTTTATGGGTAGTTATACGACCTTTTCCACGTTTAAGCTGGAAAATATGGAACTGTACGTAAAGCAGCAGCATACGCTATTGATTAGTTATTTGTGTTTTTCTTATATCGGCGGGATTGCGCTTGCAGGTGCAGGGCTGTGGTTGGGACATCAGCTTTATTTAGGATTATAGGGGAAAGGCAGTCCCATATTTGCAGGCGGTGAAGTGGATCATGGATCGTGCAATATGGGAACTATTATTTAGAACAACATGTTCAAAGCAAACGAAACCACCTTTCCTTGAAGCTCTTTTGGGGAAAGATGGTCGTTTGAAAAACGGTATTTTGTAGTATCTACTGGATGGGGCTAAGACTATTGATCTCATTGTACGATGCGGTCTTTTTTCACTGTCTACCTTGAGGGGATAATACCAGGATGACCACAGCTTGAATAGACTTTTTAATATCGATTTGCCGAAGATAATATTGACCGTTCGATGATCTGCTATCGTGTTGTTTTAAAACAGGTACGGATTAAAATGCATAAAACGGCGTTTAGCATCATAGCGGTTATTTTGCAGTAAGATCGCTATCGTGATGGACGGACGGTTATTGATCGTTATTAACGCCATGCCAAATGTCTTGCAGTGACCAGCATGTCCATTCCTGAATGAGCGCGTCACCACCGCTAGCGTTTAATTCTATGTCAGCAGCATTACCCTGTGGATAGATACGACTTGTCAACGTTGCCAGCCCATCATTGGCAAACACTTCGATGGAAGAACGATCGACGAAAATGCGTAATGTTAACAAAGCAGCCCGCTCTAGCGGTACTGTTCTGATGCCATCTTGCGGTTTGCCAGATTGCGAAGCATCCAGCATCAACTTTTCGTTCATTATATCGTAAACGATTATCGTTTTATCGTTGGCATCGCTATGTAGCGTCAGACCAACTTTGTCCGCGTTGCTGTTGTTCAGGTCAAACACAATATCGATTTCCAGCAACGATTCGCTATTGTGCACACGATGCTGCCCGGTCACCGTAAACGCTTTGCCGAGCGCAAACTCATCCCGGCGCAACAGCTTCAGTTCCTCCACCGGATTCATCAGCAATTGCCCGCGATGATCTACATTTAGCATGCGTGGCAATGTTAATGCACCTGCCCAACCATGTGCTTTGGTCGGCATATTTGCTTCCCACATATCCATCCAGCCGATCGCAATGCGACGCCCTTTATCATCTAGCAATGTTTGCACCGCATAAAAATCATGACCATGATCCAGTTCTTGAAACTCACCATGCTCAAAATCATTCGTATCATAATCATAATCACCGATCAAATAACCGGTCTGAAACAGATTGCAATAACGATCATGTGTACGCTCGATCCCTTGTGGTGAGATGAGCAGCACATGCCGACCATCCAGCTCGAAAAAGTCCGGGCATTCCCACATAAAGCCGAGCGTACCATCGCTTTGAGCGAGTATGCCGTCATACGTCCATTGGCGCAGATCAGCAGAATGGTAGCGAATGACACGTCCATGACCATCTTGTGTCGCATTGCCGAGCACCATATACCAGGTGTCGCCATGTTTCCATACTTTAGGATCGCGGAAATGATGCGCGCTATCCGTTGGCGGCTGTGCGATGACCGGATTGGCTTCGTATTTATGAAAATGAATGCCATCGCGACTAAACGCAATATTTTGATTTTGTGTGAACAGGTCTTGTTCGCGATCGGTATAATGATGACCGGTATAAACGAGTGTCAACACTCCATCATCGTCAACCGCACTGCCGGAAAAGCAGCCATCCCGGTCGCATTCATCGCCTGGTGCAAGCGCGATCGGACAATGTTGCCAGTGTACCAGATCAGTACTTTTCACATGTCCCCAGTGCATCGGACCCCAATGCTCGTCATAAGGATGATGCTGATAAAATACATGATATTCCCCGTTAAACTGCACCATCCCATTCGGATCATTAATCCAGTTGGCAGGAGCGGCAATATGATAACCAGGGCGATACTGCGGGTTCATATTCTCTCCGGCATGCCGAAGTGCCTCAGTGGCATGGTGTATAGAATGTAAAGTGGACATCGAAATTCCTCCTTCAAAATAATTCGTTATCGGTTCATAAGCAGAATCAGTTCATGATCAGACGAGCTCATACTTTGAATCAAACTACGATCTTACAGTATGGCTGCATGCTCTAATCATAATCAACATACAAGTACGCTAGAGCGTGTACGCAAACTCGTAGCATGCGAGCTGCACTTCACTGCGGGAATGTACATTTTGCTCCTCATCCGTAGATTCCGATGCGAGACGGGAGTCTGTCCCTTTATACCGTACCGCAGTGGTGGCTACCCCAACACACCATGTTTGCGTACACGCCCTAGCATCCAAAAGCAGCAATCGTTAAAGCTGTTTTCCTTTATGTGACGGGCTGTGTCGTTTCGAGAGGCTGATTTAATTTGGCTGTTTTTTGTTTGTCATTAAACAAGGTGAAAATGGAGATAACCGTAAACAGCAGCACTAATGCGCCCATCATCAGATACGTATGACGGAAACCCATATCATCGTACAATGATCCGGCAATCGGTGACAGTACCGCCTGTCCGACTTGGGAAGCGAATTGAAAGCCGACCAGATACAAAATCGATGACAGACGTGTATCAAAATGCGCCGCCAAATATTTGAAAATAGCAATCAGCATAATCGGCAGTTCTAACGCATGGATCAGCTTGACAGCGGAAATGCCGATCGGCTCAAAGGCAATGCCAGACCCGATAATGCGCAGCGCCATTAGTAGCCCAGCGAGAATGAGCGACTTTTTGGCACCGAGTTTATTAACGATAAATGGAGCCATAAACATCATGCCAGCTTCCAAAAACACTTGAAAGGAGTTCAAATAACCATACACCTGATTGCCAAGCGCATGCGACGGGAACAATGACGAGTAATAGAGCGGAAATTGCTGATCATACACTCCATACACGCATGCAACACCGACTACATACAAAATGAAATACCAGAACGGACGCAATGTGAACAAATTACCGATATCTTTAATTTTGACCGAAGCGGCTTTTTCCAGCTCATTGTCTGTAACTTGAATGCGAATCGATAAAATAATGCCGACCAGCACAACCGCAGACAACGATGAAATCCAGAAATTAATATTCGGATTCAGGTTAAACAATTGCCCGGCAAAAAACGTAGCGGCTGCCCAGCCAAGCGAACCCCACATTCGCGAACGTCCGTATTCAAATCCGTACTTACGGCTTACTTTTTCCACGTATGTTTCAATCGCACCGATTCCGGCAAGAAAACCGACGCTCAAAAACAATCCGCCTACAATTGCTCCCAGCCATACATTAGTCTGTAACAATGGAGCATATACAAACACAAAAAACGGCCCTGTAAATACAAGCAATACACTAATAAACAGCAAAATATTGCGCTTTAGCCCGATTTTATCAGAAATATAGCCATAGAGCGGTTGCGCACATAATGCGAATATAGCGTTTACAGAAAAGATAAGCCCGGTTTGTGTGCCCGTCAGTTTCATCTCCTGTCCAAGCCAGATCGAAAACAGTGAATAGCTGGACGACCAACAGACGAAAAAGAAGAAAAAGTAAAGGCTGAGCTTCCAGTACAAACTTTTGGATACGGACATATAATTCGCTCCCTCATTCATGTAAGTGCTTTCTTGGACGAATTATATGTCAACCGCTTTCATATGTCAACCGCTTGCATATAGAGACAAGCAGTAAATTTAACAGTGGAAAAATTCAAAGTATACTTGAGCAGACAGCAGACAGCAGACAGCAGACAGCAGACAGCAGACAGCAGACAGCAGACAGCAGACAGCAGACAGCAGACAGCAGACAGCAGACAGCAGACAGCAGACAGCAGACAGCAGACAGCAGACACCCAACACCCAACACCCAACACCCAACACCCAACACCCAACACCCAACAAATTTTATAACGATGCACGTCAAAAAACGCCTTCTATAGCTGAAGGCGTTCATGTGTATAATTGGATATTCATAATGCTGCAAGTCGATCTTTTTTAAGTTATTTATACAGTCGTATTTTAGCTCGCACAATGATAAATTAATATGTCTACCTGTACAGAAACGTACAGACAGGCAACCCCATCGATCCAGTCATTTTAACAACTCAAGCCGTCGAACCATCACGTAGCTGTACCGGCAATATCGTCTGATAGGCAATCTCATCAAATTCGCCTTCGATTTCCCGTAGCAACACCTCAATAGCCGTACGCGCAATGTCTTCAATCGGCTGACAGATTGTAGTTAACCCTGGCATAAGAGAGGAAACGATCGTCGTGCCGTCATAGCCGATCACTTTTAAATCATCCGGAATCGACCTATTACGAATGCCTGCCTCATAAATGACCGCAGCGGCAATCATATCATTACTCGCAAATACGCCATCAACTTCAGGATGTTCATCAAATGCACGCCGAATGACCGCCAACTGATCATCACGATCAAGCGGCAATTGCAGCTCATATGTATGATGGGGCAATCGATGCGCTTGCATTAAGTCTTCAAATGCTTTGCGGCGTAATTGTGCCGGAGTTTCCAATTCGGCAGGGCCGTTAAAATGCAAAATATGCTGACAGCCACGATCGATTAGCCGCTGTGTAGCAAGCTTGCCGCCCTCATAATTGTCGGAGCTAACGACCGGAATCGTACCCGATAAATAGCGATCAATCGCCACGACCGCCAGATTTGCTCTTTTATAATTGGAAATGCTGCGATTATGCGTGCCAACAATAATGCCGTCCACCTGATTGCGAATGAGCATTTCAGCGTATTGTTCTTCTTTGTCGATCTGGTTGAGACTATTGCACAGCAGCACTTTAAGACCTTGTGCAGCACATAAATTTTCAATATGAAAGGTAAGCTCCGCGAAAAATGGATTGGCTGTCGTTGGCAAAATCAACCCGATCAGATTTGTACGCTTGCTAAACAGCGAACGCGCCAAATCGTTAGGAAAATAATTCAATTCCTCCATTGCACGCTGCACTTTCAGTTTGGTTGCTTCACTAACATAACCCCGATTGTTCATCGTACGTGATACCGTAGTTGGCGACACACCGGCGAGTCGGGCAACATCTTCGAGTTTGGCTTTCATGCGGCAGTCTCCTTTTTTTCTCTCATTATACCATTTGCCTATAGGCAACAAAAGGACAGCTACATATGTGGACAGCAATAAGGAGCAGGCAACTGGATAAGCAATGATTACTAGGACGTATACGCAAGTTACGACAAAAAAACAAAAAGCCCACTTTCGCGCCTGCCCCTAGGACAAACGCAAAAGCGAGCTTTTGCTAACATCAAACGATCTTACACAAGCGCCTCATAAGGAACTTTCTCGGCAACTTCAATCGTCCCACCGCCAAGACATACATCTCCATCGTAAAATACAACCGCTTGCCCTGGCGTAATCGCCTTTTGCTGGACGTTAAACTGTACATGCACATTGCCATCCGCTTGCCATGTCAACGTAACGCCTTGATCCGGCTGACGATAGCGGAATTTAGCGGTACATGGCAGCGTTGTGCCTGGTGCAGGGATATTCCCATCGATCCAGTTTACACCGGATGCGATCAAGCCAGTCGAATACATGCTTGGATGAGCATCACCTTGTACGACGTACAACATATTACGTTCCAAGTCTTTGTCTGCCACAAACCACGGTTGTCCGTTACCGGAGCCGCCGATGCCAAGCCCTTGACGCTGACCGAGTGTATAATACATCAAACCATCATGTTTGCCTTTCACTTCGCCAGTGGCGATATCAACCATATCACCGGAACGTGCTGGCAAATAATTGCTTAGAAATTCGCGGAAATTGCGCTCACCGATAAAACAAACGCCAGTGCTGTCTTTTTTCTTGGCAGTGTACAAATTCGCTTCGGCAGCGATGCGGCGTACTTCCGGCTTCGGCAGATGCCCGATCGGGAACATCGCACGTGCAAGCTGTTGTTGATTTAGCGCATTCAGGAAATATGTCTGATCTTTGTTGTTATCGATGCCGCGTAGCAACGTCAAGCGACCATCTTGTTCTACAACACGCGCATAGTGCCCTGTAGCAACATAATCTGCGCCCAGATCGATCGCTTTGTTCAGGAACTCACCGAATTTGATCTCACGGTTACACATTACATCCGGGTTTGGTGTACGTCCACGTTTGTATTCGTCCAGGAAATAGGCGAATACTTTGTCATAATATTCCTTTTCAAAATTGACCGTATAATAAGGGATGCCGATCTGTTCGCACACACGGCGCACATCTTCGGCATCGTCCTCTGCGGTACAGTTGCCGAACTCATCGGTGTCATCCCAGTTTTTCATAAAAATACCGATTACATCATAGCCTTGCTGTTTGAGCAAGAGCGCGGTGACCGAAGAATCCACGCCGCCGGACATACCGACTACGACACGGGTTTCGGAGATTTCTTTTGCCATTTGCATATCACATCCTCGTTTAATCAGTATGGATATTTTGCTTCGCAAACATCCTTTTTTCATTTCAACTCGTGTTAGAAGATCGCTAACACTAGAATTGAACCGGATTGAAGTGCCGGCGGTGCGGTGGTTGGCTGCCATGCACCATAGATCATCGTTAATTTGCACCGAGTGAGCAATTCCATTTCCCAAACGCTATCCGTTTATGTTACGATAGAATAGAAAAATGATCGGAATACACTGAATTGATGAAAATGCATACCCTATGTGCAACTGCTAATTATAACTGTAATAATGAAATAAAGCAACAGCAATAAGGCAACAATCGTTCATGATTTTGGTCAAATGAGACGAGGTGTGATAATGAAAATTTCAACTAAAGGACGTTACGGTCTGACGATTATGATGGAACTGGCATCCCGTTTTGGTGAAGGGCCGACCTCACTGAAAAGTATTGCCGAGAAAAATCAATTATCCGAGCATTATTTGGAGCAATTGATCGCTCCGCTGCGTAATGCCGGGTTGGTGAAAAGTATTCGTGGTGCGTATGGTGGATATATTTTGTCGCGTGAGCCAGAGACGGTTACCGCTGGCGAGATTATTCGTGTGTTGGAAGGCCCCATTTCGGTCGTTGATTTTACAGACGAGGATGTAGCTGCCAAACGTCATCTATGGCTGCAAATTCGTGACGCGATCGCTAGTGTGATCGATTCGACTACACTCAAAGACTTGATCAGCTATCAGGATGAAGGTGCGGAAGACAATTATATGTTCTACATTTAATTAAGGAATGTTATATTCCGAGTCGTATGTAACGGAAGGACCGTAGCTGAGGCGCGGAAGCCTTCCGTTTTTTGTTGTATTTGAACCGTGCAGCAGATGATGATTTGTCGTATTGTATGACAGAAGTACAACGTCAACCCCGCTCGCCGCTCGGCATCGAGCGCCCATTCGGGATAATAGAAATACAACGTAACATCAACAGTAATGTAACATGAGCGGTAATTTTTATCGTGCATACACTTTTAATAATCATAATGAGACAAACTATAATGAGACGAACAGCGAATCGCTATGAGATGAATATCGATGTCACACGAAATTAATTTTGATGAAAGACAGGGTGAACTGTAATGAATTCAATTTATCTTGACCATGCTGCTTCTACACCGGTACATCCGCAAGTGGCAGAGGCTATGCTTCATATTATGACCGGCACATATGGCAATGCTTCCAGTGTGCACGGATTTGGTCGTGCAGCAAAGCGGATCGTTAGCGAAGCACGCGATAGCATGGCAGCGCGGCTTGGCTGTCATCCGAATGAGCTTGTGTTCACAGCAGGTGGAACGGAGAGCGATAATATGGCATTGTTTGGCGCAGCCGCAGCGATGAACGATAAGGGACGTCATATCATTACGTCCAGCATTGAACATCATGCGGTATTGCATGCCTGTGCAGAACTGGAAAAGCGCGGTTATGAAGTGACCTATTTGCCGGTTGATACGGATGGACAGGTAAGTATCGATGCGCTGCGTGCTGCGATCCGTCCCGATACGATTGTAATTAGCATCATGTTTGGCAACAATGAAGTCGGTACATTGCAGCCGATCGACGAGATCGGCAAGCTGGCGCAGCAGCATGGGATCGTCTTTCATACAGATGCGGTGCAAGCGCTTGGCGGTGTGGCGATTAACTGTCATGAGCTACCGGTCGATCTGGTCAGCTTTTCCGCTCATAAAATTAACGGGCCACAAGGAATCGGCGCGCTGTATGTTCGTCAAGGCACACGTTTACAGCCACTGCTGCATGGTGGATTGCAGGAACGCAAACGCCGTGCCGGTACGGAAAATTTGGCGGGCATCGCCGGTTTTGGCAAGGCGGTGGAGCTTGCTACCGAGCAATTGGAGCAGCGTACAGCACATTTGCAGCACCTGCGTACGACATGGATCGCCGCGTTGACAGAACACGTTGGCAGTGACGCTTTTGTAATTAATACGCCGCTTGACATATCGTTGCCGCATATTTTGAATATTAGTTTTCCAGGCATTACGAGTGAGACGATGCTGATGAATCTGGATATGGAGCGGATCGCTGCGGCGAGCGGATCGGCGTGCACATCCGGGTCGCTGGAATTGTCGCATGTATTGAAAGCGATGAATTTGCCGCAAAATGTACAACAATCCGCGATTCGTTTTAGCTTTGGGCTGGGTAATACTACACAGGAAATGGAAAAAACTGCGCAAATAATTGCAACCATTTTAAAACGGCTGCGTAAATGAGGAAAGGGCTCCCCTGTCTGGTGAATAAGGGAGGATAGATGTCGGCTAATACCACCGGCCGGGTGTAAGGCATATGAACCTTACCCCGCGCAATTTGTGCGCCGAGGAGGTCCTGCGGATGTTGAAGATTCAGAGCATGATTGGGCTTGCTGTATTTGATGTCGAAGATGGCAAGCAACTAGGTAAAATCCACGATTTTATCGTCCATGAGGACTGGTCGGTGTATGGCTTAGAGCTGGAAGGCAAAGGGCTGTTCTCACTGCAAGTTCGCACGGTAAAATGGGAAGACGTGGTCAGCTTTGGCAATGATGCCATTATGATTCGTAATCAACAGGCAGTGCGCCAAACGGCGGCTGACGATATTAAGCATACATTCCTTATCGGGAACCGCAAGCTTAAGGAGTTGCCGGTTCTCACCAGTGATGGAGCGATGCTCGGATATGTGACCGATGTTTACTTTAATCCTGAACTGGGTAAAAGCATTACCGGGATCGAAATCAGTGACGGTTTTATTTCCGATCTGATTGGCGGCAGAAAATGGCTTCCGATCAGCGACCAGATCGCCTTTGGTGAAAGCGCCATTATGACGCCGGTAGCGAGCGATCAACGATTGAAGGAATGCCTGTAAACTTGTAGCTGGCATAGCGGGAAAACCGCTGCATATCCATCTTGCCTTCATTGCCTAACAGCAAAGTAGCGGCGGGAGCAATGGATGTTGCAGCTGGAGAAAGCGCCGGGAATGAGGCGCTGCGCCGCAAGGCTAGCTGCCCAAACTTGTAGACGGATAGGGTGAGTGCGGAATGAAATGTCCAAACTGTAGTTCCAAAGATATTGGAAAGATCGGCTCGCATCAATTTTATTGCTGGGGCTGTTTTATTGAATTGACCGTAAATAACGGCAAAATGTCAGTGTACCAAGTGGAAGAAGACGGTACACTTAGCTCGCTGGACGATCTGTTTGTCGAGCATCCGGCAGTAGCTGCTCAGCTTCCGTTATCCTCCTGAACCGTTAGGAGCAGGAATGTTGGCATTCAGCATGATCGGGGAATACGGCTGTATAATCATCGCTTTATACATACCACGATAACAGCGGGCTATTGACCCGGTTTACGCCTTGACGATCGGCGCGCATTTCGGATGCGCATCGATCGTTCAAGGTTTTTTGGCGTGTTGGCGGTACGAAGATTAGCAAGCGAAATTTTACTTGAGACAGATGACTAGCCAGCCGTTCAATCGCTAATCGATAATGCATCGATGAAGGCGATCTAATCGTTTGTTAATCGCTGGCATAGATGTTGACCTGTAAACGAGACCGCTGGACAAGCCCAAATTGAAGCCTGTAGTCGCAACTACAACGCCGAGCGAAAGCGCTTTTCCCAAGCGTTCGTCTGTGCTGGCTGCGATTGACAGAGCCGGATACGCTGGATATACTGATAGAGGTTATTGAAAAATCGTGAACTTCCGCATAGAAGCTAGTCATTCCGGCGGAATCGGGTATCCAGGCATACCTTTTTTGCACCGTCCGCTACCAGGCGCCAGCTTCCTGCTATATGGAGTTGTAGGCAGGCATCATCACTTTGAATGCAGACGGAGCAGCATCACCAATGGTCATTGTGCGTTCGTTGAAATAGACGATGCAGCACAGCGATTATAACAAAAAAGGGTGCAGGGAGAAGCCGCGTCAGAAATACGAGAATACCGTCCCTGATCTATCGACAGGGGCGTTTTTTTAGATTCCGGGCCTTGTACGTTTTCCGTAGCCTGTGGTCGGTACAGACTTATTGTCTGTTGCCGCCGCGAGAATCTGTTGATACACCGAACAATCGCGTTTGACTGCACAAACGCCATACTTGAGGAGGCTCGCTAGTTATGAAAGCAAGTGAAATTCGTTCCAAATGGCTCGCTTTTTTTGAAAGCAAAGGACATAAAGTGGAACCGAGCGCCCCGCTCGTACCGATTAACGATCCGTCTTTGCTGTGGATTAATGCCGGTATGGCGCCGCTGAAAGCTTATTTTGACGGTCGTATTCAGCCGGATAATCCGCGGATTACGAACTCGCAAAAATGTATTCGTACCAATGATATCGAAAATGTCGGCAAAACGCGCCGCCACCATACGTTTTTCGAAATGCTGGGCAACTTTTCCATCGGCGATTATTTTAAAGAAGAAGCGATCACCTGGGCATGGGAATTCCTGACTGGCAAAGAATGGATCGGCTTCGATCCTGAACGTCTGTCGGTAACGGTATACCCGGAAGATGAAGAAGCATTCAAACTATGGAACGAGAAAATCGGTCTGCCAGCAGAACGTATTATTAAGCTAGAAGACAACTTCTGGGATATCGGTGAAGGCCCATGTGGTCCATGTACCGAAATTTTCTATGATCGTGGCGATGCGTACGGTACGCTTGATCCAAATGATCCAGAAATGTACCCAGGCGGCGAAAATGAGCGTTTTCTGGAAGTATGGAATCTTGTTTTCTCCCAATTTAACCATAACAAAGACGGCAGCTACACGCCGCTACCGAACAAAAATATCGATACAGGTGCAGGTTTGGAGCGGTTTACATCCATTTTGCAAGATGTCGATTCCAACTTTGACACCGACCTGTTCCAGCCGATGATTCAGGAAACAGCACAGATCGCTGGTGTAACGTACAAGCAAAACAACGATACCGATGTAGCGCTTAAAGTGATCGCTGACCATATTCGTACCGTTACGTTTGCAGTAGGTGACGGTGTATTGCCTTCCAATGAAGGACGCGGTTATGTTATCCGTCGTTTGCTGCGCCGTGCGGTTCGTTATGGTAAAGTAATCGGTCTGGATAAGCCATTCCTGTTTAGCCTCGTCAAAACGGTTGGCGATGTGATGGGCATGTACTATCCGACTGTAGTGGAGCAGCGTGAATATATTGAAAAGATTATTCGTACCGAGGAAGAACGTTTCCATGAAACACTGTCCGACGGTCTGAACATTTTGGCGGAACTGAGCGAGCAGGCGAAGGCGCAAGGACAAACGGCAATTAGCGGCGCAGATGCGTTCAAGCTGTATGATACGTACGGGTTCCCGTTTGACCTGACTGAAGATTATGCGCTCGAAAACGGTCTGACGGTAGATCGTGAGGGCTTTGATGCTTCGATGCAAGAGCAGCGTGAACGTGCGCGTGCTGCACGTCAAGACAGCGGCAGTATGAAAGTACAAGGCGGCGTATTGTCCGAACTGGAAGCGAAAAGCGAATTTATCGGTTATGAGCAATTGACCGTACAATCGACTGTAGCAGCGCTTATTGCGGACGAAGCGTTTACACAAAGCGCTAGTGAAGGGCAGACGGTACAGGTCATTTTGGACGTTACGCCATTTTACGCGGAGAGCGGCGGTCAGGTGAGCGACCTCGGTCTGCTGATTAGCGACAAAGTGGAAGCTTCGGTAGAAACATTGTTCAAAGCGCCGCGCGGACAATCCGTGCATATCGTAACGATCCGTTCGGGCGAGCTGCATGTGGGCGATACCGTTACCGCACAGGTCGATGCGCCAAACCGTAACGATATTATTAAAAACCACACTGCAACTCACCTGATGCACAAAGCGCTCAAAGAAGTGCTCGGCAATCATGCGAATCAAGCCGGTTCACTCGTTGAGGCAGAACGTTTGCGCTTTGATTTCTCTCACTTTAGCAGTGTAACGCCGGAAGAACTGGCAGACATCGAACGTCGTGTTAACCAGGAAATCTGGAAAGGCTTAGATGTGGAAATTAACTACGCAGCGATCGATGAAGCTAAAGCAATGGGGGCAATGGCACTGTTTGGCGAGAAATACGGTGATATTGTACGCGTCGTCAAAATCGGCGATTACAGCATCGAGCTGTGCGGCGGTTGTCATGTGGATAACACTTCCCGTATCGGTCTGTTCAAAATCGTTTCCGAGAGTGGCATCGGCTCTGGTGTACGCCGCATCGAAGCGGTAACGGGTCGTCTGGCATATATGTTCCTCGACAGCCAGCTGGATATTCTTAAACAGGCAGCAAGCCAACTGAAATCGAACGTACACGACGTGCCGAAACGCATCGAAGCGTTAAACCAGCAAGTACGTGATCTCAGTCGTGAAAATGAATCGCTGCAAAGTAAGCTGAGTCTGATCGAAGCCGGTCAATTGACCGATCAAGTCGAGACAGCAGGCAGCACACAATTGCTGGCAACAGAAGTGCAGGCACCTAGTATGGATGCACTGCGTGGTCTTGCCGATGAGCTGAAAATGAAACTGCCGGAAGCGGTACTCGTACTCGGCGCAGCGATTGAAGATAAAGTGAACTTTGTCGTCGTCGTACCTAAGTCCGGTATCGAACGCGGACTGCATGCCGGCAAGCTTGTCAAAGAAGTCGCTGCGATTTGCGGCGGCGGTGGCGGCGGACGTCCGGATATGGCGCAAGCTGGTGGTAAAGATGCTTCCAAGCTGGGCGAAGCACTGGAAGCCGCGAAGAAGCATATCGCTTCCGTTTGAGCTATTGAAGGTAGCCTGTCTGCGCACATATAATAGTTAAACAGGCGAGATAGCGATCGCAGCGGCAAACACGATATCGCTGCAATCGCAGTCTGCTATTTGGTATTTATGTGATAATACTTTAAAATTTTGTAACTTTTCGATTAGTTTGAACGTAAATATTCCTTGTACATCCCTTCATGTGTTATGATGAACAAGAATCAACATGAACATCAGGGGATTCCATTTTGAGGAAGTGTGTGTTCATACACGATTCCGAAAAAGCGAGGTGTCAGCGAGTGGACTCCATGGACAAAACGGTCAAGTTTAATGTCAAAGGTGAGGAGCATGAAAGCTCGTCACAGGAAATACTGCTCACCGTGTATGATGCACTGGTGGAGAAAGAGTACAATCCGATCAATCAGATTGTAGGTTACCTCATTTCCGGGGACCCCGCTTACATTCCCCGGCATAACAATGCGCGCAGTCTGATCGGCAAAAAAGAGCGGGACGAATTAATTGAAGAACTGGTCCGTTCCTACCTGGCCAGTCATCGGTAGAGACGGAGCGTACACATCATGAAAATACTAGGTCTGGATTACGGAGATCGCCGGATCGGTGTCGCTGTCAGTGATGCGTTTGGCTGGACTGCTCAGGGCGTTGAGGTCATTGACCGCCAGCGCACGGAGGTAGCCGAACGGATTGCTGAACTCATCAAGGAATACGAGATTAGCGAGATTGTGGTGGGACTTCCTAAAAACATGAATGGAAGTATCGGTCCCCGTGGTCAAATATGTATCGAATTTGCAGAACATCTTCGGGAATCTGTGCATCTGCCTGTTCACCTATGGGATGAAAGGCTTACAACGATGTCAGCCGAGCGCACATTAATTGAGGCTGATGTAAGCCGCAAGAAACGCAAGCAGGTCGTTGATAAAATGGCCGCAAGCTTGATTTTGCAAAATTACTTGGATTCTAAAAGTAAAGGGTGAGGGTGGTTAATATGGCGAAGGATCAAAATTTGCTTGAGGACGAACCAGAAATTATTTACATTCCAGATGATGATGGTAATGAAGAAGAATTTGAAGTCATCATGAAATTCGAAGTCGATGGTTCGGACGCCAAATATATGATGGTCGTGCCTATGGAAGCCACAGAGGACGATACCGATGAAGTCTATGCGTTCCGGTACGAAGAAGATGGTGATGATCTGAAGCTCTACATCATCGAAGATGAACAAGAGTGGCAGATTGTTGAGGAGACCTTTAATACATTAGTGGCTGAATTGGATGGTGAATAAACCGATGAGTGATCTTTCTGCGAGTAATGTCAAATTATCGTCCAAATTGCTTGAAGCTTACGGTGTACTGATCGAGTTAACCGATGAGAGCGGCGACAATGTCGTTTATCGTCTGATCAGTGAGTTTGAGACCGAAACCGGAGCATACGCTGTGTTGCAAAAGGATACGGCGTTACCGGATACCGAAGTCGAAATTTTGAAAGTCGTGGACGGTACCGATGGTCATCCGGAGCTGATTACGATTGATGATGACGATGAATGGGAAGACGTAGCGGAATTGTACGACGAGCTGACCTTACCGTTTGAAGATTAATCACGGATTTGTATACGGCAGTTCGATGCTGCTGCAGTTATGTCTTGAGAAGAGCGGAGCCTATTCCGCTCTTTTTGACTGTCAAAGGAGTTGTTATGCTCATTGCGCAAAAAAGTTAGCGTCCCTTTAGGGATTATACTTATTGTTATCGTTGTGATAGCAGGGCTCGTCATTTACGGGTGGAATGCGATGCAACCTACTGCGGCTTCATCTGAGCCGGTTGCCTATACTCTGTCCGAAGGTACGTCAACGGCTAAGCTTGCCAGCGATTTAGAGGGCAAAGGAATTATTCGCAATGATTTGGCATTTCGTATGTATTTGCGCTGGAACGATGAAGGCAAAGCGTTTAAGGCGGGCGATTACGAATTTACGCCAGGCATGACGTATGAGCAGATTATAACGAAGCTGAACAACGCCGACGTCGTTGTACCGAAAACGATGAAATTTACGATTCCGGAAGGTTATACGGTAACCCAGATTGCCGACAAGCTAAGCAGTCTAGGCTATGTGAATCGCGATGAATTTATGAAGCTTGTGGATGACCCATCCCAGTTCAAGCAGGCGCGTGAATGGAATGTGCCAACAGGTAACGGCATTTTGCATCCGCTAGAAGGTTATCTGTTCCCGGCGACATACGATCTGCCGCTCGATAGTACACCAGCAGACATCATTGCGAATATGCTGGCAGGCACACGTGCCAATTTGGCGACGATTAACAATTTTGATCAGAAGCTGAAAGCGCGCAATATGACATTGCATCAGTTATTGACCGAAGCATCGCTAATTGAACGCGAAGTAGTTGTACCAGCTGAGCGTGCCGAAGTAGCAGGCGTGATCGACAATCGCATCAAGCAGGGAATGCGTCTGCAAATCGATGCAACTGTACAGTATGCGCTCGGTAAGCAAAAGCAGCGCCTGCTTTATTCCGATCTAAAAATCGATAGTCCTTACAATACGTATTTGCACAATGGATTGCCACCAGGCCCGATTGCCAATCCAGGCATCGAAGCGATCAAAGCAGCATTGGAGCCTAAAACATCCGATTATTTGTATTATGTAACGAAAAAGGATGGCTCTGGCGGACATCTGTTTGCCAAAACGTATGCAGAGCATCAGCACAATATTGCGCTGAGCAAGCAGACGAGCACAGCAGACGAACAAGGACAGGACAATAAAGCTTCAGGTGAAGCTACTAGTGAAGTTTCAGGCGAAGCTACTGGTGAAACGTCCGATGTTACAACTGAATCGACATCTACAGGCAGCGAGTAATTCGCTGCCTTAATGTGATGGATAGCAATAGCAATGATGATGAAATGACAGCCGTAAGGCTGGGAGGTGCTTGAGATGAGTAACAAACCTGAGCTGCTAATTACAGCATCCTCGCTAGCGGAATTGCGTCTGCTTGCTGAAGCGGGAGCCGATGCGTTTCTGATCGGTGAGGAGCGCTTTGGAATGCGGTTGCCAGGACAGTTTACACTAACCGAAATCGCTGCAGCGGTTCTGTACAGCCATCAGCATGGCAAACAAGTGTATGTGGCAGTGAACAATCTGATGACGAATGATGCGTTGGCAGAACTGCCAGCTTATATTGCAGGCTTACGTGATGCAGGTGTAGACGGTATTGAATTTGGCGATCCAGCGGTGCTAACGACAGCGCGCGAACTGGCACCCGATATGCGTTTACACTGGAATGCAGAGATGACTTCGACCAACTCGTCTACCGCGAACTATTGGGGACGTAAAGGGGCGACACGCGTCGTGTTGGCACGTGAGCTAAATATGGACGAGATTACCGGTATGATCGACAAACTGGATGTGGAAGCACAAGTACAGGTGCACGGGATGACGAATATTTATCATTCCAAACGCCAACTCGTCCAAAGTTATATGGCACATCAAGGACGTCAGGTGGACGGTGATCTAGGGCTGGCACGCGGTCTGTTTTTGATCGAAGCGGAGCGTCGTGACGAGAAGTTTCCTATTTACGAAGATAGCAATGGTACACATATTATGAGCTCGGAAGACATTTGCATTTTGGAAGATTTGCATCTGTTAATGGAAGCAGGCGTGCATAGCTTTAAAATCGAAGGCATACTAAAATCGGTCGCTTATAATGTAGCGGTCGTGCGCGCTTATCGCGCTGCCATCGATGCGTATGCAGCAGATGCAGACGCTTATGAATTCGATGAATCATGGCTGGAAGAAGTGCGTGAACGGCAAGACCCGGAGCGCGAGCTGTCATTTGGTTTCTTTTATAAAGAACAGGTGTATTAACGGTTTGTCGGCGGTAAACGATGACGAACAGAGGCAACAAGATCGAGGGGGAGGTCTCCATGAGTACAAAGTCTAAACCAATTCATTTTGGCAAACGATATCGGCTGGACAAGCCGGAACTGCTTGCACCGGCAGGGAATTTGGAAAAGCTGAAATTTGCTATTCATTACGGTGCTGACGCCGTTTATATTGGCGGGCAAAAATACGGTCTTCGGTCCAACGCGGATAACTTCACCTTTGAGGAGATGCGGGAAGGCGTAGAGTTTGCTAACCGATACGGGGCAAAAGTGTTTGTAGCGACTAATATTTATGCGCATGATGAAGATGTGGATGGCATCGAGCAATATTTGCGCAATTTGGAAGATGTTGGTATTTCCGCGATTATTGCGGCAGACCCGACGATTGTGGACATCGCCTTGCGTTGTGCACCTAAGCTGGAAGTACACTTAAGTACACAGCAATCGACACTTAACTGGCAAGCGGTGAAGTTCTGGAAAGAAGAAGGTTTGCCACGTGTCGTACTAGGACGTGAGACGAGCCTGGAGGAAATTGCCGAGATTAAAAAGCATGTCGATGTGGAGATCGAAGCGTTTATTCATGGCGCGATGTGCTCGTCTTTTTCTGGACGCTGCGTGCTGTCTAACCATTTTACCGACCGTGATTCCAACCGTGGTGGTTGCTGTCAGTCTTGCCGCTGGAAATACGATCTATTTGAAGATTCACGTCCACAGGCAGAATGGATTTCAGAAGAAGAAGCGTCAGAACATCGCGTATTGGAACAATTTCGACTCGGTGTGAATCAGCTTCCGCTGTATGAAGAAGGCGACCAGCCCTTTTCGATGGGCTCCAAAGATTTATGCATGCTGGAGGCGATTCCCGATTTAATCGAAGTCGGTATCGACAGTTTTAAAATTGAAGGACGGATGAAATCGATCCACTATGTAGCGACGGTTGTAAATGCATATCGGCAGGCGATTGACTCCTACATGGCTGATCCCGACAACTATGAGCTGAAACCGGAATGGTTGGAAGAACTGAATAAAGCGGCGAATCGTCCGCTTAATACAGGTTTCTTCTACGATACACCAGATCAGGAAGATCATATTTATGAACCGGAAGACAAGGCAGTACCTTATGATTTTGCCGGACTGGTGCTCGATTATGATGAAGCGACCGGAATTGCAACGATCCAGCAGCGCAACCATTTCAAGCCGGGTCAGGAAATTGAATTTTTCGGTCCGAATGGTACGTTCTTTAAGCAACAGGTCGGTACGATCTGGGATGAGGAAGGCAATGAACTGGATGCTGCCCGTCATCCGCTGCAAAAGATTCGATTGCATGTTGACCAGCCAGTACGTTATTTTGATATGATGCGCAAAAAGAATGTGAAGGTAGCTGCCAAAACGGTAGCGGCAGTTTAAGCCATTATTATATAGTGAACAGGTGTAAACCTATCATCTAAACGACGCTAACGATCCATGTGAATGTTGGCTAGGATTGCTATTTAAACGACAGGAAACTGTGTTTGCGGTAAGTTGAACATGTATTCAACCTGACAGCAAAACAGAGAATCCTGTCTTTTTTTGTCGTTTTCATTACATATAATGATATATTTATATTTTTTCTGAAAATGATATCGCTTACAATTCATATTATTTTACATATTATGGTATAATTTAAAGAGTGATGTTAAGTTTTTTATGAATTATAGTATAAAAGACCTTACTTTTTGAAAAAAAGGGTTCATTTTTATTGGTCAATCAACGATAATGAAAGCAGAACTATAGCTCTAGGACTCCAGAAGGGGCTCTGAATGATAAATAGAGAGATAGAGATTAACAGGCTGTAAATGTAAACCTGGAGAGAAAGTGTATTGCAGGTCCTGAATTTTAAGATGGTAGGTGAACGTTATGGCTTTATGGCGAAAATCGGGGAAGTCGGAAGGCAAGCCGGCTAAATTATCCAAAAAGTTACTTAAACAACCAGCCGAAACGAAGCAACTTAAGAATGCTACTCCAAAGCTGACGCAACAAAAAGGGGAAAAGCAACAACCAGTACAACAGGCGCTACATAAGTGGTTTAAGCAGCGCGGCAAAGGGAAGAAACAAGTGCCGGTTCGAGATGCCGGTGTTGCAGCATCAACAGGCAAATTGAACAATACGTTCAAGTTGAGCACATTACGAATTTCGCGAGAGCAGCTGCAACATGCTGGACGTGTCTCTCTGTCTGCCGTTAAAAATTGGCGTGATTTCAATCCGACCAAATCGGTTGGGATGAAATTGTTTTTAATGTTTTTTATTGCTATTATGCTCTGTGTTGTATTGCTCGGTTCATTTTCCTACTTACGTGCCAAAAGTGTAATTAAGGAAAATGCGTCAATTAGCAATGAGCAGACGATCATCCAGACAGGGGAAAAGCTGGACGTGATGCTGAACCAAATTGTTAATTCTTCGATTCAAGTGTTTTTTGATCCGACGATGCAGACGGATTTGAGCAAGCTGTTAAGCTACAATCTGTCAGAATACGATAAATATCAGACGATTAATTCAATCACCCAAAATTTGCAAAACCAGATGAACTCCACCGATTCTATTGAAGCGATTTATTTGATTCCAGAGGATACGAAGATGAATGTTATCGGTTCGGGTACAGGTATTCCGAATGCCGAAGATGCACGTAAGCAGTCATGGTACAAAACGCTGACGACCGAAAAAGGTGTGATGCAATGGATTCCGTCCGAATCAACAGCAGGTACGGGCAAAATTTTCACTTATGCGCGCGCAATGCGTTTGTCAGGTAGCCCTGAATCGTTTGTGTTTGTGATGAATATTAGCAGCAAGTGGCTGAATGATCAGATTGATAATTTGGATTTAGGCGAAGGCGGTAATGTGAATTTGATAGGTGGTCCTAACAATACGATTGTCGCTTCGACGTTGTCGGATACGGTATCCCATCCTTCTTCATTCAATTTCCTTGATCAGATTAAAGGTGGTAGCGGTCGTTTTCAAGACGATACGGGCACACAGCCGATTCTCGTTGCGTATTCGGTACTGAATACGGTCGATTGGAAACTGATTGGAACTGTGCCAGTTAAAGTGCTTGTATCCAGTGCTAGCCCGATTTTGACACTGACTTGGATTATGGCGATCGTGTGCGCGATTGTAGCCGTTTTGATCGGTTTGGTCATCATTCGTATGATCGGCACACCGCTGCGTAAGTTGCAACAGCTAATGAATCTTGGTTCACAAGGCATTTTGAGCGTACGTACAAATCATAAGTCAGCCGATGAAATTGGACAATTGGGCGACGCTTTTAATACGATGATGGAAAATATTACGAATTTGGTCAAACAGACGAACCAATCGGCTCAGCATGTGTTTGATACCGCGACAACGCTTAGTGGCGCTTCGCGTCAGACAGCGACATCCGCGCGTGAAATTGCGACAGCGACGGAAGAAATCGCTAACGGTGCAGGCAGTCTGGCACTTGAAGCTGAGCGTGGCACAGAGCTGACCGAGACGATGAATGATCGTATGAACCGAGTCGTGGACGCGAATAAACAGATGGAAATTTCGGCTGGCAAAGTAGAAGAAGCCGGCAAAACAGGGGTTCATCATATGGATGAGCTGCTTGGCAAAACGAAGGTGACCGAAGATATGATTCGCTCGCTCAGCATGCGGATCGACTCGCTTAAAGAAAGTACATCGTCTGTACAACAGGTGCTGGATGCGATGCAAAACATTACGAAGCAGACGAATATTTTGTCACTGAATGCTACGATTGAGGCGGCTCGTGCAGGCGCAGCAGGTAAAGGCTTTATGGTTGTGGCAGATGAAGTGCGTAATTTGGCAGAGCAATCGCGTCAATCGATTTTGATGGTTGGTCAGATTACAGCCAATATTCAGAAGGAAATGGATGAGACGGTACGCGTGCTTAACGAAGCGTTCCCGTTGTTCCGTGACCAGACCGAAGCGGTGCAGGCAACGACAGGCATTTTTGAAACCGTACAGCAGCAGATGACCGAGTTCGTCCACAAACTTGGCTCAGCTACGCAGTCGATCAACGAGCTTAATCGTGTACAACATTCGATGAGCGAGGCGATGAGCAATGTAAGTGCGGTTGCTGAGCAATCGTCTGCCACTTCACAGGAAGTCGCTTCCCTTAGCAGTGAGCAGCAAAATGTAAGTACACAGCTTGTCACGCTGTCCAGTCAATTGGAAAACGTATCGGTTGGCTTAAAAGAAACTATTTCAAAGTTCACGCTTGATGAGGTCGAAGCAGCAGAACTGGTGACAGCAATCGAAGGTGAAGCAGGCGCTCGCTCTAACACAGCCGATGGGATGTCTTTACAGCCGAATCATGTCAACGATGTGTATGACATGCGTGCAAAAGGTTCTGATACCAATACTATTTCCCATTTCGATAAAGAAGCATAATAGAGAAGGATAGTATGATCGACAATATCGGGGAAAGCACGGTCGATATAACGGTATAAAGCTCGCTCTCGTGCTCGATTCCAATCTAAAAAGCTGCATCTTCCAATATAGGAAGGTGCAGCTTTTTATCGTGTTTGGTAATTTATGCGTCATTGTAATGTCCTAATGAAGACAGTAACATACACAGTCTTTACATTCAGACGGTATCATAAGCTACGACATGCATAATTTGCACATAATTTGAATCGAAAGGGTGAAATTCGTTTATAAATAATATAGGCATATTAGCATGGATATAAAGTAGCAGTTGTCGAATAGGCGGCAAATCGTGAGTACGCGCGATACAGCTGTATACAGGCTGTTCGTAAGCTTAGTAAAGGTAGCGTATCGTAATTGGTAGGATGGAACGGTTGCTTTTCATACGTTGCTATATTGTATATACCGGATGGAAGCCGATCGTTTCATAAGCGCAGCTATGCACGACGATCTATTTACCTGTCCATACAAGTGCGAGATACGTTTACAGCGTGTCCGATGTTTAATGTGTCTCTGTGTCAGCCGTACTCATATGATCGACAGGAGGATGCATCGGCTCAAATTCTTCTTTGGGCAAACGAATCCAGCGCTGTAAATAGCCCTGTACAAACAGCTCTTTGAGCAAAATGATCAAAATCGGTGACAACACTAACCCGGCGACACCAAAAATCGATAGCGAGATAATCATCGCAGACAGCATCAAATAAGCAGAGGTGATGCCGATTGAATTACCGGTAATTTTCGGTTCAAGCAGTTGGCGAGTTAGCATAACGACGACCAATACGATTGTCAGTCCAATCGCCAGCCCGGTCTGTCCGACAATAAACAAATATACGATCCACGGAATGAAAATAACCGGTATACCGAGCAGTGGCAAAATATCGAACACGGCGCTAAGAATCGCCAGCGAAAATGCATGATCGACCTGTAAAATGAGCAAGCCGATGTACACCAATACAAAGGTGAGCGAGACCATCATCATTTGTGCCTTAATATAAGCACCGATCGCAAACAACACATGCTTCTTTAAAAACGATGATGCTTGTTTGATCGTATTCGGCGTTTTCTCTGCTGCAATACGGCGCCACAGATCAATCTCGGCACTTAGAAAAAAGGCGAGTACGATGCCGACCGCAAAGCTGCCGATAAATGATGAAAATGTGCCAAGCCAGCCAAGCGCAGCATTAAACAATGTTTTGCCCCACACTGCCAAACCGGCGGTAAAGGTCGCAAAATATTCATTAATTTGCTCGGCTACACCATCAGGCAACGCTTGTAGCTGATTTTGCAAAAAGGTAGTAAATTGTGCAAAATGGTGCTGCACGATCGCCGCATAGCCTGGCAACGCATCGGTGACCTGGCTAATCTGGGCGACAAATACCAAACCTGCTCCAAACAGTGCTCCTAAAATGATCAGTACGAATACAAGTACCGCAATAGCTGAACATGCCATTTTGGGCAAGCCACGCCGTTTTAAAAACATCGCAAACGGCTCAATCATAGCAAAGATAAGCAGGGAAAGAAACACAGGTGCGGCAATGCGGTACAACCAGCTAGACAACAGCAAGACGAGATAAACCGTCAGTACGACGATTCCGATATCGAATGCGGTTCGCCAATACTTTTTATACAATGGCAACATGGAACGTAAAACCCCTTTTTTGTCAAATCGATCACATTCCCTTTTATTTAAGTAACAGGAGGTTATGATAAAATAGTATAGATCGAATCCTGTTAAAAGCCAATATCGGCGTGTAAGATCGAGATAACGATAATACATGCTCTTTTACGACTACATTACAAGCAGCGCATGTTGCTTGCTCCACGTCTGATCGTATAAAAGAATAAACATATCATACTATGTATCGCTGGATAGGGAGCTGAGAGAAGCAATGATGGGACATCTATTTTTATGGTTGCTGTACATATGTTCATTTTATGCGTTTATCCCGGGTTTGATCAGTCGTCTGTTTGGTTATCGGGTATTTCGGCGTGGCAATAGTGAGACGGCGTTCGCATTAACTTTTGACGATGGGCCTGATCCGATTTACACACCGCTATTGCTTGATCTGTTGAAGCGTTACAATGCAAAGGCGACCTTTTTTGTCGTTGGGCGTCATGCGGAATTGTATCCTGACATTGTGCGCCGGATTCATCAGGAAGGGCACCAGATCGGTATCCATAATTATATCCATCGTGCCAACTGGCTGATGTCACCGACAGCCGTACGTCGTCAAATTTATCTGACCCAGCAAATTATTTATCAATTGACCGGCAAACGTCCGATATATTATCGTCCACCGTGGGGCATCGTCAACCAATCCGATTTGTCGCGCCACAGTCATTATGATATCGTGCTCTGGTCTTGTTTGTTTGGCGATTGGCGGAAACGGGTAGGTAGGGAGAAACTCGCTGCTCGTATGCTGCACAAGCTTAGCGGCGGTGAAATTATGCTGCTGCATGATTGTGGCAACACTTGGGGAGCCGACCGCGATGCTCCTGCCGAAATGTTGGCGGCGCTGGAAATTGTGTTACAAGCAGCGCAGCAACGCGGTTTAGAGGCGGTTACAATCGGCACGCTAATGGAAGGAAGCGACTATATGTCCAGACAGAGAAAAGATCGCTCTGCCCGTGAGGGAGAGGATGGCACCAATGTGCGTCGTGCACCGCTAGGTTCGCTCTTGTCACCGTTCAAAAAAGTGCTTATCGGTTTATGGCTAGGCTGGGAAAAGCTATTTCATCGCATGTTTCATTTGCAAAAAACAGGGCCAGGCGGTCTGTTCCATTACAGGCTGCGCGCTTATCACGGCAGACCGTTAGAGCTGGAGTCAGGAGAGTGGTTGGAACGTGGCGATCCGATCATCGAGCTGCATTTTGACAATAAGCAACTGTTCGAGCTGACATCCGGTTCACGTTCTATGATGCAGCTTGCTATTTTGTTCATTCAAGCTGCACGGGAAGATTTTCCGAAGCTGGCTATACAGATGCAGCAGCAGCCAGAGCTAATGCAAGCGCGTGCGCTATATGGTGTAAGTATGATTAATCGTGGCCCGCAGAAGTTCGGGTTTGCCGTACGCGAGCTGCCACAAGGCGTATTCGCCATCTTAACACGCTGGTATTTAAAAATGCTGTTGACGATTATTCACCCGGCAGGTAGTATGCGTTTGAAGGAGCAATCAGATCATCTCATTCCGCGTGCGATGGTCGTGTCTACGGCTGGCTTTATCCAGCGCTATAGCGATCATATGGCAGATGTGGCAAGCGCAGCACAGACGCATGTTACGCGCTCCACAACGACGTTACAGCCTGACAATGCCGCTGTTGCTCAGGATACGCTGGTAAGCACGGATGTGCAGACACAGCCTTCATAAGCGCATAAACATAAGTAAACAGAAGGCAAAGGGGGAAACGATATGCAGCCGTTTACTCCTTTGCCTTTTGCGTATAGCGGATTGTATCTAGAAACGACAATAAAAATAAAGGTGAATGATCCCTTTTATGTATGTATCTATATATTCTATGAAATAAGCTAAAAGCAATCATACGAAAAAGGCGTCCCAATCGCAAGCTGCGATAATAGGACGCCTTTGATGTGGAGACGGATTAGATTTTCATAATGCCGCCCATACTTGCATTCGTAACGAGTTTGGAATAACGTGCCAAATATCCAGTTTTTACTTTTGGCTCGAATTCTTTCCATTCATTTTTACGGCGTTCTGCCAGTTCTTCGTCGCTAACGTGGAGCGTGATATGACGCTCGTTCAAATCCAGCTCGATAATATCGCCATCATGCACGAATGCGATCGGGCCGCCTTCTGCCGCTTCTGGTGAAATATGACCGATACTAATACCGCGCGATGCACCGGAGAAACGTCCGTCTGTGATCAGACCGACTTTCGCCCCGAGACCCATACCGACGATTTGAGACGTTGGTGCGAGCATTTCCGGCATTCCTGGGCCGCCTTTTGGACCTTCATAACGGATAACAACGACATGTCCTTCTTTAACATGACCGTTGGCGATGCCGTACAGCGCATCATCTTGAGAATCAAAACAGATCGCCGGGCCTTTATGGTAGCCACCAACCGACGGATCAACCGCACCGACTTTAATGATCGAACCTTCAGGTGCCAGATTACCGAACAGCACAGCTAGACCGCCGCGTTCGGAGTGTGGGTTATCAATCGCATGAATGACTTCATGATTTTGAATTTCCTGACCTTCGACATTTTCGCGAATCGTTTTGCCTGTAACGGTGATGCAATCTTCATGCAGAGCGCCCGGTTTTTTCAGCAGTTCGTTCAGTACGGCGCTTACGCCACCAGCCAGATGCACATCTTCGATATGCCAGTCTGATGCCGGAGCGAGTTTCGCCAAATGAGGAACACGGTTTGCCACTTCATTGATGCGTTCGATCGGATATTCAAATCCTGCTTCATGTGCCAATGCTAATGTGTGCAATACTGTGTTGGTGGAACCGCCCATCGCCATATCGAGTGCAAATGCGTTATCAATCGCTTTTTCGGTTACGATATCGCGTGGTTTCAGATCAAGTTTGATCAGTTCCATCAATTGTGTAGCCGATTTTCTAACAAAATCACGGCGTTCCGGCGCTACTGCCAAAATCGTTCCGTTACCTGGCAAAGCTAGACCGAGCGCTTCTGCCAGACAGTTCATAGAGTTCGCTGTGAACATACCGGAACATGAACCACAGGTTGGACAACCGAATTGTTCCAGTTCCAGCAATGTTTTGTCATCGATTTTGCCAGCTTGGAATGCACCGACACCTTCAAATACCGAAGTCAGCGAGATCGAACGTCCGGTGCTGTCTTTACCGGCTTTCATCGGACCACCGCTAACAAACAATGTCGGAATGTTCACACGCAGTGCGCCCATCAACATACCCGGTGTGATTTTGTCACAGTTCGGGATACAAACCATACCGTCAAACCAGTGTGCCGATACGACTGTTTCTAGTGAATCTGCGATAATCTCACGGCTTGGCAAAGAATAGCGCATACCGATATGACCCATTGCAATCCCGTCATCGACACCGATTGTATTAAACTCGAACGGTACGCCGCCCGCTTCGCGAATCGCTTCTTTGACGATTTTGCCGAACTCTTGCAAATGCACATGCCCTGGCACGATATCGATGTAGGAGTTACATACAGCGATAAACGGTTTGTCGAAATCTTCTTCCTTAACGCCGGCTGCGCGCAGCAGACTGCGGTGCGGCGCACGATCGAAACCTTTTTTGATCATGTCCGAACGCATTTTGTTTTTTGTGTTGGCTGCCATGGTGTCGGTTTCCCCCCAAATATATAATAGTAGCTTTTTGACTTTAGCGCGGTTGAATAGCAAAGTAAAAAGCTGGAAAAGGCTTGCATAATACAGCAAAAGAGCAAATGAACATACGGCAAATCGCGTTTTGGCATACGGATCAATACGTGTCAACATAGGCTTAAAGGCTAGTATTACACAAAAGTTTTTAATAGAGTCTATCATATGTGTTAGCTTTTTGCCAGCTTATATTATGTAATTGACCGAGAAAAAGACAACAAAAAAGCAGACTCTTTTTGTGCATCATTAAAAGAGTCTACTTTCGATTATAGTAGTGCGGCATTTAATACGCATGCAATCGACGAACGATCGTTAGCGACTGCCGCCCTTGCGACCAATTTCCTTGTAAAAGTCGCGATCATGCGTTTCGGAAGTGGCTTCGCCACCTTTGCGGCCGATCTCTTGGTAAAATTCTTTATCATGATTGCGCGAGGTCGCCTGTCCGCCCTTTTTGCCTATTTGTTGATAAAATTCTTTGCTATGTTTACGGGAAGTAGCCTGACCGCCCATGCGACCGGCTTCTTGGCGGGTCATTTTGCCATTGCTCTTGGTGTTTGCCATAACCATATCACTCCTGTCAGGGTAAGGGTAAAGACTTATTTATGTGATACAAGTAGTTGCTCTTTAATTACCCGGTCTATATAGCATGAAACGAAAATTCCCTAATTTATCCACCTGGCATTTATGTTTGTATAAAACGATAAGGTATGTTATGTCGATATGCCGTGGATAGAAGACGTAATAAGCTCGCTTTGATCGATGTTATCGTTCACTTTGCTTACGACCGATTGGGGGACGCTAGCGCTATCCAAATCGCCAATCTCAGGCTTGTACACCAATCCGTACCGCAGTGGTGGCTATTCTAACATGCCATGTTTGCGTATAGGTGCTAGTAAAAAAGTGCTGCTGACCGTTGCGCTAGTGAGCACGGAACGAAAGCGGATCGCTGCAAGTAAAATCGTAGTGAATAAAATGCACGCATATTCATAAAGTTGTCTCATTGACAAGCACGAAAGCGGTTGCGAAAATGAATAGTATGTGACGTTGAATGACGATGCATAACAAATCACTTGAATCAGGGGGAAAGAACATGAACAATCGGACAGGTTCTCCGGAAGTCGTTACCTTTGGTGAATCGATGGGACTGTTGACGGCGGAAGACTCCCGTGGTCTGGAGTATACTGCACAGCTGCGCAAGTCGTTTGGTGGTGCAGAGGGCAATTTGGCGATCGGTATAGCACGGCTCGGTCATTCGGTTGGATGGTGCGGCAGACTTGGTAATGATTCACTTGGTAATATGATTCAAAAAGCGTTCCGTGGCGAAGGCGTAGATGTGTCACGCTCGATGTTGGTAGACGGGCAATCGACCGGAATTATGGTGCGTGAAACCGTATTTGGCAAATTGGCGGTACACTATTATCGCCGCAATACGGCAGCAAGCCAGATGCAACCGGATGATCTGGACGCCGATTACATCGCTGGTGCACGCATTTTGCATGTGACTGGCATTACTGCGGCGATCAGTCCATCCGGGCTGGCGACCGTAAAGCGAGCGGTGCAGATTGCCAAAGCAGCAGGCGTGAAAGTATCGTTTGATCCGAATATACGGCTAAAACTGTGGACGATTGAAGAAGCGCGTCCAGTATTGTTGGAGCTGGCGGAGCAATGTGATTATTTTCTGCCTGGATTGGATGAACTGCAATTGATATATGATACATCGGATGAAGCGGACATTTTCGCGCGTTTGCGCCAGTTAAAGGCGACCAGTATCGTCAAAGGCGGGCCTGATCTGAACTATGTGGTGGAAAAGGATCGTACGATCGAGGTACCTTATTTCAAGGCGGAGCATATGGTCGATGAAGTTGGGGCTGGCGATGCATTTTGTGCGGGCTTTCTGGCTGGTTTGCTGCGTGGTTATTCCAATGAAGAAGCGGTACGGCTTGGCAATTTGAACGGCTCGTTAGTCATTCAGGCGCTGGGAGATTGGGAAGCGTTACCAACCCATGCCCAGGTGGAAGCACGTTTGAGCAACAAAGTACACGTCAAACGCTAAGATGTAATCGGACAGCATCCCTCAATTAACGTATTGATATGAACATAATACAATTCGTTCCCAATCCCAAGGAGAATTAATATGAAAAAACTGCAAATTTTGCAAAAAATGATGGACTATGGTGTCGTTGCCGTATTGCGTGGTGAATCGGCGGATCAAGTGTTTGCGATGGCGGAACAAGCGATTGCTGGGGGCATTAAAGTGATCGAAGTGACGTTAACGGTGCCTGGTGTACTGCATGCGATCGAAAAATTAAGCCGTATGTATAGCTGGAAATCGGACAAATCCGACAATTTTGCGATTATTGGTGCCGGTACGGTGCTGGAGCCGCAAACAGCGCGTGCAGCGATGATGGCTGGAGCCGAATTTGTCGTCAGTCCATCGCTCAATCCAGAAACGGTAAAAATTTGTAATTTGTATCGTGTACCTGTATTGCCGGGTGTGACGACGCTGGAAGGTGTACAGCATGCGCTTGAACTTGGCGTTGATATCGTAAAGCTGTTCCCAGGCAATCTGTATCAGCCATCGATTATTAAAACGCTGAAAGGCCCGATGCCACAAGCGAATTTTATGCCAACTGGCGGCGTGTCGCTGGACAATTTGGGCGAATGGATCAAAGGCGGTGCCGTCGCTGTCGGAATCGGCTCTGATCTGACGACCGATGCGATCAAAACAGGCGATTTAAGTCTGGTGCGTCAAAAGTCAGAGCAGTATATGAAGGCATATCATGAAGCGAAGCAGAGCTGAAGCCGCATCTCCCCATAACGCTAAATCTATATAAAAGCGATAACATGCAGCAACATGACCGATACAGCGATCGTGATATGCCGTTTTGCACACGTATGCAAAACGAGAGTAATTTGTGATAAAGCGATTGTGATTGCCGATAAAATGGACAAAGTTTCTTCTGACATATTGGAAATGGTATACTAGACATACGAGCGGCCTGTTGTCCTGCGAGGGAGACAGGCTGCTTTGCATCCATTTCGTATCTCTGCTGCTCCGTTCATGAGACAGACGCTGCGGCATATGGATACAGTAACAAAAGGAAGCGTTAGGCACTATGCTTGGTGCCTTAGTTAGCTTGGATTATGAATAGGGCTAGCTAGGTTTAAATCGGGCAAAATGTGAGTCGTATGGCTACAGTGGAGCGCCTAATTGCTTATGGAGGGAGAATACGATGTTTAGACGTAAAACGAGTAGTTTTGGCAGCTACGGAGGTACAAGGCGCAAAAGTCGCGCGCGTACCATCGGCAAAATATTGCTAGTTGTGCTGATTGTACTAGTTATTGCTGCCGGAGCAGCAGCATGGTATGTGCTGACGCCATATGGCCCGACAGCGCAGGCAGAACAGGCGATAACGACGCCAGAGCAAGGTATAACCGTACAAAATACGGACCAATGGATCGCGTTTACACCTGCCAAAACGTCCAAAGTCGGTGTGATCTTATACCAAGGAGCGCGCGTGAAACCAGAAGCGTACAGCCTGCTCGCTAATGATCTCGCTAAAGCGGGGCATCCGGTATACATTATGAAAATGCCGCTTAATTTCGCTTTTTTCAAGCCAGATGCGGCGCAAGCTGTATTGGATAGTCATCCAGAGCAAAAGTTTGTGATCGGTGGTCATTCGCTTGGTGGCGTATTTGCTGCACGTTATGCGGCAGATCATAAAGATCGCATCGCTGGTGTATTTTTCCTCGCTTCTTACCCGGATTCTGACGCGGATTTGGGCAATAGTGGGCTATCGGTACTGTCGATTACCGCCTCCAATGACGGTGTGTTGCAGCGCGACAAATATGAAGCCGCCCGTACGTTGCTGCCGGCGACTACGGTCTATTACAGCATCAAAGGCGGCGATCATGCCCAGTTCGGCAGTTATGGACAGCAAAAGGGCGATAAGCCTGCACAGATTACCGAGCAGGAGCAGCGCAGTCAGACGGTTAATGCACTCGTAAGCTGGATGAAAGATATTCCCGCAACAGCATTCAAGTCCAATTAACTACGCATCATCATACTGCCTGTACTGTTAGGCAGCGCTCTATCGGGTATAGTGTCAAACATAATAAACACCGATAAGTTAACAGCGATCGATCATCGTAGCGGTGTGCGCACACATAAGCGAGCTTGAAGCAGCGTTTTGTACTAGTACAGGTACAGCTGAAACGCTGCTTTTTGCTCGTACAAAGGGTAATATAAAACATAAGCTCAGCAAGTATGAATCATAAGCGATAAACATATCGATATGCATGTAGGGTATACAATATAAGGCTTACACATAATTAACGAACAGGGGGCTATATGATGAACAAAACCGAACAATTGGCACAATGGATACAGCAATCGCAGCGGATTGTATTTTTTGGTGGAGCAGGTACATCGACCGAGAGCGGCATTCCTGATTTTCGTTCGGCACAAGGATTGTATAGTGAAAGTGGGCAGCGTGGTTATACGCCGGAAGAAATGCTCAGTCATCGTTTTTTTGAGCATGAACCAGAGCTGTTTTATGAATTTTATCGTACCCGATTGCTATATCCTAATGCACAGCCTAATCCGGTGCATAAGCTGCTTGCCGAACTGGAGCAAGAAGGGAAGCTAAGTGCGATCATTACACAAAATATCGACGGATTACATCAAAAAGCAGGCAGCCGTTATGTGCTGGAACTGCACGGCTCGGTGCATCGCAATTATTGTATTGATTGTGGGCGCCGTTATTCGTTGGACGATGTGCTTGCTCAGGCAGGCATTCCGCGCTGTCCGCATGATGGTGGCATCATTCGCCCGGATGTAGTGCTATATGGCGAGTCGCTTGATGCGGAAGTGATCGGCAATACAGTGGCAGCGCTTAGCTCCGCCGATTTGCTCATTATTGGTGGTACATCACTGACCGTCTATCCGGCGGCAAGTTTTATTCAATATTTCCGAGGAAATTATACGGTACTGATGAATGCCTCGGCAACCGCACATGATCGCCATGCTGATCTCATTATCACCGAACCGATGGGACAAGTGATGGAGCAGATTCGCCAGCAACGTCAGTCTCAATAAGTAAACGATGCGTCAGCACGGTACCAGAGCGAGCAAGTCGATAACGAAAACAATTGTCATACGCTAAGCGAGCAAATTTATTTGCATAATGATAACGCTTCCGTTATGATTTGTGGGGATATAGATAGCGATTTTATTTACCGGAAAGGTTGGGATGATTGTGGTCTATGTAGCTTCAGAACAACGTTATGACAATATGAAATATAACCGTACCGGACGTTCAGGATTAAAGTTGCCGGCGATTTCACTCGGTCTGTGGCATAATTTTGGCGGTGTACATACGCTGGAAAATTCGCGCGCGATGCTAACACGCGCTTTTGATCTAGGCATTACCCATTTTGATCTGGCGAACAATTACGGGCCGCCACCAGGCTCGGCGGAGGAAACATTCGGTCAAGTGTTGCGTCAAGACTTTGCTCCTTATCGAGATGAGATGGTCATTTCGACCAAAGCCGGTTATTATATGTGGCCAGGCCCGTACGGAGAATGGGGTTCCCGTAAGTATCTCGTCTCCAGTCTGGATCAAAGCTTGAAACGGATGGGACTGGACTATGTTGATATTTTCTATTCGCATCGGTTTGACCCGGATACGCCACTTGAAGAAACGATGTTGGCGCTGGATCATATCGTACGCTCTGGTAAAGCGCTGTATGTAGGCATTTCCAGCTATTCTGCCGAGCAAACACGCGAAGCGGCACGCATTTTAAACGAGCTAGGTACACCGCTCACGATTCACCAGCCACGTTATTCGATGCTGGATCGCTGGATCGAAAACGGTTTGCAAGATGAGCTGGAGACGATCGGCGCAGGCAGCATCGCTTTTTGCCCGTTGGAACAAGGTGTGCTGACGAGCAAATATTTGAATGGCGTGCCGGAAGATTCACGTGCGGCAAGTTCCTCGGTATTCCTCGGCAAAGACCAGATTACACCGGAAACGGTACGTAAAGTGCGCGCACTCAATCAAGTCGCTGCCGCGCGTGGTCAAAGTTTGGCACAAATGGCGCTGGCATGGGTGCTGCGTAACGGAAAAGTCACCTCCGCGCTGATCGGTGCCAGCCGCGTATCGCAAATTGAGGAAAATATCGCTGCACTGGACAACTTGGAATTTTCCGCTGAAGAATTGCAGCGGATTGAAACGATTTTGAAAGCTGCTGCTGAGCATTCGGAATAAGGTGAAGCAGGTGTGAATTGTTGCAGTTGGGGATGTTGCGCTAGTAGCGCAATGTAGGATGATATTAAGCTTGTTTACTAAGAGGTCAGAATGGGAATATACCTGTCTTAAGTGAGATCAAGAGCAATCATTCGCTTTGTTGTGAAAACCGTGTTCGTGTCTATATTGCAACTGAACTGTATAGCCCGATCTGTTATGCGCCTGCTGAGGTGCCTTTCGGATAGGGCTATTTTGTTATAGATTGTATTTTTTAGTGCAAACAAGGACAATAGAAACAGGAACTGCAGCAGCATATGAAGGAGGCAAACAGAATGTATAACATCAAAGGTATAGGCAAATACAAGCAACTGCCTGAATTGGCTATGTTAATCTATGAGGGACAGCTGCAACAGTTGCGCGATGCTTGGGCAGCAGGTGAGCATACCGATGTGAATCGACCGTTTGAACGTATCGGGTTAACACCGTTGGAGCTTGCTTTGATCATGTGTCAGAGCGGTATGGTGGAAGCATTGTTAGAGCAGGGGGCAGAGCTTAACGATCGCCAACATCCTTCTATGTTGACTGCGGTAGAGTATGCGAGTGAGCAAGATATACGTAGGCTATATGCGGCAGGCGCAAAGATGGAACTACGAAATCACTTGAATTCGAATGTGTACGATAGGGCTTACTATGGCAAAAAACAGCATATTCCGCTTATCCATGAGCTGGGATTTGATATTTGTGAGCATGCGGGAGCGGTACTACGAACAGCAGTCATGGATTATGATCTCAAAATGATCGAGTATTTGCTGGAGCAAGGTGTAAATATTAATTATAACGAGCCTAATCAAGTTTTTCCTCATCGATCGACTCCACTCACCGTAGCGGTAAGATATGGACATGATAAGATTGCCCGTTATTTGATTGAGCATGGTGCAGATGTGACGATTGGCGAAACCGATGGTGAACGAGCGTATACGATTGCACTTACCCGAAAAAATGCAGAGTTGGCAGCCTATATTCAAAGTTTGGAGCCACCGGAATTTCATGATTTGAGCAACAAACTGCATGCTTTGCGAAATTATAAGCTGCCAGCGGCGCTGATCGAAGCGCTTAGCGGTGATGAGCCGCTTGTAGTGATGTCATCGGAGCATGCGTATCATGTTGGCAGGATCGAATTTTTTAAGCTCATCGATACGATCGAGATGAAGATAGGACGTACTCGGTTATTACGGCTGTCTGCTCAAGTCGATCCATATGGAGATTTATATATCGTCTGGCATCCAGCTTCACGCCGAATCGGCGCTTACGATGTGGAGCATCAAGAGTACCATTCACTTGCCAGTTGGAACGACTTTATCGCCAATCCACTGGTAGCATTGGAGCAAGTATGGTGAACGGTCGAGTGGATATTTTTCAACCGATATTGATTTGTACGATATTGATTCGCACCGGTGCTGAACTGTAGCTAACCTCGGATAATAAAAATCCGCTCACCTTTAACCCGGCGGCTGAATCGAAATGCGATACTGACTAGGCGATACGCCATAAAAGCGGCGGAATTGTTTGGAAAAATACAGTGCATCTGTTAA
Source organism: Paenibacillus campi (assembly GCF_034659835.1). NCBI lineage: Bacteria > Bacillati > Bacillota > Bacilli > Caryophanales > Paenibacillaceae > Paenibacillus > Paenibacillus campi. The sequence continues at coordinate 79,257 of NZ_JAXSQZ010000002.1, forward strand.
TCCGACTGAAGCGGCAATTTGCTGGGTGGACAACTCCGGGCGTTCGCGCAGTAGCTGGCGCGCTTTATCGATACGCAGCTTAAGCAAATAGGTGACCGGTGTCATCCCGGTTTCTTTTTTGAAAATGCGCGACATATACGCACGGTTATAACCGATGCTGCTGCACATATGTTCAATTGAGACGGGATGCGCATATTGGCTGGACATATAGTGGATCATCTGTTTGACCGTCCGGCGTGTTACCGATTCCGCGCCTGGTAGCGCCGCTTGCTGAGTTAATTGCTCACTTGCCGCTGCCATAATAAGGTGCAGATAGCCGAGTGCTGCCAGATCGGAACTGTCTTTTTGCGTATAAAAAGCTTGTAGCATCGCGCCCAAATAAGTGCCAATCTCGCTTGAACCCAGTTGCTGGCTACGTCGCGCCACAGAAGCGTCTGCACGAAAACCTGCCTGTTGCACTAGCTCATCTGCCTGTTCACCAGCAAAAGCGACCCAATGATAATGCCACGGCTGTTGCTGATCCGATACATAGCTAACGAGTTGTCCTGGATGAATGAGAAAGGAATCGCCGCTGCTGAGCTTATATGTACGATCTTCGGTAATAAACTGACCACGCCCCTCTGCTACATAATGGTACAAATAATAATCATAAATTTTCGGCCCAAGTCGATGAGCCGGAGCCGTCTGACTTTCTCCGGTGAATAACACATACAGTGAACCGGAAGCATGAAAAACCGGATTCGGTGCGACCTGATAAAATTTATGTTGCATCGCAAACTGCCTCCTTTATAGGTGAGAGTGAATAAAGTTGGGATGGTCTTGGCTGTAATTCATTCGAATGTTCATCGGCTCGTCATACTAAGTTGATATCATTATACAATTCCGAAGTCACATTTATCCATATAAACAGCACATCTGTTCATTACGCAAATTAACGTTTTCAGGCTATACTACTATCAGAACGAAGCAAGATGAATGACGGACATAACCGATGAATATGGATGAATAAGGTGGAATTGACTCATGGATCAGCAACAGATGAAACAGGCATTTATAAATAAATACGGTGCAGGCGGCGACATTCGTGTCTTTCATGCCCCTGGTCGCGTCAATCTAATTGGCGAACATATCGATTACAATGGCGGCTATGTGCTGCCAGCTGCATTGGAATTCGGAACAGCGCTTGCTATTCGCGCCAATACGGACGGATGGATTCGACTCGCTTCGGTTAATTTTCCGGAGCTGGAAGGACAGTTTAGCGTAGATTCCATCGGCAATGAACGTACAGGCAAATGGATGGATTATCCACTTGGTGTTATGACGGTACTCAAGCAAACAGGAACACAGCTTACGAGCGGCTACGATCTACTGTTCTTCGGTAATATCCCGAATGGCTCTGGACTTTCGTCTTCCGCTTCGATCGAAGTCGTGACCGGTTATGCGGTGCTCAGTATGGAGCAAGGTCACATTGATACTGTTGGGATTGCTGTACTTGCCCAGCAGGCGGAAAACGAATTTGTCGGTGTCAACTGCGGCATTATGGATCAATTTGCCGTTGCCAATGGACTGAAAGATCATGCGATTTTGCTGATGTGTGATACGCTCACATATAAACATGTGCCTTTTCGCACCGGGCAGTATCGGATCGTGATCGGCAATACAAACAAACGTCGCGGCTTGGTCGATTCCAAGTACAATGAACGTCGTTCCCAGTGTGAAGCTGCAGTGACCGCTTTGCAGCCATATGTGGACAATCTGAATTATTTGGCACAGCTAACGCCGGAGCAATTTAAGCTGCTGCAAGAGCAAATTACAGATCGTGTCGTACGTGAGCGCGCCCGACATGTCATTGAGGAAAATGCACGTGTGCTGTTATCTACACAGGCTTTGCAAGACGATGATCTGCTGCGTTTCGGTCAACTAATGAACGATTCGCACGAATCGCTACGCGATCTGTACGAAGTGAGTTGTACGGAGCTGGATGTGATGGTTGAAGAAGCGCGCCGTATTTCCGGTACGATCGGCTCGCGTATGACCGGCGCAGGTTTTGGTGGCTGCACCGTATCGCTCGTACACGAAGACGCGGTGGGGACGTTCCTGACGGAAGTGGGAGCTGCCTATGAAGCACGCACCGGCTTGAAGGCAGACTTTTATGTCTGCTCGGCTGGCGATGGCGTGACGGAATGGCAATCATCGCAAAACGTACACATATAGGAGCGCATCCACAGTAACGGATGCAAGGAGAGAACGGAACGGATTACAAGTATGCCGGTCATACGGTATGCTCTATAGAGACAGACATAAACCGAAGCTTAGCGGGCAATACATGTCATCGTACACATCATAATGGAGCAGGAGGAAATAACAATGGCTATTTTGGTAACAGGTGGAGCAGGCTATATCGGATCACATACGGTGGCAGAACTGCTGGAGCGCGGCGAAGATGTAGTCGTGATCGATAATTTGCTAACAGGACATCGTGCAGCGGTGCTAGGCGGCAATTTTTACGAAGGCGATCTGCGTGATAAAGCGTTGTTAGCACGTATTTTTGCGGAAAATAACATTACAGCTGTCATTCACTTCGCCGCTAGCTCACTCGTAGGCGAAAGTATGCAAAACCCTGCCAAATACTACGACAACAACGTCTACGGAGCGATGTGTCTGCTTGAAGAAATGAACAAAGCAGGCGTGAACAATATCGTATTTTCCTCCACGGCGGCAACATACGGCGAGCCGGACAAAGTGCCGATCGAAGAAACAGATCGCACCGAGCCAGCGAACGTCTACGGTGAAACAAAGCTGGTGATGGAACGCATGATGTCCTGGTTTGATAAAGCACACGGTATTCGCTATGTCGCCCTACGTTATTTTAATGCAGCAGGTGCACATGCTAGCGGCAAAATTGGTGAAGATCATCGTCCGGAGTCGCATCTGGTGCCACTCGTGCTGCAAACCGCGCTCGGACAGCGCCCACACATCTCCGTGTTCGGTGACGATTATCCGACAGAGGACGGCACCTGTGTGCGTGACTATATCCATGTAAGTGATTTGGCGGATGCCCATCTGAAAGCGGTAGAGTATCTTGCTGATGGCGGCGCAAGCAGTGCCTTTAACCTCGGTAACGGTCAAGGCTTCTCTGTCAAACAAGTGATCGAAACCGCGAAAAAAGTAACCGGCCGCGATATTCCAGCCGTGATCGAGCCGCGCCGTAGCGGTGACCCGGCTGTACTTGTAGCGTCTTCCGCCAAAGCGCGCTCCGTGCTCGGCTGGACGCCACAACATGACAGTTTGGAAAATATTATCGCCAGCGCCTGGCAATGGCATGAATCGAAACCGCAAGGATATGACAGCCATGAATAATCCGACGCGTACGACCGAACAAAGCGCGGCATTGCTGGCTATCGATGAACTGGTCAAATTCGCGTTTGACAAACAATTGCTTAAAGTTGCCGATCTGGATTATGGTCGCAATCTGCTGCTTAGTAAATTCCGTTTTGATGAGCCATACGATGCTAATGTGCCACTGCTGGCAAGTGTTGATCAAGGCGAGCCTGCCGCTTCACCACAGCCGATGATCGATAGTATCATTGATTATGCGTACAGTATCGGCATGTTGCCGGAAAATACCGATACGTACCGCGATTTGCTGGATGCGGAAATTATGGGGCTGTTAATGGCGCGTCCATCCGAAGTGACCGCCGATTTCTTTGATACGCTCGATCGTGAAGGGATCGAATCGGCAACGGATCAGTTTTACCAGCTATCGATCCATTCCAACTACATCCGTATGGATCGGGTAGCCAAAAATGTATATTGGAAACAGCCAAGCGACTATGGCGAACTGGAAATGACGATCAATTTGTCCAAGCCGGAGAAAACGTCAGCTGAAATCGCCCAAGCGAAACTGCTGCCACCGCCATCGTATCCAAAATGCTTGTTATGCCGCGAAAATGTCGGTTACGCCGGACGAATTAACCATCCAGCACGTCAAAACTTGCGCGTCATTCCGCTTATGTTGAGCGGTGAAGCATGGTTTCTACAATATTCGCCTTATGTGTATTACAACGAGCATTGTATCGTATTCCATCATGATCATGTGCCAATGCAGCTTACGAAGCATACATTCCGTCGTTTGCTCGATTTTGTCGGTGAATTTCCGCATTATTTTCTCGGCTCTAATGCCGATCTGCCGATCGTCGGTGGCTCGATTTTGACCCATGATCATTTCCAGGGTGGTCGTCATACCTTCCCGATCGAAAACGCTGCGGTTGAACAGACGTATCGTCATCAACAGCATGAAGACATTACACTGGAGCTTGTCAATTGGCCGATGTCTGTCATTCGTTTGCGTGCTGCCAACGATACATTGCTGCTGGAAACGGCTAACGATATGTATGAAGCATGGAAAGTGTACAGCGATACCGAAGTGGATATTGTCGCTTCCACACTGGATGCAGACGGCAATCCGGTACGCCACAATACGGTCACTCCAATCGTTCGTCGCCGTGGTGAGCAATACGAGATGGACTTGGTGCTGCGCAACAATCGTACGAACGAGCAGCATCCGGACGGTATTTTCCATCCGCATCGCGAAATGCACCATATTAAACGTGAAAATATCGGGCTGATCGAAGTGATGGGGCTGGCGATTTTGCCGGGGCGTTTAAAAGATGAACTGGATCAAATCGCGTCCATTCTAGCAGGCAATACCGTATTGCTGGATGAACTGCGCACGGTGGCGGATCATAAGCTGATTCATCATCTGGAATGGGCAGAACAGTTAGTCACGCAGTACGGCACCGAGCTGGAGCAGGATGCAGCGATAGCGATCATTCAAGATCAAGTCGGCAGCAAATTTGCCGAAATTTTGGAACATGCTGGCGTTTACAAAAAAGATGAAGCAGGTCGCGCTGGCTTCCAGCGGTTTATTGAAAGTGCTGGCTATCGGTTGAAATGAACGATTGAGTATCCTATTGCGTAATGAACAATAACACCAATAACACAAAAGTCATGCTGCGATCCCAACATAGCCGCAGCGTGACTTTTTGTGCTGGCTGAGATCAAAACGAATATGGAAGTGAAACGGAATTGATTTAAAATGAATAGATAAGTTTATTAAAATATAATTGTTTGAAATTTTTTGGGAAAGTATAGGATGGGTAGTATTATGCAAATTTTGCGTACTGTATATTGCGTATAATGAATGACCAATTGTTGTGCCACATTACGTATAGGTAAAAATGGGCACATGTAATTTGTAGGCATCAAATATACCAGAATCGGGATCAGCTTGTAACTTTAGATAAAGTTATATCCACATTTTGATTTTGACCGTTTACAGTATATAATTGTAAAGGGCTAAGAAACAGTAACTAACTTATCGCTCTGCGAAGGAGGCTTTTTTCAAGATGAAATCTTTTGAATTTTATAATCCAACTCGCCTGATTTTTGGTAAAGGCCAACTGGAAACATTACCACGTGAAGTTTCAAAATACGGCAAAAATGTACTGCTCGTCTACGGCGGCGGCAGCATCCAACGTTCCGGTCTGTACGATCAAGTCATTGCCCAACTAAATGAAGCTGGTGCCCATGTAACCGAGCTGGCAGGTGTGGAACCTAACCCGCGTCTGACGACGGTACACAAAGGGGTAGAGCTGTGCAAAACAAACAACATCGACCTGGTGCTTGCGGTTGGCGGCGGTAGTGTAATCGACTGCGCCAAAGCGATCATCGTCGGTGCCAAATATGATGGAGACGTATGGGAGATCATCGAGCGTAAAGCGGCTGCGACTGACGCATTGCCACTCGGCGTCGTGCTGACGATGGCGGCGACCGGCTCCGAAATGAACTCCGGTTCGGTCATTACGAATATGGATACACAGGAAAAATTAGGCTGGGGTAGCGCCTACTCGTTCCCAGCGTTTTCTATTTTGGACCCTGAGTTCACCTATTCTCTGCCCAAAGACCAAACTGTATACGGAATCGTAGATATGATGTCGCACGTACTGGAAACGTACTTCCACCCGGAAGAAAACACACCGGTGCAAGACGGCTCCTGTGAATCGGTACTGCGCGCCGTAATCGAAGCGGCGCCAGGGCTAATGAATGATCTGGAAAACTTCGAGCTGCGTTCCACGATTATGTATTCCGGCACGATGGCGCTGAATGGCGTACTGAGTATGGGCGTAACCGGCGACTGGGCGACACATAATATCGAGCATGCCGTATCAGCTGTGTATGATATTCCACACGGTGGTGGTCTGGCTATCCTGTTCCCAAACTGGATGCAGTACAACCTGAAAGTGAATCCGGCACGTTTTGCCAAGCTGGCGGTAAACGTATTCCATGTTGATCCGGCAGGCAAATCCGATGAGCAAGTCGGTGCAGAAGGTATCCAAGCATTGCGCGATTTCTGGAAATCGATCGGCGCACCTAGCCGTCTGGCAGACTACGATATCGACGATAGCCAAATCGACGTCATGGTCGAAAAAACACTTAAATTCGGTCCATCCTTCGGCAATTTCGCCAAGCTGAAAGCGGATGATGTGCGCGAAATTTACCGTATGTCGCTGTAATGACAGAGGATGAGTGTCAACATCGGTATGAACCTATAATAGAGTATGATTACTGTAGTCATGGATAGCTACTGTTATACTGTGTAAAGGTATAATTAGCAGGATCACATAATCTGACAATGCTACCGTGCTCCAAGCCTGTTCAGTTTATATCGGGTGGACATCGTTGTTGGACTAGCGATCAGTCTAATTTTAAAATAAAAGCGGTCTGCTCTTACTTCATGTAAGTGGCAGATCGCTTTTTTGGGATGGATCGAGTGTAATCTGCTCATTACAATATTTATCCTTCTTTCATATAAAATTGGATAAATTTATATAAATATGAAACCAATATCGTTTGTATACGTAATTATAGATATATCGCCATTTTCTGCTTATTATGCAATCTATTAAGTGGCAGTATTGGTTGCATCGTATCGTTGCATGATCACAGCAATAAACAGAAAGGAGTTACACCGTTATGGAAACGCTATATTGGGCGTGTCTCCTGATCGGAGCGGTTTATGCGTTGTTCAGTCTTGTATTTGGTGACTGGCTGGGAGATATGTTAGGCGGTTTAGAGTTGCCAGGTGTTGATTTTGTTAAGCCGATCGTGTTGGCTGGTACAGTGACGGTATTTGGCGGGGCAGGTATTATTTTGGACAAATATACGACACTATCTACAGCGATTGTGCTCGTATTTTCGCTGGCAGCAGGTATACTCGGCGCTGTGCTCGTCTTTTTCGCTTATATTAAGCCAATGGAGCATAGTGAAGTATCGACAGGCTATTCAATCCGTGAGCTAGTTGGCAAAATCGGTGAAATTACGATCCCGGTGCCGGAGATTGGCTACGGCGAAGTGATGGTTCGTCTGTCAGGCGGCAATGTCGTGCATATCGCTTCCAGCTTTGATCGCTCGCTGATCGCGGCTGGCGTACGCGTCGTCATTATCGAGGAGCAAGACGGCATACTGGCGGTGGCGGAATTTGAGCCTAAGCCAGCGTTGTCATCGTCATCATCGCTACATCAATAAACAAAAGCGATGCCGATAGGAACAGGCGAAAGCTTAAATTAAAGCACAGATGGAAGCGCAGACACTAGACCATAATAGCTTTTCATCCGCGTCTATACAGACTGGAATCGATACTGCGCTAGCGGCTAAGCTTAGGCTTCGGCTAGATCGTAGCTTTTCCATCAGGTGCAGGCTACTTTGCCACCAGTTGCCCACAGCAGGCTTCAAACTATATCGTAGCTTTTCGCTGAACCGGAACGGCTTTGACCGTGTTGTAAATAAGTATATACATAGCCGTTCATCATTTCTGTTTGTCCTTGTCCCAACTAATAAGTAGGCAGAATGGCGATATTTCATTAGGGCGTATAGGCAAACTCGTACATTGTGAACCGCAGTTACGGCTGCTCCAACACGCTAATTTTGCGTATACGTTTTAGTACATTGACCGCGTTAAATAAGCAGTTTGATCGTGCATAGTATTGATATTCTCCTGCTACAATCCCAATGTGTTTTGCATAAGATGTAGTCAATCAGACATTGAATCTAAGCTGGTCAAGCTGCTAGCAAGTCGAACTCAAATGAGCGAAAAGGGGAGAATGCGATGACATTTATAAATGAAGCTGTAATCGTGGCGGTAGTTGTAATTGTTGTGCTCGTTATGCTTGGGATTACGTTTTGGGCGCGTTACAAAACGGTAAGTACCGATGAAGCGATGGTCGTCACCGGTTCATTTCTCGGCAGCAAAAACATTTCCGATGATGGCTCTGGACGTAAAATCAAAATCGTCCGCGGCGGTGGTGCTTTTATTTGGCCGATCTTTCAAAAGGCGGAGTTTCTATCCTTGCTGTCACATAAGCTTGATGTGACCACACCGGAAGTGTATACCGAGCAAGGGGTGCCGGTCATGGCGGACGGAGTAGCGATTATTAAAATCGGCAGCTCGGTCGAAGATGTAGCAACAGCGGCAGAGCAGTTTATGGGCAAGCCGATCCAGGCGCTGCAAAGCGAAGCACAGGAAGTGTTGGAAGGGCATCTGCGCTCGATTATGGGCTCGATGACGGTGGAGGAAGTGTACCGTAACCGTGATCGTTTTGCCCAAGAAGTACAAAGCGTAGCCGCTCGCGATCTGAAAAAGATGGGGCTGCAAATCGTCTCGTTTACGATCAAAGATGTGCGCGACAAACATGGTTATTTGGAAGCGCTCGGTAAACCGCGGATTGCGATGGTCAAACGCGATGCCGAAATTGCTGAAGCTGAAGCAGTACGTGATTCCCGTATTCAAAAAGCACAGGCAGAGCAAGAAGGGCAGAAGGCAGAGCTGCTGCGCGATACGAATATCGCTGAAGCCGAGAAGGAAAAAGAACTGAAAATCGCTGCCTTCAAAAAAGATCAAGATACCGCCCGCGCCGAAGCCGATCAAGCCTACCATATTCAGGAAGCTAAAGCAAAGCAGATTATGATGGAAGAACAGATGAAAATTGAACTCGTCCGCAAAGAGCGCGAGATCGATCTCAAAGAACGCGAAATTACGGTCAGTGAGAAACAATACGATGCACAGGTGAAAAAGAAAGCCGAAGCCGACCGCTTTGCGGTTGAACAAGCTGCCGAAGCGGACAAAGCACGTAAAATGCGCGAAGCGGAAGCACGCCAATATTCGATCGAAACCGAAGCGAAAGCGTCTGCCGAACAGCAGCGTCTTGCCGGTCTGGCGGTCGCTGAAGTAGAGCGTGCACAAGGTACAGCCGCAGCCGATGTGATCCGTCTGCGCGGTCTTGCCGAAGCGGAAGCAAAACAAAAGCTGGCAGAAGCATTCGAAAACTACGGTCAGGCAGCGATCCTCGACATTGTGGCGAATATGCTGCCAGAGCTTGCCGGCAAAATCGCCAGCCCGCTCAGCAGTATCGATAAGCTGACCGTCGTTGATACCGGCAAAGGTGACAGCGGCGGTGCAGCACGTGTGAGCAGCTATGTGACCGAATTGATGGCAACTGCACCTGATATGCTGAAAAGCGTCTCCGGTCTTGATTTGGAGTCGATGATCAAAAATTTTACCGGTCAAGCTGCCGCTACAGACACAGCTGCTGCGGGTCACACGAGCGGCATGAAAACGACAGCTTCTACGACACGCACCGAATTGCTAGATATGTTGACTGTTGAGCCGGTCGATGTCACATTGCCAACCGAGCCGCAGCGAATGGACGATCAGCCGCTGGATGCACCGACTACGATAAATATGGTGGACACTAAATAATGTTCCATTCATACGTACCTTTCCATGTGAGCTTGGAATCGAAAATCGGACGAGTTACTAAATCATGTTCTATCCATACGTACTTGCCAGCGTCATCGGTGTTACAAAGTAGATCGTATGATCTATAATCCACTATGCACGTAAGCTTCATGCTGTCGAACTGCGCGTTAAGCTTCCAGTGTATAGTACACAACCAGAAACGATTAATGGATTGCCTATTTGTGTACCTAATAGACTATAAACAAGACAATAAAGATGATTTTTTCTGTCTTCAATGAACTCCTACTCATAATCAGCTAGCAGAGCCAGCATACAAATGATACGTTTCATGTTTCGCACTTCTGTTTCCACAGCGGTAAAGCCACGATCAAAAAGGCTTTACCGCCTCTTTGCGCTGCCGCACTACCGGGCGTTTTATATTGACGTAGCAGTGAATTTTTGGTAACTTATTCGGGATAAGGCGATAGTAAAAGGGGTGCAACTGTGAGCAGCCTACAGGTAGCTAAAGTGCTGAACAATAACGTAATTATTGCAGATCATCCCCAGTATGAAGAAGTCGTGGTGATCGGCAAAGGAATCGGTTTTAACCGCAAGACGAGCGATCGAATTCCGCTGGATGTCGTCGAGAAGATGTTTATTTTGACCAATCAGCAGGAGCAAGAGCAGTATAAGCAGCTTGCGATGCAGATTGACGAACGAATCATCGAAGTGATCAACGAGATCATTCATTATATTAATCAGGAAAGCAAAACGCCGCTGAACGAGCATATTCATATTGCGCTAACCGATCACATTGCATTTGCGATTAAACGCGCCGAGCAGGGCATGACCGTGCAAAATCCATTTCTGTACGAGACACGCGAAATGTATCCTGCCGAATACAGACTGGCAGAGCATGCGCTAGACATCATTAACAAACGGCTAGGCATCAGTTTGGAAGAAGATGAAATCGGATTTGTCGCGCTGCATATTTATAGTGCGCTGACCGATCAGCATATTACCGAGATCAAATCGCATTCCCAATTAATTGCCGATATGATCAAAGTAGTTGAAGATGCGCTTGATTTAAAAATTGCTGGCGATAGTCTCGATTATTCCCGTTTACTCACCCATCTGCGGTTTGCGATCGAACGTATTCGACGTGGGGAAAAGGTAGCGGCAACGCATCGGCTGGAAGAAATGCTTAAATCTGAATATCCGGAAGTGTATTCGCTCGCCTGGAAATTGACCAAAATGATGGAGCAACGGCTACGTCGTCCTGTGTATGCAGCAGAAGTTAGTTATTTGACGATGCATCTGCAACGGTTTGTGCAAAAAAACGAATAGTTTTTTTGAATTTTTGAATGAAAAGGCTTGCAGGTTGAAAATGTCAGTGGTATAATTCAGAACGTAATCAACAAATGAATAACGGATATAACGTGTTACTGATTCGATCAGGCATGAGTTTACAAATATCTGAAAAGCAATACTGCATAAGCAGGGACAGGTCTATCCTGATTCTTGATACCCAGTTTGACTTTTATGGATATATTGTTTGCTCATGTCTTTTTTGCGTGTCTTCCATTATTTATGTTGTTGAACATCACATACACTATTTTATCATCAAGAGGGGAAGTGGCTGTATTGTTTAAACGTCTGTTTGGCGTTTTGCAAAAAGTCGGTAGAGCACTGATGTTGCCGGTAGCGATTCTACCTGCAGCAGGTTTGCTGCTCGGTATTGGTAATATGCTCGTTAACCCGGACTTTTTGCAGTATATACCTGCATTGAACGCACACTGGATTCAAATTACCGCACAGGTCATGATGAACTCCGGACAAATCGTATTTAGTAACCTGTCCTTACTGTTTGCCGTCGGGGTTGCCGTCGGACTTGCTGGTGGGGAAGGCGTTGCCGGTCTGGCAGCGATTATCGGTTACTTGATTATGAACGTAACGATGGGTACCGCAATGGGCGTAACTGCCGATATGGTCGGCAAACAAGATTTCTCCGTTGCTTCCGTACTCGGTATTCCGACACTGCAAACCGGCGTATTTGGTGGTATTATCGTCGGTATTTTGGCAGCATCGATGTACAAACGGTTTTTCAAAATCGAACTGCCTTCATATCTCGGCTTCTTTGCCGGTAAACGTTTTGTACCGATTATGACGGCTGTTGGCTCGCTCATACTCGGTCTGGTCATGATCGTTGTATGGCCTCCAATTCAAAGTTTCCTGAATACCGTTTCGCACAATATGGTGGATGCGAACCCAACATTGTCCGCCTTTATTTTCGGTGTAATTGAGCGCTCGCTCATTCCGTTCGGTCTGCATCATATTTTCTACTCGCCATTCTGGTTTGAATTCGGTGAGTATGTGAACAAAGCAGGACAACTCGTACGTGGTGACCAAAACATCTTTATGGCGCAACTTCGTGATGGCGTGCCATTTACAGCCGGTACATTTATGACTGGTAAATTCCCGTTCATGATGTTCGGTCTGCCTGCTGCGGCACTGGCGATCTATCATGAATCCAGATCGGAAAACAAAAAGTATGTCGCCGGTATTATGGCTTCTGCGGCATTGACTTCGTTCTTGACCGGTATTACCGAACCGCTGGAATTCTCATTCCTGTTCGTAGCTCCAGTGCTGTTCGGAATTCACGCGATCTTCGCAGGTCTGTCATTTATGACGATGCAAATTTTGGGCGTCAAAATCGGGATGACCTTTTCCGGCGGTCTGATCGACTTTATTCTGTTCGGCGTCATTCCGAACCGTACCCCGTGGTGGGACGTCATTATCGTCGGTCTGATTCTGGCTGTTATTTACTACTTCGGTTTCCGGTTCGCGATTCGGAAATTCAATTTGAAAACACCAGGTCGTGAAGACGTAACCGCTAACGATACGCAAGGAAGTAGCGGCTCTGCTTCACAAGATGAATTGCCTGGTAAAATTTTGGACGCATTTGGCGGTCAGCAAAACATTTCCAGCTTGGACGCTTGTATTACACGTCTGCGCATTCAAGTTAAAGAACCAAAAGAAGTAGACAAAGCACAATTGAAAGCACTCGGCGCGTCCGGCGTGCTGGAAGTGGGTAATAATATCCAGGCGATCTTCGGAACGCGTTCCGATACGATCAAATCGCAAATGCAGGACATCATTGCTGGACGCACACCAAGACCGACACCTCCGAGCGTAGATAATGAACCTGTGAAAGCGACTGCCGAGGAACAGGTCAATGTAATGACCGAAGAAACGATCGTAGCGCCGGCGGATGGCGAGCTGCTGAACATTTCGGAAGTACCAGACCCTGTATTTTCGCAAAAGATGACAGGTGACGGCTTTGCAATCTTGCCATCGAACGGTACGATCGCTTCTCCGGTAAATGGTAAAGTGTTCAACGTATTCCCGAGCAAGCACGCGATCGGCATTATGTCGGAAGCGGGCAAAGAAATTCTCGTCCACGTTGGCGTGAATACTGTTAAACTGAAAGGACAGGGCTTTAACGTACTCGTTGCCGAAGGCGACGCGGTTATGGCTGGGCAACCGATCCTTGAAGTAGACCTGGAATATGTAAAAGCAAATGCTCCATCGATCATCACACCGGTGATCTTCTCCAACTTGCCGGAAGGCGCAGCGGTAACGCTGAAAAAATCCGGCACGATTAAAGGTGGAGAAGGGGATATTATCTCCATCAAGTAACAATCTTAAGTAATGATCGGCATCGAATCAGGCAATAGAGCCTGACACCGTTTCACGATGGTGGACAACAAAGCGATCGATCTCATTTTACAAATGCATAACGACATCGTTGTAGCCCGCCGACCAGCATGGCTGGTGTAAGGCAATTCCCGCAAACTATAGGCGACCTGCAAAGGTTCGTCTATAGTTTGCTATCATTATGGAATGAAAGCATTTTACCGTGAATAAAAGCAATTTTTTGCTTAGTTCATGAATTTGCCTAAAATTACCGTAAAATGTTGGCTATTGCTGAAAAAAGTCGATTTTTTTTCTGACAGCAGGTGCATCTGGCGTTATTATGCTGTACAATGGAGTGGATGGCTTGATGATTTACATCTATCTTACAAAACCCCAAATTACAAGAAAGCGAGTGACTCTATAATGCAAAAAACATTCAAAATCGTTGATGAAGATGGTATCCACGCACGCCCGGCAACAGCTCTCGTAACTGCTGCTAACAAATTTGCTTCCACTGAATCTTTTGCTGAAGCAAAAGGCAAAAAAGTAACACTGAAATCGATCCTGGGTGTTCTGTCCCTCGGTCTGGAGCAAGGTGACATTATCGTTCTGTCCACGACTGGTGGCGAAGAAGCAGCGGCGCTGCAAGCTTTGACAGACGTAATGGTGAAAGAAGGGCTAGGCGAAATCAATGGCTAATATTTTGGGAATCGCGGCGTCTTCGGGCATCGCCATTGCCAAAGCATTCCGTCTGGAGCATCCTGAATACGAAATCAGCAAACGCTCTATCAGTGACGTAGATGCAGAATTGGCTAAACTGCAAGCCGCTTTGGAAACGTCCAAAGGCGAGCTTGAGGTGATCAAAGAACGTACGCTGCAAGAAATGGGAGAAAAGAAGGCTGAGATTTTCCAATCTCACCTGCTGATCCTGAGCGACCCTGAGCTGATCGATCCGGTTAAAGACAAGATCGCTAGCGAAATGGTCAATGCTGAATATGCACTCAATGAAGTCGCTTCGCAATTTGTGGCGATGTTTGAAAATATGAAAAGTGCTTATCTGCAAGAACGTGCGGCTGATATGCGTGATGTAACCAAACGCGTTATCAACCACCTGATGGGCGTAAATTTCCAAAGCCCTGCAGAAATTCGTGAAGAAGTAGTCATCATCGCTGAAGACTTGACTCCTTCCGATACGGCACAACTGGATCGTAATTATGTAAAAGGCTTCACGACCAACATCGGCGGCCGTACTTCCCACTCCGCTATTATGGCACGCTCGCTGGAAATCCCGGCAGTTGTCGGTACGAAGGACGTGATGGAAGTTGTACAAAACGGTGATGTCGTTATCGTTGACGGTCTTGAAGGTAATGTGATCGTGAACCCGGACGATTGTACATTGGCGGATTATCGTGCAAAACGTGAAGCATACGAGGCTCAAGTGGCAGAATGGCGCAAACTGCGCGATGAAGCAACGGTGTCCAAAGATGGCGTACACGTGGAGCTGGCAGCCAACATCGGCACGCCAAACGATGTTGCTGGCGTCATCGACAACGGTGGCGAAGCGGTAGGTTTGTACCGCACCGAGTTCCTGTACATGGGTCGTGACGAATTGCCTTCCGAAGATGTGCAATTCAACGCGTACAAAACCGTACTGGAACGTATGGAAGGCAAGCCGGTCGTTGTGCGTACACTCGATATCGGTGGCGACAAAGAACTGCCTTATCTCGTTTTGCCAAAAGAAATGAATCCGTTCCTCGGTTTCCGTGCGATTCGTCTCTGTCTGGATCGTCAGGACATTTTCCGCACTCAACTGCGTGCGCTGCTGAGAGCAAGCGTATTCGGTGAACTGCGTGTGATGTTCCCAATGATCGCGACACTGGGCGAATTCCGTCAAGCGAAAGCGGTGCTACTGGAGGAGAAAGACAAGCTAGTAGCCGAAGGTGTTGCCGTATCCGACAACATTCAACTCGGTATTATGGTTGAAATTCCTTCTACAGCTGTCCTTGCTGACCAGTTTGCCAAAGAAGTGGACTTTTTCAGTATCGGTACAAACGATCTGATTCAGTACACAATGGCAGCTGACCGTATGAACGAGCGTGTATCGTACCTGTATCAACCATACAATCCATCCATTTTGCGTCTCGTTAAAATGGTTATCGATGCAGCACACAAAGAAGGCAAATGGGCTGGTATGTGTGGCGAAATGGCAGGGGATGCAACTGCAATTCCACTGCTGCTCGGTCTCGGACTTGACGAGTTTAGCATGAGCGCAAGCTCCATCTTGCCTGCACGTAGCCAGATCGCTAAGCTGTCCAAAGCTGATATGCAAGAGCTTGCTGCCAAAGCACTCGATATGCAAACAGCGGAAGAAGTCGTTGAACTGGTAAATAGCATTCAGGTGTAAGGTTGGTATACAGACCAAGTTAAATTTCAACTTTGATTGTCTACTGAAATCTTCATCAATAAGAGCTTGAGACAGCCTATTAGTTTGCTCACTTGATTCGTAATCATCGCGTAATTGCGGTTATTACAGCCTAAGCAATAGCGTTGCCTGCCAGTTGGTATTTTCAAGGTATACTCGCTCGATTGAACCGTTTTCCAACAATCCCATTAAGCTGATTTCCCGAATGAGTCGGGAGATCAGCTTTTTTTACGTTTATTATTCTTTTTATTAATTAAAATATAGTGTTAAATTTCATGTATATGAACATATAATGTGGATATATTTAAAATAAAAAACCCTCTACATAAATGTAGAGGGTTTTTGGGCCCACCATGGGGCATAATCTGTGTGTTTCAAAAGGCCCACCATGGGGCAGAGTTTTATTACATTTCCATTTTAACTTTATGAATGCTTTTTGTCAAGGTTGATTTTCTTGATTAGATGAGTTCGATTTTTCAATTTGGTCAGTATACAACTTTATAGCATTTTGAATTTCTTGATAAGCATTTTCTTGGGCTTGCTTTCGTGTTGCAATAATATGATTTGTTTTTTCGTTTTTCTTGGCTACTGCTTTTTTCCATTTTTCTAATAGTATACTTCTTGTTAAACTTTTAGATAGGATGTAAGGTTTTCGATTCATTGTAAAAACTTCTTCACTTTCATAAAGAGAATAACTTAAAGTTTCTTTTGTATTCTTAATTACTTTTATAGGTCGATTCAAATGAGTGTATTGCAGACTGTGATTTGAAAATACGGGCAGAGTATCTTGGAAGCTTTTTTCAATGAATTCTTTATATAAGCTTTTTTCTTTTAATCCTATGATTCGGAAACCATCTTTAATACGTTCTTGTTGGGTTTTAGAAAGAGTTACAATTTCCAGATTATTGGTAAGAGGATTTAGGTGTTTAATTTTTTGTATCCGTTTGCGACTAATAGTTGTTAATTGCTCTAATAATACGACGGTCTCATCCTGAAGAAAAGCAACTTTGCCAATATTAAAACTTCCTTCAGTTTCAAGTGTTCGATCTGCTTTAAAACTAGTAGTTGGAATCACTGTAATATTGTCTCTGCTTCTTTGCTCTGTCCACACAATAGCATAGTGGTATTCATCATGCTCAGATCCAATGCCAGCAAAATTTACACATATAATGCTAAATGGTCGAGTTGTTGGAAAAAGGGAGCCGTCTTTATTTTTTTGAGTGTTTCTAGAAGCGGATTTAACAAATCTGTCTATTCTGGAAAGTTTATTTTCACGAGTGTGTGGAAGGAAAAATGTGTCTCCTTTTATATTCATAATTTGTGAAGCGATTTGTTTGGCTTTATTGTCATGTATGAAGTGATTAAAAAGTTCCAACAAATGTTTTTGCTCAGCAGGTGTTTTGATTGCTAGATTGCTTATTAATATACTCAGCGATTCAAGCGTTTGATCAGTCAATTATGTACCTTCTTTCTTTAAAATGATAGCTAATTTTATCATATATTTTAGAAATGAAGTTTCAAAATTATACAATTAAAGACATACAGTTAATAATTTAAACCTATTTAGTTGTATTAGATTATAGAGTTTATCAATGAGTTTGAAAAATAGGATAATGTATCTCGGTATGAGACGCATTATCCTGCTTGTAAATTCTTTTTATTTTGAAATTATTATATCTTAATCGTCTATTTCATAATTAATAGCATTAAAACTAAATCACTCAACTACAAGCGCAATTCAACACCGGCTTCCGCGCAGCGGTCGCTTCATCCAGACGGCTAACATATGTCGTGTACGGCGCATTCAGCACCAGCTCTGGATTTTCTTTCGCTTCATTGGCGATCTGAATCATCGTATCGATAAAGCCGTCGAGTGTTTCTTTGCTCTCGGTTTCGGTTGGCTCGATCATAATGCATTCTTCCACATTCAGCGGGAAATAGACGGTTGGTGGGTGGTAACCGAAATCGAGCAATCGTTTGGCGACGTCTAGTGTGCGTACGCCGTATTGTTTTAAGCCTTTGCCGGACATAACAAATTCGTGTTTGCATACATTGTCGTATGGCATCACATAGTGATCTTTTAGCCGGTGCATCATATAGTTGGCGTTCAGTACTGCACATTCGGATACGCGGCGCAGACCTTCTGGACCATAGCTACGGATGTAGGTATACGCACGCACGAGAATGCCGAAGTTACCATAGTATGCTTTCACGCGACCGATCGAATCCGGGGAACCGGAGTGCAGTGTGTACGTGCCGTCTGGTTGTTTTTCTACGATTGGCTCTGGCAGGAATGGCAGCAATTTGCTTTTGACGCCAACCGGGCCGGCACCAGGGCCACCGCCACCGTGTGGGGTACTCATCGTTTTATGCAAATTCAAGTGCACGACATCAAAGCCCATATCGCCAGGGCGTGCGATGCCCATGATCGCATTGGAATTCGCACCATCATAATACAGCAAACCGCCTGCTTCATGTACAACTTGAGCGATTTCGCTAATTTGTTCTTCAAACAAACCGAGTGTGTTCGGGTTGGTCAGCATCAGTGCGGCGGTGTCGGAGCCGACAGCAGCGCGCAATGCGTCCAGATCAACCAGACCGCGCTCATTCGATGGAATCGTAACCGTTTGGAACCCGGCTACGGTTGCGCTCGCTGGGTTCGTGCCATGCGAGGAATCCGGTACGATAACTTTGGTGCGATGTTCGCCGCGTTTTTCATGATAGGCGCGAATCATCATCAGTCCAGTCCATTCGCCATGTGCACCAGCGGCTGGTTGTAATGTGACGGCATCCATGCCAGTCAATACAGCAAGATCGTTTTGCAGCGTATGCAGCAGTTCCAATGCGCCTTGAATGCTTTGCTCCGGCTGATACGGGTGAATTTTGGCAAATCCGGCGTAGCGTGCTACGTCTTCGTTGACCTTTGGATTGTATTTCATCGTACATGAGCCGAGCGGATAAAAGCCATTATCTACGCCAAAGTTCAGGCGGGACAGTTCGGTATAATGGCGGATCACATCGACTTCATACACTTCCGGCAGAGCAGCGGCTTCGCTGCGCAGCATATGCTCTGGAATAAGGCTGCTCAGTTCCAGCGCCGGCACATCACATTCCGGTAAGGAATAGCCGATCCGTCCAGGTTGGCTTAATTCAAAGATCAATGCTTTTTCTTTTGCAATCACGGCTTGTTGGGCAAAATTTGTATCGACAGCTTGCGATTCGCTTGCGGTTAATGTTTCGTTTGTCATAGCGATGCCTCCAGTTCGATTGCCAGTTGATCGATTTCGGTTTTGGTGCGTTTTTCGGTGACGGCGAACAACAGATGACCGGACAATTCCGGATACGACAGACCGAGATCATAACCGCCGATGATGCCTTTTGCTAGCAGCTTACTGTTGATCGTAGCGGCAGCAGTGCCTTCCGGCAACCGAATGACAAATTCATTGAAAAATGGTGCAGCAAATGCGAGCGTGCAGCCTGTTACCGCTGCAAGTGTTTGCGCAGCATAATGCGCTTTTTGCACATTCAAGCCGGCAACGTCGACCATGCCTTGTTTGCCCATTACAGACAAATATACAGAAGCACATAGCGCGAGCAGCGCCTGGTTAGAGCAAATGTTGGACGTCGCTTTATCGCGCCGAATATGTTGTTCGCGTGTTTGCAATGTGAGTACAAAGCCGCGTTTGCCATTACGATCGGTTGTCTGACCGACGATTCGACCAGGCATCCGGCGCATTTGCGCTTGTGATACGGCGAAAAACCCGCATGTTGGCCCGCCGAGCGACATCGAAATGCCGAGCGGTTGTGCATCACCGACAACGATATCGGCACCAAGCTTGCCAGGCGCTTCCAGCAGACCGAGCGAGATCGGATTCGTACTGACGACGAGCAATGCGCCATGCTGGTGAGCAAGCTCGGCAGCGGCGCGAATGCCTTCTATACCGCCAAAGAAGTTTGGAGACTGTACGAGCACTGCCGCTGTATCGTGATCGAGCACGTCGGCAAGGGCGCTAATATCGGTTATACCGTCCCCATAGGCAACTTCAACGACTTCCAAATTCAGACCGCGCGCATAGCTTTGTACAACCGCACGGGATTCCGGGTGAATGGTGGAGAAGGCGACGATTTTGCTGCGGCGGGTAGCGGCGGCAGCGAGCGAAGCGGCTTCCGCCAGTGCGGTTGCACCGTCGTACATACTTGCATTGGCAACCGCCATACCGGTCAGCTCACAAATGTACGATTGGAATTCAAAAATCGCTTGCAGTTCACCTTGGCTAATTTCCGGTTGATACGGTGTATAAGCGGTATAAAATTCGGAGCGGGAGATGACATGATTGATAACGGAAGGCACATGATGATCGTAAATGCCTGCACCGAGAAAACTTGTATAGCGATCGGTATCGGCATTGCGTCCAGCAAGTGTGGACAGATGGCGTGTTAGTGCATATTCATCCAGCATGCCGGACATCGGCAATGTACCTTCATAACGGACGGAGGCGGGAATATCTTTGAACAGTTCCTCGACAGAAGATGCGCCGATCACAGCCAACATATCGGCTTCATTTTGCGCGGTCATCGGAATATAGCGATGGGATTTCATACATGATGCTCCTTTCGGCATTAAACGCCGGAATATAATGAATCGAATCGTTCACATCTATACGTGTCTACTCATACTAGAACCATTCCACCACAGATCAACGAATAGATCATAAGCGATCAAATAAGCGGAAAAGCTTTATGATTTGACCGGTTGACGTTTGTAAAATGGAGCTTTGACCACTTCAGCTTTTAACTGCTTGCCGCGAATTTCCACTTCCAATGGTGTGCCGAGTTCAGCGCTGCTCGCTTCGATTAATGCCAATCCGAGATTGCGTTTTAGCGTAGGTGACTGTGTACCGGTTGTTACTTCACCGATTTGCCGTCCGTCGCGGTAAACTGGATAGTGAGAGCGCGGAATGCCGCGATCGAGCAGCTCAATTCCGACCAGCTTGCGTGGTACGCCATTTTGTTTCTGTTCAGCGAGCACGTCGCGTCCGATAAAGTCACCTTTATCCAGTTTGACGAAAAAGCCCAGCCCCGCTTCCAACGGTGTAATATCCGCCGACAGCTCCTGACCGTACAGTGGCAACTTCGCTTCAAAGCGCAACGTATCACGAGCGCCTAACCCGCAAGCGAGCAAACCGTCCGCTTCACCTGCCGCCAATAAACCGCTCCAAATGTCACCAGCTTGAGCTGCCGGACAGTAGATTTCAAAACCGTCTTCACCGGTATAACCGGTACGCGAAATAATCACTTTAGCACCAAACAGCTCGATATCCGTCACAAATGTAAAGCTTGCCAGCGCAGACAATGTTTCAATTCCGGCTGCCTTAGTCATAATCGTGACAGCGAGTGGACCTTGCAGCGCGATTAATGCGGTTTGTTCCGAAATATTATGCAACTGCACATCGCTCGGCAAATGCTGTTGGAGCCAGTCGATATCTTTATCGATATTGGACGCATTTAGCACGAGCATATACTGATGCTCATGAATCCGGTATACAAGCAGATCATCGACCACACCGCCGGTCGGATAACACATCAATGTGTACTGTGCCTGTCCGTCTTGCAGGCGGGTGACATCGTTAGTCAGCATCTGTTGCAGAAAGGCTTCAGTGCCAGCGCCGCTAAACATCACTTCGCCCATATGGGACACATCGAACAAGCCGGCGCGTTCGCGTACAGCTTCATGTTCTTTTTGGATGCCGTAAAACTGTACCGGCAGCTCCCAGCCGCCAAAATCGATACAGCGCGGATTACCTGTCTTAGCGTAGAGCGGGTATAACGGTGTTCTTTTCAGCTCGGTTGTCATTTAGGCTCACCTCAAAGTCATAGTATAGAGAAAACATTAAAACCGCATTGTATGCTTCGTTTATAAGTTGAAGCATACAGCTATGAACCGGTAAAGCGATCTCTGATCTGCATGGCTGTTGTATATGCAATTGACTGTCTTGATGTATCGGTTGTAGCGCGTTTAGCTCCCCTGTTGCCGTTATAGCACACAAGTAAAGCACACAAAAAAACAGGGAGACAGAGAAACAAACGGGTAGATGACCCGCCAATTTCTTTGTCTCCCTGTCCTTGATACCTGAGAGTTACCTTGCTACCTGTTGTACAGGGCTGATGTAGTCGACTACAATCGTTCGACAGTTCTAAGCAAGTTTCCCCTTTGGTGATCCGCAACGTGTGTTGCCATACGCCGGATGCTCTCCAGAGCCGCGTCCGGTACAGGTCCCTTTTGCCTGAGAGATTCACCGTTCCCGGCTTACTCCTTCGGCGCTGCCATCGAGTGGTCAGTCTCTCCCTGTACGTTCATCCGCTTCCATATGATGTTATGTATTTCCGAACATTCAAACTAGTAAAGCTTAAAAATGTATGTTTATTATATTAATACTTGATTGAGTAAACGATGTCAAGCCTCTTGACAGCGCAAACTCGCTTACTATACTCTTGTGGCATTAGGACACCAACATGACAGGTGTGGCATTAAGACACCAACATGACAAGAATCGGAGGAGCATAAACGATGAGCGAGATTAAGGATCAATTGCTGTACAGTACAGAACATGAGTGGGTGGAGCGTATTGGTGACGATACGATACGGATCGGCATTACTGACTTTGCCCAGCATCAACTGGGGGATATCGTATTTGTGGAGCTGCCTGAAGATGGACGGACAGTAGGCGAGAATGAAGTGGTAGGTACGATTGAATCGGTCAAAACGGTATCCGATCTGTTTTGCCCGGTAGCCGGAACAGTCAGCAAACTGAATCCTGATCTCGAAACCGAGCCGGAATTGGTCAACTCCGATCCTTACGGACGCGGCTGGATGATCGAACTGAAAGTAGATGGTGATCTGGACGCAGCGCTGTCCGGACTGCTGGATGCAGCGGCATATGCGGAGCATGCACAGGATTAAGTTGTGCGCCTCAACGATCGATCGAACTGCAATCATCGCTCCGAACTGGACACATCGATTTGAACACAGTAAAAAGGGTATTCGTTAATTGTCATAAAATACTTAAAAACGTAATGTGAAACTTTTGCTTTCAGATACCCGGACGCGCTTGCGTGCGGGTATTTGTATGTGGATAGGCGATTGATAAACGAACAACGATGGAGCGTTATGTTTGATACGATTGCCATACGTCTTTTATAAATTTGACTGTACTAAACAACGACCGATAACGGTAACATGTTATGCAAGCAGTAACGCCATTTGCAATACGAACTTCTAGTTCCAGTATAACATAGGCTTCGGCGCGTAGGTATGATACAAATACATACTAGGCGGTGTCTTCAAACGATGCTACGTATCATTTTATTGTTCGTAAAGGTCGGAAATAAGACCCTGTACAGCGCAGTCTGACGCAAATTACCCGTATCGAACGATCTGTAAAGTAGTTTGAAGACACGCCCTAGTACGGTATTGCTGTTTCCTTATCGATGATAAAGCTATTCGTGCGTTAATCCGGTAGTATGCGTTTATAGTTCTAATAAAGTTGTAGGGAAGCATCCGCTTTGAGTTTCGAAATATAGCCATATGATTGCATAACCAAAATTAAAATTTAACATGATCCAAGTACCAGAAAGTTCGCTGTGATTTTATAAAGCGATTTATACGATCTACTCGTCCTAGCTGTCCTAGCTATATCGACGCATTCTGATCTACTCATCACGAGAGGAGCTATATGATGAACAACAAACGCATATTAATTACAGGTGCCAATTCAGGCATGGGACTCGCTTCCAGCATTGCGCTCGCTAAGCAAGGGCATGAAGTCATTATGGCATGCCGCAATGAGGAGCGTGGACAACAGGCATTACAACAGGCGCGTGAGCAAAGCGGGTCGGATCGGCTGACGCTAATGCAATGTGATCTCGGTTCACTGAGCCATATTCGTCGTTTTGCAGAGCGATTTTACGCGCAATATGATCGGTTGGATGTGTTGCTAAATAATGCGGGTGTCGTCAATTTAAAACGTAAACAAACGCAGGACGGTTTTGAGATGTCGCTCGGTGTTAATCATTTGGGGCACTTTTTGTTGACCCGTCTGCTGCTTGATGCGGTGCGGCAATCACCGTCCGGGCGGATTGTGACGGTTAGCTCCGGAGCGTATAAGATCGGCAAAATTCACTGGGATGATCCGCATTTGCATCACGGTTATACGGTCATCAAGGCGTATGCTCAGTCCAAGCTGGCGAATTTGTATTTTAATCAAATTTTGGCGGAGCAACTGCAAGGTTCCAATGTGACTGCTAACTGTTTACATCCGGGCGCGGTCGCCACGAGCATCGGTGTCGATCGCGATACCGGCTTTGGCAAACGATTGCTGGCTGCGCTGGCGCATACGCCTTTTTTCCAGACGCCTGAGCAAGGTGCAGAAACGGCGGTATTTCTCGCTACCGATCCAGCGGTTGAAGGGCAGTCCGGGCAGTATTATTATCGTAAAAAAGTGCATGCTGTACAGTCACGTGCGCTAAATCGTGAAGAAGCGCTGCGCTTGTGGGAATGGAGCGAGCAGCAGACGGGGATCGAATCATCGCTTCATGTATAAAGGCGTTGAAGCAAGCAGCAGCGATAATGACGGCGGTAAACGACAGCTTTTGCATGATTGAAATAGGATTCTGGCAATGGCTGTGATAGACTGGAGAAAGCGGGCAACTACAGGCATACGGCGTCGCATCGATCGTTTTCATCGTTGGGAAGACCGTGTTTATGCTGTAGTTCATAAGCGCGAGGAAAGCAAAAATAGACTGCTTTCCTTAAACGGTTGCCCATTGATCGTCAACCGATTTAGAAACAGAAAGGAACGGAAACAACAATGAACAATAATTATCCGCCAAATCCGAATGGACAGGGACAGCCACCATTTGGTCCACCACAACCTCCACAAGGTCGTCCACCGCTCGTTGGACTTGGAGGCTGGCTGATCGTATTTCAGGTGTATATGTACTGGAGCTTGCTGATCGCATTGATTGCGATTCCAACCTACATATTTATGATGTTTCTGGTTGCTAATCCGAATATTTTCCCGCCGGAACTTAGCGGGGAGATCGATAAAGTGCTGGCGTTATACAACGGCAGTCTGCGCGCGCTGTCCGTCTATGAGATGATCGTGGCAGTTGTACAGATTGTATTGCTGGTCATCTTGCTTGTACTGCTGTACACACGTAAGCGTTCGTTTCCACGTATGGCAAGAATGTATTTGCTGATCAATTTGGCGTTTACGGTCATCTCCTTTTTTGTCGTACCGCCAACGTCTGCGATGGTGTCCGGCATGATCATTTCGGCAATATTGACGCTGCTGTGGAATTTATATTTTTCGCGCTCGGTACGGATCAAAAATACATTCGTTCGCTAAGCGATAGGCTTGCCTATTATGGACAAGTACCGAAAGAGCATAGACGGTTAGCAGCTTACCCATTACAATAAATAGAAAATGTAACGACGTAGTGGAGGCAAACAATATGCATAAAACGCAAAATGATGAAATTCAAATCGCTCGTCAGCAAGATTTAGACGAAATTGTTAGCATTTACAATTCCTCCATCCCAGGCAGACTTGCGACTGCGGATACGGAGCCAGTAACGGTCGAAAGCCGCCAGGTTTGGTTTGATGAGCATGATCCTGCACGCCGCCCGTTATGGGTATTATGGCAAGAGGAGCGGATTGCTGGCTGGGCAAGCTTACAAACATTTTACGGTCGTCCGGCATATAACGGCACAGTCGAGCTAAGCGTATATGTACATCCTGATTTCCAAGGCAAAGGCATCGGCAGCAAGCTGGTAAGTTATGCGATTGAGCAGGCACCGGCACTCCATATTCATACATTGCTCGGCTTCGTATTTGCACATAATGATCCTAGCCGTACATTGCTGAGTAAGTTCGGTTTTGAACAATGGGGGCATTTGCCGCGTGTTGCCGTGCTGGATGGCGTCGAGCGCCATCTGGCGATTTTGGGCAAACGGATTGGTGAATAGACCAAGCGAGTATTTTGACCGCGCTAAAAATGAAGTTTCATGTCATACAATACAGCGAAGTTTAGTTTGTGAGATAAGTCTATTTGCATAAGACGGAATCGACTACACATTACGTTCAAGCTGGTCAAAGTCGTACACAATGTCTTCCAACCGTCATCATTATTATGTTAGCGGTCAAAAGGGTCGCGTTTAAAACGATTAGGATAGTTATCGATAGCGCTGTTTTGTGAAAACAAACTGTGTTGAAGTGCCTAAATGCTAGTTTGAACCTTTTTATACACAATGCCAAAAACCTGTTCTTTTACGCATCTAAAGCCCGTATGATGGGCAATGGGAGCGGTGAGGACAGGTTTTTGGCTATGACTGGCTGGCGGATCAACGATCGGACAATGATCATCGCGTCATACTATTTAATCTGTTAGATGTGTAAGTATAGTTTGTTAAATGATAAAGTGTAGTATTAGTTCCGAATCCTTTCAATCCGCGCCAGCAGCTCGTCCCCTTCATGCTGGCGATTAGCGCGCATATCTTTAAACAACAGCACCAAATCTTCAAGCTGCAAGCAGCCTGCCAGCAAAATCAACGGGGTAAATACAAGCCATTTGCTAATGTGCAGTACTGTTTTTTTCATTGCTCATCGTCTCCTTGCATTCGATTGATCGATCGCTTTACGACGATACGTCATCCGCCAGTTATGTCATTTTATCAATATACGAGGTCAGATAGCAATTCGTTTCAAATTCGGATAAACCGTGTAAAAGGTAGGGTCTTTTGCTGTGCAAAAGCCTTTTTTATTGCTCCATGTTTGGAGCTTGTCAACACGGAGAAGTAGGGTCTTTTGCTGTGCAAAAACCGTTTTTATTGCCCGCGTGTTTAGAGCTTGTCAACACGGAAAAGTGTAGTCTTTTGCTGCGTAAAAACATCTGTCATTACACACTCTGTTTGGAGCCTGCAAACACGGAAAAGGTTGCTGAAATGCAGGACAGGCGTTAGTATAATAGAACGATGTAGAGTAGCCGTTAGTCGCTTTGGCGCTAATGCCAACAGCGCTATAAGACGTTAGTTATGATCGGTTAGTGGCTAGTACGGAAAGGAAGTTATGAGCGATGATTATTTTGAAGACACCCGCAGAGATTGAACAGATGAAGACAGCGAGCCAGATTGTGGCGGATTGTCATCGTCATCTGGCAACAATGATCGCTCCGGGCATCACCACGATGGAAATTAATGAATTTGTCAAAAAGCATATTACACGTCTAGGCGGCAAGCAATTTACGAATGGGTACAACGGCTTTAAATATGAAACTTGCGCTTCGGTCAATGATGTGATTGCGCACGGCTTTCCGAGTTATGAGCCGCTGCAGGCAGGCGATGTGTTAAAGATCGATATTGTAGCTGAATACGGCGGTTGGCTAGGCGATTCCGCCTGGTGTTATGCTGTCGGTCAAGTGTCGGCAGCGGCGGAACAGTTAATGCGTATCACCTATGAATGTTTGTATAAAGGCATTGAGCAAGCAGTAGTCGGTAATCGGCTGGGCGATGTGACTTCGGTCATTCAGCAACATGCGGAAGCTCACGGCTATAGTGTCGTGCGCGATTTGCTCGGTCATGGCATCGGACGCGATTTGCATGAACAACCAAGTTTTGCCCATATCGGTCAGCCTGGCAAAGGGCAACGTCTGAAGGAAGGTATGGTGTTTACGATCGAGCCGATGATCAACGAAGGAACATACCGAATGACGATCGATGAAGATGGCTGGACGGCACGCACCGGAGATGGTAAGCTATCTGCACAGTATGAACATACGATTGCCATCACCGCCGATGGTCCGCTTATTTTAACCGCACACTAATATATCCATACACACCAAGAGCAGCCGACCCGTTTATTAGTCGGCTGTTTTTGTCCATTTAAACGCGGATTTTACATACATATTTTTCGGTTTTTGAAGGGGGTTGCGCTATATTTATGTTTTATGAAAAAGCGATTTAAACCGATAATAGAAGTACATACAAAGCTGTTTAAATACAGCATTTTGAGGTGATAGTGAATACATCATGATCAACATATTCGATATTGTATCATTCACAGTCTCAAGCGATTGCTTAGCGATTCGTTGCGTTCATTTCCAAATTTTACGTAAATATACACAAAAATATATTACAAAACCTACAAAATTTCGACAAAATATCCGATAATTTTTGTATAACACATGAAATTACACACAAGTACTGGTAAACTATATAGCAAAACGATGACGATCATGGCGACCTATAATGAGTTAAATCGCAAGGCGATGTCAGAGCGCTGTTGCGCACGCGCACAAGCAGCGTACCGATTGCCTAAGCTAAAATGGTGGTGAAAAAAATGTTGGATAAAATGAATCATGCCCTGACGCGAAACTTCGATGTGGCAACTGATTATTTTTACGATATAGATGATCTTGGCGTACAGTATACCCGTCAGCATAGTATATTCAAACTGTGGACACCGGATGCGGTGCATGTCGATCTGATGCTGTATGACCATCCTGGTACGTACAATAAAGCTGGGCGTGTGCTCGATCATACGGATGGACAAGCGATCCCAATGTATGCGGAGGAAGGCGGCGTATGGCAGGTACGTCAAGAAGGCGATCTGGCAGGCAAATATTATATGTACCGTGCCGAGTTTAAAGACGGCAGTGTAGAATATGCGGTCGATCCGTATGCGAATGCGGTATCTGCGAACGGACAGCGCACAGCGATCGTTGATCTGCGTACAACCGACCCGCAAGGCTGGGAAAATGATATTCGTCCGCCGATGTCGAGTTTGACCGATGCGATCATTTATGAACTGCATATACGGGACTTCTCGATCGATCCTAATACGGATATTCAGCACAAAGGTAAGTTTCTTGCTTTTACCGAAACCGGGTTAAAAGATGAGTACGGCAACAGCATCGGCATCGATCATTTGCGCGAGCTTGGCGTAACGCATGTGCATTTGCTGCCGATCGCTGACTTTCAGACGGTCAATGAATTAAAAGTGGATGATCCGGATAGCCAACAGCCCAAGTACAACTGGGGATACGATCCACAGCATTATAATGTGCCCGAAGGTTCTTATGCGACCGATCCGACCGATCCAACTTCCCGTATTCGCGAGCTAAAAAAACTTGTGCAAGCGCTCCACGGCGATGGGATGCGCGTTGTGATGGACGTCGTATACAATCATACGTATTCGGTAGAAGACGGGCCGTTTGATCGGCTCATTCCGGGTTATTTTTACCGTACCGATGAGCGTGGACAATTGACCAACGGCTCCGGTGTAGGCAATGAAGTTGCGACCGAGCGTCCGATGGTACGCAAATACATTAAAGATTCTTTACGTTACTGGGCAACCGAGTATCATCTGGATGGCTTCCGGTTTGACCTGATGGGTCTGATTGATACCGAAACGATCACGCAGTTAACACAGGAGCTGCGCCGTGAAGTTGATCCGTACATTCTAATCTATGGCGAGCCGTGGACAGGCGGTTGGTCGCCATTGCCGCAGCAAACATTAAAAGGTTCACAGCGCGGCAAAGGGTTTGCCGTATTTAACGATAATTTCCGCAGTGCGGTCAAAGGCGGCAGTGACGATAATACAAAAGGTTTTGCCACCGGTGAATATGGAAAAGAAGGCGAGCTAGTTAAAGGCATTTATGGCTCGATTGGCGATTTTGCCGATCGCCCGACCGAAAGCGTCAATTATGTGACCGCACATGATAACTTGAATTTATGGGATAAAATCGTCCGTATTAACGGAGCGGAGCAGCAATTATCGTTTCTGCATATGGATAACGGCAAGCTAGTTGGCGGCGGTGATCTGGAAGCGGCGATAGCAAAAGCTGATCCGTACGGTACGATTCAATCGAACAAGCTGATGGAGCATGAATGGGTACGTCGCTCGATCTTGTCCAATGGCATCGTGCTCACAAGTCAAGGCATTCCGTTTATCCATGCCGGAGATGAGCTGCTGCGCAGCAAAATGGGCGATCATAACAGCTATCGTAGCCCGGACGAAATCAATATGATCCGCTGGATTAACAAGCAGCGTTTTCGGGAAGTGTTTGACTATTATAGCGGTTTAATTCATCTGCGGCTGGCGCATCCTGCGTTCCGTATGAGTGAGCGCAAAGATGTAGAGCAACAGCTCAAAATGCTGCGCAGCGACCATCAGGTCGTCGCATTCCAGCTTGGCGAATATGCGAATGGCGATAAATGGCGCCATATTATCGTCATTTACAATGCGGCAACAACGGAGCAAACGGTAACATTGCCACAATCTAGCCGCCAGTGGCAAATGGTCGTCAATGAACGCACAGCGGGCACAAAGCCGCTCGCGTCTGTGCTTGGCGGCAAAGTAAAAGTGGCGCCGCTATCGCTGATGGTATTGTTTGACGAAGAAGATCAATATAAACCGGTGCCGGCAAGTCTGGAATGGGATTACACACCAAGCATTGTGGAACCGGGTGAAAAGCTGCATTTGCGCGTTATCCCACGCGATCAACGTGGACGTGTGTATACGTCAGAGCGTGTTCGTTTCCAATCGTCCAATGAGCAGGCGATTCAAGTTCGCGCCGATGGACGTATTACAGCGGTTGGCGAAGGTAACAGTACGATCTGCGTCTCATGCGGCAATGTGGAAAGCTGTCTGCTGCTGCATGTGGAAACATTAGTGCCGCATATGGTCAATTTGCAAGGGGAGCACCAAGTTTATGCAGGCAAACGAATCAAGCTGAACGCGGATGTGATCGATCAATATGGTCGTCCGATCGCACGTCCGAAGCTGATCTGGTCATCAAGTGACAAAAGTGTGGTGCGTGTGAATCGCGACGGTGTCGTGCGTGGCATTCATCCAGGCAAAAGCAAAATTACGGTCACTTGCGGCAAAGCGACCGCACAATGGTTTATCGAAGTGATGCCTTATGTGCCACGCAGCATCGAAGTTGAATACGAGCGTCCGAATCAGGACTATCGCGGCTGGAATTTATGGGTATGGGGTTCAGTGCTCGGTCACCGCCAAGTTGATTTTGATCGTATCGAAAATGGGCGTGCAATTGCCCGTATTCATATCGCGCCGGATGAGACGAATATCGGTTTTATTATTCGGCTTAAAGATTGGCAAGCGAAAGATATCGACACCGACCGTTACATTTTCGTCGATACGAAGCAAGATTCGATGAAAGTACTAATCAAAAGCGGCGATCCCGATATTGATATCGAACCGACCGGCTGAGGGAACTCAGCCGGTTTTTGGCATCAAAACGGAGTAAGAGGTGGCTATCTTACACGATGTTCTCCAACTATTTCCATAAAAGATTGTGAAAAATGTATTCACGGTGGAAATCGTGGCGTGTTCCTGATAAAATCATAAACAAATTAGCGTTTGGCTTCACCGGAATATGATTTGATGAAGGAGGAACTCGTTAATGGCGATGTTGGAATCAAAGGATGCGTTCATGGCGAGGGTACAATGAGCGATCATCGTAACCGGCTTGGAGTCATTGATATCGGCTCAAATTCGATTCGGCTTATTATTTATGAGGCAGGCAGTGATCGAACATGTCGTATGGTGCACAAAGCAAAAGAAACGGTGCGCCTCGGTGTGACGCGAGACGAGCAAGGCAATATGAGCGAACAGGATATACAGACCGTAATCCCGATTTTGCAAAAGTTCAAAAGCATTTGCGCAGCTAACCGGACAGAGCAAATCCGCGCTGTGGCGACAGCGGCTGTGCGTCAGTCTCCGAATACGGAGTACATTACCGCGACATGGAGCAGGGAAACCGGCATTAACGTGCAAATTTTGTCCGGTGAGCAAGAAGCGTATTATGGCTTTCTCGGCGTAACACGCTCGATGCCTGCGCATGTGCAGGAAGGTTTTATTGTAGATATCGGCGGCGGCAGTACGGAAATTTCTTATTTTAAAGGTGAACAATTGCTGCACAGCACATCATTACCGTGCGGCGCAGTCAATATGACGATACAAAATGGCGGTCGTGAACGTTGGTCAGAGTCGGCATGTCAGCAGCTTGAACGTAAGCTGCTTGGGATGTTGGAACAATATGCATGGATCGGTGAGCATAAAGGGTTGCCGTTAATCGGTCTGGGAGGTGGCATTCGTGCATTGGCACGAATGGAGCGTGAGCGTCGTCATCAGCTTAAGCCTGCCGGTGATCCGTATGAGATCGAACCGGACACGATTCGTTTTTATGCTGACGCACTGGCAAGCTTGAGCGTCGAAGAACGGATCGACCAATTTGAGCTGGCTGCCGATCGGGCGGATATTATCGTGGCAGGTACGATGATTTTGCGCACTGTATTTGATCATATGGATTGTTCGCTGCTGCTCGCAAGCTGGCGTGGATTGAGCGATGGACTTGCTCATCATATGATGAGCATGAATGTACAGCCGGATAAACGCCCGGTGAATGGGCGCTGAGCAAGTGATCAGCACGTTACGGTGGCATAAGCTTCGTAAAGTTCGTTTAGAACTTTACGGGGCTTTTTTATTTGCTCGCAAATGAGCGCGATAGCTGTAACGTGACAGTATAGGCTTAGCTTATCCAGTTTGAACATTCTAATTATACGCTAGTAGACTGTCTCAAATGGAAATTGTGTTTGAACGTACCTTAACCTATTCATCATCAAGCAATAGTTAGATCGACAAACCGTAAATGTATTTGAGACAAGCTACCAGTAGGATGACCGCGCTAAATGTGGGGTTTAATGTTGAATAGTTTGAACCAGTTCATGGTGTGATTCAGAGATATATTCGTATGCTAGAGTGATCAGACCGCATATTTAAGCTGATCAACCTGCCAGCATTTGCAAACGCTACCTTATGGGTGACCATCAATCTTCTGCTGACAAGTCGTTTAAACGGTAAATGGATACGGGTAATAAGGCAGATATGCCTTTAATGACATGGTAGTTCGTCAAGTAGCCGAATATGGCGCTGTAGTATAGACTATTATGTCTAATGAATCTAATCGGAACAGGAGGACACTGTTGTATGTATTCTATATTTGGACTAAGCCATGAGTGGACACTGCTCGTCTGGGCGCTGGTGGCGATTGCGATCTTAATTGTAATGATTGCGCGGTATAAATGGAATCCGTTTGTCGTACTGCTGCTGGCATCGCTGTTTCTCGGGCTAGTGATCGGTATGAAGCCGCTGGATGTGGTGAATTCGGTACAAAGCGGTCTGGGCGGAACGCTCGGTTCGATTGCGATCGTAATCGGACTCGGTACGATGCTCGGTAAAATGATGGCGGAGTCCGGTGGAGCGGAGCAGATTGCGACGACATTGATCGATCGGTTTGGCGAGAAAAGAGTGCCGTGGGCGATGCTTGTCGTTGGCTTAATCGTCGGTATGCCGGTCTTTTTTGAGGTGGGCATCATTTTGCTCATTCCGATTTTGTTTACGGTCATTCGCAAAACGAATATTTCGCTGCTTAAAGTTGGCATACCGATGTTGGCAGGTTTGTCGACCGTACACGGGTTGTTGCCACCGCATCCGGCACCGATGATTGCGATTAATGCGTTTCAGGCGAATATCGGGACGACGATTATGTATGCGTTAATCGTTGGGATTCCGACTGCGATCATTGCTGGGCCACTGTTTGGTACATATATTGGCAACCGGATTGTCGTACAGCCACCAGCCGGTCTGTCCGAGCAGTTTGCATCCAATCGTCAAGATCAGTTAGGCCGTTCGTTGCCGAGCTTTGGTTTGACATTGCTGACGATTTTGATGCCGGTTATTTTGATGCTGACCGGCTCGATTACCGAAATTGTAGCGCCGGATAGCACGAGCGGGATGGCGGTTTTTTTCCGTTTTATCGGTAATGAAGTGGTGGCGATGTTTATCGCGACCGTATTTGCCTTTTTCTCGCTCGGTTTTGCGCAAGGCTTTACCAAAGAGCAAATTTCCAAGTTTGCCAGCGAATGTTTGGCACCGACCGCATCGATTATTTTGATTATTGGTGGTGGCGGTGCGTTTAAGCAAGTATTGATCGATAGCGGTGTCGGGGAAGCGATTGCCCATGTGGCTACATCTGCACATGTGAATGTGATTGTATTTGCATTTCTCGTTGCTGCACTTATTCGTGTTGCCACCGGCTCGGCAACGGTCGCGATGACGACGGCGGCTGGCATCGTGGCGCCTGTGCTGGCGCTGACGCCGGGGGCGAATGTGGAGCTGGTCGTGCTCGCGACCGGTGCGGGTTCGCTTATTTTGTCCCATGTGAATGATGCGGGCTTTTGGATGGTCAAAGAATTTTTTAATATGTCGGTACCGCAAACGCTCAAATCATGGACAGCGATGGAGACGATTTTGTCGCTGGTGGCATTTGTGTTAATTTTGCTTTTAAATAGTATTGTATGAATAGGAGTACGATGAACAGTAGACGAGAGGCGGGAGCTTAGGATGAGCAACGGAAAGTATATGATCGGTGTCGATATTGGCACAACGAGCACAAAGGCGGTTTTATTTGAAGAAAGCGGCAAAATTGTCGCCCAGGGCAATGTGGAGTATCCGCTGCATACGCCTGTGCCGTCTGTAGCTGAGCAGGACCCAGAGCAATTGTTCCGAGCGGTAATCAATTCGGTACGTCAAGTAATGGACAAAAGTGAATGCCATTCGGACGATATTTTGTTTGTATCATTTAGCTCAGCAATGCACAGTATGTTAGTCGTCGATAAAGAGGGCAAGCCGCTGACCGCAGCGATTACATGGGCGGACAATCGCAGTGCTGCTTACTGGCGCAAACTCAAAGAAAGCGGCAAAGGTCAGGAGTTGTACATGCGTACCGGTACGCCGATTCACCCGATGTCACCGCTCACCAAAATGATGTGGATTACGGCGGAAAAGCAAGATATCGCCAAAGCAGCGCACAAATACATTTCGATTAAGGAATATGTATTTTTGAAGCTGTTCGGTGAATATGTTGCTGATCATTCGATGGCATCGGCAACCGGATTGATGAATTTGCAGGAGCTAGATTGGGATCAAGGTGCATTGGAAACGGCTGGCATTACACGTGATCATCTGTCCAAGCTTGTGCCAACGACACAGGTGATGAATGGATTGCACGGAACGTATGCGTCAGAGATGGGGTTATCGACATCGGTTCCATTTGTACTTGGCGCAAGTGATGGTGTGCTGTCCAATTTGGGCGTAGGCGCGATCGATCCGGGTGTAGTCGCAGTTACGATCGGTACGAGCGGTGCAATCCGCACCGTAACCGATAAGCCGGTCACCGATCCGAAAGGACGCTTTTTCTGTTATGCGCTGACAGAGGATCGCTGGGTAATCGGCGGGCCGGTGAACAATGGTGGCATTATTTTCCGCTGGATTCGCGATGAATTTGCAGCTTCTGAAGTGGAGACGGCGAAACGGCTGGGCTTGAGCGCCTACGAAGTGTTAACGCGTATTGCCGAAAAGGTTGATCCGGGCGCAGACGGTTTGCTGTTCCATCCGTATTTGTCCGGTGAGCGTGCACCGCTTTGGAATCCGGATGCACGGGGCTCCTTTTTCGGATTAGCTTTGCATCATAAAAAAGAGCATATGATTCGCGCCGCACTGGAAGGCGTACTGTTCAATCTGTATACCGTGATGCTGGCGATTGAAGAACAGATCGGTGTACCGACCAAAATTCATGCTACTGGCGGTTTTGCTCGTTCCGAGCTGTGGCGGCAAATGATGGCGGATATTTTCGATCAGCCGGTCATTGTACCGGAAAGTATCGAAAGCTCCTGTCTTGGTGCCGCAGTGCTCGGTCTGTATGCGACCGGACGTATTCAATCGCTTGATGCGGTATCCGGTATGATCGGCACGACCTATGAACATCGTCCGTATGCTGAGCACGCTTCAATCTACCGTGAGCTGCTGCCGATCTATATTCGTATTTCGCGTAAATTTGCCGAAGATTATGAGGATATTAGCGAATTCCAGCAACGGATGCTAGAGCAGCGCACAGCGCGTGAGGAGGAGCATAGCGATCTGTAAATCAGTTCGTTCATGCTACTCCACTTAGCTTGTTGTGCTGTTTAGGGGCACATCATTATATTGTCCAAATTTTAATGTTTTAAAGTGGATTAGACTTCTGTTAGGCGAGCCTATACAATTAAGCATAGGTATACATCATGCACTTTCAGAGGAGTTATAATCGATGATTGAGTTAATACCGATGAACACACAGCAATTTATTCGATTTCGTGAGCAATCGATGCACGAATTTGCCGCTGAAAAAGTAGCGGCTGGCGAATGGGCGGAAACAGAGGCGCTTCAGCAAGCGCTGCAATCGTTTTCTAAATATTTGCCGGATGGATTAGAGACGGAAGGCGCTTATATTTACAATGTGCATGATGGTGAGCGCCATGAAGATGTAGGCTATGTATGGGTACAAGTGAACGAGACGCCGCGCGGCAAGCTGGCTTTCATTTACGATATCCAAATTCATGAAGTGTACCAAAACAGAGGCTATGGTACGCAGACGATGTATGTGTTAGAACGAGCGATGAGGCAGCAACAAGTACATCGTATTGATCTGCATGTATTCGGGCATAATGATCGCGCACTGCATGTGTATTATAAGGCAGGCTATCATATTACCGATTATCATATGTCCAAAACGCTATCATAAACGGCAAACAACCGGAGCTTACATACGCTCCGGTTGTTTCGTCATACGTGTATAGGCGCGACCGCCAATTTCAATGATGCCATCCGACTTGTAGCCAAGCCGCTCATACAGCGCTTTGGCACGTATATTATCGACATCAACGATCAATAGCACTTTATGATGTCCAAGCTGGAGCGCCTTTTGTTCAAATTCACGGATTAGCAGTGTACCGACGCCTTGCCCTTGAAAAGCAGGATGAACCGCCACTGAATCAAGGTAATATTCATCTGCTTTTGCTTCTGGAATAATGTTATCACCCGACAATCCGCGCTGGCGCAAATGTTGCTTGAGCGGTGCGTCAAGCGCTTCGATTTCTTGACCGTGATAAGCAAGTGCAAATCCGGCAATTTCACCGTTACGCTCCAGCACATACACATGGTCATGACTTAGCCGATTTCCCTTTTGCCGAAAAAAAGATTCCAGTGCTTCCAGCATAGCGGATTGCTGTTGCGTGCCAGTGAGCACATAACCAATCTCACCGATCGCGGAGCTGATCAGTGGAATGACGGCTGCTGCATCTTCAGGTGTAGCTTTTCGCATTGGATTTCCTCCTGTATATTGCTGCGCATATTCATAAAGCATGTAGACAAACTCACTTTCTCCGCTTGCATAATGTTATCGTGGATTTGATCAGCGGCTGTAAATGAACATAAACTGCGGCGATACGATAGCGTAGTTCACTTTAGTTTATCGACATGCCGTAATGTGAATGTGTTGCTATGTTGGAACAAACATCGCTTTTGATTATATCATATTTATCGTTAAAATGTGTTCGCTATGAGTATAGTAGAAAGGAGCAAACAGTATCTGTTTGTAAAGCTACCGACATAAATTGTGATGCTTTAGCTTGATATGTTTAAATGAATATATAGGCTTGCGTACTTACAAACCGGAAGGATGGAGATCAGTCATGGAAAATACGCTCATTCGCACACAATATGGAGAAGTTCAAGGTGTCCGTCAAGATGGTGCTGTCATTTGGCGCGGTATTCCATTTGCCGAACCACCAGTTGGAGATTTGCGCTTTCAGCCGCCACGTCCACCGCAGCCGTGGCAGGAGCCGCGCGATGCGACGCAATTTGGGCCGGTATGCGAGCAGCCGGACAGTGAGCTGGAACAATCGTTTCCCGCGCATGTACGTCCGGTCAAATCGGAAGATTGTTTGTACTTGAATATTTGGGCATCAGACCGATCGACTCCGAATCGTCCGGTCATGGTCTGGATTCATGGTGGAGCTTTTGTTACCGGAGCAGGCAGTTTGCCTTTTTATGATGGCACATCGTTTGCGGTCAATGGCGATATGATTATTGTGACGATTAATTATCGGCTGGGTCCGTTCGGTTTTCTTGATCTGTCATCATACAATATGCCGGAATCCGCTAATCTGGGCTTACAAGATCAGATCGCCGCGCTAAACTGGGTACGTTCCAACATTGCGGCGTTTGGTGGTGATCCGGAGCGAATTACGATATTTGGTGAATCGGCGGGAGCGATGAGTGTAGGGGCGCTGCTCACGATGCCTGCTGCCAAAGGATTGTTCCGTTCCGCCATTATGCAAAGCGGCGCTTCTCAAGTGCTGCCGCCTAGCACTGCGCGCGGCATTACCGAAGCGATGATCCGATTGCTTGGCGGTCAAGCTGGTGATCCGTCTGTGCTGATGGAAGCATCATCGCAGCAATTGCTGCAAGCGGCATCCAGATTGCATGAAGACGGTGAAGCGAGCCTGCTGACGCTACCGTTTCAACCGGTGCTACATGCACAAACATTGCCGGTAGAGCCGGTGCGTGCGATTCGTGAAGGCGCCGCCAAAGGCATTGCACTTATGATCGGAACGAATCAGGATGAAGGTCGCTTGTTTATTAACGACTCGAAACATATGATGAACAAGCAGCAGGCAGCGCAGGCATTGGAAGCGATGACCGGGCAAGATATCGCACTGCTGCTGGAACGTTACCCGGAAACGGTGGAAGGACAGGCGCAAATTTTGACCGATTTATTTTTCTGGCGTGCTGCGATTCAATATGCTGAAGCACAGCTTCCGTATGCGCCGGTATGGATGTATCGGTTTGACTGGAATCAGCCGGGTCATGCATTTTATGGCACCGCTACCCATGCGACCGAAATTCCGTTTGTATTTAACAATGCGGTCATGCTGGAACGCTCTGGCGTCAAACTGGATGAACTGACCGCCAATTTGGCGCACCGAATGCAGCAGGCATGGATTACGTTTGCTCATACGTCTACCCCAACGACGCTCGAAATTCCGTGGACGGATTACAATAAAAAAGATCGCACAACGATTATTTTTAATCGTCAGCTCGAACTTGTACATGATCCGGATCGGGAAAAGCGCCTTGCTCTGATCGGTGACTAAGCAAAGCTAGGTGATGGCAGCATCACTGAACTGTCATATGTTGAAATGGGCGGCAATTTAACATTCGTTCCCTTTAGCGAACTGTACTACGCAATAACGAACAAGACAGGAGTGGAGCCTACCGGTTCTGCTCCTGTCTTGTTCGTTATAGTTCCAAAGGGAATACGATATGCATAAATATGTATATTTCATAGCGATGATTAAGCGAGAAGTGCTATAACAAATTAGGATACTGCACCCGATAAAGTATTATTTAGCAAGCATCGATAGATGCCGAATAATGACATAGTTAGCGCTTTAGCTGTATCATTTGCACGATAAAAGCTGCATCCGATCTAGCATAATAATGGAATTATGGAGGGATGAATGTGCTTATACATATTGATGAAGTACAGCAGGGGGATCGTCTTATTACCGATGCATTTAACCGGTTTGGTGTTCCGCTGCTCAAACAAGGCACTATTTTATCACTGGAAGATATTACATTGCTTATGCGTCATCGTCTGGAATATATCGATATTGAGCACATCATGCTCCCGACAGGCAATATGACAACCGCAATAACTAATTCGAGCTCGCTCCCGGATGTGCTGCGGCAAAGTATCGAAATGTCATTGCAAACGTACCAGTCTCTGTTTTTGGAGTCGCTGACCCGTGGACGTTTTAGCGCTGAACTGACCGATCGTTTGCTCGATCCGTTACTGCTTGATCTGAATCACAAAAAAGATGTCGTTTCCTTGCTGCTTATGTTGGAAGCAGAAGATGATCATATTTACAGTCATTCGCTTAAAGTCGGCTTACTAAGCTATTATATCGCCAGCTGGCTCGGTCATAATGAGGCAGAATGCTATCGGATTAGCCGTGCCGGATATTTGCACGATATCGGCAAAAGTAGGCTACCGTCCATTATTCGTAACGGCAGAACATCTATGAACCTATCCCAGCTCAAAGAATATCGCAAACATACACAGTATGGTTATGAGCTGATTATGAATTCGCTTAATGATAAAGCGACAGCACTCGTAGCGCTGCAACATCATGAACGCGGAGATGGAAGCGGTTATCCGCAGCGCTTGTACAAAAACGGTATTCATACGTATACCCATATCGTAGCGGTAGCCGATGAGTTTACAAATATGGCTGTCGTTAATGAAGACGGCA
This sequence comes from Paenibacillus campi, assembly GCF_034659835.1. Taxonomy (NCBI): domain Bacteria; kingdom Bacillati; phylum Bacillota; class Bacilli; order Caryophanales; family Paenibacillaceae; genus Paenibacillus; species Paenibacillus campi. The sequence goes on from NZ_JAXSQZ010000002.1 coordinate 119,447, forward strand.
GCAAGCAAGGATTCATTCGGATTTTGCAAAATTTGTATGAACTTGGTTTTTCCAAATTACATGAGCAACCGGTGCAAGCACTGATCTATCATATGTCGCCCAATCTAGTCGGCAAACAGGTGGAACTGGACAATGGGCAACACGGCACGATTGTACTTGCCAATCAGACCGACCTATTCCGTCCACTCGTTCAAATCGATGAGCAATTTATCGATCTGGCAAAACAAAGACAGGTTAATATTCGCAAAGTGTTTGTGTAAGTCGTCCGATACGTAGGCGAAACAGTCACCATTTTGTATACATGGTGACTGTTTGCAGTACACTTTTGCACAGCAAGCGGCTGTATACGAACAGCAATCCATGTCGGCAATCACTATAGCACGGGCTATAATGATCGCCTTGCAGTAAGTAAAGGTATACAACTATCCAGCTAAGCAATACGGAAAATTTTATAATGATCGCTGTGCAGTAATTAAAGCGTAGCGTACAGGCAAAATACATATATAAAACGTTCCGGCGCGGCTACAAATCTACTGTAGGCGACTAGATTAGTCAACGATGCTGTCATAATCAATTTATGGTTGTGCCCGCACGCCTCCGCTTCACCTGATTGGATACCCGCCAGCGCGCATATTATAATAATAGTTAAAGCTAAGGAGGGGCGAGCGATATATGGATGAGATTCGGCAATATACGGATGGAAACGTAATGATTCGGCAGACGATAGAAGCGGATGCAGAGCGATTATGGGAACTGGCATTTCGCGATGAAAGCCCACCTTGGAAACAATGGGATGCACCATATTACCCACATGGGGCGTTAACATACGAACAGTTTGTACAACAGGAAAAACGATATATGATCGGCAATCCTGCCCGCTGGGTAATCGAAACGAATGGCGAGCTGATCGGTATGATTAGCTACTACTGGGAGCATGAGGAATCATTATGGCTAGAAATGGGCATCGTTATTTTCCAACCGGCGTATTGGAATGGCGGTTATGGCACACGCGCATTGAAGCTGTGGATTGCGCATCTGTTTCGCACGATGCCGCTCGTACGGGTCGGTTACACTACATGGTCAGGGAATGAACGTATGATTCAGGTTGGGTATAAGCTGGGGATGACGATGGAAGCTCGTCTGCGCAAATGCAGATTGTATCAAGGCGTCTATTATGATTCGATTCGGATGGGCATATTGCGTGAGGAATGGGAACAGCATCTACAAGCACAGCGTGACTAGAACATGATTCAGTATGCTAACATGCCATGCCAAAAACCGCTTGTCAAGTATCCGTACAGATTACCTGGCAAGCGGTTTTTAGTATGTTTCATTACAACTGTAGAATCAATTAGTTACTTTCGCCGGTTGTATCGTTCGGTTCAAACATACCGCCGCTAGATTGTGCCTGATTTTGCAGTTCGGGATGTTTTTGCAAATAATCGAGTGCATTGTAGATCATAATAGCGGCATCTGCACGTGTGATCGGTTGTTTAGGATTGAATTTACCGCTCTCATCCAGCTTGTTAATATGCAGCGCAAGCGAGCGCTGGATCGCGCCTTGATAGGCGGCTGTAATGTTGGAGTCATCAGCAATTTTCAGCGGATCGATTTTGAACATCGGTAGATTGCCGGATTTTTGCATCGCCGCCATTAAATAGTCGGTAAACTGCTCACGGGTTAATTTAACTGCTGGATCGATATCACGCGGCACTTCAATCCCATTTAGCGTTGCAATAATGAACGCATCCGAATACCAGACGCCATCTTTAACTTTAGTATAGGAGTCGCTTGCCTGAGGCGCTTTAATAAATTGGAATTGTGCCAAGCTTAGCTGGAAACTTTTGACGAGCATTTGCACGCCTTGTGCGGCATTTAGCGTCTGCTCCGGTTTGAACTGTGTTGCGGTCACACCGCTAATAAAGCCGCGTTGTTGTAACGATTCGATCTTTTCTTTGCCCTCGATTTTGCCGATATCGCCAAATTGGCTGGCAGCCCATGCATTTGCGCCAATCGATAATGTAAGTACCGATGCAGCGGCTAAAGAAGCCCATTTGTATTTCATTTGTATTCCCCTCTCTTATACAATAATCTTCCTTATTCTTCCTGCTTACTTTATAAACGCTTAACTACGACTGATTGTTGCACTCGTTTGATACTTTTAACAAGAAAATGTAAAAATACGAATCAGACGATAGACATACCGTCTGCTAGTTTACTAAATAGTACTTTGGCATAGAATGTTTGACGAATTATGTCTAAGGATAAGACGAGAGCAACGAAGCTAGGACCCTGTAAGCTGGGCCTAATGATTCATTTATAGAAATTACCCCAGAATATGTATTATTTCTATTTTCAATAGGAAGTTTTGGGGGTATAACTATAGTAACTTAAATGACAGTCAGTACTATAAAATAGGAATTCCTAGGAAATCCATCATATCAATTGTAAAGCAAACCACATACAAACTGCAATTAAACTGCGCACGCGCGAATAGGAGGGTGACCGATATGATTATCAACTTGAGCGTACATCAAATGACACCATACAATCACCAGCAATTCAGACCGCAGACGACAACTGTCGAAAATAAAGCAACTCATACTCAAGGCGGCAATAGCTTTGAAGAATTGCTGAATGCACAGATGGCTGGCAGTACGACGATTACGACTTCACGTAAACGTTAATCGAATCTATTTTATAACATTTAAACATATTTCTGGTTACATAGGGACAGCTACCTTTGCGGTAAGCTGTCCATTTTATTATGATAGAATGGAATCCAAATTCAGGGAGGTTACATAATGGCATTGATGCAGTGTGATTTTTACTCCGAAGTATTAGGCTTGTCCACATCGATGAATGTGATTTTGCCGCAACAAACGCAAACCCAGATCGGGATGGAAGGCAAAGCAAATACAGGCAAGCATCCAACGCTTTATTTGCTACACGGTCTGTCAGACGATCATTCGATTTGGCTGCGTCGTACATCGATTGAGCGTTATGCGGCAGCATATGGCATTGCGGTCGTGATGCCGAATGCGCACCGTAGCTTTTATACCGATATGAAGGCAGGCGGCGACTATTTTACATTTATGACAGAAGAACTGCCGCGATTGGCGGAATCGTTTTTCCCATTGTCTTCGCGCCGAGAGGATCGTTTTGTAGCTGGGTTGTCGATGGGCGGCTATGGCGCACTGAAGATCGGGATGAGTTTGCCGGATCGGTATGCTGCCGCTGCCAGTTTGTCGGGGGCGACGGAACTGGACGGAATGTACACCGTACGCGCCAAAAATGATCCGATCTGGGAAGAAGAAGTAAAACGTATATTCGGATCATATGAGGAGATGAAAGGGAGCAAAAACGATCTTTTCCAGCTTGCTGCCGAGCTGTCCAAATTGAAATCGGCGGCGATCCCTAAGCTGTATCAGTGCTGTGGCACCGAGGATTTCCTATATGAGGGCAATATCCATTTCCGCGATCATGTGCGCAAGCTCGGACTGGAACTGACGTATGAGGAAGAACCAGGGATGCATGAGTGGGGATATTGGGATATGAAAATTCAGCGTGTGTTGGAGTGGTTGCCGTTATCTAAGCCTTTGACTAGTAAATAAAAGGAATGATGCCTGTGTCGAATTCTTTTCTTTTTGCAAATGGTAAAGTGACCCCTTCTCCAGCGCATACAGCGCAAATGGTGCCTAGCCATACGAGTCAACCGTTTGTACCGTCGCTTTCGGCATCGTCTGTTGCTATACTGCAAATGCAACAAGCGCTAGGTAATCAAAAAACGCTGCAACTGATGAATCGATCGTCTAGTTCTGCGTGGAAAAGAAAAAATGAAAACGCACTCATATATGGTGGACAACATGCTAAAATGATACAACGTGTAAAAAACGAAACAGGGGAAGTTAAGTTTTTTCCGCTTGTGCCTTATATTCTCACACAGGATGAAGATCATTATTATCTTTTTCACGGTACATTTGCTACAAATTTGGACGGTATTGGTAAAGGGGGCTTAGACCCGGCTTATGGTGGAAGTGATCGGGGCGCACGTCAATATGAGCAAGTTGTTAGCAAAGATGCAAAAGATTTGATGAAATATGCTACCGATCCGAATATTGCGATGATTTACGCTAAAGCACCTGCTGAACAAGGAGCTATAGGTGCTTTTTTAGTCGTTCGTGTTGCCCGATCTGCATTGGATGCAGCATTTAGCGAACGGGATGGGGAAAAAGATTTTTTTTGGCGTAGAGAACGTGGCGGAGAAAACCATAGAAGAATAGACGGAGTTCCTCCTAATAAATTAGCTCTAAATGGTAAAGGTGAACAAGGCGAGCATGATCATATTCTTGCTTTGGAGACCAATATTGTAATTAATCCAGAAAATATTTTTCTGGCAGGTTTATATTTGCCGCCTCATGGAGAAGTAAACGAAGAAGAATTAGCCGCCAAACTTGAAGTGAACACAAAAGAGGAATCCCAATCGTCTGACTAGATAACAATCGGGTTGGAATGATCCATCTTTAATCAGATAAAGCCGGAGTTGGTTGATCATTCAAACAGCTCCGGCTATTTGTATGCATGTAAGTGGATGAATGAAGCAACTGTACCGAGTGAAATGGGTTAAACATTAATTCCAGGCTCCTGTACAAGCACACGCTGCGTCGGATACGCCAGCTGTACATGTTCCTCCTCCAAAATCTGCATCACATACAAATTCAGTTGCTGACGGTACTCCAAATTGTCACCCCAGCCTGGTGAACGCGTAAAACACTGCACCATAATGCCTAGGCTGCTCTCATAAAACTCATTAAACTTTACCATCACCGTGCCCGGCGCGACCGCTTCATCGTGCTCCAAATGCTCGCTCAGCCGCGTAACGACCCGTTTAATCCGATCGCCAGGCGTATGCAGTGATACTTTAATATTAAAAAAGATTTTCCGTTTGCCCATCTGACTGCCGTTTGTAATCGCTGACGCGGCAAGCTTAGAATTAGGCACGATCACTAGCGCATCGGTAAACGTACGGATTTTCGAGCTGCGAAACGTAATATCTTCTACAATGCCTTCAATGTCCGGTGTGGAAATCCAATCCCCTTTTGAAAAAGGCTTCTCCAAAATAATAATAATACCGGCGATAATATTGCTAAGCGATTCCTGCGCGGCAAGCGCAATCGCCAAACTGCCAAGCCCCATACCGGCAACGACGCCGTTAATACTAAACCCCCATTCTGCACCGACGATTGTGATGACGAGCAAAATAATAATAAAACGCACCACTTTGGACAGAAAAGGAATAATCATACTCGACGCATCCAGCCCGAACCGCTTGCCTGCGCCTTCCAGCAAAATCGAGGACGCGGCAGACACATTGTACAAACCCCAGCCGAGCAGCGCGATGCTAATGCTGCGATATATTTTGTTCACATCGATCACAAAGCTCCACTGCTCATGCATAAAATAACGCAGTGCAAAATATGTACCAATCAGAATAAAAAAGTATTGCAACGGTTTCTCAAACGCCTGCGCCCAACGAATTAGCGCCGCATGTTCTTTAAATCGTCCAATTACAAACGCAAATAAATACCGGGTAAACAGTTTACGAAAAGCGAGAAACAGCAGCAAAATTCCGATCGATACGAACAGATCGATCCAGCGTATATTGTAATACCATTGAATTAGCGAATCGACGCGCATACATCCCATCCTTTATATATCGTTTAAATGATAGCAGGCAAGGCATATTCCAGCTCCTAGCCTGCTTTATATTATTACCCAATCCTCATGTTAGCGATATATTAAATGGGAATTTACCAATAAGTTCCTCTGATCAAAAAGGGATGATATCCAGCACTCATACTTTGTATCATCAACAAAAAGACCTGCTCCATTAAGGAACAGGTCTTTATACTGTACAGCCACGTATTGGATTGAATGAAGTAGATCATCACATTAAAATGAATGCTAGTTGGGAGTGTGGCTGTCCCATCATTTGTGTACGAAATGCAGTGTCATTAACTACGTGTACGACGCATCGAACGCATAACGAGACTGACTACGAAGACGAGAACTACCGCACCGATAATCGCCTGAATTAAGTGGAAACCACCCAGCTCCGGACCCCAAGAGCCCAGCAAACTGTCACCCAGCCAACCGCCGATGAAGCCGGCGATAATATTACCGATCACACCGCCTGGAATATCGCGACCGACAATCATACCTGCGATCCAACCGATAATACCCCCAACGATTAATGCCCATAACCATCCTAACATATCATTCGCCTCCTCGATGAAGTTAATAGCTTGAATTATGATCATTGAATGGATTCACCGCATATCCCGATGGCCATCGTATACTAGAATGGATATGCTGCTCAACTCACTCAACAATCTGTCGTCGAATATTAATTAACCAACCATAACCAATTTAAACATTATGTTAAAAATTCGATAAATAAATTGCTTGCCATTCGCTTACTGCAAGCGAATTTCTAACGTTGGAAACGACAGACAAACAGGTGATAACATCAATTAAACGCACCTGTTTATCTGTCAATCATTTATTTTTATGATACGAGTAAAAAAATGTTTGGAAGGGATGTCACTCCCTATGACAAACAAAATAAACGTTTGCTATTGTTGTTTTTTGATAGCGATCCATCACTTCCTGTACATAAATATGACTTGAAGTAGGATCAAATGTATAGCTCCACGATCCGAAAACAGGCTCTTTTACAGACAGGAATTATTTAATATTACCGTTTTCTTTTAACCGTTTGGCGATTTCAGCAAATTCCGCTTGCGAAATGCCAGGTGCAAATTCTTCCTCCACCTCTGGATATTCAGGTACAGGAACGCCTTCAGGGAAGCCATGAATGACTTCAAGCGGCATGCCATCTTCAGGATGCGTACCTTTCCAAATCTGATCAATCGCTTTGAAATCTTCGGTACTGTGCGTATACAGACGAGTGTGTACGCCTTTTTCCTCGTATTTGTGTGCTTCATTAAACGATTTGTTACTTAGCGACGGCACAGGCACCAGCTTCGTAATATTGACCCCGGTCGCCATTTCCAGCGCCTTCGCATAAGCGACAACGTGCACACCGCCACGCACAAGCAGAAAGCCGACCACTTCGCGTGCGGCAGGATGATCGGTCATTTCATACACTTTCATTTTGTGTGTACGCGCACCGCATTCCAGAAAGAAATTGTGCAGCAAGTCTTCGACCAGATTGCCGCTGTTAAACACATTGTCACCTGTCCACGGACGCCCCATCGAATCGCGTGGCATCGCCCCTTGCGCGCCTGCCAGATAAGGGTAACTAAGCCGCATATCTTTAACCGATCCCAGCGGTGTATCGTCCGGCTGTTTGTAAGTAGTCGAACCTGCCTGGATTTTGTTAATGCCATGTGCAACGAGCTCCACATGTCCTAATTCTTCCGCCGTAATGCTGGTGACAAGATCGTAAAACGGTTTGAGCTTTGTTTTGTTACGGAAGTTAAACGATTGGAATAAATAATTGTTCAGCGTCGACATTTCACCAAACTTACCGCCCAGCAACTCTTGTACAGCTGCTGCCGCATTCGGATCAGGACGATCCACATCTGGAATTTGAATCATAATCTGGTCAAGACGTGTAAACATAAATATCCCTCCATGTCTTTCAAATAAGTTGTACCGGCAAAGGTGACAGGTGACATCGGCAGGTGATTCGGACTGCCAGCTATCTTAAAAACCGGGTCAGTCTGTATATACACGAACCTAAACAACCAATACCCCTAATTGACAATAATGAACATTAACTAGCTTTGTTTTCCAATTGCTAACCTGGTTAAACAGGTAATGCGGTTGGGCAATAGTGGTATGATCTATTTTCGATTCCAGTGACGTATCGTAGACGATCGTGCTTTTTGGGCGGCAACTTACGCGTAATTGCATCGAAATTGTGACCGGAACGATGTATAATATGTAAGCGATATCGATCTGAAACATAAATCGGCAGTACAAGCAGATGGGCTAGTGTACAACTGTTCCTGCAGCATCGGCTACGCTACAGGCAGATTATATAAATAGAGATGTGGGATGAGACGTATGGATAATGATAAACAACGGTTGAGTATAGAGGCGGCACGGCTGTATTATTTGTCGGATTATAGCCAGCAGGAAATTGCGACACGACTGGGCGTTTCGCGTCCAACCGTATCACGGCTGCTGCAACTCGCCAAGGAGAAAGGCTATGTACGAATCGATATCGTCGATCCGTTGGAAGATTTGGACGCGCTTGGTGAGCAGTTGCGCCAGCAATACAGCTTGGAAGCGGTACATGTCTGTTATTCACCTGCCAATGAATATAAAGAAATCCAAAAACATATTAGCAAACGTGCGGCTGAATATTTGTACGACATCGTTCAGGATTCGGACATTATCGGTGTCACCTGGGGACGTACGATGTACTCGATCGCCCGCCAACTGGAACAAAAGCAAGTGCGTGGTGTGGAAGTGGTACAGCTTAAAGGCGGTGTTAGTCACTCGCATATTAATACATATGCGGCGGAAACGGTCAATTTGTTTGCTGAAGCTTTTCATACAAGTGCTCGTTATTTGCCATTGCCAGTCATTTTCGACAGTATTGAAGTGAAGCGTATGGTTGAAGCAGACCGTCATATCCAGCGTATTATCGAACTTGGTAGACAGGCGAATATTGCGATGTTTACCGTCGGGACGGTCAAGCAAGATGCGTTGCTGTTTCAGCTCGGTTATTTTAACGAGGAAGAACAGCGTCTGCTGCAACGTACTGGTGCCGGTGATATTTGCTCCCGTTTTTTTGATGTCAATGGCAACATTTGCAGCCCTGCTATCAACGAACGTACCGTCGGCATTGACCTGCCTGATTTGCGCAAAAAAGAGAAATCGATCCTTGTCGCCGGCAGCCAGCGCAAAATCGACGCCATCCGCGCCGCATTGGTCGGCAAATATGCGAATATTTTAGTGACCGATCAGTTTACGGCACAGGCGTTGTTGGCGGAGTAGGGTGAGGGCGGTAAAAGTGTGATGGGCGAAAACGATCGCTTTTTACGAATTACCGGTGTACGTGTAAGGTGAAAACAGTAAACGTGTGCTGGAACAGAGTGACGATTATAAATGTAGCTCGGTTGAAACGTATGTATAGTGTTTGATTTGGATAAGCTTGCGGTCGATTGGGCGGGAAGCTTTTTATGAGTGTACATTATGCAGTACGAAACACGGTTCATAGTTATAGTAGAAGTTGGCTATGAGCAGCAATTAGAAGATAGTGATGTGCAAATGAAAATAGAGAGCACAATCCTGCGATTGCCCTCTCTATTTCATCATAATTCACTTGGTAAAAATTTTTGTCCAACACAAACACGGAGATAGCAAAGTCATCTTCCACGTTTTAAACTGCCTGTGATCTCGTCGTGCGTTCATTTTTAGCATTTGTCATCTTGCCATATGTCAATTTGCGCCATACCCACTCCACTGGGCCATATTTGAAACGCTTCAACCAGAGCGAGCTAAACGTAATCAAGAACAGAAATACACCGAAGCCAATCGCAGCTACACCGACTGGTTGGACGAGCTTGCCCAGTCCCAAACCATAATCGAAAAACAGCCATGTACCGATCGTCGAATGCAGTAAATAACAAGTTAGCGACATCCGACCGACATTGCCCATCAGCATCAATAACGGACGTAAGCGGCTAACGTGTAAAAATAGCATCGCTAGTGAACTCATATAAAACAAGCTGCCGATGACCCCGCCCAGCTGATTGATCATCGTCGTGATGCCAAAGCTTTGCATCGCCATGCCGGAACCATTTAATGTGCTAATAATAGTACTCGTTTCCACAAACAAAAAGCAGCAAGCACATACAATCCAAATACGGTACCAAAGTTTCTTTTTCGTTTCCATCTGGTGAAATAGACCTTGTTTCACAAAATACATACCGAGCAAAAACATCATTAACATCGGAATAATCATCGTTGGAGCTGTGCTAATAAAGCTGCCAGCTTCGGCAAAGCGTGCGCCGATAGAAGCGAGATAAGACGAGTTAGTTCCGTTATCAGCAAATAATTCTGTACCTGAAACGGATTGTGGCTGCAATATCCAGCTTAACGGCAACAGACTGGACAGCACCATCAGTACAGCTGACCAGATCAGCAATGTGCGAGGACGACATTTGTAAAAAGCGAGCAATAGCAAGCCGGTCACAGCATAATACGTTAAAATATCGCCAGACCATATCAATGTGATATGAAGCAATCCAAATCCAAACAATACGACAAGTCGACGCATAAATATGATCCTTGGGGCATCAAACCTCGTTTCAGCCCGATTCATAAAAATAATAAACCCGATTCCAAACAAGAACGAGAATAACGTATAAAATTTTCCTTCGGCAAACCATTGAACAAGCAGTTGAGTAAAGCTTTCCGATGAATCGGTCATAAGCGAGCTTGAAGTTGCGATAATAAAATAATTGACCATAATAATACCGAGCATCGCAAAGCCGCGTACGATATCCAAAAAGTGGAGTCGATCACGGGCAGCGATTGGAACCGACTGCTCTTTTACTTGCATTGTCATTGTTAATTGCTCCTTTGGCTGAATAGTGTATATGCGTGTGCTTTTATATTGTTCTATCCGGTGTGCTTTTTATTGCCACTCTAACACCCCGGTATACAACCGATAATAATTGCCCTTCAATCGAATCAATTGATGATGGTTGCCGCGCTCGATAATTTTGCCTTTTTCCATGACCATAATGGCGTCGGCGTTGCGCACCGTAGACAGGCGGTGCGCGATCACGAATACGGTGCGGTTTTGCATCAGATTGTCCATGCCGGATTGTACGAGTGCTTCAGTGCGCGTATCGATGGAAGATGTCGCTTCATCCAAAATCATAACTGGCGGATTGGCGATCGCGGCTCTGGCGATGGCGAGCAACTGGCTTTGCCCTTGCGACAAACTATTGCTGCTGCCGTCCAGCATCGTGTTATAGCCTTGTGGCAAGCGCTCGATAAAGCTTGCGGCATGAGACAGCTTGGCTGCCTCGATCACTTGTTCATCGCTCGCTTCCAGACGACCATACCGAATATTGTCTGCTACTGTACCGGTGAACAGATGCGTATCTTGCAATACGATACTAAGCGAACGACGCAAATCGGCTTTGCGTATGCGCTGGATCGAGATGCCATCGTATACAATGTCGCCTTCATCAATTTCATAAAAGCGGTTGAGCAAATTCGTTACCGTCGTTTTGCCTGCCCCGGTAGCGCCGACAAAAGCGAGCTTTTGCCCCGGTTGCGCGCACAGTGTCATATCGTGCAGCACCTGTTTGTTGCCATCATAAGAGAAGGAGACGTTAAGGAACTCGACTTTGCCTTGTAAAGGAACGGTAGAGCCATCTTCCAACCGCCAACACCATCCGCTATCTTGTCCGTCTCGTTCCAATGTAACCTGTCCTTGATCCGGTTCCGGCTGCTCATCCATTAAGCTGAAAATGCGCTTGGCGCCTGCCAGCGCAACGACAAACATGTTCACCTGAGAAGAAATTTCAGCGATCGGCATCGTAAAGTTTCTCGACAGGCTTAGAAAAGCGGCGATGCTGCCTAATGTCAAGCCTGCGTCCCAGCCGGAAATCGCCAGCCCACCACCGATAATGGCGACGGCGACATAGATCAATGTCGCCATATTTTCATTGAGCGGCATCAAAATGTTGGCATATTGGTTAGCGGTGGAGGAACGCTGAAACAGCTCATCATTCAGACGGGCAAATTGCCGGGTGACCTGTTGCTCACGGCTGAACGTCTGGATGACCTTTTGCCCGTGAATCATTTCTTCAATATAGCCATCTACGACACCGATCGCTTCCTGTTGTTGGAAAAAGTGATCGGTTGCCTTTGTGCCTACCTTTTTGGTCGTCAAGAGCATAAGCAGTGCACCGAGTACGACGATGATCGTTAACGGCACGTTAAGATACAGCATCGTACCGAGCACGACGAGCAGCGTCACAACCGTAGACAAAATTTGCGGCACACTGTCGGTCAGCATCATATTGAGTGTGTCCACATCATTCGTATAATGACTCATCACATCCCCATGTGCTTTACGGTCAAAATAACGTAGCGGCAGTTTTTGCATACGGCGGAACAACTCGTCACGAATATTTTTCATAATTTGCTGTGAGATCGTAATCATCAGTCGTTTGGAGACAAATGCGCTGATGATGCCAGCGAGATAGATGACCGCAAGTATGATTAATGCTTGCAACAATGCGTCAAAGACGGGATTGCGATTGCCGATTAAAGGTACGATAAAATCATCGATCAGCAAGCGTAAAAATGCCGCCGATACGACCGACACCGCAGAGCTGGCAAGTACGAGCAACAGCACGAGCAACAGCTTGAATTTGAACGGTTTAAAATGCGAGAGCAGACGCAGTATCGTGTTACTGTAACTGATGCTGTTCGGCATCTTGTTCCTCTCCTTTCGTTTGGGTATAATACGCTTCCTGATAAATGGAACTGCGTTGCAGCAATTCGATATGAGTACCGATATCGACGAGCTTACCTTCGTCCAGCACGATAATTTGATCGGCAGCTTCCACCGAGGCGATGCGCTGCGCGATAATGATTTTGGTCGTAGTCGGCATGTATTGTTGTAATGCTTGACGAATCAACAGATCGGTGCGTGTATCGACCGCACTAGTGGAATCATCGAGAATGAGAATTTTAGGTTTTTTCAATAATGCGCGTGCGATACAGAGCCGCTGCTTTTGCCCACCGGATACGTTATTGCCGCCTTGGGCAAGCTGTGTATCGTATCCGTCGGGAAAGGACATAATAAATTCATGCGCCTGCGCTGTTTTACATGCTGCGATCAATTCCGCCTCGGTTGCCGCTTCGTTGCCCCAACGTAAATTTTCTTTGATTGAGCCTGCAAACAATACATTTTTTTGCAACACCATCGCGACTTCGCTGCGCAGTACATGTAACTCATAGTGTTTAACATTGATGCCGCCGACGAGCACTTCGCCAGCGCTTGCATCATACAGTCGTGGAATGAGCTGCACGAGCGATGATTTGGCACTGCCGGAGCTGCCGATGATACCGATCGTCTGTCCGGCACGAATATGGAGATCGATGCCGGACAAGGCATATTTATCGCTATGTTCCGCATAACGAAAAGATACATTGCGAAATTCAATCTCACCGCTAGGCAATGCGGTTACAGGCTCAAGTGGGTTTACGATGTCTGGCTTTGTCTGCAATAAATCGTAAATCCTTCCGGCTGAAGCGCGGGCAATCGCGATCATAATGAACACGATGCCTAGCGTCATCAAGCTCATCAAAATTTGCATCGAATAGGCGAATATGCTCGTCAGTTCGCCGGTTGTCATCGCCTGACTGACGACAAGCTGCGCGCCGATCCACGAAATAAGTAGCATCACCGTATACAGTATGATTTGCATAAATGGCAGTTCATACGACAGTAGCCGCTCCGCTTTCACCATTTCGGTGAAGATTTTATGCGAGACGCGTTGAAATTTACTCGTCTCATGCTGCTCGCGTACGTACGATTTGACGACACGGATACCGCGTACATTTTCCTGAACGACTTTGTTCAGCTCATCATAACCGGCAAAGGCACGTTCAAAGATCGGGAACGCATATTTCATAATGGCTAGCACACCTGCCGCCATAATCGGAATGATGACTAGAAATGATAACGCAATCGTCGGACTGATGCGAAACACCATCACCGTCGCGAAGATGATCATAATCGGACTGCGAACGGCGATCAGCAGCACCATAACAAATGCATTTTGCACATGCGTCACATCGGTCGTCAGTCGGGTGACGATACTTGAAGTCGAAAATTGATCCAGGTTGGCATACGAAAGCTGCTGTACATGGCGAAACAGATGGTCACGCAAATTTTTGCCGAATCCCGCCATCGCGATCGCGGAATAGCGGGCTGCAAATACGCCGAATACTAATGAGACGAGCGCATATAACACTAGGATCAAGCCGTATTTGGCAATTTGGTTCATCTGTCCACCGCTGATGCCTTGATCGATCAGTTGTGCGATAAAGAGCGGAATTGCCACTTCCATCGCCACCTCGCCTAACAGAAACAGAATCGTCAGCCACGCATGTTTGCGATATGGGCGGACGTTTTGTAGCCATATTTTGAACATCGAATATTCTCCTTTTGCACGTGAACATGTCGGATAGTTGTGCAGTTTACCGAGTAAACGTACTGAATCGGTGTTATCATAAACTGTATAGTAACTATACAGTCAACATTGTTTTTAGGATGGGGGAGTTTATGTGCATCAGAGCGAATTCATATCGATTAGCGCTTTTTCTAAAATGGCACAGATTTCGCGTCAAACGTTAATTTATTACGATCGGATGGGGTTATTAAAGCCGGTATTTGTTCATGACAATGGTTACCGTTACTATCATCCAGGGCAATTGGATACGGTCGCGGTAATTACGATTTTGAAAGCACAAGGAATGTCGCTTCATGATATACGCGCACATTTGCATCAGCGCACTCCCGCAAGCACGCTCGAATTGTTGCGTAAGCAGGAGCAGATGATCCAGCAACAGATCGCCAAGCTAGAACGAACCCGGCAAATGATCCGTATGCAGGCTGACAATATTGAGCTTTCGATGCAGGTGGACATTAACGAGATGCAAGTGATCTGGCAGCCGGACATACCGCTGCTAATAAGCAAACGCATTCGTTTGCCAAAAGTGGATTTTCCGGAAAGTTTGTGGGAGGATTTTCAAGTACGGTTGCAAAATGAGCATGCACCAATCGGCTATCCGGGGGGCATTATCGTTGAGCGGGAAGATATGTTAAACCGGGATGGCGATCGGATGTCATATATGTTCAGTCGGATGGAAACGCAAGTAGAGCAACAGCACTATATGCCAGCAGGTTATTATCTAGTCTCGTATACGCGGGCGGATTATGGTGATACGGACAAAATTTATCCGCGTATTTTCGATCATATCGAGCAGCAGCGTTATACGATTATAGGTCATGCTTATGAAGAATATGTACAGGATGAAGTATCACTGCAAAATCCGGATGAGTATTTAGTACGAATTATGGTGCAGATTGCACAACCGTCAGTGTAGCAGTGCGCTTGCACAGTTGCAGAGCAATCATCATCCGCGCATAGTGAATCGAATCAGGGCGTATATGCAAACTTGGCGTGTTGGGGCAGTCATCACTACGGTATGGATAAGGGAACGGACGCCTAGCTCGTACGGGCATCTATGCAAGGGAAGGAGATGGTAGATTCCTATGCTCCAATCGATATAGTCTTTTGTTGCGCAAAAGCATCCCACCCGCATAGTGACAGCGCACAGCACCAAACAAGCGCCTGTATCGCATACGGATACAAGCGCTTGTTTGGTAAGATGGATCGATAAATTATATCGCACCGGCAAAGTCGATTTTTAATGCCGCCAGTCGATCGATAAGCTCCTGCAAGCGCTCATGGTCAACAATCATCGAGAAACGTACATATTGTCGTGCCTCCGTGCCAAAAATAGCGCCCGGTGTAACAGCGATATGTGCTTTGTCCAGCAGCAGTTTGGTAAAAGAAAATGAATCCCAGCCTGGTGGCACAGGTGCCCATACGTAAAACGTTCCACCAGGTTTAGCAATAGACCAGTTCAGCACGGTGCGGCAGCGTTCGATAAAATAATCGGTACGCTGTTCATACAGCTCCGCCAATTGCTGTACACAGTGCTGATCGTCCAGCAGCGCGGATGCGGATGCTTGCTGAATCGCACCAAACAAACTGACAAACACATGGTCTTGAAACGCATTGATCGCTTGAATCATCTGGCGATTGCCGACGGCAAAAGCGACACGCCAACCTGCCATATTGTACGTTTTGGACAATGTGTAAATTTCGATACCGGTTTGTTTGGCACCTGGCGATGACAGAAAGCTAAGCGGTTTGTGCCCGTTTAAGCCGAGACCGGCATAAGCAAAATCATGCACAATTCCGATATTGTACTGCTCTGCCAGCCGAACGGTGTCATCAAAAAAAGAACGTGTCGCAATCGCACCTGTCGGATTGCTCGGATAATTTAAATACATCAGCTTTGTTTGTTGTAACAGCTTGTCATCCAAAGCGGTATAGTCGGGTAAGTAGCCGTTATCTGGCGACAACTTCATATAGTGCGGAAGCGCCTGCGCCATCAGCAAGCCGGACAAATATTCAGGATAACCGGGATTGGGCAGCAGCACCGTATCACCCTGATTAAGCAGCGCTTGACTGACCGCATATAACGCCGCTTTGCCGCCATTGAAAATGGCGATTTCCTCGTGCGGATCAATCGTGACGCCATAGTCCCGTTTATAAAAAGCGCTGATCGCTTCCTTAAAAAAAGTATACCCACGAAATGGAGCATATTTATGCAGCAACGGATCGGCTGCCGCCTGTTGCAGCGAGTGTACGATATGCGGTGGTGTCGGACGATCCGGATTGCCCTGACTGACATTAATAATATCAATGCCTTGCTGCACCATATGATTGACTTCATTGATAATAACGGAAAATTCCTGATCCGGTAATTGCTGTACACGAATCGAGGGAGAGATCACAACCATAATTCAGCTCCTTTATTGACATTACACGCCTATTTGCTTGGATTGCTGCATATGCAATCGGTTCACCATCGACGTATGGACGAACAATGCGGTCAGTACAAGAGCGACCACGATTACGATCCATGTTGTATGCATCAAGTTGATCAAAATCGAGCCAAACGAAATAAATAAGCCGATCATCGCTTCCGATACGGCGAATATGCGCCCTTGCATAGCATTGGAAGAATGCTCCTGTACTTTAACTTTGGCAAGCACTTCACCATACTCCATCGCAATGAAAAATCCATTCGCTGCGATCAAGGCGATCCAAAAGCTGCCGGAAAAAGTAAACAGCGACAGAGAAACTAGACTTAACAGCACAAAATAAGCCAATCCTTTCGTATTGTTAAAGCCCCAGCGTCCAACGAGATGCGCACCGATAAAACCACCGACCCCGATACAGATCGTCAAAATAAAATTACCGACTTCTCCGTCTCCGATATCGTGGCTCACCACCGGGAAATAACTGTACATAATGCCCCATAACAGCGCCATCGTCATCATCGTTAGCACGCCGTTTAATACAAATGGATTGCGAATAATCTCATGCAGACCGGCGCGCAGTGAAGCGGCGGCAGTATGTACATTTGCCTTTGGTGCCGTATGAACTTGTACCGGCAGCTTCATTTTGCGCAAAAACAGAGCGGACGCAAAATAAGTAAGCGCATTAAACAGCACTGCCCATTTGACCGAGCCACTGACCAAAAACAATGCACCTACACATGCTCCCGCCACAATAAACAATGTGGTCGCTTTGGCAAAAATCGTATTCACATATTTAATATCGTCTCCAAGCGAAGACATAACCGCCAACCGGGCAGGGTTAAAAAATACACCACTACCGTAGCAGCATAATAGCAAAATCAAAAACAGCGAAGCATATTGTCCTTCCGGCAAAAAAGCGATCCCGGCAAACATACAGCCGCGAATTATATCCGTCCAGATCATAATTTTCAAGCGATCCCAGCGGTCGATAAGCGGACCGAGAAATGGTTGCAAAATCGTCGGCAAGCTGCGTACGATAATAACGCCGGATGTGACCCAGTAATCCGCGTAATACGTCGACAAAATAAGCAGTGCAGGCAGTACGCAATAATCGCCCATATAAGACAGCGCCTGCCCGATCAGCAGCATACGCGAATTGAAATTCATTTTGTTCATACGGAAACCGGGTCTTTGCCGCTCACCAGGCGTGCGTTTTGTTTCATGTTTTGAATCGTTTGCACGATATGTTCGGAGCGGGAAGCTTGCAGTTCCAAATAAGCGAGCCCGTTAAAAGCTTCAAACAAGCTCAAATCGACGAGTGTGCCGGCAGCGATGGTGTGGTATGACGTAATAACGGTATCGCCGGCAAGCACCTCATCGCCCAGCTCTATTCGTTCAAATAAAAGCTGCTCCGCATGTTGTGCTAGTTGACCGTTCACGATAAAATCATGCGGATACAGGTGGAAGTCCGCCACATACGTAGCCGGAGCGGTCAGCAAGCCGGCAGGCAATTGCTGTGAATAACCATCACACAAAATATCGGCAAGCAGCTGTGCGGCATCAATGCCAAACGCCTTTTTAATATTCGGAATCATATTCCAGCCAGCAAACCGGGCGGCGGTTTCAATAATGCCCACTTCTCTATTTTTCATCAGTTTGACTTCGGTGTGGGTAGCGCAGTATTGCAAGCCTAAACCTTCATTTGCTTTTTTCACCGCTTCGATAATGCGCTGCTGTGCATCATAATCCAAAATGGTGGATGTAATATGCGCTGTTTCGGTAAAGCCGATTTGCGGTGTTTTGTCATGGATGGCGAGCGGATAATAATGCCCGTCAATCATCAAACCTTCAACACTGACATAATCGGAGTAGCCAGGTACGGTGTACCAATCATCATATTCTCCTTGCAAAAACTGCTCTACGATAAACGGTGCCTCATACGTAACCGCTTTAGGTACATTGATGCCTTGCAAATAAGCTTGAGCTTGCAAAAATAGCTGTTCGGCATCGTCAGCGTCATACATAAAAGTAACACCGATCGAGCTGGCAAGATAAGTCGGTTTAAGCACTAGCGGAAAGCCGACTTCGGCAATCGCCGCCTGGAAATCGTCCAGCGTAGTGACCCGGTAGCTGCGGATCGCTTTTACGCCGGAACGGTTGAACGACTCACGCATTCTGTTTTTGTCACGTGCTTTGACTGCCGCTTCTGCGCCTGCACCGCGCAATCCTAATCGTTCGCATGCTTTTGCCATCGGCGCAATAAACAATTCGTTGTTCGTTGTAATGGCGCTCACGTCAAATTGTTTAGCGATACGTACGATATCTTCCACCACTTCGGCTTCCGATTTGGCATATTCCTCATGCGCCCAGTAGATCGATTCCGGATGTTCAAAATCACGAATATGTTGGAAATAGTCCATATCTTTAATGATGGCGACCGAATACGTTTCGATCAGCCGGGCATGGGTTTGCGTAATCGCAAACGGACGCGGAATATAGCTGATAATATTGTACTTTTCGGCTACACTTTCGTAAAACATATGCGGCGGACAGCCGCCCAAATCAGCGATTACTAGTATTTTTTGGCGAGTCATTCGTAGTTCCTCCATTCGTCCTTATCTGGCAGTATAACCGCCATCCACAGTCAAAGCGGCACCTGTCATATAGCTGGACAGATCGGATGCTAGAAACAGCATCGCATTTGCGATATCCTGTGTCGTTCCGAGGCGGCCGAGTGGGCTTAACTTGGATTTTTCTTTTTTGATGGTGGCGAGTGTGCCTTCATGATTGGCGGTAAATGATTGCTCGTTCAGCGGTGTATCGATAATGCCTGGACAGATGCAATTGACCCGTATGTTGTAAGGGGCATATTCGATCGCGAGCGACTTGGTTAGCTGCAATACCGCGCCTTTGCTGGCATTGTAAGCAGGGATACCGGGCCAGGCAACTAGTCCGCTGACCGAGCAGGTGTTAATAATCGTGCCTTTGTTGATTGCCATCATATATTTCAACACATGTTTGCTACACAAAAAAACACCGGTCACATTCACATTCATCAGTCGATTCCACTCGCTTAACTCCATCTCATGTAGCGGTGTGCTAATCTCGATGCCAGCATTGTTAATCAACACATCGATCGCACCATATAATGCAATCGTTTGCTCTACTAACCGACTACAATCATCTTCACATGTGACATCGGTAGGGATGAACAGAAAGCGGTCACTGTTCATCTGTTGCTGAATATGTCGTCCTTGCTCCAGACTAATATCGGCGATGACGACCCGGGCACCGGCGAGCCAAAACGCTTTGGCGGTTTGCAGACCGATTCCGGAAGCGCCGCCTGTAATAACAACAACTTTATCGTTTATGTCCATCAATGAAATCATCCTTTACTTCAAATTAGCGATGTTTGCTCGGATTGTAGCGTGGTGGCATAAATACGTTGATAGAGCGGGATTGATGCTCTGATCGGTTAATCGCACTATGCTGCTCGCGCGCCTCGCAAAAATAAGTTACACCGAATTCCATCGTGCGTGTGCAGTCTTCAATCGTCATTTCATAGCCGCCGCCAATGCAAATGCCAAGCTGTTCGTTGCGATGTTTATGCTCCGGCATCGCGCCGCCATTGCCGGGAATTTCAGCCAACATAATTTCAATCCAGTCTGCCACAAAAAAGGTCACTTCCATGCCAGGCAACAAATCTCTTGTTTTGTAAATATCCAGAAAATAACCTTCCGGTGCGGTGTAATTTTCATCTTCTTTCAGGCGTTTAATATCGATCGCGATCACTTCCTGATCGGTCGGGTTGATCGCTCCGTGTGGAATATGAGGGGGCGCAATATACGCGCACTCCAATGCTTTCATATGTCGTTGATGCTCTCCGACCTGCATGACTAGCTCACCGGAAATGACCATACCGAGCTGTGCTTCTTGATGGGCGTGCATGTCCATATGTAAACCAGGCGGAATATAAGAAATCAGAATTTCGGTGCTGCCGCGACGTGTGCAATATTGCTTGATGCCATTGTCCCATTGTTTAACGGTCGGTTCAGGAAAGTACGTTTTTTCGTTGTTAGAAGTATGATGTATAGTGCCCATGCCTCTGCTCCTTAATATTGGGTATTTTTAAACACAGACCAGCTCATCGGAATCGCTTTGAACTCGTGCACAAAATGCAGCCCGTATTGCTGCATCGCAATTTGATTCGTAATTGCGATATTGTATACCCCTTCAGCTACTAGTCTGGCTGCTACACTGGTGGAAGTGACCGTTTCGATCATCGCTGAAGTTCCTAGAAAATACTTTAACAAATTGATCGGAGCCGGATGAGAAACGACCGGTTCACTGGCAAGTGCAGCAAACTGAAACTCATAATCCGGGCGTACAGCAAGCCCATACAGCGGAGTATCACAGCGAAAAAGCTGAATCAAATTAATATGTTTGCGCATGTAAAAGTCATTGATTCCTCCATACGCATGCGGAACGACCACATAATCTAGCCTACCGGCTTCCAGATCATCTATACATTGTTCAAAGGTGGCAAACAGCGTTAATTCGCTGCGGATGCCCTGATTGGACAAGTAATGGAGCGAAAATAAGCTGGCAGCATATTCGCTGCTTGTTCCGCTGGGCCCCAGTGTTCCGATTCTGGCAACAGAAGCTTGCTGACCATTCTGGATTTTCATAAAATCAGTTAATGTCATCAATGTCATCACCATGTTTCGATTTTTTGGAATACCGACACGACCATGCAAACGATTATAGAATACATCATCACCTTTCAGTAAGGATATGAATTGATTTGGATACATAAATTTACATATTACTCATTTAATATAATTTAAGATGCTAAAAATTGTCAATCAAATTTTGGCTGTTTTGGTAGCTTAATCAATTGACGTGTAGCTTAAGCTGTCATTGTATTAGACTGTAGCAGATTGAGTTATAGTTTGAATCGTGCTGATTCGATAATATGTGATCTTTTTTGACGTTTAAAGTAATTTCGTAATGAAAAGAAGAATTGAAAATTTTTTAGAAAATATGGTAATATTTTAAAAGCATTGACATTAAAAGCTGTATACACCGTTTAAATAAGCGGGTTTTTCACCGGAAAAGATGCTTTTTTGCTCACCAAAAGTGACATGATTTTATAATCCATTGGAGGAATGCAGATGTGTGGAATTGTCGGTTATATTGGACAGCAACTGGATACGGAGCATTTTTTGCTTAGCGGTCTGGAAAAATTGGAGTACCGTGGATACGACTCGGCAGGAATCGCGTTGTTAAACGATGAAGGGGTACATGTATTTAAAGAAAAAGGCAGAATAAGCGATTTGCGCAATACGATCCAGGCATCGATTCCAGCCACTCAAGGCATCGGACAAACTCGCTGGGCGACACATGGTGCACCGAACAAAATAAATGCTCATCCTCATCAAAGCGCGTCGCGGCGATTTACATTAGTACATAACGGTGTTATCGAAAATTATGAGTCATTGTATGACACCTATCTTGCTAATGTTCCGCTGCAAAGCGATACAGATACGGAAATTATCGTGCAGTTGGTGGAAACATTCGTAAATGAAGGGCTGGCTGTAGCGGAAGCATTGCTGCGCGTGCTGAATGTGCTCAAAGGTTCGTATGCGATCGCGATGCTCGATAATGAAGATCAGGAGCGAATTTATATTTGCAAAAACAAAAGTCCACTGCTTGTAGGACTGGGCGACGGTACATTTAATGTGTTTGGCTCGGATGCGTTACCGATGATTCATGTGACGAAAACATTTGTGCAGTTATTGGACGAAGAAATGGTCATTGTGGAGCGCGACAAAATTACAATTAAAAATTTGAAAGGCGAAACGATTGTACGCGATTCGTTCGAGATGGAGCTTGATCTGGACGATATTCAAAAAGGAACGTATGACCACTATATGTTAAAAGAAATCGATGAGCAGCCCTTTATCGTACGCAAAATTATACAGCACTATCAAGATGCCAATCAGCGGCTTGCCATCGATGCTGACATCGTGCAAGCGGTCGCTGACTGTGAACGCATTTACGTTATCGCGTGTGGCACAAGCTATCATGCCGGATTAATCGGCAAACAGTATATGGAAAATTGGGCGCAGGTGCCGGTTGAAGTGCATATTGCTAGCGAATTTTCGTACAATACACCGCTGCTCGCTAAACGGGCATTGTTTATTTTTATTTCGCAAAGCGGTGAAACGGCGGATAGCCGGGCGGTATTAAAAAAGATCAAGCAACTCGGCTATGCTGCGCTGACGATTACGAATGTGGTTGGTTCAACATTGTCGCGTGAAGCGGATTACAGCCTATTTTTGCATGCCGGGCCGGAAATTGCAGTCGCTTCGACTAAAGCGTATACCGCTCAGATTACAGTGCTGGCGATTTTGGCAGCCGTAACGGCAGAGCATAAACAGATTTCGTTAGCGTTTGACCTCATGCAAGAGCTAAGTGTAGTCGCCAATGCGATGGAGCTCGTATGTGAGCGTAAGCCGGAAATGCAGCACATCGCTGAACACTATTTGCGTCATTCCAGAAATGCGTTTTTTATCGGCAGACATATGGATTATTACGTGATTTTGGAAGGCGCATTAAAGTTAAAGGAAATTTCGTATATTCAGGCGGAAGGATTTGCCGGCGGTGAGCTTAAACACGGCACGATCGCATTGATCGAAACCGATACGCCGGTTATCGTATTAACGACACAGTCGGGTACGAATCTGGGCATTCGCAGCAATGCCAAAGAAGTTGCCGCACGTGGCGCGCATGTGTGTACGATTGCGATGGAAGGCTTAGCACGGCATGATGATCAATTGCTCATTCCGGCGGTACATGAACAATTAACCCCGTTATTGTCGGTCATTCCGATGCAGATCATTTCTTATTATGCTGCGCTGGCAAGAGGTTGCGATATCGATAAACCGCGTAATCTGGCGAAATCGGTCACAGTGGAATAAATCATCGTTCGGTTCGCTTTAAGCGGGAAGCTAGTATAGCTACAGCCAAACGAGCATTTTAAACGCCAACTGACCCGTCATGCCATAACTTGGCAATGACGGGCTATTTGGCGTTAAAATAAAAATATAAATGCGGCACAGACGAACGTTTTATAGACTGCGCAATGCGCCTCCGTCCACCGATATTTGCTGTCCGGTCACATAGCCCGCATCTTCGCTACATAAATAAGCGATCAAAGAAGCGGCTTCTTGCGCTGTACCCGGACGTTGGGCAGGAATGGAGGCATTGACCGATTGAATCGCTTCGGCTTTGCTGATTTGTTTGTTTTTTTGCAAATTGTTTATGTACTGCTCATAGCGATCGGTTACAATCGTACCGGGGTTTAGGCAATTGACCGTAATTTGCGCAGCCGCCAGCTGGATCGAAATATTTTTGCTAGCATTAACGATCGCTGCATTCATCATCCCGTTCGTAAACATCGTCGCTCCCGGTTCTTTCCAAAAGTTGCCGACCACATTGACGATGCGACCCCATTGGTTTTGTTTCATTAAAGTAACCGCACGCTGCATACAGTGCACATAAGTGACCGTTTTGCCGGTGAAAATGGAAACCGCCTGTTCGGTGTCAAATGAATCAAATGTATCCGGTACGCCACCAGGAATATTGTTGACCAATATGTCCAACCGACCGTATCGCTGTTCGATCTGGTCAAAACATTGCTCACGCAGATGCGGCTCGGTCAGATCACCGATAAACAAACTGTGATCACCAGGGACAATCTGTCGTACTTCTTCCAATACATGTTGTAGTTGATCCGGTCTGCGTGCATTTAAACATAATGTAACTCCTTGTTTGGCTAGAGCGAGCGCGGCAGCTTTGCCGATGCCTTGACTCGCGCCTGAAATGAGGGCAATTTTGTTCATGAATCGTGCTCCTTCGTTATATTTTCCACTATTTTATATTATATGAAGAAGTAGGATGTTACAATGAGCACGGTTTATGATAATATGGATTCGTTTTCCACTTTTTGCTGTCTACTTTTTCATATGAATATTCATGAACAAAAGTTCAAAAACGATTTTACATTTGTTCAAACGGGTGCTATGATAAGTTTACAGACTGACTCGCCTTGATCGATTCGAGCTGAGCAGGCAGTGTCTACTTAGTTCTGTTGATCGCCGTCAGGGTAATACAAAAGTGTAGCATGAATGCATATAAAAGGAGCGAGCATAGATGAATGTAGCAAAGCTGATCGATCATACGCTGCTGAAAGCAGATGCGACCCAAGCTGAAGTTGCGAAGCTGGTAGACGAAGCGAAGAAATATGAATTTGCGTCGGTTTGTGTGAATCCGACCTGGGTGTCCTTTTGCGCGGAACAGTTAAAAGGTACGGGTGTAGATGTATGTACGGTAATCGGTTTCCCGCTCGGCGCAAACACGCCTGAAGTGAAAGCATTTGAAGCTTCCAATGCGATCGCCAACGGTGCAACCGAGGTCGATATGGTCATTAATATCGGCGCCTTAAAAGATGGCGACGACGAGCTTGTATTGCGCGACATGCAAGCGGTTGTCGATGCAGCTAAAGGCAAAGCACTCGTTAAAGTCATTATCGAAACATGTCTGCTAACTGACGAGGAGAAGGTGCGTGCATCCAAGCTAGCGGTACAAGCAGGTGCGGATTTCGTAAAAACATCGACCGGCTTTTCCACTGGTGGCGCAACGGCTGAAGATGTAGCACTTATGCGCAAAACGGTAGGTCCTGACATCGGCGTCAAAGCTTCTGGCGGTGTGCGCAGTGAAGCAGACTTAAACGCAATGGTCGCTGCGGGTGCCACGCGCATTGGCGCAAGCTCCGGTGTGAAGATTATGGAAGGTGGACAATCGTCATCCTCTTACTGAGGATGATCGTTGCATCGGTTGCGGAAGTGCAGGCAAGACAGTCGATACGCTTTGTGCTTCTGCATCTATACGTTACGTAAATAAAGGCAACGCCAATACATGTAACACGAATACATGCGACCCCATTATACACAAACGATAGGTGCGCTTTTCAAATTATCCACATTATAGATGGCAAGTATGATTATCAAGGGAGGCATATATAGTATGAAACAACAATTAATTCAGGCGGCGATCGAAGCGAGACGCCATGCCTATGTGCCATATTCCCATTTTCAGGTGGGCGCTGCGCTGCTCGCTGATGACGGTAACATCTATGGTGGCGCCAACATCGAGAACGCATCGTACGGGCTGACCAATTGTGCAGAACGGACAGCGATCTTTAAAGCGGCTTCGGAAGGGGTGCGCCGGATCGAAGCGATTGCGATCGTCGCTGACACTGAAGGGCCGGTATCACCATGTGGAGCATGTCGACAAGTTATTGCCGAATTTAGCGATGAGCATACACGCATCTATTTGACTAACTTGAAGGGCGATGTTAGTGAATGGAGCATGTCCGAAATTTTGCCGGGTTATTTTCAAGCAAAAGATATGGACAAGGGCTAATGCAAACCCGAATGTGGTGCAGTCGTCACAAACGAGAGCCGGAGACAAAATCATAGTACACATCTTCCGTGCTATGAAACATAAACTCCGTTTTTAAAATGTGAATTAGCATTATTAATCATTTTAAGAAAATATTGTAAGCGCTTTATGGATATCACTCGTACATTTTCATGACTATTTTTGCTGCCGTTTGCACGTTTGGCATGATCGTGTGGACAGGAAGGATGGAGTGCAAAGCGTTCAGACGGCAAAACAGAACAGGAGCTAAACACGTATGAAGTATATTATCGCTATTATCGGCATTTTGATCGTCTTCGGTCTGGCTTATCTCGCCAGCAATGACCGTAAAAATATTCGCTATCGTCCACTAATTACGATGGTCATCATTCAGATTGTGCTCACTTTTATTCTTTTGTATACGACTGTCGGTTCAACGCTCGTTGGCGGATTTTCAGCTATATTTGAGCATTTGCTTGGCTATGCCAAAGTTGGTACCGATTTTGTATTTGGCGGTCTCGTTAATGGTGAAGGCTCGATTCCGTTTTTCTTTAACGTATTAATGCCAATCGTATTTATTTCAGCATTGATCGGTATTTTGCAATATATTAAAGTATTGCCGTTTATTATTCGTATTATTGGCTTGATACTGAGCAAAGTGAACGGTATGGGTAAGCTGGAATCGTATAATGCGGTGGCGTCGGCGGTACTCGGTCAATCTGAAGTGTTCATTTCGGTGAAAAAGCAGATCGGTCTGCTACCTAAACATCGTCTATATACGCTATGTGCATCAGCGATGTCAACGGTATCGATGTCGATTGTCGGCTCGTATATGCAAATGCTGGAACCGCGTTATGTCGTTACTGCACTTGTGCTGAACTTGTTTGGTGGTTTTATTATTGCGTCGATTATTAATCCGTACCGCGTGACCGCGGAAGAAGATATATTGGAAGTGCAAGAAGAAGAAAAGCAAAGCTTTTTCGAAATGTTGGGCGAGTACATTATGGACGGCTTTAAAGTGGCGATTACCGTCGCAGCGATGCTGATCGGTTTTGTCGCTTTGATTGCGATGATTAACGGTTTGTTTGATCTGATCTTTGGTATTACATTCCAAGATGTGCTTGGTTATGCGTTTGCTCCATTTGCATTTATGATGGGTGTGCCGTGGGCAGATGCGGTTACAGCGGGTAGCCTGATGGCAACAAAGCTCGTATCGAACGAATTTGTAGCGATGTTAGAGCTGGGCAAACATCCTGAGCTAAGCGCGCGTGCGATCGGTATCGTATCCGTATTCCTCGTGTCGTTTGCCAACTTCTCATCGATCGGTATTATTTCCGGTGCGGTGAAAGGTTTGCATGAAAAGAAAGGGAACGAAGTTGCCAAGTTCGGTCTGCGCTTGTTGTATGGTGCGACATTAGTTAGCGTATTGTCCGCAACGATCGCTGGTTTGTTCCTGTAAAATAAGGCGGAGCAGCTTTATTTCCAAGCTGTGCCGATTTGTTGTAAAATAGGTTTTTGCATTATTTTGCCGGGCGACTGTGCAGACGGTTGCTCGAATGGAAGGAGCTATACATCAATGACAGCATTTAAACGTGTACACTTAGTTGTAATGGATTCGGTCGGTATCGGTGAAGCGCCTGATGCGGCGGAATTTGGAGATGTGAATGTGGATACATTCGGTCATATCGCCCGTGAACATGGCGGGTTACATATGCCGAATATGGCGAAGCTGGGACTGTCCAACATCCGTGAGATCGAGGGCGTGCCGGTAGCGGACAAACCGCTTGCCTATTATACAAAAATGCAGGAAGCTTCCCGTGGCAAAGACACGATGACAGGTCACTGGGAAATGATGGGGCTGTATATTGATACACCGTTCCGCGTTTTTCCAGATGGGTTCCCGGATGAGCTTATTCAGCGTATTGAAGACAAAACCGGGCGTAAAGTGATCGGTAACAAGCCAGCTAGTGGCACGGAGATTATCGATGAGTTAGGCGAGCAGCATGTGAACACAGGCGCACTAATCATCTACACATCGGCTGATTCGGTGCTGCAAATTGCCGCGCATGAAGAAGTCGTACCGCTGAAGGAACTGTACGAAATTTGCGAGTTTTGCCGTGAGATCACATTGGATGATCCGTATATGCTGGGCCGTATTATTGCGCGTCCATTTGTCGGTGAGCCAGGCAATTTCTCCCGTACGCCCAACCGCCATGACTATGCGCTCAAGCCATTTGGACCGACGACGATGAACGCATTGCAAGCTGCCGGTTTGGATGTAATCGCCATCGGCAAAATTTCGGACATTTACGATGGTGAAGGTGTAACCGAAGCGATTCGCACGAAGTCCAATATGGACGGTATGGACAAGCTCGTTGAAGTAGCTTCCAAGCCATTTCACGGCTTAAGCTTCCTTAACTTAGTCGACTTTGACGCATTGTACGGTCACCGCCGCGATCCGCAAGGCTATGCGGAGGCGCTGGAACAATATGATACACGTCTGCCAGAAGTGTTGCAGCAGCTGGGCGATGACGATCTGTTGATCATCACTGCCGATCACGGCAATGACCCGACTTACATCGGTACAGATCATACACGTGAATATGTACCGCTGCTCGTCTACTCCAAACGTTTTGCTGATGGAGGCAAGCCATTGCCGCTGCGCACTACATTTGCCGATATTGCAGCAACGGTAGCCGACAACTTTGGTGTAACGATGCCGAAATATGGCACAAGCTTTCTAGCTGAACTGAAGTAAACGCTGGCGTGAACATTGCAGTCTAGCTGGCAAAAGAAAGGCATTGTTCCATCTGCTGTCGGATTAACAGCAGATGGGGCGTTACACATAAGCAGAAGATGCTACATCGATCATGTAGCTACTTTAATTTCTATATTGTGGAGGTTTAGATCATGAGTGTTCATATTGGAGCCAAACCCGGCGATATTGCCGAAACGATTTTGTTGCCAGGTGATCCGCTGCGTGCCAAATACATTGCGGATACGTATCTGGAAAATGTAACTTGTTATAACGAAGTACGCGGTATGCTCGGCTTTACCGGTACGTACAAAGGACAGCGTATTTCTGTGCAAGGTACAGGAATGGGTCTGCCTTCGATCAGCATTTATGTAAACGAATTGATTAGCGAATACGGTGTGAAAAACTTGATTCGTGTCGGTACATGCGGTGGTATGCAGGAACATGTACGTGTGCGTGATGTTATTTTGGCACAGGCAGCGAGTACGGATTCCAGCATGAATAACCATATTTTTGGCGGCTATACATTTGCACCAGTTGCGAGCTTTCCGCTGCTCAAAGCAGCCTATGATCGCGGTGTGGACAAAGGTCTGAATTTGCATGTTGGTAATATTTTCAGCTCCGATTCGTTCTATCGTGACGATAAAACGATTACCGGTCGTCTGATGGACTACGGCGTGCTCGGTGTCGAGATGGAGACGAGCGCATTGTACACACTTGCTGCTAAATTTGGCGTGAATGCACTGACGATTTTGACCGTAAGTGATCATCTGCTGACAGGTGAAGAAACGACTGCTGAGGAACGTCAAATGACATTTAACGATATGATGGAAGTGGCGCTGGATGCAGCGATCTCGCTGTAAGTGAATCTGATCCGACTTGTTCGTTAATCGCCTGCTGACACATCCACAATTAGGAGCGATTTCTATACAAGAAAGCTAGTGACTTGTCTCAGGAAGATGTAATCCCTGGATAAATTTGAGACAAGCTACTAGTCAAGCTAAAATTAGGTGATTCACATCCATTCATGCCTACCCGGATAGGCTGTAACCGCATTGTTGCCTAACAGCCTATCCCTTACCATCTCCAACTTACGAGCAGCATAGACGGCATAACCGACAAAGCTGTAATTGCTGCCAAGTGAAGTGGAGACGGGTGCTGCCAAATGTACATGTCAGGTTTGTGTTAAATTTAAACGTGGGAGATGATCGAGATGAGAATGGTCGACTTAATTGAGAAAAAACGGGATGGCAAAGAGTTGAGCACAGCTGAAATTAATTTTATTATTCGCGGTTATACCGATGGCGATATTCCGGATTACCAAGTCAGTGCGTTTGCAATGGCAACCTTTTTCAAAGATATGACCGATCGTGAGCGTGCCGATCTGACGATGGCAATGGTCAACTCTGGTGAAACGATCGATCTGTCCGCCATTGAAGGTGTAAAAGTTGACAAGCACTCCACCGGTGGTGTGGGCGATACGACGACACTCGTACTGGCTCCGCTCGTCGCTGCACTGGATATTCCAGTCGCGAAAATGTCCGGTCGCGGGCTTGGACATACTGGCGGTACAGTGGATAAACTGGAATCGGTTGCCGGCTTTCACGTTGAAATTACGAAAGACGAATTTATTAAGCTCGTTAACGAAAACAAAATCGCAGTTATCGGTCAAAGCGGCAATCTGACGCCAGCCGACAAAAAGCTGTATGCACTGCGCGATGTCACAGCAACCGTCAACTCAATTCCATTGATCGCCAGCTCGATTATGAGCAAAAAGATCGCCGCCGGTGCCGATGCGATCGTACTTGATGTGAAAACAGGTGCAGGCGCATTTATGAAAACACCGGAAGCCGCCAAAGAACTGGCACATGCGATGGTGAGCATCGGTAACAATGTCGGTCGCAAAACGATGGCGGTTATTTCTGATATGAGCCAGCCACTTGGTCTGGCAATCGGCAATTCGCTCGAAATTCAAGAAGCGATCGATACGTTGAAAGGACAAGGACCCAAAGATTTGGAACAACTTTGTTACGCACTAGGCAGCCAGATGGTTTACCTTGCCGGGAAAGCCGATTCGCTTGAAGACGCCAAAATCAAGCTGCAAGAAGTGATCCAAAACGGTAAAGCACTGGAAAAATTCAAATTATTCCTATCCAGTCAAGGCGGCGATGCCTCGGTTGTTGATCACCCCGAACGTTTGCCACAAGCGCAATATCGAATTGAATTGCCTGCTAAGCAAGATGGTGTTGTCGCTGAACTGGTTGCAGACGAAATCGGTACGGCAGCGATGCTGCTCGGTGCCGGCCGCGCAACCAAAGAGTCTGAGATCGATCTGGCAGTCGGTCTGATGCTGAACAAAAAAGTAGGCGATGCTGTCAAAGCTGGCGAATCGCTCGTTACGATCCATGCGAACCGTAAAAATGTGGACGATGTAATGGAAAAGCTGTATGAAAATATTCGTATCGCTGATCATGCTGATGCACCGACACTCGTCTACGGAACTGTAACGGAGTAACAGCGGGAGCGTTATATTGCCATATGTATAGTTAGGGCGCTACAGATCGAATCTAATAGATAGATGGAAGAAACAACAATCGATCCTTTTTCCGGGGCAATTGTCAGGCAATAGATGCTGATGATCGCTCCGGAATTTTTATTATATAGGTAGGAGGTGGTTAACATACTTAAATACCGTGTACATATGTTTGATAAGTAGCGTTTTGCTTTTTCACTTCGATATCAGTTGTTTTGAAGCTTATAATGAGCGTAATTACTACCGATATATATACTTACATACTAATAAATAGAAGAAAAGACATACAAAGGAACGATGATACCGTAATATTATCGTTCAACAGTTGATTGTCGCTATAATAAATATTTTACAAACTCCCTGAAATTGGAATTCATCGTCTGTACAAACAGGGTATATAATATTAAAATAGAAAAAATTTACAATGAAGAAGGGATGGCGTCTGGATATGGTCTGGTGCTTGCGCCGCATCGAACAAGAGCGTGAAGAATTGCATCTGTTAGTGGAATTGTACGGATTTTCCGATGCGCGTGTATTAATTAAGTCGCAACAGCTTGATCAAACGTTAAATGAATACAATCGGCAGCGGCGATCTGCCGCCGATCATGAACGACACCATTGAACCCCGCAGCTTGTAACAAGCGACGGGGTTCATTTGATTTGGATAACGTTTAATCTACCTTAACGATTTGGAAATGCTGGTTCGTACCGCCGTTGTCGGTCCACTGAATCGCTTTCGCTCCATCGCTGAGTGATTGGCTGGAAATATCGATCAGTTTGCCTGTTTCACGATTTTTTAATTTGTAGTAACCACCGCCTACGCTAATCGGCTGCCATTGCTGGCTTGTCCAGCCGCCGTCACTCCATTGCTCGATCGTTGCACCATCGGCGGTGCTGCCATTTTCAACGCCGATCGGCTTGCCGGATGCGCGGTTCACGATCTTCACATATCCGTTGCCTGCATCGACGATTTGCCATTGTTGGCTCGTCGTACCGCCATCAGCACGTTGTTCCAGATCAGCGCCATTCGCGGATGAATTGTCGATTACGCTAAGCAATTTATTGCTTTTACGGCTAATTAGCTGATACGAGGCGTTTGCATCCCAACTGTTCGTATTGGTAGTACCGGTAATGGTGCCTGCTGCGGCATCGATCGTAATCGTATCATACCAGTTCATCGCCAAGCTCGTTGCGCTTGGAAAAACAAGTGGAAGCCATACATATTTGGAATCTTGTACAGGACCATTCCAAGCACCTGCCCAGCGATCGCCCATATACAAATAAGATGTGCCTTGTGTACCTTCTACAGGCACGACATAAGCGGATTGTGAGCCGTACGTTGTATTGTCAGCAAAATTGCTTAGACCGCTCCATGTCCCGGTAATGCTCGTTGCGGTGGCGTATTTCGCCTGGTTCGGATTCCAGCCAGTCGCACCGGAGGTGATGAGGAAGTAGACGCCATCCTTTTTGAACATTGCCGGCGCTTCACGATATTGACCAGGCCATAGCGTCGTTACGAGCGAGTCGACACCGAGAAAGTCAGGGGTTAACTTGTAAATGTTCAGATCGGCATTAACGCGTGTCGCTGAGATTAGATAGGCAGTGCCATTGTCGTTATAAACCGTCATATCACGCGAATCGTAACCAAGCGGTCGGAAACTGCCTTGATAATCGTAATTGCCGTCCACTGTATCCGAGGTGGCGACAGCAACACGAGCTTCGCCGTAATCTTTGCCATTTTCCTTGTGCATCCAGAGCACGTATTTTTGCGTCGTGCTGTTGTAAATGACTTTAGGGCGTTCGATATTCGATATATTCAGTTCGGTAGCAGAATTGCTAGTTAATACATCATTGCGAAATTCCCAGTTTTTCAAATCGGAAGAACGATACACGGAGACCGCTTTGAACGTGCCGTCCTGATTGCGATTCTCGCCAAACCAGTAATAGAAATTCCCAACTTTGATCATTCCGCCGCCATGTGCATGAATAATATTGACATTCGTATCCTTAAACTGCGTGCCATTCGTAATCGTCACTGGCGCGGCAGCCGTCTGCTGTGCGGGCAGCAACAAAGTGCCGATCATTTGCAGCAGCAGCAAAGCGATCAAGCCTTTGCTCAAATGATGAACGATGCGTGTTACAGAATTGTTGTTCATTAATGACTTCATCATACATACACCTCTGTTCATATAATATAAAGCGCTTACATAATTGAAGCGGAAGTAGCAATATGTAACTCCTGAACTCGACAATCCGTTTATAGAAGCAGCATATTCATCTTCCTATGGAACTATTGTATCAATTATTCCTGTTTATGGAATATAAGTAAATATGGGATGATATATAAAAATAAAGAACAAAACGGCTCACGCATTCATATGCGAAAATGATATGTTCACTACTATGCCGTTCATAAACATAACTGTGTCCGCTTGCCAGCTTATTGCCAACGAACACAATTATGTTTCAGTTAGCATCGTTTACAGCAAAGCGTGTAATCATTCCAGATGCACACGGCGTACATCCGGCTGTGCTTGTACGATCAGCAGCACGTCAGCGATCTTCATCGCCGCCGGGAATTTAATATCAAGCACAATTACAATTTCGGAATGTAGCTCAGCACTATGAATATGGTCATAACTCTGTGTCGCCTGTTCGGTGCGTGACTGAATGCTAAGCACCTGAACGGAGTTTTCATCCAGCACTTCCAGCAAATTTTCGACTGGATCGGTATGATTGACTAGATGCACGGTCAGTTTGTGCATACGAGCGCTCATCACCGGAGAGGAATGTCCGTGCATCGCAAATTGCACGATCAGAATGAGTGCCGCCACACCGATCCCGACCGCATACATCCCTGCACCAACTGCCATACCAACACCTGCGGTCGCCCAAATGCCAGCAGCGGTCGTCAGCCCTTTAATGCGCTGCTTGCTCATAAAGATCGTGCCTGCACCGAGGAAGCCGACACCGCTAACAATCTGCGCCGCGATCCGGGAAGGGTCGAGCGATACATTTTCCCAATTGCTCATATCTATAAAACCGTACTTGGAAATGACCATCATAAGCGCTGCCCCGACCGATACGATAAAATGCGTACGAATACCGGCTTCTTTATGCCGACTTCGCCGTTCATAACCGATCATGGCGCCACATAAACCGGCAATGACACCACGGAAAATATGCTCGATTGTAATCCAGACAAGCAAAAAGATCGCCTCCATATATCATTTCTAAATTATTAACCGCTGATTAGAAAATGGAATAATGCTGTATTCGCTTAATTTGACATTAATAAATCAAATATGGTACCTTTTACATGTTTTAAAATTAAGCTCTAAAGAAAGGAATGATTTGATGTCTTTGATGAAAAAAATTGCGGCAGTCTCGATTGTAACTTCACTAGGTTTAGCATCTTTAGGTGTTTCTCCAACCTTGCCTAGTTCGTATGCAGCTAGTTTGAATGCTGCTCCAAGTCAGCAACAATCTAATTTGCATAAAGATGATATGGTAGTTACTTATAAAGCCAACGAAATAACAGATGTAAAAGAATTAGCCAAACGTGCCAAAGCAGGCGTAAGCGACCTAAGTCAAGCTGAAACGAATCAACTGCCTAGCTTGCAAATAAAAGATACGAATGCGGTTAATCATAAGGCACCTGTTTTTAAAACCGCTCAATTATTACAAACTTCTCAAAGTAAAGATGGAACTAAAGTTGAACGACTAGCGGTTACTGCTGTAGCCCCTGATATTGAAAAAACACAAAAACAAGTGGATAAAACGTTAGGTAATGTCGTATATTCAACGATTTATGTAGATAAATCTTACGATTCAAGAGGAGCAGAATATTTACGGTTAGTGCGTGTAAAAGGACATTGGGATTTGGAAAATAACGTAACGATCTCCGGTAAAATAACTGCGGGTCAAGCAGGACCTACTTTTGGTGGTATAGGATATAGCAAAAATCAAACATGGGACATAACAGCAACCTCGTTTGATTATACGTTACCTAGTGATTGGAAACCTGTAGCCAATACAGGTGCTGGCGGTGCGATGAGTACTGCACTAGGAGTAACGATTACAACGACTTATAAAAGAGGAAATGCGGTCTGGACAGAGGCCCCTTTTTCTAACAATATTTAATTATAAAAAAGGCAACCTTTAAGGTTGTCCTTTTTTATAGAAGGCGGACTACCAATCTTATGCAGCGTTTTTGTCGAAAGGATTCGTATATTAGCTTCCATCTCGCATGTTTCGTGTCAATTACGGCTTAATTACAACGGTGGATATAGCTTTGCATTGATTTCGCCCATCATTTTGTAAAAAAATAATAGAACTATTTTGAATAAAATGTTCATTTATTTCGCCTGATTCAGCCTATATGTAGGTCGGTTGTATTAATAATTGTCCATATATAGGTTGAATTTTATAGACTGAAGTAGTCTGGACACACTTTATTATCCATTTCTTGTTATCGTTATGCAGACAAAAGCTGGATAATTGGTTTCATTTTCGTTAAGATAACTGTGGAACATATCGCTTTTACCAACTTCAATCTTGGGAGGAATGGGATTTATGGGTAAAGTTAGAGTGGCAGTAGTGGGATGCGGCAGTATTTCGGAGCGTCGCCACATTCCTGAATATGCAGCACATCCGGATGTAGAATTGGTCGCTTTTGCCGATCCGATTGTAGAGCGTGCAGAAGGTTATGCTAAGCTGTACAACGCCAAAGCATACAGCGATTATAAAGAGCTGCTGGCGGCTGGTGGGTTCGATGCTGTAAGCGTATGCACACCGAATGCGCTGCATGCTGAAGTAGCGATTGCAGCGGCAAATGCGGGCGCTCATGTGCTAGTCGAGAAGCCGATGGCAGTTTCAGATGAAGAAGCATTGCAAATGATTGCAGCAGCAGAGCAAAACAATGTGTTTCTGATGGTCGCTCACAATCAACGTTTAATGCCTCCACATGTGAAAGCCAAAGAAATTTTGAAACAAGGTCATCTCGGTCGTGTGCTTACATTCCGTACCGCATTTGGTCATAGTGGACCAGAAGGTTGGAGTATTGACGGTAAAAATAGCTGGTTCTTCCGCAAGGGCGAAGCGGTCATGGGCGCGATGGGCGATCTCGGCGTACATAAGTCCGATATGATCCGCTGGCTGCTAGATGATGAAGTAGTTAGCGTAAGCGCATTTATTGGAACACTTGATAAAAAAGATACAGATGTGGATGATAACGCCATTTGCCTGCTGCGTATGGCAAGCGGTGCGATCGGCTCACTCGTAGCAAGCTGGACGTCGTATCGTGGCGAAGATAACGGTACAGTATTATGGTGTGAACATGGCGTAATGAAGATCGGTACCGATCCGGTTGATCAAGTGATCGTTGAACTGACAAACGGTTCGATCGAGCGCTATCAAGTCGGCGCCATCGCTACGAACGACAAACAAGTAACGAGCGGTGTGATGGATGAATTTATTAGCTGTATCCAGAACAATGTAGCACCAATCATTTCCGGTGAAGAAGGCCGCCGTTCGCTCGCTGTCATCCTGGCAGCATTCCGTTCGCAGGAGGAAGGTCGTACGATCGATTTGTAAGCTGAGCGGTGACTGGCTGGCGACAATACAAGTATGGAACGGGATCGAACTCGATGTCAGCAATGAAGCGCTGTATCGTGTATCATTTGGCACGAAGGCGATCTCGGTATAAAGTAAAGATTGAACGGTGTAAGGAAACGAATGATAAGTTGTCACCTATTTCAGCATTATAAAAACAGCCGACAGGTACGATTCCTGGCGGCTGTTTATTTATTTGATTCATAAGCGATCATCATATGACCTATCATCAATGCAATGGAGGCAGGGGACGATGTTAAGATTTATTTTCCAACGATTATCGTCTACGTCTAGCTTGGCAAGTTAAGACTTATGAATCGCAGGCGTACGATACACCGCCGTCTTCGCATCGGTCGTTGCCATAATATGATCAGCAGCGGATTCAAACAGTGGCTCTGTACGATCAGCATCAGGCAACATTTCATCATCACGGATCGCGCCGGACAGTACCGCTTTCATGCGCTCGGTATCGAGCATACCTTCCCATTTGGCGACGACAAATGTAGCGACACAGTTCCCCATCAAGTTGGTGAACACACGCATCGTATCCATAAAACGATCAGCTCCGAGCAGCAGCGCAACGACGGCAACAGGGAATGCATTTAGCGCGGCAGCGGTAGCAGAGAGGGCGAGGAACGCTGAACCTGGCACACCCGCCATCCCTTTTGAGCTAAGCATCAATACTGCCAAAATCGTAATTTCCTGCATCAATGTCAGCTCAATGCCGACCGCTTGGGCGAGAAAGACGGTGGACAGTGACAAATAGATCGATGCGCCATCCAGATTAAACGAATACCCGGTCGGCACGACTAGCCCGACGACTGCGCGATTGCAACCGGCGCGTGTCAGCTTATCCATCATACGCGGCATAACGACTTCAGAAGAAGCAGTGCCGATGGCGAGCATCACTTCGGCACGGGTATAACGTACAAATTGCCACAAATTCATGCCGGTAATCCACCATGCTGCCAAGCCGAGGCAGACGAGAAAGACGAGTGCGGACACATAACAGGCGATAATGAGCATCCCATAAGAAGCGAGCGTAGCTGCTCCATACGCGCCTACCGTATAAGCGATCGCACCAAAAGCGCCGATTGGAGCCAGTTTCATAATATAACCGATCACTTTGAAGATTAGCTCCATAATGTTGTCGATCAGGGTTAATATATTTTGTTTGGCTGCCCCTTGGCTTGCCGCCAGTGCCGTACCGAATAGACATGCTAGCAACAGCACTTGCAGCAGTGCATTTTGCGCAAACGCATCGATCGCGCTTGTTGGGATAATATTCAAAATGAACTGTACTGCGCCAGGCAACTCAGCACCGCCGGTTTTGGCAGCGATGGCGTTTGGATCGAGTGTAGCGGCATTAATGTTCATGCCAACGCCCGGCTGCATCCAGCGTGCTGCGACAAGTCCAAGTACGAGCGCAACCGTGGTGGCAATTTCAAACCAGATGATCGCTTTCAGTCCGATTCGTCCAACCGCCTTTAAATCGCCTGCTTTGGCGATGCCAGCGACGACAACGACGAAGATAAGCGGTGCAATTAACATTTTGATCAGCTTAATAAAGCCGGTGCCGAGCGGCTGTAACAGCTCACCAAAGTTCGGCCAAATGATTCCGACTCCGATCCCGATAATGACCGCTACGATAATTTGAAAAAATAACGATTTGAAAAATGACATATTCAACCTCCTTCATAATGGTCATACAAAAAGCTTGGCTGGCTGCAAACAATCATCATTGTCGGTACGAGATAGCATCCAAACCGTGTATATGACAGCATATGGACTGCACGCTATATCATGGACACTAGTTAAACGGAATGATCGCCCGTAATAGTGAATCGCAAGTACAATTTTTACTGTGTAAGGCAGGTTTGTTATACATCGATACAAATTCAAAACCCTATGTAGCTTTTTATAACATGATTACAATGTGCATAACAGAACATTTAACATCTTTTAATACAATGCACAACTGAGATTGCAAAAATTGAAACTAAAAACAAAAAAATAACGAACGACATGTAAAATTTAATTACAAATCGTTCGTTAATTGCTAAGTATAAGAGGAAGAATACTAGATAAAACAAGCGTATTATGGTAAAATATTGTACATAACGCGCAATGCTAACACGATCTGTTAATTTATAAAACGATTGCGTAGTTTAAATAAATATCGATTACACGATAGACAGGAGCATATTAATTATGACACGTACCCGAACGCAAAAAGCCGTGCGTAAAGCACAGCGTAGTGGCAAGCTAGCCCCCGATTTTGGTCGTAAAACGAATGATGCGTATAGCGCAATATCCCAGCACACACGCATCACCCCTAACAAACACGAAAAACTGCAAAAGCTTAAACATAAGAAGCGGAGTCTACGAGATGATGCTTCTTTTTTTATTGTTTATTTTTACCGAGTAGCTGTATTAATCAAATTGCCGCACACCTTTTGTACATAATCCGCCCAGGAGCAACAGCATGCCGATGATCGCAAACAAACTGATTGTCCACATACCGCCCGCATGATCTGCCAGCCAGCCGACAAGCAAATAACCGAGCGGCAATAAGGCAAATGAACCGAGCAGATCAAGGCTTGCCACACGCCCAAAGCTTTCAATCGGAACGAGCTCCTGCAAACTCGTTTCCCAAATAAGTGCAAACATCATAATGCCAAAGCCTTCCAGTACCATCACGAGCACAAGCCCTGGTGCCCATGATACAAAAGCGAGCAACAGCAGTGCCGCCCCGCTTAACAGCGCGCCACCATAACCGATCCAGCCGCGATACCGCCAGCGGCTGCGAGAACCGAATAACAGCGCCGCCAACACAGCCCCCGCACCTGAGCCAGCCATCGCTAGCCCGTATACAACGGGAGAGAAGCCGTAATGGATTTTGAACAACCACGGCACAAGCACAACGACAATGCCCTGATAACAAATGTTAAGCAGTGAAAATACGACGATCGTAATCCAGAGCCACGGATGTGCTTTTAAAACGAGCAAGCCTTCTAACAAATCGGCGGCGATAGAGCTTTTTGCAGAGGCAGCTTCAGTCTGTGCTTGTTTCACTTGCTTACGCCGGGAAGAAACATAAAATTTACCGAGCATAACAAAGCAGAAAAGCGAGATTAGATAAGTAAGCGAGTCGAGTGCAAATCCATTTCCCGGTGAAGTGAACGTCACGATCAATCCACCTAGCGCAGGCCCAAGTAGACGAACCGCTTGAATGCTCATCTGACTGAGCGCGTTGGCTGCATTGCGAATATCGGCGGTGAAAATTTCCGCCCGTAACGCCGAATATGCCGGTACAAAAATGCCGTCCATCAGCCCATACAAAGCAAGCCCGATATACAAAAGCGGCAATGTTAGCTCGCCTGCAAACATCAGCACAGCCGCCGTCAGCATAATCAAAAAACGAATCGTATTAGTTAGCCAAATTAACCGCAGCCGGTCGGTACGATCGACGATCCAGCCGGATATCGGCAAAATCAACACATTGGGCAGCATATAGAACGTCATCGCCAAACCCATCATTGTAGACGAACCGGTCAGATTATAAATAACGAGTGGCAAAATAACCATCGTAACCGAGCTACCTAGCATCGCAATCCATTGTCCAAGCCATAAATACGTAAACGCTTTAGATTGCCGGATGGGGGAGATCAGCTTTGCCAGCGCAGAGCTGGCAGGTAATTCGTTAGCGGTACGGGTGTAGCTATCGTTTTGCATAATGCCTCCTTACATGTCTTGTGCATGTTAATTAGTGTTGTTCACGCTTATTTCGTATCATTATGTACTGACTGCATTTTACCGCGCCGAACCGCTTCAAACAATCCTTTACGCCCAAAAGCCCCTTTCCCTAAGACGGGAAGGAGCTTATCGTGTAGACGTGCGCTTCACAATGTAGAGCAAGCTTTCAACGGATGTCATTTTAGAATTGACGACTATGCTGTCTCAAGTCCCTAATACAGTCAAAAGGTCAACTGGCAATGTAAGGTGCAAGGTGTTCGCAAATGCAGAGATTAATATTTTGGGTCGCTTCACGCTGTACAGGATACGACATATTAACCTTTTTGTACCTCGGTCACCGGCAGCTCTGGCGTTGTGTGACGCTGCAAATAACGATCAAACAGAAACGGGCCAAACGGCAATAGCGACGCGATAAATGCGAGTACCGCCTGCTTAAACGTCAGTTTGCGCATCATTAGCGTAACGGCGATTGCCGCTACATAAGCAACAAACAATACACCATGCATCATACCTACATATGTAACCATCAGCGGCTGATTCGCCAAATATTTCAGCGGCATCGCCACCAATACGAGCAGCAAATACGAGATCGCTTCGACATGACCTACTGTGCGAAGTGTTTTGAGCATATTTCCCATCTGAAAACTCCTTTGTACAGTCCGATTGGGCAAGCAATGAACCGTTTGGCAAACTGCGATTTTGCATCGGCTGCTAATATGCAGTAATGCGCAACTTTCGTTTGGTTCTGCTTGCATAAAGCGACTGCTGAATAAAGTAAATGGATGACAATTTGTATAATTTAAATATATCGTAAATGTTGCTGTTAGAGAGGGGAGTAAAGTTACAATATTTTGAACCTGTAAGCGATTAATTATAGAGTTTTTTCGTTGTTATACGAATATATGGCGATTCATATAAAAGTATGTGAATATGCGATGTGTTGTTTTTGCAATGTCAAACGGATCGTTGGTGCTATCTACAATGAACACAAATAAAGATGGCAATAAATAAAATCAACCGCTTAGGTTTTTGCCGCTGCGAAGCATACAGCTTATTTGGCGGTACAAACGAATAAAGCCGAACGCTTAGCCACATGTACAAGGTGGGCAGCTAAGCATTCGGCTATGAAGATCAATGAGTATAGGTAAGGCATGCTGTGCTCATTCATAGGCATTGTACGCCAGAACGGATGGAGATTGATTAGCTTGTGTGTAGCATCTTCACGTCCGGATCGACGTCGGCTTCATAATCGACACCATCGGTCTCAAAGCCAAACAGTTGGAAAAACTCTTGGCGATAGCCTTCCAGATCAGTCAGCTCGTATACATTTTCGGTAGACAGTTGATTCCAGATCGTCGCAACCTCTGCCTGTACATCATCGCGCATTTCCCAGTCGTCCAGACGTAGGCGGTCTTTCTCATCGACAGGTGTATCCCCGCCATTGTACAGACGATCGGCAAACATACGGTACATTTGCTCGATACAGCCTTCGTGAATGTCTTTTGCTTTCATTACTTTGTACAATGCCGACATATACAGCGGTACGACTGGAATCGCTGAGCTAGATTGGGTGACGAGCGCTTTACATACCGCCACATACGCATGACCGCCTTTGACGCTAAGCTGTTCGTTCATCTCACGAGCGGTTGCTTCCAGGTGGTCTTTCGCTTGACCGATGGAGCCTTGGCGGTAAAT
This sequence comes from Paenibacillus campi, assembly GCF_034659835.1. Lineage (NCBI taxonomy): Bacteria > Bacillati > Bacillota > Bacilli > Caryophanales > Paenibacillaceae > Paenibacillus > Paenibacillus campi. The sequence continues at coordinate 161,978 of NZ_JAXSQZ010000002.1, forward strand.
CGCTTGTGTAATCGTAGAACCGATATACGAAAAGGCAACGGTAACAACATCGTCAGTCAGTACATCGCCTGCGCTTAAGGCATCGATCCATGCTTTCCAATCCTCGCCGCCCATCACACGTACAGTAGCTTCGATTTCTTCCGGTGTTGCCGGTTCAATGCTAATCTCACTTACTTCACCAGTATGGAAGTTTACGGTTTTGTTTGTGTACGTTTCGCCAATCGGCTTCAAGGTGGAAGTGTACGTTTCGCCAGTATTCGGATCGGTACGACGTGGCGCAGCTACACTATAGATAACCATATCGACTTTGCCGAATTGCTGCCGGATCGCTGCTACAGTGTTAGCTTTCAGCTCGTTCGTAAACGCATCACCGATTACGCTATACGATTTCAAGCCAGCTTCCTCAGCAGCCTGTTCAAAAGCAGCCGAATTGTACCAGCCCGCAGACGCGGTGCGACCTTTGACCGAGCTACCGTCACGGTATACGCCAATCGTATTAGCACCGGCACCAAATGCCGCGACTATCCGTGCGGACAGACCATATCCGGTTGAAGCGCCGATGACGAGCACATTGCGTGGGCCTTTAATCGCTGGTTGTGATTTTACATATTCGATCTGTTCCTGTACCTGGCGCGCACATCCAACCGGATGCGCAGTCGTACAGATGAAACCGCGTGTTCTTGGTTTAATAATCATAACTAGTATGCCTCGCTTTCCTATCAATCCGTTGCTTGAAATTATCGTTATCCATACTCGCTTATTGTAGCATTTTTTATGTCATATGGCACCTGGTACCAAATCTCGTTGTATACGGACAATTTGCGCCGCTATTTGGATCATTGCTCAATCCTCCACCAACTTTGCAAATCATATAGGCAGCGTTTAAAATGTAGATAGGTTGGTTAACTATATATCGGAGAGATTGATTTTGCAAAATCAATCAAAATTTCTATTAGATAGTATTGCAATATTCTTTAGTTAGTAGTATATTATAGTCATGATGTTACAAAATGACTATAAGTCACCTAATTAAAGTTTATTACAAATATAAAAAGTGAAGAGGAGCCATTACAAATGAACACAAAATTTAACAAAATCCTGTTGTCTGCCACTTTAGCTGCAAGTCTGGGTGCCGTTGCCATCGCCCCAATCGGAGGCGGCCACGCGTACGCGGCAACCGACGAATCGAACCATCAGAAAAATAAAGACAAAGCAGAACGGATCGCTAACAATGCCGCTTTCTTAGCTGCACAAGAAGCTCAATTCCAAGCGATGTTCGGTACAGGAGAACAACAAGACAGTGCAACGACGACACAGGAGCCTGCCAACTCCCAAGCGCCAGCCGCTAATGCAACGAACAAAACGATCACTGTTGTCGTTCCACAAGGTGCCAGCCTGACTCAACTTGCTGCTCAATATGGTGTAACTGTAGACGAGCTAGTTGCTGCCAACAACTTGCTGCCGGTTGGTTTTGAATTGAAAATTCCACAAAAGTAATAAGCACGAAACGACATTAAACATAGGCTGACCGGAGTACCCTTGCTATGGCAGCCTATCCTTTTATAAAACAAAACTAGTAAACAACATGTTTTGCTGTTCGATGTGATCTGTTCCACATGGTCACCCATCCAAAACACCTTGTCCATTGCTTCTGCCAAATGCGATGAGACAGTTCACATAAAAAGCTGACGTCCTCCCCTGAACGTCAGCTTTTTTTGCGTTTATATGATTGTGTGAAAGTTGCAGATGGATCGGATCAAATAAAGCGCCTACATTATAATCGTTATCTGTTCATCGGTTTGGCAGCTTGCGGTGTTGTACATGATCGCAATCGTTGAAACGGTTGCTCATCTTTGTGACGTTTGGGCAGCTATGCTGGTGTATATGATCCCTTTTGTGTGCCGCTAGCTAGTGCATCTGCACGTGGGCAAGCTTATTTTGGTAGGATAACTGATCTGCACTAATGTAGAACTTTATCATTAACGAACGAGATATGATGTGGTCAATGGAACAAACAATACCGAACCTGGATCATAATCGGTACTTTCAACAAAGACGGCTTTTACGCCTTTTACATCGACATCAACACCAGTCATTCCGGCGTCGGCAGAGAGTGATACTGTTTTGAGTACGGTGCGATCGCCATCGTAAATCGTAATTTTCTGATTACCGCTTAGTACAGCCATTTCCAGATGCAATGTGCTGTATTTGTTGTCGGTCATCACTTGGAAGTCGCGATACGATCCTGGTTGATCGTTCCGGTATACTTCTTTGTAGTCTTTGCCTTTGTAAACCGTTTGGGCAGGGTCTTTCGTACGTAGTGCAGAACTTTCCATTGCCGATGAACCGAGCTCGCTTAGCGATTGCTTGCTGGACGATGGTGTCGTCGTGGAACTACCGCCACCTGTGCCGCCTGTCGTACTGCCATTACCGATACTGATCGAAGCATTGGCGCTATCGTAGTTAACCGGAATATCCATCAGTTGACCGACCGCACGTACCGGCAAATACGTGGTGCCATTGTACGTAATCGGTAAAACGGCTTTGCCGCTGCTATCGGTAAGCTGGGCGGCAGTACCATTCACTTTAAACGAGAGCGTACTGTTCAAATACGCGCGAATTGGTTGCAAGCCAGTTGCAGCAATCGCCCCTGTTCCAATGCCTAACGTCAATGTAGCAGTAATGAGAAGCACAGTTCCTTTTTTAATCATCATCTTTCCTCCTTAAACGATTGGAATTCAGACTTAGCTGCCAAAACGTAGAGTAGCAACGATACTGGAGCCAAAGCGCGCCATCGATGAGGGAGTATGTGCAGCGCATAGAGAGAATATGTTGTTAGTTGTATGTAAAAAGCAGTAAGTCAGATAACTTCATAGTTGCATAAATAGACTATAATTGTCAATTACCGCTGTGGCGCTTTGATCTGTGTGAGTATATGGCGATTTTAGCGGGATATGGTGATCAGGATAGCTTTTCGTATGCGATTGGAATGAGTAGTTGATGCATGACGACTCAAGCGTGCGTTTATGCAAAACGAAAGCCAGCACGACGCAGTTACCTATACAGGGTTACTGTATCGTGCTGGCTTGTATAATGCCTGGTCAGCTATTTGTTAATGCTCGGATGGTGTATCTTTTTTCAGCCCTTTACCTAATCCTTTCATAAAACGCAGCCCGAAGCCGAGCGCACGTTGTATATCCGGGTCTTTGAGGGCACGTAGTATCGTCATTATGCCGATTTTTTCGGTTTGTGGATGGGCTGCTTCTTGTAGTCCTTGTTGTACACTATTCATTAATTGTGCGGTCTGTGCCGGGTCGACGGCAGTTAATGCGCCTGCCGCTGCCATGCCATTGTTGATTAGATTAGTAATTTCTTTGCGCGATACTTGAGCGAGTACGATTTCAGCGATATCGGCTTTCGCTTTGAGCATCGATTCCGCCGCTTCCAACATACCGCTGCTTTCCAACTCGCATAAAATGGACAGCGAGCGTTCCAAGGCAGCGTTTGATGCGCTTAGTTGCTGTTGCAGACGTTCGATCGTTTGTTGCTGTAATTGCTGTTCGGTCAGCGTCTGTTTGCGGATTGCTGTAATAGGTGCAGCCATATGCGTTGCTTCCTTTCTTTTATAAAAATAAGCATTTCAATTACAGATCGACAAGTGATACATAATCAGGGCGATCCCATTTACGCTGTACTTCGACACCATTTTGCGGGTGGCGTTGTTTGTAGCGGGGGTTAATTTCCGGCAATGGGTTGACGCCTTTTACATTTAAAATTTGCATCCGTACTTTGGTCTGTTTGTACGCTGGTGTATGAGTACGCACATCGACTGCCGAACCGGTGAGCAAGTTGACGGCGGTTTCGTGACTGGTCGAATGCATCGGCACATAAATTTCGTGACCGCGTACACGATCTGTAATGACCGCGCGCAACTTGATCGCGCCATATGGCGATTCTAGCCGTACGAGTGTGCCATCTTCAACGCCACGCTCGCCGGCAAGCTCAGGCGATACTTCGACGAACACTTCCGGCAGTTTGCGATTAATGCCTTGTGATTTGTTCGTCATATTGCCTTCATGGAAATGTTCCAGCAGACGACCGTTGTTGAGTGTCAGATCAAATTCGGCAGGATATTCAACCGGTGGCACATAGTCGACGAGCGAGAAACGAGCTTTTTTGTCCGGAAAATGGAAGCCATCCGTATATAGCAGCGGCGTGTTGGCACCATCTGCTGCGCCCCAATGGAAGCTACCCCAGCCTTCCAGTACGTCGTAATCACATTGCGCGAAAAATGGTGTCAGGCTAGCCATTTCCGCAAAAATTTCGGCTGGGTGAGTATAACCCCAATCAAAGCCTAATTTTTTTGCCAGCTCGGTAGTGATCCACCAGTCCGGTTTGGAATCGCCAAGCGGTTCCAGCACTTGATACAAACGCTGTACACGGCGTTCGGTATTGGAAAATGTACCGTCTTTTTCCAGCGATGGTGCAGCAGGTAGGATCACATCGGCAAATTGTGCTGTTTTGGACAGAAACACATCTTGTACGACGAAAAATTCAAGCTGTGACAGCATTTCATGCACATGGTTAACGTTGGAATCGATCCATGCCATATCTTCACCAACGAGATACATCGCCTTCGTCTCGCCGCGAGCGATGCCATCGACCATTGCGATATTGTCTTTGCCTGGCACCGGCGAAATCGGTACGCCGTACGCTTGTTCAAACTTGGCGCGCGCTTCGTCATTGGAGACGTGCTGATAGCCCGGCAACCACGGTGGCAATGTACCCATATCACAAGCGCCTTGTACGTTATTATGTCCGCGCAGCGGATATGCACCTGCACCTGGACGCATATAGTTACCGGTTGCTAGCAGCAGATTGGAAATCGCTGCCGATGTGTGGGAACCGGCGATATTTTGTGTTACACCCATGCCCCAGCAGATCGCTGTGCCGTCGGCATCCCGAATCATTTCTGCAATAGCAATCAGTTCGGTTTCGGAAATGCCGGTGATTTGTTCTGCATAAGCGAGTGTATACGGCGCAATTAACTTCAAATAATCGTCGTATTGATTGACATGTTGCTCGATAAATGCCGGCTGATGCCAACCTTGTTCGATCATATAGTTAGTGATCGCTGTAATCCACACAAAGTCGGTGCCTTGCTGCGGACGGATAAACAGATCGGAACGTTCTGCCATTTCATGTTTACGCAGATCGGCAACGATTAGCTTTTGTCCATGTAGTTTATGTGCACGTTTTATACGTGTGGCAAGTACCGGGTGACCGTCCGCTGGTGCACAGCCGATCAGGATGACTAATCCAGCCGCCGCGATATCTTTGATCGTACCGGCATCACCGCCAATACCGACTGTCGACATCAAACCGTCCGATGCCGGGGATTGGCAATAACGGGAACAGTTATCGACATTGTTCGTTTGGAACACTTGGCGCGCAAGCTTTTGGATCACATAGTTTTCTTCATTTGTAATTTTGGAGGAGGAGATCAAGCCGATTTTGTCGCTGCCATGTTCATTGCGAATCGCCTGCATACGGTCAGCGACATACGTTAATGCTTCATCCCATGTTGCTTCTACAAATTCCGCGCCTTGACGAATAAGCGGTGTCGTCAAACGCTGCTCGCTATTTACAAAATCCCAGCCGAATTTACCTTTGACACAAGTGGAAATGGCGTTGACCGGTGCATCATGAGTCGGCTGTACTTTAAGAATTTCGCGTCCTTTTGTCCATACTTCAAATGAACAACCGACGCCGCAAAAGGTACAGACGGTTTTCGTTTTGCGTGTGCGTGTATGCCGCATCGCCGCTTCCACTTCCGAAATGGCAAAAATGCCGCTATAACCCGGCTCCACTTCTTTGATCACATCGATCATCGGGTTGAGCATATTGTCACCGATACCGGACATAAAACCAGCTTGACCGAGCATCGATTTTTCCATCAGCGCATTACATGGGCAAATCGTGACACATTGTCCGCAGCTGACACAGGATGATTCATTGATGGCGACGCCGTCATCCCAGACGACACGCGGACGATCCGCTTCCCAATCGATCGACAATGTTTCGTTAACTTGCAAATTTTGGCACACTTCTACACATTGTCCGCAGGCGATACACTGGTTCGGATCATAACGGTAAAACGGATGCGACATATCGACCTCAGTCGCTGGCGCTTTCGGTTTGTACGGATATTTCTGATGTTCGATGCCCATCGCTTCAACGGTATTGTGCAATGTACAGTTGCCGTTATTATTGTCACAGACCGTGCAGTACAGCATATGATTTTCGAGCAGACGATCCATGCCTTCGGTCTGTGCGGCTTTGGCGGACAGCGAATCAGTCTGTACGCTCATGCCTGCCGTAACTGGAGTCGAGCAGGCACGGGTCAGCTTGCCGTCAATTTCGACGATACACGTATCACAGGTTTGGATCGGATCGACTTCCGGCACATAACATATTTGCGGATGCTCGATTTGGGCGAGATTAATCGCTTGCAGCACGGTCATGCCGGGCTGTGCTTCGTAATGTTGTCCATTAATCGTTAATTGGACGGATGAGGATTCATTCATAGGGAAACTCCTTTGTAATTAATTTGCTTATTTGATGTAATCAAGCGTTTTGTTGTAAACGGATCGATCGCACCGATGCGTACAGAGCCAGCATAGGTCGGTCATCCTGAACACTGTGATCATACGGAACAGGGCATAAAAAAACTCCACCTTAAAGTCGCCGCCTGGATCAGGCAGCAAGTTTAAAGTGGAGTAATTCGTTAGCAATGACATACTAACCAATCAATCCGAAATGATTGACAATCATGTGACTAAACACATTATACTCCTCCTGAATGGAAATTCAAGACACAACTTGTTCAAACTTAACATGACAAGGAATGGCGTAATCTGTAAACTTAAGGGAAATACAGCGGCACTTGAATTTCAAAATATGAAGTGTATGATCATTAACGTACCGCTAGGCAACGACAGGCAGGGAGGAATAACGATGAAAAAAGAGGCAGCATTTAACGAAATCGTACGTAAAGTGCGCAAAGATACATTTGGCAAAGGACCAGAACGCATTCATACGACCTTTGTTGACAATATGGCGATTACGAAAATGTGGGGCAATTTTACGCCAACCGAGAAATTTATTGCCAGGACGGCAGAGGGCAAAGAGATGGTACATCGCGCTCGTACGCAGATGGTACAAAAGCTGTATGAGCAACATGTGCCGGACGGAATGGAGGAGCTGTGCGGTTCAAAGCTGCAGCATCTGTTTACCGATATAAAAGTGGAAGATGACTTTGCCATCTCCGTGTTTGTGTTTGACAAAAATATTGAACAGGGATGATATGATGAACGCGGAGTTTAAACAGCAACGGACGATGATCCGCTATGAACGCGGACAACTGGAGGAAAAACAAGATGTGGTCGTGTCCGAACAACCGATTACTGTAAAGGTGAATGGCGAGGAATTTGTGACCCTTGTTTGTACGCCCCAGTATGTGGAAGATATGACGATCGGTTTCCTCGCTTCAGAAGGGGTTATTCAGCGGTATGACGATATTGGCGAGTTATGGGTACAGGAGGAGGAAGGCTTTGTACATGTGCGTACCGAGCGCTGGAAACCGCAGCATCGGCAACTGTTTACCAAGCGCTATATTACGTCCTGTTGTGGCACAAGCCGCCAGGGGTTCGTTTTTTTTAATGATGCACGGACGGCAAAACGAATGGATGAAATCCATGTGCAGCTGACGTTTCAGCAATGTTTTAAGCTGATGGATGAGGTGCAGCAGCAAAGCGAGCTGTTCCGACAAACCGGTGGGGTGCATACGGCTGCATTATGCGATGCGGATGGTGTGCTGCTGGCGCGCAGCGATATCGGTCGTCATAATGCACTCGACAAAATCTATGGCTGGTGTCTGAAAAACGAACTGAATTTGCAAGGGAAAATCATCGCCTTTAGCGGGCGCATTTCATCGGAAATTTTGACTAAAGTGTCGAAGATCGGTTGTGAAATTATTTTGTCCAAGTCCGCTCCAACCGAACTGGCGCTTGATTTGGCGGATCATCTGGGCATTACGACTGTCGGTTTTATTCGTGGGGAAAGCTGTAATGTGTATACCCATCCACAGCGTATGAAAGAATATGCGGACAAGCACGAAAACTCTGTGCTATCCTAAAAGGAATCACTTTCAGGCGATACCGTTTCTTTTGTCCGGCGCAATGGCGCGTGCGGGTAGGGGGAACGGTAGGCGCCTTATTATATATTGGATTATGAAGCGAGGATTGGAGGAGAGACGCATGGCTATCTATGATCAGCATAACCGTATTATGCGGGATTTACGCATCTCCGTCACAGACCGCTGCAATTTCCGCTGCCGGTATTGTATGCCGGAGGAGATTTTTGGCAAAGATTATGCGTTTTTGTCCAATGACAATGTACTAAGTGAAGCGGAGATAGGGCGTATTGCCGCGATCTTTGTCGGGTTAGGGACGCAAAAGCTACGCATTACCGGTGGTGAGCCATTATTGCGCAAAGACCTTGCCAGCATTATTGAGCGTCTGTCTGCGCTTGGGGCGGACGATCTGTCGCTTACGACCAATGGCAGTCTGCTCGCACGCAAAGCAACCGAGCTGAAAGCAGCCGGTTTGCACCGGATTACGGTAAGTTTGGACAGTTTGGAAGACGATCTATTTTTGCAAATGAATGGCGGGCGCAGCCGGGTGAAACCGGTATTGGAAGGCATTGATGCAGCGGCAGCCGCAGGGTTGTCGGTCAAGGTGAATATGGTCGTACAGCGCGGCGCCAATGAAGATGCGGTCGTACCGATGGTCGATTATTTCAGGGAGCGCGGACATATTTTGCGCCTGGTTGAATATATGGATGTGGGCAATACGAATGGCTGGAACCGTGAGCATGTGGTCAGCAAGCAGGAGCTGCTTGATCGAATTGGCGAGCATTGGCAGCTTGAAGCGGTGGCGCCAAACTATGATGGCGAAGTGGCGACACGGTATCGATTTAGCGATGGTAAAGGGGAGATCGGCTTTATTTCATCGGTGACAGAAGCGTTTTGCGGCTCTTGTACACGGGCGCGTTTGTCGGCGGAAGGCAAGCTGTATACATGTCTGTTTGCGACACGTGGGCATGATCTACGGGCATTGCTGCGCTCTGATCAAAGCGATGGAGAAATTGCCCAACAAGTGTCGGACATTTGGAACGGTCGTCATGATCGATATTCGCTTGATCGTGGTACGGAAGCCGCGCCGGATCGGCACACTGGTGCCAAAGTGGAAATGTCGCATATCGGCGGTTAATTTGCGCAATTTTGCCAGCCTAAAAGTTAACGACTGCGCGTGAATGGAAATATAAGCTGCTGCGCAAACGACGAGAAAAGCGTACAGCGATAGAATGAAGATAAAATAAGATAAGACGCCAACAGAAGTAGAAATAGAAATAGAAATAGAAATAGAAATAGAAGGCGAGCTGCCTTCTATTTTTTTGTCACAAGATTGACAAACAATAGGCTGTCCAGTAATCTTAGAAAGCAGCTTAAGCTGGCTTGGAGCATACTCATGTGATGTTTGTGCTTTAAGCGTAAATGCAATACCGTTGATTGATGACCTTATAGGGAAATGTAAGGGAGTTAACCAGCATTACCAGTTCCTCTGCATGTTGTGACACATGTCTTATGTCAGCAGGATGAGGGCTTGTTATGGTGGTTTTTTGTGTTGTAATGATTCGCTGTTCGACATTGCAATCTGGCGCCGGAACTGTAATAACAACAAGCGAATTCCTGTCTGCACACAACCGTATGCTAACAACGAAGATGATATGGATGGAGGATTTACAATGGCTTATTATACACCGCAGGAAATTATGAAGATGTCCGCTGAAGTTGGTTTCAAAAAGTCGAAGCTGCCTGTATGGACGGTACTGATTCTTGGTTTTCTGGGCGGTGCCTTTATTTCACTTGGATTTTTGGCGGATATCCGCGTAATCGGCACTGCGCCGAAGGAAATGGGATCGCTAGCTGGATTTTTTGGGGCGGCAATTTTCCCGGTTGGCTTGATGTTAACCCTATTGGCAGGAGCTGAACTGTTGACCGGTAATATGATGACGATGGCAGCGGCTTTATTTTCCAAAAAGATCGGGATTATGCAGTTGCTGAAAAACTGGGCGCTTGTGCTGATCTCGAATTTTGTCGGTGCGGTTGCGGTCGCTTACTTTTTCGGGCATGTAGTTGGACTGACAGAAGGCGATTTCCTGGCGAAAACGCTGGCGATCGCGCATGCGAAAGTACACGATAGTTTTGTCGAAGCGTTTATATCAGCGATCGGTTGTAACTGGCTCGTCTGTCTGGCGGTCTGGATCGCTTATGGTAGCAAAGATTCATTTGGCAAATATGCCGGTATCTTTTTCCCGATTATGGCGTTTGTCGCGATCGGCTTTCAGCACGTTGTCGCCAATATGTTTGTTATTCCGGCAGCGATTTTTGCCGGTTCGGACATTACGTGGCTGCAATATGTTGAAAACTTTGTGCCTGTATTTTTGGGTAATGTAGTTGGCGGGGCGATTTTCGTCGGTTTGGCTTATTTCCTGGCGTTTCGTTATACGATGGACGCTACAGCCGCGCCAACCGAGCTGTCTGCGGTAACGGCAACTCCAGCTTCCACGAAGCAAAACATTGGGCTATCGGAAGCTAGTGTGAGCAATACACGCGTTGTTAAACATTGAGCAACTAAAACGACTGTTTGTTGCTGGCATACGCTACTATTTTGGTAGTGAAGCAAATGGATGTCTTTATGATCGTATGAAAAAACCCTCTTTCTTTTTATAAAAGAAAGAGGGTTTTTGTATGGAGCGATTGCGCGCTATGGAGCGATTGCGCGCTATGGAGCGATTGCGCGCTATGGAGCGATTGCGCGCTATGGAGCGATTGCAGCCGCATAATGTGCCTCATCAGCGGCATGTGAGTCGTCGCTACAATCGAATCCTTCGAAAAGCGAGAGCGCAAACGTTGGCAGATGCTGCTCATCATATGCGCATGCCTACTCTGTACGTACGTGTAATCTTTGGTTAGTATATGCGTTTTTGACTACACTGCACGCTTGTCAGTTTGTGTGCTGTCTGATGGCTGACTAGCGTTGCCGATGTTGTCTGTTGGTGTCAACGCGAGATCAGGTATCGTTACTGAACTAGCGGCTGATGCTTGTTGTTTGTGCCCAGCAGCTTCAGCGGTGGCACGTTCATCCAGCTGGAAGCGATCCAGTTCGTGATGCATTTCACTGCGAATTTGGCGCAATTGTTTGACTAGCTCGCTCGATTGTTGGAAAGCATGCCGCTGCTCGACCGTTGAAGCGGTAATTTGTTCACTGCCTGCCGCCGATTGCTCGGTGATGGCGCTGATGTTTTCAATCGCTTGTTGGACTTGATTGCTTAGTTCATGCGAGCTTTGCATATCGTCTGACAAACGGTGGATATGCGAGGCGATTTGCCTCATCTGCTCGCTGATCTCGGCAAATGAGGCATCGGTCAGTACGGTCGCCTGCTCCTGTTGCACGAACAGTTCGACGCTATTCGTTACTGATGTGTTCACTTTGCCCACAGCGGACGTAATCGCTTCGACCGCTGCAAAAATTTGGCGTGCTGCTGCTACCGATTGATCGGCAAGCTTTTTCACTTCACCTGCCACGACGGCAAAGCCGCGTCCGGCATCTCCAGCGCGTGCCGCTTCAATGGAAGCGTTCAGCGATAACAAATTCGTTTGCGAAGCGATATCGGATACAAGCTGTGTCATGTTGGCGATCTGACCAGCATTATGTTCCAGCGTTTTGACCGTTTGCTGCAATTCGCTCATCGCTTCACGGTTGCTGGTCACAATGGCAAGCTGCTGCTGCATTCTGCCGCTGCCTTGTTCGATGGAGTGCAGCACTTCATTGCTGTATGCGGCTGATGCGGATGTCGTTTCCAAATTAGTGCGGAATTTGTCCTGCATTTGATCGACAACTTCGACCGTTACGCTCAAGTCTTCAGCGATTTTTTGACTGCCGACGGCAAGTTCTTCAACCGATAGTGCGACTTGACTTACGATATCTTGCATGCGATCGTTGCTGCGGTCGATATCTTGTGCCATATCGTCAACCCGATTACCAGCTTCACCGATCGAGCTGACGATGCTGCGCAAGTTGGCAATCATTTGATGGAACGAACGGTTTAGCTCATCCAGTTCATCTTGCCCTTTGGCGGTTTGCAGCTTGACGGTCAGATCACCATCGGCAATGCGCTTCGCTGCAGCGGTCAATATTCCTGTACGGCGGGCAAGCTGTCTAGCGGTATATGTATTGAACATACCGACAGCGATTAGCAGTACGATTGCGCCTATAAGCGCGATTTTCCAAGTTAGGCTAATGCTGGAACTCAGCTCAGCGGTATAGTTATTATAGTCCGCTTTCGTCTGCAATTTTAGTAAATACACATCGTTTTGAATGCCTTCGATACGAATGCTTTGTCGCTTCGCTTCTGCACTATCACGATTTTGCATGGCGGTTGTGCTCGCTGTAGCAAGCTGTTTGAATTTGCTGTCCACCCGTGACACCAACTCATTCTCGGCAGTTGTTGGCAAGCCGGACGAGCGTAGCGCATCCAATGTTGTTTGTACTTTTTGCAATTGTTTTTCCACGATCGCACGATTGCTTTCGGATATGGAAAAGGAATAGTTGTTCAGCGCCTGTCCGGTCAGAACGAGATCGCTATCGAGTTGCTGCACGTTCAGCATATTAGGCACAAGATCGCTCGCTTGTGCGTTAATGCTTAACAGCTGGAAGATAATATAACCGACCAGTATGAGCGAAGCGAGCAACGAGATGAGCGCATTTCGCACCAATTTTCCTTGTAATTTCATGGGGGATTTCCTCCAGTAGTTAAAAAGTAAAGGCTGTACGCGTTACGAGCCTTGCAGCTTAATTTTGATCGCGCCGGAAATTAGCTTTTGCTTCAAGTCTTCCAGCTGTTTTTGCTGTTCGGTAGATAGCTCAACCAGATGGATCGGTGCCAGACCGACGCCGCCATCTTGCAAACCGAATACCATATTTTTTTGCGGGAATGTTTTGTTGTTTTGAATGTAGGTGTTCGTTGCATTATATAGGGCGACATCGATATTTTTGACCATCGACGAAATGACCGATTTTTCAGCGAGGAAAAATTGATCGCTATCGACACCGATCGAGTAAATCCCCTTTTTTTGCGCTTCTTCCAGTCCGCCAATACCGGTCAATCCGGCAACCGTATAAATGACATCGGCGCCGTTAGCGATCATTTGGCTTGCAGCGGCAGTGCCAAGCTGAGGTTTACCAAAATCTCCGGTATAGTTGATCTCAAAGCTGGCGGATGGATTGATAGTTAGCGCTCCTTGCTGAAATCCGCTTTGGAATTTGTGCAATAGCGGGATATCGATGCCACCAATAAAGCCGAGCTTACCGGTTTTGCTTGCCATAGCGGCGAGTGCGCCCGCCAGAAAGCTACCTTCTTCTTCCTTAAACGTAATAGAAGCGACATTCGGCAAGTCTGACGTTGCATCGACCAAAATGAACTGTTGATTTGGATGGCTTTTGGCAGCGGTTTCCAGGCTGTCTTTTACCGCATAACCGAGTCCGATAATGAGATCATTAGGAGTGGCAAGCAGCTGATTGAAACCTTCGTCATACGTTTTAGTGTCGGAAAGCTCTCTGTAATCAAACAGAATTTTACCTTCATCACGCGCGCGAATTAAACCGTTAAAGGCACCATCGCTGAATGACTGGTCACCAAGTCCGACATCAGACAATATGACCCCTATTTTCAGTCTGCCCGCATCCGCTGAAGCGACGGGTTGTTGATTGGAACAAGCGCTAAGCAGTAAAAGTACAGCTAACATGATTAGCAGGCTAATTTTTTTCCAATGTGTAATTGTAGGCATTGGCGATTTCCTCTCTGATTCAAAATACGTTGTCAAAAAGTATATCGGACATGCTAGCCAGTTAGTTAATATGCCAAAATAATGTAAACGTTACCAATTTAATTGCGGTTTATATGAATGCTATTTTGCAGAGAATAGCGAAGAAAATAGAGGCTATCTGCTGATAGCGGAAGTGTAATTTTTTGAGCAATTTTGATTAATCGCGTACAATTTATTGTAAAAATAATTGACTCAACCGATATATAGTTTGACAATCAGCGTATCTTATCCAACATGTCCGAACTTTATCAAATTAATGCTTGGATGCAGACCTGTGACAATGTATGATAGGAGTTAATCAATTTTGCATCATCTGCATATGCCAGGCATACGGATGAATACTATCGTTAACTGGGGGAACAATATGAAGTATATCAGCACGAGAGGACAAGTTGAGCCAAAAGGCTTTATCGATACTGTACTGATGGGGCTTGCCGATGATGGCGGTTTGATGGTACCGGAGCAAGTGCCGGTCGTATCTGCCGACACGCTGCACGCATGGAGTAAGCTGAGTTATATCGATCTGTTTCTGAATATATTTGCCTTGTATGTAGAAGACGAAATCCCGGCGGACGATTTGCGCCAGTTGGCAGAACGCAGCTATGCCAATTTCCGCCATCCAGAAGTAGCGCCGGTACGCCAAATTAACGATTCGCTTCATATTATGGAGCTGTTCCACGGCCCAACGTTTGCGTTTAAAGATGTGGCACTGCAATTTATGGGCGAGTTTTATTCGTACATTTCCCAAAAATACGGCGAAGTCATTCACATTCTCGGCGCAACGTCCGGTGATACCGGTGCGGCTGCTATTCAAGGCGTACGCGGCAAAGAAGGCATTAAAATTTGTATTTTGCATCCGCACAACCGTGTAAGCAAGGTACAAGAATTGCAAATGACGACGGTGGACGATCAAAATGTGCTCAATCTGTCGGTCAAAGGCAATTTTGACGATTGCCAAAAAGTGATCAAAGACCTATTTGCTGATCTGCCATTCAAAAAGCAACATCATTTGCGGGCGATTAACTCGATTAACTTTGTTCGTATTTTGGCACAAACTGTGTATTATTTCTACGCTTACTTCCGTGCCGAAGCAGCAGCGGCAGGCCGTCCGATTAATATTTGCGTGCCATCCGGTAACTTTGGTAACATCTTTTCCGGCTTTTTGGCGCAGCAGATGGGGCTTCCGATCAACAAGCTGATCATTGCTACGAATGAAAATAATATTTTGGAACGGTTTGTAAAAACAGGCGAATACAAGCCGGGTGATTTCCGCAGCACGCATAGCCCGTCGATGGACATTCAGGTGGCGAGCAATTTTGAGCGTTATTTGTATTATTTCCTCGGTAACGATGCAGCAAAAGTAGCCGCTTATATGCAGCAATTGCAACATGAAGGCAAAATTGTGCTGTCCGGTGATGATCTGACACGGGTACAGCAAGATTTTGCGGCTCATGGAGCGTCGAATGAGGAATGTCTGGAAGAAATCCGCAAATACAAACAGCAGTACGATTACTTGCTTGATCCGCACACCGCCTGCGGAATCGCGGCGTATGAGCAGCACAATGGTGCTGGTGAAGTGTGCGTAACACTCGCGACCGCACATCCTGCCAAATTTGATGAAGCGATCGTACTATGTGATATTAAGCAGCAATTTCCTGCCCCGATCGCCGCATTGTTCGATATGCCACAATATCAAACGGTCATCGATCATAATACAGATGAAGTGGTACGTCAGCTGGAATCGTTCTATACACTGCAAGTGTAATACGATGAATAGGCAGATGAACCGTAGCCAACAGGCTACGGTTTTTTGCGTATTGGCGATTGGAAGCAATGCGATCAGGTAATAAAACGACTGTAATTAGTTTCCAAGATTGTATTTTTGCTAAAAAGTAGGCATAGTATATTTATATGCAATGTAACGAATAAATCGCGTGCAATACAATATACCGATTAGGCTAGTTAGCAGCTAAGAGCGTTAACGGATGAAGGGATGATAGCGATGACATTTCAGCAACAATTGGAGCGGTGGCAGTCCGAGTGGAGTGAACTGCTTGAACGTTTGCAACAAAAAGGTGCAGACATAGTTATGAAATGGGAACGACCGGCAACAGAGTCGCAATTGATCGAGTTGGAGCAACGGCTTGGTGTGTTGTTGCCTACAGAGTTAAGGCAAGCGCTATTGGTCGCTGCCGAATCATGGATGTGTTGGACATTACCGCCTACAGCGGTCATTCCGTTTGATGCGAATGGCGATTGGGGCTGGTCGTTGCAAACGATTGACTGGCTTGATTTGTGGATGCTGGAAGCAGCGGGAAATTCTTTGCGTTATTTGGCATTTTATGAGGCGCATAATGGCGATAGTCTCGTGCTTGATATGCAAGGGCAATCCGCATCTCCGGCAGTGTTAAGCTGGAATCATGAGACAGGAGAATTTCGCTTTCTGGCAGGCTCGCTACAGGAGTTTTTGGAACGAATCCATGTGCTTTATGGGATCGGCGCCGAATCATGGCAGTATGAGCCATTTACCGATTATAGCGGATTAAATGTGAAGCATCCTCATACCGCATACTGGCGAGCATGGATGCATGATTATTTGCATCTAACACTGGCTGAGGCGCGCCATACATTGGAACGGCTCATTCGTTATACAGAAGTGTCGGGTGCAGTACATGCGGAACTGCGTGCTGCATTTGACGCTTTTGCGCCGGAGCGGGTGCTGCAAGCATGGCAGGAGCGCATTCGGCAGGAATCCGATCGCGGTGTACGGGAAGCGCTACTGGAATATGCGGGCGATCTATGCGGCGCTCATGCGGCAGACTGGGTTCGTTCGTTATGGCAAGCTGTGCCCGATGAGCGCATCAATGCTTCGATACTCGCCTATTTGACAGCGCGTTGTTTGCCGGAGCAGGAAGGATTGGAGCTTGTTTTGTCCAAGCTGGAGCAGCTGGAAGACACGAGCCGTTTGAATGGATATACGGCAAATGCATGGCTTAAACCATTTCATAGCCGCAAAGTTATTGAATGGATGTCTCGTCGGCAACGTGTCAGTTATCCGTACGATGGTTGGGATCAATTGTTTGCAATATCCGCTCCGGCGGCGCAAGATGTCGTGCAGTGGTTAAATGGAAGCGGTGTACAGCGACAAGTTGCGATTACGGCATTGGCGCGCTTTGCCGATGTGCAGCTTATTTTTAATCATGATGATGAGGTGCAGCATACCCGGCGTTTGCTGGAAAGCGAGCTGGAACAGGCGGTGACCAAAAAAGAGAAAAAGCTGATCGGTGGCGCACTACTCGCGCTAGACAAAGTGAAGCTGGAACGATAGGATGGGGGGCAAATATTAAATTTTGGATTTTACTGGAACGTTATGCAAGCCAGACGTATAATAGGACTGTTATTGTAAAATGTACAGCCGGAGGAATGAGTAGTGAGAATAGAGAAGGATTTTCTTGGCACCAAAGAAGTTCCCGATGAAGCGTATTATGGCATTCAGACGCTACGTGCAGTGGAAAATTTTCCGATTACCGGGCAAAAACTGCATCCTGAACTAATCCGCGCGATGGCGATGGTCAAAAAGGGCGCTGCGCTGGCAAATATGGAGCTATCCCGTCTGTATGGACCAAAAGGTGAAGCGATCGTACAGGCAGCCGATGAAATTTTGGCAGGTCGTTGGATCGATCAGTTTATCGTCGACCCGATTCAAGGTGGTGCGGGCACGTCAATCAATATGAATACAAATGAAGTGATCGCCAACCGTGCGCTTGAAATTATGGGCAAGGAAAAAGGCGCTTATGTCGATATTAGTCCGAACAATCATGTGAATATGGCACAATCGACCAATGACGCGTTCCCGACAGCGATTCATATCGCTACATTGTCGATGATCGAAAAGCTGCTGGTGGCGATGCGTGAGTTGCAGCATTCATTTCAGCTCAAAGCGGATGAATTTGATACGGTCATCAAAATGGGACGTACGCATTTGCAAGATGCTGTACCGATTCGTCTCGGTCAAGAGTTTCAGTCGTACGCACGCGTGCTTGGACGCGATATTCAGCGTGTGGAAAATACGCGCGAAAATTTGCTGCACATTAATATGGGGGCAACCGCTGTCGGCACCGGGCTGAATGCGGATCGCCGCTACATTGTACGTGTCGCTGAAATTTTGGCGGATATTAGCGGCTTTCCACTGGCAGCATCGGATCATCTAGTCGATGCCACGCAAAATACCGATGCCTATACCGAAGTATCGGCTGCCTTGAAAATTTGTATGATGAATATGTCCAAAGTGGCGAACGATATTCGGCTGATGGCATCCGGGCCATATGCAGGCTTGAATGAGCTGAATTTGCCGGCACGTCAGCCAGGTTCGTCGATTATGCCGGGCAAAGTCAATCCGGTCATGTGTGAAGTGGTGAACCAGATTGCCTTCCAAGTGATCGGTAATGACCATACGATCTGCCTTGCGTCCGAAGCCGGGCAACTGGAATTGAATGTGATGGAGCCTGTGCTCGTCTACAATTTGCTGCAATCGCTTGAAATTATGAAACAAGGGTTTACCGTATTCCGTTTGCATTGTGTGGATGGTATTCAGGCGAATGTGGAACGTTGCCGTCAATATGTGGAGCGTAGCGTTGGCGTCATTACTGCGCTCAATCCGCATTTGGGCTATGAGGTCGTATCGCGGATCGCCCGTGAAGCGATTCAGACCGGTAAATCGGTGCGTGAGCTGTGCTTACTGTACAATGTGTTGACCGAGGAAGAACTGAACATCATTCTCGATCCGTATCAAATGACCGAGCCAGGCATCGCTGGTGAAGCATTGCTGCATAAAGATTAAGCGATAATCAAGTGCAGGGCACTGTTTTTAGCGCTATGATGTGATGTGGTAAGCTATCTGACTTTTAAACTAATAGTATACCGTTTAAGCAAGGCTGTTCCTTTAGTGGGACAGCCTTTTTGCATCGTTTTGTCATTTTCGCATCTTACTGGTAAATATGTTATAGTGCATGTAGATAATGGCTGCATACGCTTACTTGTGAAGAAAACGAACGTTCTTTGCGGTACATGAGCTGTTGCCACTGACTTTAAACATATGGATAACATGCAATCGGAACTGGAGGGATCGAACAATACCAAATTCAGACGAGCTGTTTACTTTTACTGACAGAGAGGAAGGATATTTATGAATAGGAGACGTTACTTGCTCCGATCGACGACTATATTAGGCATTAGTGCCGCATTGCTAAGCAGCAGTGTCGTATTGCCTGCTTCGAATCATGCGCCCATTGCTCATGCTGCTGCAACATCTTCCGGTGTGGATGTTACATCCACCATCGAACAGCTTGGACAGCCGTTTAAAGGCGGCCCCTATGCACGCAATGTGTGGGATATGCAAGTGTATGACGGCAAAATTTATCTCGGCAGCGGCAACAGTAGCAATTCTGGGCCTTCGCCCAATGCCGGCCCCGTACCGATCATTTATTTTGATCCTGCGACAAGCCAATTTGTAACCGAGCAAGTCGTATCGATGGACAGCAAAACAGGCAAAAAGGTCACCCGAGACGTTACGGCTGATGAGCAGATCGATACGTTTAAAATTATAAAAGGCAAGCTGTACATACCGGGTAATGATTCGGTCGTACCGGGCTGGAAATACGGTAATTTTTATGAACGGGGCAATGGCAACTGGACGGAGTATCAAAATATTCCGAATGCGCTGCATGTGTATGATTTAGCCTATTATGGAGGCAAGCTATTTGCCGCTATTGGAACGGAAGATAGTCCGGTCGTAATGATGTCAGGCGATGATGGCAAGACATGGGAGCCATTTGCCCGGATTGATAGTTATGGTAGCCGTGCCTATAAGTTTTTCCAGTTTAAAGGCAAGCTGTATGCCGCCGCAATCATTATGCCGGACAACCAAATTTGGGGCGATGAAACCCATGTGCTGGCGATTGATTCGAATCTAAAGGCAACGCAGCAAAAAGTGAACGGCAAGCATATTTTGCCGGGCATGAGCTTTGTGCAACAAGCTGGCAAAACGCCGTATAGTCGTATTAGCAAAACGGTTGTCGTCAACAATCAGCTCGTTTACATTGCCGGGGAGCTGTACAATGATTCGCAAACGATGCCGGAGGCGCTAATTGCAGCCAGCAATGTTAATGAGGGTAAACGCGTACAATTGCCGGATGCGCAAGCGATTCCGACCGATCTGCTCGTGCGCGACAATGTGCTGTATGTATTGGCATACAGTAAGCAAGCGGATGGCAGCTATATGAACCGTGTGTACAAAACACGTAACCTGAAACAATGGTATCCGGTATTGCAATTCAAGCGTGATACGTATGCCAAATCGCTGGAACTACTGAACGGTGACTTTTATTTTGGTTTGGGTACAGACACCAAACCGCTTGCTGCGTCTGCCGGGCAAATTTTGCGCGTAAAAGCGGCTATGTTGAAGTAAGCAATGCACGTTACAGATGTTATGCGGTACAGCTTATAATTGTGAATAATAATCGTAAGTACATCGTTTGCCGGAATGACAGCTTGTTAATTCGATGTACATCACAGATTCGATTACGATGCAGCAAACAGATTGAACTGATCGTATTTGTAAGGTGCGAGCGATCAGGTAGCTGCATCGTGCTCGATCTTATGAGGCTGCGGTGCTTCAGGATGTAAATTTAACGGCGGTGCAATATGCGTTGGCAGCATTAGCCCAAGTTGCTGCAATTCCTGTAAAATACAGCGCACATGATAACGATAAATCATCAGCAAATCTTCGCCATGCATAGTTAACGGGCGCGAGCAATTGAAGTGCACATCCGGCTTAGCGTCGGCTTCAAGTGATGGCTCATCGGTCAGTAGCCGTAACTGGCGCATATGTGAATACATATTGTGATACATATCGATTTCTTCTTCCAAATGCGCCATCATCGTCCGCTTTTTTATATTCAGATGAAATTCGGATGTGTACGTTTCATACACCTTTTCCAGCTCAGACATATCTTGTTTAAGCGAGCTGATATGCACTCCTCCGCCTTGTCGTAACAATTCATGCGCCAGTTGTGTTAGATGACGACGCAAAATTTTGCGTTGCCGCTCCATATAACGCTCATGTTTAGGTGGAAAAACAAGATAATTCACCGTAACTGCCACACTGATGCCAATTAACGTATCCAGCATTCGATTGAGCCCGTAAAATAGTGGGCTTTCACCAGGACGCAAATTAAGCATAATCGCCAAAAAGACGATGCTGGCGATCGAAATGGCTTTGTTCCATTTGAGCAAATTACATACATAAATGACGACAACAATACCAAGCGCCGAGAAAACAGCGCTGTACGGATCAATTAGCGCAAACACAAACCCACAGCTCGCCCCTACAATCGTACCCATCACCCGATTTTTGCCGACCGTATAAGAGCTTGTAATCGAATTTTCCATCGCAATAATCGTGGCGATCACCGCGTAAAAAGGATATTCCAAATGAAACGTCTGTGAGATAAGTAGACAGATAAGTACAGCGAGTGCTGTTTTCAGATTGCGCATACCGATAGCAAGTTTCATAACAACGATCGATTCCTTTCTTCAGTTGCATTTGAATGAGCGTTTATACTATAAATGATTACCCGGTTGTTGTCTGTGAATAAAAACATAATTAATCATTTTAATAGAAAAATGAGAAAATATCGTACTTTTAGCATCATAGTGTTACTATACTATAAGAGAGGTGATGTCATGCTGCTACAATTTAATTTTGAAAATTTTAAATCTTTTGCACAAGAATCGACACTAGATATGATGGCAACTTCCATTAAAGAACATGAGAATGATGTAGCATATAATGTCTATAATGAAAGAGTATTAAAAGTGGCTGCTATTTTTGGAGCGAATGCGAGTGGAAAGAGTAATGTTTTTAAAGCATTTCGCTTTTTTTGTCGATTTGTTCTATCTTCCAATAGATCAATGGTTTGGCTAAATGAAAAATATCTGTCTCCTTTTGCATTTACGAGTGAAAAAAAACCATCGTTTTTTGAAGCTATTTTTAGCACTAAACAAAATATTTTTCAATATGGTTTTAAAGTCGATCAGGAGCAAATTTATGAGGAGTATTTATATATAAGGGACAGAAAAAAGAAAAAAGAAGCGTATAGAACTTTGTTTTATCGTAGTGAGCAAGATTTTGAGCTAGCACCAGAATTTGAGTCTATTAAAAATTTACTGGAACTATTAGAGAAAAAAACATTGTTTTTATCATTAATGACCAGTTTCAAGATCGAAATTGTTCAAGAAATTAAAGATTGGTTTCAAAAGGTTTCTTTTATGGATTATGCTAAAGGATTTAATAACATTGCGATAACTAGAAGTCGCTTTCAAACGCCTTTAATGCGAATTTTGAAAGACGATGCTCAAAAAGAACAATTAGAAAAATTTATTAAAGCGGTTGATGTAGGAATCGACACCTTAGACGTTGTCACTTTTAATAAGATAGAGTTAGTAGACGAAGAAAATATAGAAATTAATTCTGATGATGACGAAACGATGTATGAATTTTTTAGTATCCACGCTAATAAAGACACAAATGAGACGTTCAGATTACCTTTAAGAGAAGAATCTAGCGGAACACAAAAGTTAATAGCATTATATACATCTTTACAAAATGTAATCGAGCAAGGAGGAATTCTATTCTCTGATGAACTTGATGCCCAATTACATCCTTTATTATTGAGATATCTAATTAATTTGTTCCACGATCCAAAAACAAATCCTAATCATGCACAGCTAATTTTTACGACGCATGATGTGTTCACATTAGACAAAGACAATTTTAGACGAGATGAAATATGGTTTGTAGATAAAGATGAACGTGGAGTGTCTAAATTATATTCTTTGGCTGAGTACAAGCTGAATGATCAGAAAAAGGTTAGAAACGATGCTAGCTATGGAAAAGATTATATATTGGGCAAATATGAAGCCATACCCGACTTAAAACCGTTGATATAGGAAAGGACTATATATGGCAGCACGTAGAGAACCGGGCAGAAAAAATAGAAAAAAGCAGATTAAAAAGCTAAACCTTCGGGTCATTTAATCGTAACGGAAGGCATAACAACGGAAACTAATTATTTTAATGGTTTTAAAGATGAAATCAATGAAAAATATTAAGGCGCTATACAATCATATACCATTGATATTCACGGCGCAGGAAAAGAAACACTTCGAATCATTGAGGAGATTGAAGATTACAAACGTCGCTCTCCTCATGTGTTTGAGCATGTTTGGGCTGTATTTGATAAAGATGATTTTCCGCCCGATCATTTTGACAATGCGATTCATTCCGCTCACCAAAAAGGCATTAAGGTTGCTTGGTCTAATGAATGTATTGAATTATGGTTTTTATTACATTTTGCATATTTAGATGCCAACATCAATAGACAACAATACTATTCACGTCTGGACAGCGTGTTTAAAAATATGGGCGTTCAAGAAGGTTATAATAAAGCATCCGCAAGGTTGTATGAACTGTTAAAGCCTTATCAAAACAAAGCAATACGTTATGCTCAAAAATTAAGAGAAACACATAGTGTAACAAGTTCTTTTTCTAAAAAAGCTCCCTGCACTAATGTAGATGAATTAATAGGTGAATTAAGAAATTTGCTTAACGACTAAAAAAACTAATCTTTAATTGAAAATATATTATTTGTGTGTTATTATTTGATACATCAATGATTGATAGGTCACACAATAGATGATTGATTGGTCATGCTGGTCAGAAAGGAGTGGAGACTTGTGTCAACTTCCACCACAGATGAGGTTTTTAATCAGATACAAAGTCTTCAGCGTCAGCTAGCTTGCACCTTTGAGAAATGCGCAGGCATTAGCGCTTCGCGTCTGCAATTGCTCTGCCAGCTATCCCATACCGAGGAGATTAGCCAAAGCTCATTGCAGAAGCTAGTCGGTATTGATCATGCTGCAATTACGCGCCATCTGAAACAGCTGGAGGCTGAACAGGTTGTCGTTCGCCGTAACAATCCGGACGATAATCGGATTACACTCGTTCAGCTGACTGAGCATGGTCGTCAGCGTATTATCGCTTTCCGTGAAGAACGGGCGCAGTTTGTTGCACGTATGTTTAACGGCTTTGATGCACGGGAGCAGGAACAGTTGCTTACGATGCTACAGCGTTTAAACGCCAATATTGGCGGCAAAATCGAGCTATAAGCATTACGATACACCAACATAGAAACATAGACAGAGGAGAGAATAATAATGACAACAACTAATACTGCCGTAACAAAAACGAATGATTTCAACCAGATCGCATTGGAACGCCGTTCTATTAAAAGTTATGATCCATCCGTAAAAATTAGTCGTGACGAAATGAACGAAATTTTGACAGAAGCGACACGCGCTCCGTCTTCAATCAATTTGCAACCGTGGCGTTTTCTCGTCATCGAAAGTGACGAAGCTAAAGCAAAATTGCTGCCACTGGCAAAATTCAACAGTCATCAGGTTGAGACTGCAGCTGCTGTAATTGCTATTTTTGGTGATCTGAAACATGAGCAAAATGCCGCATACATTTTCGATAAAGCGGTCGAGCTTGGCTATATGCCAGCAGAAGTAAAAGAACGCCAACTGCCGTTTGCACTCGGTTATTATGAAAACCTGTCTGAGCAAGCACGCAAAGATATCGCGCTGATCGATAGCGGGCTGGTAGCGATGCAAATGATGTTAGTTGCACGCGCACACGGCTATGACACAAACCCAATCGGTGGTTATGAAAAAGACCAAATCGCTGAAGTATTTGGCATGGACAAAGACCGTTATGTACCGGTTATGCTGCTAAGCATAGGTAAAGCGGCTAACGAAGGTTATCCTTCGATGCGTCTGCCACTCGATATGGTTGCCGAATTTAAATAAGATCGTTTGACTAATGCGATTCCTTTTATGATCAAATGCTCTGCTGTGGCTGACTTTGTACTCGTTTCTGTATATACGGAAATGTGTACAAAGCCGCCAGGCAGGGCGTTTTTTGGTTGTAGTTGGTTGTATAGGTAAAGCGCGGGATAAGCTTGCATGATGAACAATAGCAGCTTATTTTTTATGTTAAGCCATCATGTTAAAGAAGTGACTTCATCCAGATGACTAACATCCCTACATACTCTTTGCAGGCGGTTCCGGTAGAGCCGAGCGCACTGCCAGATGGTGAAAATTTGCCTGGGTAGATCGATTGTGGCTGACTCACCCAGTAATCGGTCGGATAAGGCTGTACGTTCAGCCCAACCCGCTGAAATTCCATTACCGCCCGTGGCATATGAAAAGCGGACGTAATGAGCAGCGGTTTGCTCCAGCCGTGCTGTTTGAGCAGTAGCGCCGTATTGTCGGCATTTTGCGCGGTATTCAGCGAGTGATTTTCAGCGTATACAGACTGTGGAGGCACGCCCATACCGATCAACTCGCGTCTGGCAATATCCGCTTCATTGCCGCTATCGGCAAACACCTGTCCGCCGGAGAACACGATCGGCAGTCCGGTTTGTCGATACAGACGCAGCGCAGTAATTAAACGATTGCCTGCTGCCCCAGACAGATTGCCTTCACCGTCCACATCCGGTGTACCGCTCGTCGCACCGCCACCGAGCACGACGATTACATCGCTCTGTATTGCCGCAGGTGGAGTATATTTGTGCTCCAAACTGCCGATTAGCGCATCCGATACGAACGGTGTCATACTGGCGTACAGCAGCACATTTACGCTAAATAACAGCATCGCTTCCCGCGGCTGACGCTTGACCAAAAGCCGCATTGCCAGCGCCAACAGAAGCAACACAAACAGTCCCGGTGGCAGCAGAAAGCTGTAGAGGAATTTGATTATGTATAACATCAGTACTTCACCGCCTATAAATGAATTGCGAGCGCTTGTTTCTCATTGTACAACAAACCTAGTTAAAAGGGGGAGTTGGCGTAGGCTGATGGTCAGACGGAAGTATAATTAGGCTAATTAACAGATTCATTGTCGTCTTAGATGGATCATGATTGCAATATGAACGTGGAGGTATAGACGATGTGTGCTATTGTACCTGTTTAAGCATCATTATGCGGATGGACAAGCATGGCAATGACAAACAAATAGCCTATCCCACCAGCAAGCGGGACAGGCTATTTGTTTGTCATATTGCCGTCTTAATAAATCTGTTGATCATCTGCGTTATGCCAAGCTGTAAATCGTCATTTCGATTATAGGTTTAGCTTTGCCGTTGGAGTAATTGGTTCATCATCCCGCTTGTTTTCGAAACTTAAACAACGAACTAATTAGCAGCACGATCAAAAAGATCACACATGCCCCGATACTAATCCGGTTATTCGCATCAAATAAGAACAATACCGCAATCACCGCCAGCGTAATCGCTGTCAGCCCGGAAATGTACGGATAACCCCAAATTCGGAATTGCGGTTGCACTGGATAATGGCGCCGTAGTTTCATCTGAGACAGACAGATGCTAATCCAGACGAGCAAGACGACAAAGCCCGGTACGGCGATCAAAATGCTAAACACTTGATCTTGCGCTACATACGCGAGCCATGCCCCGATTAACAATACGATCGCACATAAGATGAGACTGTTAATCGGGACGCCGCGCTTGTTCGTACGGGATAGCAGCGCTGGCGCTTCATTGTTAACCGCCATCGAATGCAGCATCCGTGTCGCGCCATAAATGCCGGAGTTCGCCGCCGATAGCACCGCCGTAACTAGAATAAAGTTCATAATATGTGCCGCACCTTGCAAACCGGTTGCCGTCAGCACCTGCACAAATGGGCTATCTTGCCCGCTAAGTTGATTCCACGGAATGAGACCGCAAATGACCAAAATCGGCAATGTATAAAATAGTACGATCCGCAAAATAAAGCTTTTCACGATCCGTGGCAATACTTTGCCGGCATCCGGTGTCTCGTTTAATGTCAAACCGATTAGCTCAGAGCCGCCATATGAAAACATGACGACGAGCAGTGCCGACACAATCGCCATCCAGCCATTAGGCAAAAAGCCGCCGTGTGCGGTAAAGTTGCTCAAATACGGTGTATCATTGCTCGGAATAATGCCAAATAGCAAGCATGCACCTAGTATAATAAACACAATAATCATCGCGATTTTAATGCCAGCGAGCCAAAATTCCAGCTCACCCAGCCGTCCGACACTCATCAAATTGACGAGCAGAACAAAGATGGCACTCGCCAGACTAAGCACCCAAAGCGGTGTATCGGCAAACCAAAATTGCAAAAAGCTGCCGGCAGCAATGACCTCAATCACACAGACCGCCAGCCACATAAAGCAGTACAACCACCCGACGATAAACGCGAGTCGCTGCCCAAAAGCAAGCGAGATAAAATCTTTCATATTGCGGTTCGGATATACGGTTGCCATCTCAGCAATCGCACCCATTACGACTAGCAGCAGTAAACCGGCGAAAATATACGTGAAAATAACGCCAGGCCCTGCTAGCCCAATCGTGTCGGAACTGCCTTTAAAAATGCCGGTTCCGATCACTCCACCCATCGCCATAAATGTAATATGACGAGGCAGGAGTCGTTTTTGTAATGATGCTTCCGGGGTTGCCTTCAAACTAAAATCCTCCTTAATTCAGCTACAATAGTAATGCTTTACATCAGTCAAGTAATACTATATTAACTGATTATCCGTTATTCTGACACCGAATGAGCTATTATTTTTAATATTTGTGACCAATTCGGTGAAATGGTTAGGAAATCACCTGTAGCCCATTAACTGTATTCAATTTTAATGATGTGCTAACATTTTACAGTTCAAGACTTGGAGTGGATGTGAAAATAAGCTCGGTCAATGTAGCATTAGTATGCAGACTGCTTTCGATATATAGTTTGATGTCGCACCGATTCCTGCTATAAATAAGAATATGCAGCCGATTTAAAGCCAATATTGAAAACAGTCAAGACAGTGGTACCTTGACCGAGATTAATTCGAGTTTTGAAGCTGGATCAAGCTATTATGGATGAGGATATCAGTACACAATCAAAGTTTAAATTTAACTTGGTCTAAGGTAGGCAGCAGCAAACTATAATGTCAATTGTTGCTTAAAGCTGCGCCAACTTGCGCTCATCCAGTTCTAGCAGAACCGGGCAATGATCACTGCCCATAATTTGTGTATCGATGCCGGCAGCGAGCAGGCAAGCGACAAGTCGTTCGGAAGCGAGAAAATAATCGATCCGCCAGCCGATATTACGCTCGCGTACTTTGGCCATATACGACCACCAGCTGTACATATCGCTGCGATCAGGGTGAAAATAACGGAATGTATCGACAAACCCGGATTCCAGCAACAATGTCATTTTGGCGCGTTCTGCATCGGTAAAGCCAGAATTGCCGATGTTGGAACGGGCATTTTTTAGATCGATTTCCTGATGAGCGACATTCAGATCGCCGCAAACAATAACAGGTTTGAGCTGATCAAGCTGCATCACATATTGACGAAACCGATCTTCCCATGCGAGTCGATACGGCAGACGCAACAGATCGCGGCGCGCATTAGGTGTATACACATTGACCAAATAAAAATGCTGAAATTCCAGCGTCAGCATCCGTCCTTCTTCCTCAGCATCTTCTTCCATACCGTAACGCACCGAAAGTGGAGCGATACGCGTAAATACAGCGGTGCCAGAATAGCCTTTTTTGACCGCATAATTCCAAAATGGTTGGTAGGTGTCGCCATGATTCAGTTCGATTTGTCCAGCTTGCAATTTCGTTTCTTGCACACAAAAAATATCCGCATCAACAGCGGTAAAATAATCGTAAAACCCTTTTTTGACAGCGGCACGCAAGCCATTTACATTCCATGATACAAGTTTCATATGTGTTATGCTCTCCCTTACGCTTACAATCTGTAATGTTAGCAACAGGCGTGTACAATAGCCTGCTGTAAGACCGATCTCTCCATTGTAACATGTTGGATCAAGCGTCAAAATGAAAGATGAATGAATAATGAAAGATGACTGAATATTAAGGGAATATTGAGAGGGTAGGAACGTATGATCCTGTTTTCGTTGACAATGGAGCTGGATTGCCGTATAGTAAAAACAAATCATACGACGAGCGGGCGAAGCACCTCGCAGAACAGGCAGATGCCGATTCTGGGGGTGCTTTTTTGTCGTTTGTACGTTGTGGCGCATATATGGTGTTGCAGGCTAAAAATGAGGAGGAAAAGAAATGATAAGAGCCAAACAAACCCAAGCACAAACCCAAGCACAAACCCAAGCACAAACCCAAGCACAAACCCAAGCACAAACCCAAGCAATCTCCCCTTTTAACGTAAGCTTGAAATGTGCTCATCCTATGCGTTGGAATCGTCTACATAAGCTACTCATAGCAAGTCTCTATATTGTACTGCTGCTGACAAGTTTGCCATCAAACCAAACGTATGCTGCCAACTCCAACTCCGCCATTACAACGGTCGATACATTATACGACAGCATTACTGCATTAGAGCGTGTATTAGAGCTGCAAAACGTGCAAATTCGCACATTACGGGAGCAAAATAATACAGCTTTGAAAAGGGTACACGAACGCATCCGCAATCTGGACGCTACCCGTCTGTCTGCGATGAAGGTAAAACTCAAACAACTGCAAAATCGATATGCGCCGCTGCTTAAAAGCTATGCAGAGCTAGATGTAAAAATTACCGCAGCACGTAACGAAAAAGACGAGCGTAGCGTACAATCGTTATTACTCCAGCGCAACACAATGAAGCCGCAAGTCGAATATGCACTGGCAGAGTTGAAAACCAAACGGGCTGAGCTGGCGGCAGCACGCAAAGCAATTGCCGATCGCAAACAACGGTTACGAAACTTGCTGCAGCCTGTACAAACGTTAAAAAAGCAAATTACCGCCGAACATAAAGCGATTACAGCTGTATGGAAAATACGTACTGCTGCCCGTAAAAGCTATCATACAGCTGTTCGTCACGGCAATGCGGTGACTGCGTTTGCTCATTTGACTGTTGTCTACAAGCAGCTCACTTTAGTGCAAACATCACGTCAAAAAATATACAACTGGGAGCAGCAAATCACGAAAACGATTCAGTCCGTGTCCGCACGGGTGGATATGGTGAGTTGATCCAGATCGAACCGATCCAGGTCGAGCTGCGCAATGATAGGTTAATGAAAGATGAACTGACAAATTGTTGAAGATAGGCTAATGAAGCACGATTCATAGAGAAACGCTATTACGATATGTTATCGTCCATCGTACAGGCAGAATAGGCATTGAAGGCATTATTTTCTATTAAAGTAACTTGCTGTGGCATCCTCATGAAGCGCTGCAAACATCATTGAATTATTTTTACGAAAAAAGAATCAATTCGTTGTTTTCGTGTTAATAGATGATTACATACAGCTAGATCGCTGCTATTTTGCTTTTTAGAAAATATCTGCTATACTGCTGTATGGTAATGACAAAATTGAAACTATTTAAGTGGATTAACAGATTGTATAATCTTCGTAGAAGATGATTATATAACCACAGTTTCATTTGTCATCATGCGGATATTGCTCGGAAAAAGCTGGTAAATCAACATTTTTTAGGTTTACAGCAAGGAGAATGATGGAATCCGCTGTGTTATACTGTTACCGTTATAAGCGTTGTATTCATCGATGAAGGGTGATTAAGGTTACAAATTTGTCATTCAAAATTCCCAAATGCATCGGTGAAGCTGATGTTAGCATGAGCAATGTATAATGGTAGACGATTTCCGCTAACGAGGATTTTAGTAACCTGGCAGCAAACGTTCCATATTTTCACTTCCAGCACACAGACAATCCGCATTCATTACTGAACTGGAGGTGATACCGAACGATGAGCAAACTACCCGCTTTCATAGCATCTTGTATCTGTGCACTGGGCATCATTTTTTTGGCGACTCCGGCGGATGCGGCGCTACTCACGCAAGGTATGCGCAGCTCGGATGTAGTGCAATTACAGCACAAGCTTGCTAATCAGGGCTATTTTTATGCCAATAAAACGGGTTATTATGGCAGCATTACATCTAATGCGGTCAAAAAATTTCAGCGTGATCATGGATTAATTGTAGACGGTGTAGCCGGTCCTGCAACGTTGTCCAAGCTTGGTGTAAAAAGTGGCATCGTTAAGGCAAGCACGTCCGCAAGCTCCGGCTCCAAAGGAAGCTATCGCGCTGATCAGGATGCAGTGGATATTTTGGCACATGTCATTTACGGTGAGGCACGCGGCGAGTCGTTTCGAGGACAGGTGGCAGTAGGCGCGGTTGTATTAAACCGCGTACAGTCAAACGAGTTTCCGAATACGATTTGGGATGTAGTTATGCAACCCGGTCAATTTACCGCTGTTGCGGATGGGCAATATTATTTAAAGCCCAATCAGACCGCTTACAATGCAGCCAAACAAGCGCTGCGTGGCGTCGATCCGACCAATGGTGCGCTGTATTACTACAATCCGCGTATCGCTACTTCGGAATGGAGTATGCGCCGTCCCGCTGTTATTACACTGGGACAACATATTTTTACGAACTGATCGTGCTGAATATGAACTTGGTCGTATGAACGATAGCCGCAGCAGGCATACCCTTACTTCATAGACGTCATAGACGATGACACTACATAGGTAGTCTGCTATCGGTATGAGGAATATGATAAACGTTCAGACTAGTATCAACGTTCGGTGGGGGCAGTGTCGGATACAATATGATACTGTGTACAAATCCAACACCTATTCAACACAATCAAAACGAAAAGGCCTTTCGTTCCATTTTCAAAATGGAGGAAAGGTCTTTTTGCTAATTCATAATTTACGATAAGCGGTTTGTGTAAATGACAGCAGGTTTGTGCTCAGTATATTTAGAGATCGCTCTGTATCGCGACAGGTAGCATTTGAGCAGATTGTGACTGTATTTAGGCACGTTTTATATATAAATAACTTTATGGATGTATCAAATACTCGTAAACGATTAACGTTTCAGGTAGGACAGACGCCTAAGCGGAATCTGGCGACAGCGAGATTAACGATCCCTGATCCACGTTTCAGGTGGGGCAGACGCCTAAGCGGAATCTGGCAACAGCGAGATTAACGATCCCTGATCCACGTTTCAGGTGGGGCAGACGCCTAAGCGGAATCTGGCAACAGCGAGATTAACGATCCCTGATCCACGTTTCAGGTGGGGCAGACGCCTAAGCGGAATCTGGCAACAGCGAGATTAACGATCCCTGATCCACGTTTCAGGTGGGACAGACGCCTAAGCGGAATCTGGCAACAGCGAGATTAACGATCCCTGATCCACGTTTCAGGTGGGACAGACGCTTAAGCGGAATCTGGCTACACCGAGATCGACGATCCATGATTAACGTTTCAAGCTGCGACCGTTAGTACTAATCACTTCTTTATACCAATGGAACGATTTTTTGCGATAACGTTCCAATGTGCCTGAACCATCATCATGGCGGTCAACATAGATGTAGCCGTAGCGTTTTTTTAATTGTGCAGATGATGCGCTAACGACATCGATACAGCCCCAAGACGTAAAGCCCATTACTTCGACACCGTCTGCAACAGCTTCCGCCACCTGTACGAGATGGTCGTTTAAATATTGGATACGATAATCGTCTTCAACCGTCTGTTCGCCATCGGCGCCGGTGATCAATTCGTCGACAGCACCGAGACCATTTTCAACGATAAACAGTGGTTTTTGGTAACGATCGTAAAACATATTCAGCACATACCGTAGCCCTTGCGGATCGATTTGCCAGCCCCATTCGCTCGCTTTTAAATAAGGGTTAGGTACACCGCTGAACAGGTTGCCATGCCCTGCTGTTTTTTGGGAAGTGTCTGCCGTTTCACAGATGCTGACATAATAGCTGAACGAAATAAAGTCTACGGTATGCAGCAATGTTTCCGCATCGCCCGCTTCCATTTGAATCTCGATGCCTTGTTCACGGAAATAACGTTTCATATAACCTGGATAGCGTCCGCGTACATGCACATCACCGAAAAAGTAGTTTTTGTGCTCGGATTGCATTACAGCAATCACATCATCCGGGTTCGGTGTGAGCGGATAGGTGGGCATGCTAAGAATCATACAACCGATCTGCGCATCTGGAATAATTTCATGGCAAAGTTTGACGGCAGATGCACTCGCAACCAACTCATGGTGGATCGCTTGATACAAATCTTGTTTGCTCAGTTTATCTTTTGGTGTATAAATGCCACCGCTCATAAATGGCGCTTCCAAAATAGAATTGATCTCATTAAATGTGAGCCAATATTTTACTTTATCCCGATAACGGCGGAATACCGTTTCGGCATAGCGCTCATAAAAACCGATTAGCTTACGATTTACCCAGCCATCGTATTGTTTGGACAGATGAAGTGGTGTTTCATAGTGTGACAGTGTAACGAGCGGTTGAATGCCATATTTTAGACACTCATCGAACAGATCATCATAAAATTGCAAACCTTGCTCATTTGGCTCGGTTTCATCGCCGTTGGGGAAAATACGTGACCAGGCGATTGAAGTACGGAACACTTTAAAGCCCATCTCGGCAAATAGCTTTACATCTTCTTTGTAACGATGATAAAAGTCGATGCCAACCAGCTTCATATTGTCTGCGGTCGGTGCTTCCGTAATCGGACCCATCACGCCTTGCGGTGCTACATCCTGTGTCGACCAGCCTTTGCCATATTGATCAAATGCGCCTTCTGCCTGGTTCGCCGCAATAGCGCCGCCCCACAGAAAACCATCTGGGAAATGAGGGATAGATTGTTGCGAGTTACTCATGTTAAGCACTCCATTTCGGTCTATTTTTTGTGCTACACTGATTAGCAGCACTACATTCAAAGCGTAATCGTTGTAACGGGTTACATGTCAAGTTATATTTTGCGCTAAAATAAAAGCGGCTTAAAGTTCAATCTACTACATTGACCAAATTAAATGTTAATGTTGATTGTGTGCTGAAATCGCTATATTTCAAGACTTAAACCAGCTTCAAAACTCGAATTAATCTCGGTCTAAGTACTACTGTCTTGACCGAGATTAATCGAAGTTTTGAAGCCGGAGCAAGCACTTATTGATAAGGAATTTAGTACACAATCAAAATGGAAATTTAACTTGGTCTGCGTACTACACTACGTCTAATGGCGAGCTTTACGATGGAATAGGCTACATACAGCTGTATACGATAAGCATAAACATACACTATAGTGAATGAAGATTACATTTAAACTAATCCTCTGACTGCTTTTGATATACAGTTTGATGTTGCACAGATTCCCACTAGCAATAAAGATGTGCAGTGGATTTAAATCCAACATTTCAAGTAATCAATGGATTAGTCAATGTACGAATCATTGTGATCCAGTCCAGCAATGATCAAGTGCGACACATTACAACAGAGGCTACAGTAATAACAAAGGGGTGAGAGCGATGTCCAAGTTTGATCAAATTATAAAATTATCGGGCTATTCCAGGGCAACCGTATCACGGGTCATCAATCATTCGCCCCATGTGAGTGCGGAAGCAAGAGCGAAAATTACTGCCATTATGGAGCAGCTGAGTTATATTCCGAATCGCAATGCCGTCTCATTATCAACCGGGCAAACGCAGCAGATCGGTATGGTGATGGCGAATACAAATGAGGTCGTATTATCATTTCTGGAACGGTTTATCGATATTGCGATGGATTATGGATTTCAGACGATTATTTATACGACTCGTGAAAATAAACAAAACGAGCTGCGTGCGTTTGAAGATTTACGCAGCAAACGGGTGGACGGATTAGTCATTATTACATGTGTCAACGACCCGAAAATGCTTAAAACGTACTGTCAGTATGGCCCGATCGTATCATGGCAGCGGATGGGCAATGATGAAATTCCATCGATCGCTATGGATCAAGGAGTCGGCTATACGCTTGCATTGGAACATCTGGTAGCGCGCGGATATACACAGATCGCGCATATGTTTGGACGTAGCGATAGTTTGAACACGCGAAGCCGCCGCGAAGCTTATGAGCGTTTTATGGAAAATAAAGGGCTGCCGGTGAGACGGGACTGGTATCATTACTCGGTATTTACGAGCGCACATGGAGAGCAAATGGTACATCAGCTTGCCGCCGCTAACGAATTGCCGCAGGCTGTACTATGCGCCAACGATTATGTGGCAATTGGCATATTGTCCGCAGCACGCAGACAACGTATCACTGTACCGGAGCAATTAGCGATTGTCGGCTTTGATGATAGCGAGCTGGCACGCACACTCGGCATTACGACGATTCGCAATCCGATCGGCGACCAGGCGGTGCATGCTTTTTATCGGTTATGGGAAGTGCTCGGTCATGAGCAGATCGAGCCTAAACGTTTGGAGTATGAATTGATTGCCAGGGAGACGACATAACTATAAACAGTTGCGGCACAATCATTGGCACAAACAAGAAAGAATATAAAACGATAAATAAGTAATAAAGTAATAGTAAAAAGAAAAATAGCGGAACAAAATAAACGATGGACAGAGACATGATGGCAGATGCGCGACAGTGTTCAAATGGTCAGATCGCTACTCGTTTAAAGTATCAAACGATCGTTTTGAAATCATAATAAATCGAATACGGATTACCATTTGGCGAGCGCAAACCGAAGCGATTTTGTATATAAAACAGGTACGTATATAGGGCATTGTAATCTGAACTATCGCAAAACAAGATGGATGATGTGGAACCTCTTTATTACGATTTGTAGATCGTTTCAACACCTTGAACGACGATCATTTGCATGCTTTGATGATCGTATTCAGCGCATTGTATGTAAACGCAATTTTGCTCTTTTGTTATTTTTGTGATGTAAATTAAGAAAGCTGAAATTTTAGGTCTATCTTTGGGTAAGTAGACATTATAAATCGTGCATTTTTGTCGATAATAATAGTATTCTATACGGCAATACGTGCTAGTGTCATGATTCAATATGAGCGTTTAAGACTTATTTTGATTTCTTGAAAAGGGCGGGGATGTATGTGAAGCCGATTGCTGTACAGCCATACTACAAAATCGAACGCAAATTGAATAGCAGTGGACAGCATTATTTGACCGATGAACGTGAGATGGTGCTTTATGAGGATCGGCTCGTTACGTATCATCGCGAATTTTCGCTAACCGATGTTTTTGATATGTCTTATCGTAGACTTGGTGCCGGAGAAGGTTTGTTTTATTTGCACACAAGTAAAGGTGTATTTTCGTATACGATCCGGCATGATCCGGCGCGGTTTATGCATGCTTTTCAAGATCACGAGCGCTGGAAACAACAGATGAAAATTAGGGGATAAATGATGCCAACAAAAGAAGCGGGCTTTTGTCTCGGCTACTGGATTGTAGCTGGAAGGCAGGAGTCTTTTTTCGTTGATGTTTGCTAGGATAGGATGATCTTTCATTATCGTGTAACCATACTGTTCGCTCGTTATTATAGCCTATATTGAAATGAGGTAGACGCTG
Source organism: Paenibacillus campi (assembly GCF_034659835.1). Lineage (NCBI taxonomy): Bacteria > Bacillati > Bacillota > Bacilli > Caryophanales > Paenibacillaceae > Paenibacillus > Paenibacillus campi. The sequence goes on from NZ_JAXSQZ010000002.1 coordinate 198,525, forward strand.
ACGGTTTGGCTGTTTACAGGGATGCCAATAGACGAGTGCAAGTTTGCTCTCTACATACGTACTTGCTCTCTACATACGTACTTGCTCTCTACATACGTACTTGCTCTCTACATACGTACTTGCTCTCTACATACGTACTTGCTCTCTACATACGTACTTGCTCTCTACATACGTACTTGCTCTCTACATACGTACTTGCTCTCTACATACGTACTTGCTCTCTACATACGTACTTGCTCTCTATTTACGTACTTGCTCTCTACATACGTACTTGCTCTCTACATACGTACTTGCTCTCTATTTACGTACTTGTTCTCCACTTACGTACTTGCTGTCCGCTTACGTAATAATAATGCGATCTTTACTTGCCAGCAGGCGCAATTCGCGCAGCAATTGGTCACGGCTAAATGATAACACGTCCAGTTGAACGCCATAATGGAAGCGACCAGCTTCTTCGCGATACCATTGCAGTTTGCCTTCCATTTGCAATGGATGATCATGCAGCAGCATCGTAATGCTCACCTGCACTTCGTGATCTTTGGCTGGGATTTCCAGCGGCAATGAAATACGGCAACCGGAACGGCTCAAATCGAGCAGTAACGCTTCAATCGGTTTGGGTGTGACCTGCTGGCCATTAATTTGCAAAATAAAAAGTTCAAAGGCGACCGGTTGTTTTAAAACGTATCGAAAAGGGGACTTTCTTCGATTATGTGGCATACAGACCCTCCAATCAGCGTGTACATGATCATTCACTGATATGTTTAATTATGCTTACCGTATATTTGTTATGTATGTAACTTACTATCGACATTAAAGTGAAAATATTGAAGTGTTATACTGTAAATATACATAAATTTCAATAATGATCGCCGTTAGGAATGGATTAAGCTTCTTAATACAGCATACAGCATACAGCATACAGCATACAGCATAGTTTGACGTAAACTAAACGCATCGAACAGCTTGTAAAGTAGATTGCAGACATACATGTTCATGCTAGGTGGTGTGTTCAAACGATCCTGCGTATCATTTTATTGTTCACAAACGTCGGAAATAAGACAATGTACAGCGTAGTCTGACGCAAATTACCCATATCAACGACACGACAAAGAAACAGGACAGCCGTCTACAAGCTGTCCTGTTGCTGTTTGGTCTGGGCGCCCAGCAGACAATTGACCGTTTCGCGGCGCAAACCGAGACGATTCATTACCCGATCTCGTCTTGAATCCATAGCTCGGTGAGCGTTGCCCGAGATCAATTTTAACTTTAAATGTGCTGAAAGCCTTGCATGATAGCAATGTAAGCCAATGTAAGCACACCATCAAAACGGGATCATCAGACCGAATCACTGCTCGGCTTGGAGCGAGTAACCGATGCGGTTCCAGCTTCCTGTAACAATGCCTCATAAAAAGACAGCAATTGCTGACTTGCGCCATCCCAGCCGAGTTGAAGGGCAGATTGTCGTGCAGCTGTGCCGATCGTTTGTCTGCGTTGCTCGTTGATGAGCGCCAGCACATGGTTGCGTAATGATTGCGGATCAGCGGGATCGTACAGCATACCGGTTATGCCATGCTGCACTTGCTCTAGTGTAGGGCCGCTTTGCGCCGCTACGATGGGCAAGCCGGCTGCCATCGCTTCCAGCAGCACCAGTCCCAGCGTTTCGGTCGTCGAAGGGAAAATAAACATATCGCTCGATGCATAAGCTGCGGACAATTCATCCCCATGCAAAAAGCCGGTAAATACGGTGCGTGTACCGGCAAAATGTCGTTCCAATGCTGTACGATGCGGCCCATCGCCCACAATCGCCAGTCGCAAACGATCGGAGCTGTCCAATACAGCGCGAATGCGGTCGATTTGTTTTTCCGAGGCGAGTCTGCCGACGTACAGCAGCAGTATATCGTCCGGCTTGCCGCCGCTTAATCGTTCACGCATCGCCTTGCTGCGGAAGTTGGGGTGGAAGCGCTCGGTATCGACGCCGCGTTGCCATAATTTCACATTGCGAAAGCGCTGGCTTTGCAGCTCGTGTAGCACGGTGTCCGATGTACACAGATTTAGCTGTGCAACATTGTGCAGCAGGCGCAAATATGACCATACGAGCGGCTTCAGCCAGCCGACCCGATAATGATCGGCATAATGGGGAATATGGGTATGATAGGAGGCGATTAAAGGCCATTTTTTGCCAAACAAAATACCGGCAGCACCAAGTACAGCCGGGTTAACAACGTGTACCAGATCAGGCTCGAATTGCGTGAGCAGTCTGGCAATGCGGGGGAGCGGTAAAGCGAGTTTTTTGGAACGGTAGAGAAAGAAACGATAAGCTGGAATGCCTGCGATCACAGCCCCTTCAAATTCGCGCAAGCCCGCTTCGGGAGCGATGATTAGCACATCATGTCCTTGTCTCCGCAGCCAACGAATGACAGCGGTTAAGCGGGTGACGATTCCATCAGTGGAAGGAAGGAATGTTTCGGTGATGATGGCGATTTTCATGAACGAGCGCTCCTTTTACTGTGCTAGCGCCTCCTCGGTAATACGTTTAATATCGATCGTGGAGAAGGTGCCTTCGTGAACCATATCCGGCAAAATGTACTCCAGAAAGTAGTCCACACAGTGCAGCTGGATATTTTTAATTTTAACGATAGCATTGCGATACATCGCGATAAATTCCTTCTCAGTATTGCCGCGTTGTAGCTCGGAAAAGGCTTCATATACTTGATCCATTTTGTCGGCTACTTCAAGGATTAACCCTTCGGTAGAGTCATCTTTACCTTCATGTAGCTGACGACGGAACGTTTGTTTAAATTCCTCGGGTATATTTTCTGCGATAAAATGCTCGATCATGCCTTCTTCTACCTTTTGCAGTAAGGAGCGTAGCTGTAGGGAGGAATGCTTGACCGGTGTTTTGATATCACCGATAAAAATCTCGCCATAGTCATGGCTGCTCGTAATTTCATATAGCTTTTTCCAATCGATCGATATGCCATGCATTTCTTCGATGTCGGCAAGTGTTTTGGCATACTGAACGACTTTCCATGAGTGGGCAGAAACGCTATGCTGTTCAAATTTAAATTTGCCTGGGCAACGAATAATCCGTTCCAAATCATCGAGTGAACGGAAGTAGGTATGAATTCCCATAAGACTAACCATCCTTTGATTACTGTGAGTTGTATGAAATAATAACAATATCTGCTTACGTGAAGTGGAGAAGATATCCTATCTAGCATAGTTGTCGATTGTTAACGATACATTAAACCGGCGTCAATTATTGCGTAAACAGAAGAAAGCGCTATTTTAAGAGGAGGTATAAGATGATCGGGCAGTGGGTGAAAGCGGAAGGGATGATCGAGTTTCTGGAAAGTAATGAGGGATTTGCTTAATGCCGTATTCGCATTACAATACTTTTGGCTGTTTGGCTGTTTGGCTGTTTGGCTGTTTGGCTGATGATGGATTGTCCACTTCGATCGGGAGCCTGCATGTAAGTCATTGAAGTGAAATTACGAAACAAAAGATCGGTTTCGTTTGGCGGCGAGCGTCAGTGTTTATGTATAGATTGTCTGCCAATGATAATGCAAACTGTGCTTGGTAGCGCAAGGGATAATTAGCGATCTTCTTCTCAATTATAGTAAGATAAACATACGTATAAGGAGGCAGATGATGGATAAAAAAGCACGGCAAATTTTAAGCAAAACATTTTGGAGTAGCAGTGGCTGGAAATCAGGCGCACCGGTATTTGCCGGTACTGATTTTGAATACGCACGCGATCAAGGTGTAATGTTTGACCCGATTACGATTACATATGATGAGTTATTGCAGCGATTGCGCACATTGCACGAAGCGCTGACGATTGAGCGGATTAGCGAAGCGTTTGTGCATAGTTTGTCCACACGCAATGTATTTATGCGCAGTGCATTGTCAAGTTGGGTGCTGACCCGCAAATTGTTGACCAATATTGATGGGGCAGAGCGCTGGTCATTACCGCTACATGAGCGGCTCATACCGGATGTGCAGCTTATGTCGCGCGCACAGTACACCGCAGAAGATTTGAATGTACTGAATTTTGAACGGATCAAATGGGGCGGTGTACGGCTGAATTGGTTGCTGTACGACTGGCTTGATTTGGAACTGTTCAGTCGGGAGTTGCCGACATCTGCAACTGAAGAAGATGCAGCGATATTGCATCATATGCTGGCGGAGGCGACGCGCTGTGCACCGTCTGATAGCGCACGCAAACTGGAACAGCGCTGGAAAGCATTGTTTCCATCCAACCGAGCCGAGCGGGATACAGTGATGGAAATTCTCGGTTATATCGGTGTGCTGGCGACTACAAATAAGCCGCGCATCGGACGTGGACATGATAGTGATCTCGTATCGATGGCTGCCTGGCAAGGTCAGGATGGTTATCAGGTGGAAGCGGCAGCAGCGTATTTTGGCAGATGGGGGATAGGGGGATGAATGGAGAATTTCATCAAATGCTGCTCATTACGGCACTTGGCAACGGTTATTTGATTAGCGGCACCGATCCGTCCAGTAATGAGTTGGAGCAAACGAGCATGGTGGACGTCAGTTTTAGCGCAGGCGAAGGGCAGCCGCCATCTGGCTGGCGGGATTGGCTGGAACAACGGCGTCTAGCTGGGTATCAGCGTCTGATGATGGTTAGTGCAGCGGCACAAGGTTCGGAATGGCAGACGAGCGGATTTGCCGGAGGCGGTGCACCAAGCGCGATTGTCACATTGGGAGCAGGCGGGCAACGTCTGTGGCGCCCGGAGTGGAAACTGGAACGTCAGCGCTCACAGTCACGTTGGCGGGTGCTGTACACAGGCTATGAATATACAGACAGTATGCGGGCAGGACATGAATTTGTAACGATGAGTGATATGTTTGTCCGGCTGGGCAGAGCGCTCTGGCAAATCGGTACACTTGCTGAGGAAATCGGTGAAAGCTTTTGGAAGCAAAACTTTTTTGATCCGGCGATTGAGATGTTGGATGATCGTACGCCATCGCGCAAATTCGCTTTTCAATTACCGCCCGTTTATACCGATGATTCATGGCGTCTGTTAAATGCGATTTATAAAAGCTGGGTATTTGGCGGGATGGGATCATGGAATGATGTGCCACCTGCCTCGGCGCATGATCATGGTAAAGGTGCAGACTATGATCGCTGCTCTGGCGAATTGTATGCAGCGTTGTTACAAGGAGCACGTACGGCGGTAAACTCGGTCATCTTCTAAACAAATTCGACTGATGGAGCGGCATTTTATTAAGCCATATTATATAAAGGGGCTGACGGTATGGAGCTATTATCTGCGGAGCAATTGATTGATCAACAACATCACGCTTGGGATGAACTGATGCAAATGTTTACCGGCGGGGATCATACGTACATTATTTTGCCGGTTGATCGGGACGCCGGTAAACGCACGCTAGAACGCTTACAAATAAGCACACGTTCTTATTTAGGCGCGATTGCGTATGAGACAGGCGGTATTCTGGTCGATCATGGCTGGATTAAAGTGCTTGGCTCTGGTGCAGCCGGCATTTATGGCAGTCTATGTTCATGGAATGGGCTGCATGATCAACCGAGCGTACCGGAGATGCTGGGTATGCTAACGGTTGCCTATGATGCAGCCGGCGGCTTTTTTGCCTTGGATGGTGGTAAATTTGGACATACCGGTCATATTTATTATTTTGCGCCAGATACATTGGAATGGGAATCGACCGAGCTTGCTTATTCAGGTTTTATCCAGTGGCTCATCAAAGGCGATTTGCAGCAATTTTATGAGCCATTTCGCTGGGCAGGCTGGCAGCAGGAAGCGGCTCGGCTCGGCGGTGAGCGTGTATTTTCCTATTATCCGCCGCTGTGGACAAAAGAAGGCAGTGGTACAGCAAGCTACAAGTCTCCGATACCGGTAGGCGAAGCATGGAACTTTGTGCTAGAGCAATTTCAAGATGCACAAACTGCAACTGATCATGAGCCAGCGCCGGAAATGCAGCAGCAAGAGCAAAACAAAGAGCAAGAGCAAGCAAACGAACAGGGACAGCCAAGTTTGGAACAGCATATCGATCGAATCGAAAAACATTATCGTATCTGTTTCCCGCTTGATTATTTAAATCGATTGGATGAGGCAGTTACGCGAGAATATCAATATGCAGACGCGGAAGGGCATATCGATTGGAGCATTCATTTTTCCAAACTGGATGAACAATTTATTGCCAACAATGAGGAGCTTGTTGCTGAAATGAACCCCGATCCGCAGCGCATCATTCCGTTTGCATGGAGTGTGAGCAGTGGCAATTACTATTTGTTTGATTACCGCTATCACCCTGACAAGCCTGCCGTATTGCTAATGGAACATGAAGAAGCGATCGTGCGTGAGGATGCGGAAGCAGAGGCGGAACATCCTGAACAGGTACAGGAGATGTTGGACGGTAATGTGCGTTTGCTGGCGGATCATTTTGAGGAGTTTGTGGTGTGCTTGAAGGAGCAGGAAAGCGATCTGTTATTTGAAGAACAGGAGCACAAAGAGCAGGAGGAGTAGGAACAATAGTAAATTGACCAAGTTAAATGTTGATTTTTGTTGTTTACTGAAATCCTCATAAATAAGAGCTTGTTCTAGCTTCGACACTCAAATTAATCTCGGTCGAGGTAATAATATGCAGACTAAGTGAATGTTTAACTTTGATCGTGTACTACAATCTTTATAAATAAAAGCTTGAGCCAGCTTAAAACTCCAATCTATCTCGCTTAAGGCTATTAGCCTGTCTCAATTGGAAATTGTGTTTGAACGTACCTTAACCTATTCATCATCAAGCAACGGTTAGATCGACAAACCGTAAATGTATATGATACAAGCTACTAGTAGGATGTCTCAAATGAAAATTGTGTTTAAACGTCCCTAAATCGATTCAGCACCAAGCGATTGTTAGATCGACAAACCGTAAATGTATTTGAGACAAGCTACTAGTAGGCTGACCGTTTTAAATATATCGTTTAAAACGGTGTAGATTACTGCTACAAATAAGGACATAAAGTGGATTCAAAGCCAATATTGAAAGCTGACAAGGTACTGGTACCTTGTCTCCAATCAATGTAAAATGTGCCGAGTTACAATAAAAAAGCCCGCGATATTCGATCGCGGGCTTTTCAGTGCATAGTTACATCACAGTTATACATTGCACTGAAGGCTACTGCTGAGGAGCAAGAAAGAGGGTTAACTTATGCATAATCCCACATGCTACTGACCGACATTGTAGACGGATGTCGACCGGATTATACGCCTGTTGCAACTGTATGATGCTGCTGTGTACGTTTCGACTCCGTTATTCATTTGGAGAAACGAGTATTTTTACTTGGTTTTTCTCTTTGAGCAATGCTTCAAAACCTTGTTCCACAATGTTACTTAGCCCGATCCGTTTAGTGACGAGTTTTTCCGGGGCAAAATAGCCCTGGCTCATCAGGCTGATCACGGCTGGGAATACATCGCGGTATCCGATTATGCCGGTGATATTGCGCTCTTGCATAACGATCCGGTTCGGATGAATCGGAGCTTCTTTTTCAAAAATGCTGACGATCATAATCTGTCCGCTTAGTTTGGTCGATTCGATCGCCTGTGTCAGCACGACCGGTACGCCGGTCACTTCAAATGCAACATCCGCACCGCCATGAGTCAAACGATGAATTTCGCTCACAACGTCCACATCAGCCGGATTCAATCCGATAGCACCGAGCGATTCCGCTGTGCGGCGGCGTTCTTCAGACAGCTCGACAGCATAAATGTCGGAAGCGCCGGAAGCTTTGAGCGCTTCGATCACTAACAAACCGATTGGGCCTGCGCCGAATACGACCGCCCGATCACCGACTTTAAATTGGCTTTGACGTACAGCGTACAGCGCTACCGCAGATGGCTCCACCAATGCGCCTTGCTCAAATGATACGCTGTCCGGAATGCCATGAACCATATGCTCATCGGCAGTGACGAATTCAGAGAAACCGCCACCACCACCGGCAAGTCCGAGAAAGCCCATTTTTTCGCACAGATTGTATTTGCCTTGCTTACAAGCTGTACACTGCCCGCACGCAAAAATAGGCTCAACTACTACACGGTCGCCAGTCTGAAAGTGAGTTACCCCTTCGCCAACTTCAACAACTTGCCCGGAAAATTCATGACCCATTACAACCGGCGCTTCTTCACCTGTGAGCGGATGCTTGCCATCCTGTGGAATAAAGATTGGGCCTGCTGCATATTCGTGCAAATCGCTGCCGCAAATGCCGCACCATTGTACTTTGATTTTCACTTTTCCTGGTTGTACATTCGGTTGTTCAATCTGTTCTACACGTAAATCTTTCACACCATGCCATCGTAATGCTTGCATCGAAGTCATCTCCTTATACGGTTATCCATTGAATGGTGCATCTATGGCTGGAACAGGTTCAGCGGCTGCACGAAGCTTGCTGTCCGCCGTATCCAGTCGCTCAATCGTTATGAGCACAATGGAGGCGATATTCGGCTATAGCGGCTGAAGATGTTTATACCAGCAAAAATAAATAATACAGGAAACGTTTCCGAAATAAATCATGTCATATTTTTGCCACTGTGTCAAACGGATATCTACCGGAAAATAAGCGGATATACTGACCGATGGTATCATGTACGATATAAACGGTACAGTTACATAGGCTGCGATATAAGTTGCCGATGATTGAACAGAGGCAGTAAATGAAGCAGCTACAGTAAGCAATCAAGCGATATGCGTAGCTGCGTTTGCCCTATCGATCCACATTCAATGAAAGAGCGTTATTCCGGGACAATCCCCTGCTTGCAAAAACACCATGCTAACGCGCCATACCGTTTATGATCGAACATCCATTCTATGCTATAATGTAAGCAAAGCATGAAAATTTCATCTTTATCCGGAAACATTTCCAGTGCGAAGGAGAATCATCCAGAATGACAGACAAAAAGAAAGTAACGATAGAGGATGTAGCCAGAGAAGCTGGCGTCGGGATCGCTACCGTGTCGCGAGCACTTAACAATAGCGATGGCATTAGCGCCAAAACTAAAGCGCGCATATTGGGCATTGTAGAACAGATGGGGTTTATCCCGAATACGTCTGCTCAAAGTCTGAAAATTCGCCAAACGCGCCAAATTGCGCTCGCTGTGCCGGACATTCGCAATGCGATCATTCCGGATATCGCTTGGTCGGTCGAGCAAGCTGCCAAACAACACGGTTATCGTGTCGTACAGATCAATATGCTCGGCAATGCACGACTCGAATTGGAAACGTTGCGTGAAGTGAAAAAGCTGCATGTGGATGGAATGGTTATGATGCCGCTCGCTTACCCGAAATCGATTGAGCAGCTGATCAATCAATCCAGCTTGCCGATCTCAGTTATCAATTACAGCAAAAAGCTTAGCACTGACCTGAAAGCCGATATTGTCGGTATGGCTCGGCCTGAAGGCAGACTAGTGATGGAGCATTTGCTACAAATCGGTCGTACGCGCATCGCTTATGCCGGTGCACCAAAAGATAAAATTGAGGAACGCTATCGTGCCTATGAGCAGTCGCTGCCACAGGTAGACACATCACTTGTCTATTTTGGCGAAGATTTTAACTTTGAGACGGGTAGACAGGCAGCCGATTATTTTTATAATTTAAAACATATGCCAGACGCGATTTATGCGGTCAACGATATGGTAGCGATCGGGATCGTCAATCGGTTCAAACAATTGGGTGTGCGTGTACCGGACGATGTTGCCGTCGTCGGTATCGACAACAATTTGTGGACGACGATTACGACGCCGCAAATTAGCTCGGTTTCGATTATGGGGGCAGAGGTGGGGCGACTGGCGACTGAACTGCTGCTCAAACGAATCCAATCTGCGACTCCATTGCCTTATGAACGGGTCGAATTTGAGCCACGACTCATTGTGCGCGAATCCAGCTTAACGGCGCATCGTTATACGCATCGTGATCAGGAACAGAAGTAACGTAATGTTAAAATGGGACATGGTTAGACAGCGCTATATTTGTGTTGTAAGGCAGTATGTTACTTTTAAAACGAAGCTTTTGCTTGATGTGAATTAATGCAGAAGCTGATAGCCTAGGGTTAGATGTAACCATTGTTAGATCATAACCGGAATCAATCTGTAACGGAGGGAATTACGATGAGACTCGTCATTATATTCGGTCCGCAGGCGGTTGGCAAAATGACAGTAGGACAGCAGCTTGCGGCACGTACAGGGATGAAGTTGTTTCATAATCATATGTCGATCGAACTTGTGACAGCTTTGTTTGATTATGCTTCACCATCGGCTCAGCGCTTGATCCAACGTATTCGGCATGAGGTGTTCCAAGAAGCAGCGCTTGGGGAGAGCGGGATGAACGGGCTTATTTTTACGTATGTATGGGCGTTTGATATGCCAAGTGATCGTGAATATATTGAACATGTAACCCGTTTATTTCAAAATCATGGTGCTGACATCTGCTGGGTGGAGCTGGAAGCGGATGTGGAAGAACGCAGGCGCAGAAATACGACCGATAATCGGCTCACTCATAAGCCAAGCAAGCGCAATATTGCATGGTCGGATAACGAATTGCTTGAAAGTCATCGTACGCATCGATTGAACTCGTTGCCTGGTGAAATTACAGAGCCCTATTATTTGCGTTTGCATACGACACAGATGGAGCCTGATGAAGTAGCAGCACGTATTATGGCGCATTTTGGTATCGAGTAATGATCAGGATTGTATACATAGGATGAGTTCATAGGCTAAAACGTTCAATTATGAACGCACTATCGTATCAACGTACAAATTCAGCTTAAGCCATTGCTTACGCAGTCGCTCTACTGGTATACTTTGGATATTCTACTGAATTGGGGGTTATACCGTGGCAGTGTTGGCAGCCGTGCTGGATTGCTCGTTCGCTAGAACCGCCTTGCGCAAAGCCTAGACAGGGCGAGCTTTTGCGTAGGGCGCGATCAAAAAGTGAAGCTTGATCGCCCTTGAAACGTATATTATGGACCTGTTGCGGCTTTGCACCTTATTGTAAGTATCTAACAAAATAAGGGGCTGAACGCAATGCAAACACCATCTATACTCAAACCATTTATCCAAAACCATCAACTGAATGTGATTCGCAAACAAGCCGATTTTCTGCTGAAAACGATGCGTAGTGTAGCGGATCGCAAAGTGCTTGCCACCGTAAGAGATACGGCGATTAACCATGTGGTCGACGCATTTGGCGAGCTAAACGCGGAACAATATGAACTGCTGGAAAAGCTGTCTTCTTATGAAGCGGCGCATGAATTGCAACAATATATCGATCAGCTCGATCGTTATGTCGTTCCATTTCCTGATGTATCACTCAAACAAATCCAGAAGCTGTTTCCAAAGACCAAAAAGCTAAAGGTGCCGAATTTGGACACGATCGATTGGATGCATACGACGTATTTACGCTGGGTCGATATTGCTACTAATCGGCTGTATATCATTTATCCTTACGAAGGCAAACTCGTTGGAATTGAAGGTCAGATTACACCGATGAACAAAAACGGGTTTTGTATGTTTTGTCATCGGAACGAGGAGCTTGGCTTTTTTAATGTTAAAACGAAAAAGGGCAGCTCACCAGACAACTTTTCCGCAGTTGGTCAATACGTATGTATGGACAATGAAGCATGTAATCATAATATAACGAACCCATTTGCGCTAGAGCGATTTATTCAATCGACCAGCAAATGATTCATGATCATCCGAATGAGGGCTGCTGATCCAAGCAGTCCTTTTCTGGATCAACTCACCAACGACATAGTCCAACCCGATTTTGATCTAACACAGCTTTCAACGTAAAAGCCATTCCTTGTCACCGATTGGCGCTTAAAGGAATGGCTATTTGTGTTGTTAAGTTAGAGCGATGTTACTGGAGTTTTAATATCGTCCGCTTCATCACGAATATCACCAACGATTTCTTCCAAAATATCTTCCATCGTAACGAGACCTGCCATACGTCCATCGATTCCATTAATCGCTGCAATATGCACGCGATGTTGCTGCATGCTGAGCAACACTTCACGCAGCGAAGCGGTTTCCACAAAACGAGGCAGCTTGTGCAGGAAGCCGGACAGCTCGCCCGAACGTCCAGCCGCAATCGCTGTCAGCACTTCTTTACTATGAATAAATCCAATCCATTTGCTGCTGTCCGCTGCGGAAGTGACCGGATAACGCGTATATTCATACTGACTTAAACGCGATATCAACTCCGCCTGCGGAATATCGGCAGCGATCGTAATGACTTTGCTTGCCGGAATCATAATTTCGCGCAATGTCCGATCGTCAAATGCAAAAATATTACGTAAATACGTCTGCTCTGTCTGGTTAATCTGTCCGCTTTCAAAACTTTGCTCGACTAGCCATTTCAGTTCTTCCTCGGAGTGAACGCTATCATGCCCAGCAGGTTTGACGCGGAACAAACGCAGCAACAATGTAGCCGAACCGTTCAGCAAACGGATCACAGGTGCCATCAGACGACCAAAACGATACAAGGATGGTGCCAACATCAATGTCATCCGTTCAGCAAATTGAATCGCCAGCGTTTTTGGCGCCAGTTCACCGATAACGACGTGTAAAAACGTAATGACCGCCAGCGCAATCCCGTACGACAATACAGTCGAAACGGCTTCTGGTACATCAAAACGGTCGAAGATCGGATACAATATACGTTCTACCGTCGGTTCACCAAGCGCACCGAGCACGAGCGCGGTAATCGTAATCCCAAGCTGACATGCCGATAAATAATAATCAAGGTCGGTCGCCACCTTTTTCGCCATCACTGCTTTTTTGTTGCCGTCTGCAATCAATTGATCCAGACGCGACATACGCACTTTCAAAATCGCAAATTCCGCACCGACGAAAAAAGCTGTAAGACCGATAAATACCGCCACCAAAAATAAATTTAATCCAATCATTCCGTCCAATGATTTCCCTCAGCTGAGGGATTCACCTCCATATAGTGAGTAGTGGACTGTCCAGTATAATCTACTGAACATGTCAGGATAACATGTGTAGTCATGATCCGTTATCGTTACCGTAGCGAGCTAGCTTCAGATGAACAAGCAAGGCTTATTATGATGCATCACTAGTTGCGCTGTAGTTTAACGATACCCATTTGATCTGCAAATCTTCCTTTTCGGCAATCGTCCATACATGCTCCGGCTGTTCGAGCGTATCGCCTTCACTAATTTCAGTGCCTTTATGGTGCACAATCCAGCCACCGATCGTATCCGTATCATGACGGTCATCAAATGTAATGCCAAAGCGACGTTCCAAATCGTCCAACAGCACCCGACCATTGATCAAATACTGCCCTTCAGCGATTTGGCGAATATCGTTCACTTCATCTGCATCAAACTCATCGCGAATTTCGCCAACTAGTTCTTCCAGCACATCTTCCATCGTTAACAATCCGGCTGTACCGCCATATTCATCAACGACGAGCGCCATATGCACACGCTTTTGCTGCATTTGCAGCATCGCTTCCTGAATCGACAGCGATTCAGCGATAAAAGGCAGCGGACGGATAAATTCATGCAGCTTGTGCGCCGTTTGGTTGATCATATGGGGCAGCATTTTTTTGGCGTTAACGATCCCGATAATTTGGTCTTTATCGTCTCCGCTCGTTACCGGATAACGCGTGTAATAATTATCGTCCAAAATGCTGATGATCTCGTCATAATCCATATCCCGATCCAGCACGACCATTTGGGTACGCGGAATCATAATATCGCGTGCGACCCGTTCATCGAACGAAAATACATTTTCCATATACGACAGCTTTGTTTCGTTAATCTCGCCGCCCTCATAACTTTGCGTCATAATAATCTTCAATTCGTCTTCCGAATACACCTGTTCATGACCGGCAGGCTTAACACCGAATGTACGCAGCAGTACACGGGATGTACCGTTCAGTGCCCAGATGAGCGGATACATAAACCGTCCAAACCAAAACAGCGCAGGAGCGAGCAATAATGTCATCCGTTCCGAAAACTGGATCGCCAGCGTCTTTGGTGCCATTTCCCCGACGACGACGTGTAAAAAGGTAACGAGGAAAAATGCAATCGCATACGAAGCGATCGATGCCGCCGCGTCCGATACGTTAAAAAAGTCAAATACCGGATACAGCAGCAGCTCTACCGCCGGTTTACCGATCGCACCAAGTCCGAGCGCCGTAACGGTAATACCGAGCTGACAGGCAGAAAGGTAATAGTCCAGATCATGCGTTACCTTTTTGGCAATAACCGCCTTTTTGTTGCCATCTTGAATCAATTGATCCAAACGTGATATCCGTACTTTGACAACAGCAAACTCCGAAGCAACGAAGAAGGCGGTTAACGCCAGTAACACAACTAAAACTAACAAATTGATGATCGTTATTAGGTCCAATGATTTCCCCCAGTTGAGGGATTCACCTCCACAAAATGAAATAATTATAAATTATATCCGTGCTATCCATACGTCCCAACCGTCAAATTAGCCATTCCATCCGCAAATCCGTAACGATCTCGCTCTACGATCGCTTGTGTTACCCAGCATCCGCACTAAGGAGACAATATGCAGGAATGGAGAAACTAATAAATATCGCTAACGCCTTCCCAAGTCTGTTGCCTCCTTCCGTAAAGTATTGCTTTATAGTATATCATAAACACAACTACACCATACAGTAACACGTTATGGTTTAGAAAGTTGTCAATTTTGACGGCTGAAGATGGCTAGTAGGCTGACTAGCGTACATTCAATGACTGATTAACTACATGTTATGAAAACACATTACAAGTGTGGCATAAAAACATCGCTGCTCTGCACTAGCAAACTACTTATTTAACGCGGTCAGCCTACTAGGGCGTGTACGCAAACGTGGCGTGTTGGAGTAGCCCCTACTATGGTACGGAATAAGGGGACGAACTCACGTCACGCCCCTACGTTCACATCGTCGCTTTCAACTGTTCCACCCATTTTACAAAGCGCTGCTGCTTGCTGGCATTGCCAAATATCAAATACAAAAGTTGCTGACGTTCATACGTCTCATACTGTTGCAACTGATGATCGAGTTGCAGCGCCAGTTCAGGCTGCTCAAACTGCTCTGCCAATCGTTTCACTGGCTTTGCCGATTGACCGCTGCCAGCGAGTATGCTAACGAGTACAGTTACCAACTCCGGCGTGAGCGGATACGTCTCGATAAAAGCATGCACAAACCGATCATGTGCCGATTGATGCTCTGTATCGACAAGTCGCATATAGTCGAGCAGCAGCGGGAAATACTGACAATTATGCAAAGCAAGTCCCAACACTGCATACGTACCCGGCATAACCGCTTTTTCACCTGGTTCCACATCATTGTAAAAGGCAAACTCGTTCAGCGCTAGCCGCGCATAACGTTCCAATAACGGATGCAATTCATCATATTGCAGCGCATTCGCAAAAAAGCGATGCAGCACTGATTTGGCAAGCCCTTTGATAGGCAATAGCTGTTTTTGTTTGCTGCCGCTTAGCTGGAGAGTGTATTGCACCGGAAAGCCTTGCTCTAGCAGAGCGCATATGTAATTCAGACTGTCACGATAACTGTCGAGCGTATCACCAGCCAGCTTTAACTGAATCGTATGCAAAATATCGTTTGCCTGTGCTTGCATATGCGTCGTTTGACGTTGGCTTTCGATCTGTCCGCTGCCTTCGTGCAAAAACCGCTCTGCCTGCTCTGAACCAAGCCCAGCAGCACATTGCAAATACCGTTGCCGTTTATCCGCATCGTGCGCACCGATACGCAGCGCCGCATATACAAACAGCTCCAACTGCTGTTGATCCGGCTCACATCGCTCATGTTCCGGCTTCAGCGGCAATCTGTACATATCTTCATCGTCGATGTACGGTGGCAAAAACTGTTCTTCCGCCCAAAATGTAAACGCCAAATTCAAACATCGTTCCCATTCCTCGCGCAGCTTCGGGATCGCGGCAAGCTTGCGATCGGTTTGCTGGCATAAGGCAATCCGCTCGGCTGTAGTCATCGAATTCACGTCCGCATTTAACAACGCCCGACTAAAAAAGAACAGGTCATGGTGCGGCGGATAATGGGGCAGTTGTGTTGCAATCCGGTCTGCCACAAACGTATTAAACGCCTGCTGAAGCCGTGCCAGCTTTGGCTGCTGAACCCAAGTTTCTGCATCTTCCAGCGTATCTTGCACTAGCGCACGTTCGATATACAGATGAAATTCCAACTTATAATCGAAAAATAAATCGCCATAACGATCCTGCTCAAACGCATCATGCACTTGCTGCTTCAGCGCAGGCAACCATTCATGTAAAAGCTGCACATCGGTCAGCTCCGGTATGCACACATCCGATTCCCATGTATACGCGCTATCGCTCCATGAAAAAGGACGATCAATTTCCACAAACATCTTCCCTGTTGCACTGCTGTATTTACCTTTACGATACCCAAATCGAATATAATCGTGCATGCCGACCTGCAATCTGCTCCGTTCACCAAGCCCTTCAATCCGCGCCTGCTCACGTTTACAAATCTGCTCCAGCTGCGCCGATGCTTCCGTCAGTAGTTGGGTTAACGCTGCATTCATCATTACACGTCCTTTTGTATAAATTATATAGTTGGAAATGATAGGCATAAATGTAAGAGTAGCTTGTCTCATTTCAATTCGCGCTAGTGGTAGTTGCTACGAGCCTACTACAAGCACGAGAGCGTGGACGCAAACTCGTAGGCTGCGAGCAGTGGTGTCTGCCCTAGCACGCCACGTTTGCGTATACGCCTTAGCTAATGAAAATAAAGATCGTCTTACGATGCAGTATACTTGCTTTAATCGACAATATGAGCCTGCAAAAATTCAAGAAAATCGCGCTGCATCGATCCTAGCGTCAACATCGTCCACATGATCTGAAAACGCCAATTTGCCCCTTTCGCCTGAAACGACCATACGGCAGCCAGTCCAACCCCGGATTTGAATTTTTGCCCTTGCAACTCTGTTAACGCTAGTTGTTCAGTATGTACGACACGCGTCAAAAATAGGTTCAAAAACACCACTACCAGCTTTTGCTCATTCATGAGCAATATCGCCCGTGTAGAAGGTGTTGTCATATGCTGCGGAATCGCATGACACATCAACATATCGGCTTCCCGATACGGTGCGGCTAAACGGTTAAGTGATCTTTTCGTAATTAAGAGCATGATGAACTCCCTCGCTTATGTAGTTGATTTTGATTAAGTTACTTTTATGAGCACTGTTTAATCAACCATCATTATACTAAACTTGAATGCCAGATGTAATTTGACATCGCCAACAGCCACTTTGTATCAAGACAGTAACTTGGGTATGTTCATTTTCCAGTAGCTGTTCATTTTGTAGCGATCATGCAACCGTCGTATTGGAGTCAGTACCTACCTTAACAGCATGATCCGATAGACTTATATAACTTCACTTCATCCATGCGTGATAGGAACGATATGTATAAACGATATGTAGATCGGATGTCATTAACATTGGACATACCCCTTAAAATGAATGGATGATCCAAATGACTGACTTAGCAATGAATTTTAACTATACATTTGTTGTTATTCTAGGCTGTAGCGTATTTTAAAGTGCAAAATATTGTAATCAGATGATCTGATTTGTATTGGATGAGCACATTTTGGTTGAGATTGAAGGCGTATTCTTTTACGATGAAGCTAGGCATCATTAGCAACCTAACAAGCCATATCTTTTAAAATAGGAATAGGAGCGTGGATGGGATTAAACGACCGTGTTGGCTAACGATTGCTTTAAGTGTGATTACGGTATTTTCAGCTTTTAAGCTGGTGCTGTACACTATCGTATTTTGGAAAGCTCCACCAATCGTAGGTAGTTTACAGGAGCAAATCGCCGCTTATATAACGGTCGCCCTTATATTTGTAGGTGTTGGTATGTTGCTCGTAGGTGGAATACTGTCGTTTATCGGTATTAACGTTGGTCGTTGGCTAATTGTAGGCTGGGGGATGTTGGCTTTGGTTGTGTATCGGGATTATATCATTGCCAGATTGGTGTTTCTGCTTATCGCAACATTATTGTTGTTCAATAAACTTACTAATCGCTTTTTTCGCGCTCACGCCCATTCAAAAAAGACTGACTATATGGAGGAGCAGGTATGAGCAAGAAAATAAATCTACCTATCAATCTACATCGGCGTATATGAACATATATAATAGGCTACAAAATGAACTACAATTGCACATTGATCACACCGATAGCCAAACGATAAAAAGGAGGTAACCACGATAACTATTTCAGCAATCATCACTCAAATCGAGCTGGCAGCGGCAACAGGACAATGGATGAAAATGGAACGACTGATCAATCTGCTAAACGTATCGGATCAATTGGAGCTGCATGGCGAGCTAAGCTTCCAGGCACTAAAGGTCATTAAAGATTACAGACATCAGCTGGCGATTAGCGATGCGGTGAAAGAGCATGTAATATGGTGCTATTTTAGCAAGCAATCGTGGTCAGATGCGATGTTGGAAGAAGTGGGCACTATTTATCAAGAGACTTCATTTATGGCGATGGAAAGCATCGTACTAATCGCGTTAAAACAAAATAAAGTCACCGAGCAGCAAGTAGCATACATACAAAACGTATTTTCGACCAAAGAAGTATGGAAACAGATCAAACGCTGGCAAGAACGGCAGCAAGCAGGCGAGTGAAGTTAGTTTATTGACTGCTTTCAGTATTGACTTACATCCACTGGATCACCTTATTGATAGCGGTAATCTGTACAACATCAAAACAAAATCACGAGGAGGAATCCGCATGAAGCATGCACTGGTGATCGGTGGTTCGGGCATGTTGGCGCAGGCATCGTTATGGCTGGCGAATTATGGATATACCGTATCGGTCATTGGCAGAGATAGCGGCAAATTGGAACGTCTAGCTACTGCACATCAACAGATCGTACCGCTCGCTGTCGATTACAACGATGAACATCATTGCAGAGCAGCGGTTCGGCAATCGCTCGATTCGCATGGTGCCTATGATATCGTCGTAGCTTGGATTCATGGAGGAATCGAGACAGCAGAGCGAGTAATTGAGATGCTTCAAAGTGAGCTGAATCGTGTGCATGCTGTACAATGGACTTTATTTCATGTCATAAGCAGCCGTACGGACGGGCAGGAGTGTAGGCAGCGGATGAATGCAATCGCAGATTGCGAATATTACCAAATTCAGCTTGGTTTTGTGATCGATACGCAACGTTCAAGATGGTTAACGAATGAGGAGATTGCTGGGGGCGTGATTGAATGTGTACATAAGCGCGACGTTTATCATTTAGTAGGGACGTTAACGCCGTGGGATGAGAGACCGTGAAGGGCGGGTAAGATGAAATTGATGGGAGAGGGTTCAAATCGCTGAGCTGGGCCAAAATATTGTGAAAAGTTTTTTGGAATCTTTAGGGCTTGAGGTAAGGAAAATTCCAGAGAATAGTTTGAAAACAACTGATTATGAAGTATATCAAAATGGAGAATTGGTATTTTATTGCGAAGAAAAAACACTTGAATATGATGACTTTGAAGGCTTAAAGCATGATTCGACGTATAGTTCTATTTCGACTCATGTACATAAAGCCGTCAAACAATTTAAAAGCACTAATCCAAATAGAGTCATTCCTAATGTATTAGCCTTTGTAAATTTTGATAGTTCAAGAGATGCTCACGATTTATTTATTACTTTAACAGGGTATGCTAAATTGGATAATGGTCGCTATATGAAAATTCATAACGTTGGCAGAGTTTTTAATGATTTGAATTATATTGATTTATACTTGTGGTTTGATAAAGAAGTTTTTAAACATAAGATTTGGGGGGGAGTTCATAAAGAACACTATAGAAAATTAAATGAGATAATGAGATTTTAGATGTGAAAGGAACCGAAATTATAATGAATTATGATCTATACGTCCTCTCCAATCTACGAGACCCCAATACGATATATCGTTTTATTGATGCTTGTTCGGATAGAGGTACATTTTCAAATCGAAGTATAGAAGATATCATTCCGCGTAAGCAGGTGATTATATGTCCGATTTTCTTCTGTATGACTACATGTTTGTATATTCCAATCCAGACTATTGAAGGAAAGTGAAAACAGTCGATAGCGAGCGGTTTTTTATGATAGAGCTGCAATTTGAACGAATAAGCAGTTTGAAGTTTTGCAAGATGGTTCAAGGTGAACGAATTAGCGCAACAGGTATTTTGGCTGATTCGAATGGCAACTATGGATTCGATGCGTTAGATGGAATAGAAGAAATTAATTTGATCGAAATAGACATACCGCTAAATATGACATTGGAGCTGGAAGTAGTCATTTTAGAAATAGCTCAACAAATTGCTGATACGTTCTCTTGGCTGCTAGATGAACGTAACTGAGTTGTTTTATGGCGTATAATACAATACGAAGCAACAATACATACAACTGGAGGGCGACTACATATGATTAACGTACACAGACATACGATCCAATTGCAAGCTGTACGCTTGTTTTATCTTGATACGCATACGGAAGGGCCGGTCATTGTTTGTTTGCATGGACGGTATGGACGAGCGGAGACGTGGTATGATTTTATGCAGCAGTATGGTCATCGGTATCGGATTATTGCGCCAGAGCAGCGTGGGCATGGGTTAAGTGATCAGCCGCTTGGACGTTATACAGCGGAGGAATTGGCTGAAGATGCTCATCAGTTCATGGATGCGCTTGGCATTGCGTCTGCAATTGTAATCGGGCATTCGCTCGGTGGGCAGGTGGCGGCTTATTGGGCGGCGACGTATCCGCAGCAGGTGCGGGCATTGGCGATTTTGGATAAAGCGGCATTTGGACCAAAAGAGCGCGTTTCGATTCCGCTTGAGCAATTGCCAGTTGCTGATTCGGTAACGGCGGATTGGCCGTTGCCGTTTGCCAGCCGTACGGCGGCAGAGCATTATTTGCGCAAGACGCAAGATACAGAGATTAGCTGTCAGTATTTTATGAACAGTTTGGTGGAGACGGAGCAAGGGGCAACCTTTTTATTTAGTCGGCAGGCAATGGCAGCGAATATACTGCATAATGTGAGTTGGTATCATATGTTGGAGCAAATTCATTGTCCTGCTTTGCTTATTCGGGCACACAACAGTGAGTCATTGCCAGATGAAGAATGGGAGAAAATGAAGCGTCTAGTGCCGCATGGGATAGCTTATGAAATGACGAGTGAGGATCATAATGTGCATTTGAGTGAGCCGGAGCGGTTTTATCGGTATGTGGATACGTTTTTGCAATCATTTAATGCGTAATATGGTGAAGTAAGCGATAGCGTCGATATTCCTTATATGGGATAACGGCGCTATTTTTTGGATATAAGTATGTCGAAGGGATAGGATGAGTGTATAGTGCGCAGACTAAGTTAAATTTCAACTTTGATTAAATACGATCCCCTTTATCGATAAAAGATTGAGCTAGCTTTAAAGTTCAAATTAATCTCGGTCAAATTAATCGTATATTGACCACACTAAAGATGAAGTTTGATACTGTACCACATAGAGTAGTTTATTTTTCATATAGCTATATTTTGATGAAATAGAATCGATCAGATCGTACATTTAAGTTGATCAAGGTGATCGTTGTAATACAGAATGAACGCTCTATGGCAGACAGCGTATACAATGTGAACATCAAGCCGCAAAATTAGTGCTGATTACACGGTTGTCGGCATGTACACACAGCCGGATAATAGTATAGTGTAGGTGCTGGGCTACCTATTTAAACGAAGTACTATTCAGAACGAGTACTCGAAAATTAGGATATAACATACGACGGTTGTACAATCCATACGCCACACGATCCGGGCAGAAGGAGCGCATATACATATGGCTAAAAAAGAAAGACATTACCGAAAAATTTTGATGAGCTTGTCAAAGCAAATGATCTGAACGCATTGCAAGACGTATTCACCAAAAGCGAATGGGATGCGCGCGGTGGCTATTATAAAGAACCAGCGCTAAGCTTTTACGGCGTGTCACCGGAATTGATTCGCTGGCTGGTAGAACAGGGAGCGGATATTGAAGCGAGGGATCAAGCGGGCAAAACACCGCTATATAAACACGCGGAGAGCTGGTGTGGGCATACGGAGTTGCTACTTGAACTTGGTGCAGAGGCGGAAGCGCTCGATCACCAACATGAAACTCCGTTATTTGCAGCTACTACAAGGTTTCATCCACATGCAGTACGTATATTGCTTGCCAGCGGTGTACGAGTAAATGCAACGAATACGTCCGGACATACCCCACTGCAAAAAGCATTAGCTCGCTGTTCTAACATCAATATTGTGGAGATGGCGCAGATTGCGGAATTATTGCTTGCGGCGGGAGCTAGCATCACGCCGGATATGAAACAAGCGGTAGAGCGAATTGGCAACAATTTTGAATTTCATCGTGCAAGCTTTAATAAAGATGCATTGGCGGAAACAGATGCCGGACTTATGCGTTTATATGAATTATTCGACGTTACACCAGTTGCGCGGCGCCGTATGCATGATGGTATATCGCCAATTACCGTATCGACAGCTACATGGCAGCAGCAGCATGATGAACTATGGAAATGGCTCGTTCCTGCCAAAGGAGCAGCACAAACCGTGCAAGGTGAAGCAATCCGGGTAAGCGCGAAAATTTTGTATGAAATAATGGACAATGGCGGTGGGAACTGGGACAAACAGTTTCGTCACATGTTAAAAGCACTGCTGCACTATTGGCGTCTTGGTGTACCGCTGCGTGCGGAAGCGTTGGAGGAGGCGACAACACTAGCCAAACAGCTACAGCATGGCGATGATTACGAGGCGCCGGCAAGACTATGCGAGCTAGCAGTAGAATGGGTGCTTGCCAATCCGCAGCCGCTCGCGCTAGAGCAACCGGAGTATAAGCGCTAGTGGGCTGTCTCAAGTGAAAATCAGGTTCGAATGCACCTAAATACGTGCATGATCAAGCGATGATGACAAAGATATACATTGAATGTATCTGAGACAGCCTACTAGTAGATTGTCTCAAGTACATTTACAGTTTGTCGATCTAACCATCGCTTGGTACTGAATCGATTTAAGGACGTTTAAACACAATTTTCATTTGAGACAGCCTACTAGCGGGCTGACTAGCGTACATTCAATGTATGATGGACTACAATTTATGAAAACATACTGGAGTCGTAGCTTGAGAACATCTTTGCTGTACAGTAGCAAACTGTATATTTAACGCGGTCAAGCTACTTGAAAGTGTATGCAAACTCGTATGCTCCAACACGCCAGGCTTGCGTACACGCCTTAGTACATTGACCGAGATGAATTGGAGTGTTGAATCTGTTTTAAGATCGCATGGATCAGGATTTTAGCACACCATCAAAATTAACATTGAACTTGGTCAAGCTACTAGTAGGTTGTCTTGATTTCATTTCAAGCAATTCGGATGAAAAGGAGTGTGCATCTTTTATGCTGAATCTAGATCAACAGATGTATCCTAATTGCCCCACTGTACAAAGGACGATCACAATCGGCGGTCTGAGCAAATCGGAACTTATCGCAAAATTGCAGCACTGTGCGATTCATACGAATGCATATGGAGCTATTTTGCTTCATGATGATCGCTTTATCGTCTCGGCTCACGTTTACACATTGCAAACGGTTGAACTGACGGTAGCACATTTAGGATTTCCGGACGGAGCGACAATGGAACTTATTTTCCAAAGGGCTAAACAATTGGGCTTACAGCTATGTCCGCTTGAGCTTGCTCCTTATTGGCGATTGCTCTATTTGGATCAGCCAGAAGATACACATCAAGACGTACGGCGTAATCAAGCTCCATCCAATTCGGTTACTGTTGCTTCGGAGCCGCTTAGTGAGGACGATACATTTCCAAAAGGATTTTATTTGCGCCGCATGAACGGTGAGTTATGGCTGCGCGCCTATTGTGCGGATCATTTGCATTGTTGGAGTGCCTGGGATCGGTTAATATTTGTGAAACCGAGTGAGGATGGGGCGGCTACGGCTGAATAATGCCAGAGCAAGCTGTCGATCTGGTAGAGGGCATAGTATACGGATGCTACTATATTCCGGTATACTGTGGCTGATCAAAGTATGCTAATGTTTAAAGCTTACCAATTCACTGTCGATAGGAGCAAACAATGCGATCTTTGCTCCTATCAGCGGTGTGCATACACTAAGATCGATCCATACATGGATCATCAGCAGTAGATCGATAAAATTATTGCCAGACGTCAAACAGCATGGAGTGCGGTTCACGTTTCAATAGAAATGCTTCAAGGAAATGTTTCAGAAAGAATATTTTAAAAGAAATACGTGCTTACAATATAGCAACAGAGCGAATGTAATGACCGATTTGTCATGTACATAAAGTGAAATATTTTTAACTTACATCCAGACGAACACTTACTTATATTGACCGCTGAACGTCTATCGGCAGGTGTCATATTAGGCACTTATATCCATACGAATTCCTGCTTAACGACTTGAATCGGCAATGTGTATACCGGCGTATTTCGCATGCTCGCTTTGTTCATCTGTGCAATAATCCCATACTCATAACGATTACTGTGCCGTCTGTGTCATGCGGATAGCAGGCAGCGATTGTTTCGTACGCGCAACATGACCGATACGGGAAGCGAGTTTGCGAATTGGACGGAAGCTGGCGATGCGGATACAAGTTTGCATCGTGCCAACGCCAATTTTCGTTTTTGGGTAAAATAGATCAGGTGCTCCGGGCGGCAATTGCTGTGCTTTATCGACTAGTGGGCGCATCCATTGCTCATATTGGTGCAGGCAATTTTGGATGCTAGCCAGTTCGGTATCATCACATTGTGACAGAAATGCCGCCAGCACATAACCGCCGATTAAAGCGAGCGATGAGCCGCCTCCGCCGATCGGTGTCACACACCATGCTGCATCGCCGGTTACGCATACTCTGCCTTCTGACCAGCTAGACATCATAATTTGAGTCAAATAATCGAAATACACGTCCTTCGATGTCGCAAACCCTGCAATGACACGTTCATGTTGCCAACCTGCTCCGGCAAAGACAACTTGCAGTTCAGCTCGCGCTTGCTCAGCAGGCAGTGCAGCAAGATTATGTTTATCATCTTTAAACGCCAACATCGCACGAATCGTGCCCTGATTATCAGGACGAAGCGAAATTTGACGACCGCCTGTAGCCGTATACCATCGCCACCATCGATCATCGCCAGCTTCGCGCGCAATCGTTCCATAGGCAATATTGAGACCAAGTTCGCGCCGGGATACACGTTCTCCAAACAGCTGGTCGCGTGTGCGAGAGCGTACGCCTTCAGCGATAATGAGCAAGTCATACGTTTCCATTTGTCCGGAATGTAGACCGATCTCAACATGGTCAGTATAGTTTACGACTTGTTCAATCCAGTCGCCGTAACGAATATGCACATTCGGCGGCAGCGCTTCAAGCACGATCCGCGCCAAATCGCCTCGCAAAATTTCCAACTCTGCGGTCAAGCCGTCCGCATCTTCTACCGGAAAAGCGCCGACAACTTGCCCTTTTTCATTTACAAATGCCGTTCCTTCTTCGGTCGTTGTCTGCTGCCGAACCTGATCTTCCAGACCCATCATTTGCAGCACTTCGCGCGCGATACCACGCACATCGACATTTTGCCCGCCATCACGAAACGAACGCGCCCGTTCGATAATTGTAATTTCCCAGCCTGCCTTGCTTAGCCAGAAAGCCGTGCTAAGCCCGGCGATACTTGCCCCTGAAATGAGTGCTTTTTGCACGTTCATTGGTTGGCTCCTTTCGGTAGTTGCTGATGTTTTATAAATAAGAGTAGTGGTGGAAATGAATAAGCGGACATGCTACAACTAACACTGAATCAACAGTAAAGCGATGCAGTTAGATGTTCCTTACCCTATGCGTCGGCGTTGAAACGATAGCGAGTGGCAGTAGGTGAGGGGAGTTGTAATTGCTTAGTTTAGATGTTTTATATATTTAGTTGATCGTCTGGATAGGGTAATGATTTGCCGAGTTTTCAAAAGCGTTTAGGCAAGAAGACGGCTCACTACTAGAGCGTGTACGCAAACTCGCAGGCTGCGAGCAGCAATGTACTCCTACTTCGTAGATTCCGGTGCGAGACGGGAGTCCATCCCCTTATTCCGTACCAGTGGTGGCTGCCCCAGCACGCCAGGTTTGTGTACACGCCCTAATACTCTGACCAAGTTAAATGTTAATTTTGATGGTGTACTGAAATCCTGATCCATGCGATCTTAAAACAGATTCAACACTCAAATTCATCTCGGTCAAAGTATTAGGCAACTAAACAATCGTTTCGCTTCGTACAGATCATCTGCTGTTTGCGTATGGATACAATTTGCAATGATCCTTCGTCTTACTCGTAGAACAAAACACCTGATGACGAAGGAGCAAACGATGTCTACGATGCGCAAAACGATCTTGATCCTCTTTATTGTGTATACGATTCTTATTCTTTATTTTATGTTTGTCGGTTTTGAGCGAATGGGTGATGTGGCGCAGTCGAGTGAATACACTTTTATGTGGATTCCAGATAGTTTTTATAAATTACCTGATGTAGCTGAACTTTTGTCACCGTCAATTATGAAGCTTGTGAGTTTTGGGAATACTTTCGCTTTTATTCCTTTTGGTCTGTTTATTCCGTTGCTGTATCGTATTTCGTTTTTCCGGTTTATCGGGTTATTTATGTTATGCATTATTACTTTGGAAACGGTACAAGCATTTACCAAGCTTGGCAGCTTCGATATTAACGATGTGATTCAAAACTCGTGGGGAGCAGCGATCGGCTACGGTGCCTATAAACTAGGAACTCGCGGCACTACAGTGCTCCAAAAAACGGGAATTGCAATTATCGGCGCTGCCTTACTTATCGCAGGAACGATAGTATTAAATAAAGGCATTGACGAGCTGTTTACGCAAAGACAAGGCGTGTTTACAGCGTTAAACGAATGGACAGATCGTGACGGCAAACCAGGTCAACAAGCGTCGTTGTCTTCGTTTACGATCGATGGCAAGGAAATTTCGCCGCAATTTAATGTTTATAATGCCAAAGACGGGAAAGCGACGACGTATACGTATGATTTGGGAGGTAAAGATGTGTATCTGTTCGTCAATTATGGAGTCCCTGATCCCGATTCGGGCGCTGCCCAAGGCAAAATAACGCTGTCTGTAGATGGGCAAGAAACGTTGTCCGATTGTGCAACGTATCAGCAAGGCGAGCCGCTGAAGTTTTACTGGTTTTTCGAGCAAGGGAAGGAATTGACGATTACGCTTGAAGGGGAGGAGAAAGTGTGGGATTTGGGGTATCGGGAGATGAAATATTTGTGGGAGTAGGGGAGTGCAGGTGAGAAGGGGGATTTGCTGTCGTTTATTTGAATAGCGCTGTAAATGCACGCATGTCACGCATGTATGGATTGGAATAAAGCACCGGTTAGAGCGGATAAGATTGTGGAAAGTCTGGTTGGATTGATCATGCAGTATAGTTCATGTTTTATGATAAAAATGGAGGATGGGAATCGTTGTCCAACAATTCGATTTCTTCACCGGCTTGCTGCCGCATTTTAATGTTTTCCGTTCCCCAAGCGCACATTACTTCTACAATTTGGTTAGCGGTGACACCGTACAGAGTGAGGCTGTATTCTACGCGCGGTGGCATCTGGTCATATACTTTGCGCTCTACGAGACCGTCGCGTTCCAGCTCGCGCAATTGTTGAATAAGTACTTTTTGCGAAATGCCCTTGATGCTGCGTTCTAGCTGTCCGGTTCGTTTTACGCCAGTCATGAGCAGACAAATAATGAGCGCTTTCCATTTGCCGCCGATGATCTCTAATGTAGCTTCAATGCCCAGATTGTATTGTTTCATCATCTCATTCCTTTTCATGTCAGTGTGCAATAGATGGTCGTATGGATGCAGGGAAAACAAATCCCCCATTTTATCGATCGACAGATGAATTTCTGTTCATTGCAGATGATTATATCCCGTTAAATTTTAATTGTGGCATAGACGATCATCACCGTCTAGTACATACCTTCAGGTAAGTAGGTTACTTTATTGTGTGTATTTTCATCTGGAACCGATGGTAGCATAATGAGCATATTCCGAAATATAGCAACAGGCATATAACAAAATGCATACTATCTATGATGAAGAAAAGACGGAGCGATAAGGAAGGAGAATACAATATGACCCAAACACTCGTTATACTGGCACATCCAAATTTGCAGCAATCACGTGTGAATCGCCGCTGGCAACAGGAGCTGCTGCTGCATCCACAATCGATTACAGTGCATGAATTGTATACGACCTACCCAGATTGGCAGATCGATGTGAAACGGGAACAGCAATTGTTGGAACAGTACGATCGGATCATTTTGCAATTTCCATTATACTGGTACAGCTATCCGCCGTTATTGAAAAAATGGATGGACGATGTGTTTACGTACGGTTGGGCGTATGGATCGACCGGTGACCGTTTGAAGGGCAAACTGTTCGGACTAGCGATGTCTATTGGTGATAGACAGACGAGCTATTCGCCGGATGGTTCGGTTTCTTTGACAGTGGAGCAAATTATGGCTCCGTTTCAAGCAAGCTTACGCCATGTAGGGGCGATTGGATTGGCGTATTTTACATTTTTCGGTGCTTCGTTTCAGGCGACAGATGAGCAGGTGGAACGCAGTGCGCGGGAGTATGTAGGGTATGTTTTGCAGGGGGATTGTGTGGTTGAGTAGGGAGGGGGAGGATGCGGTATAGAGCAGATTGGTCATGTCGTATATGTTTATGGTAGAGCGGATGAATTATAGTTTGTTTAGATGGATGTGGATACTCTCACGAATTCGTGAGAGTATTTTGTGTATACAGAGATTGGTTTAAGGCGGAAGTGCAACGGTATATTAGACTCTATGATAAATATCGCACACAAGGCAGGTATGTGAGTCAAATATTTCATAAGAAGATCGGATTTCAAGAAACAAACATAAACAAAGCTTTTGTTAAATATCTGAATTGATTATAGTAATCAATGAATATCTAAATAACAAGTCAAAGTTATATGCTGACTAAGAAAGGAGTAGTAACATGTCAACGTCTTCAAAAGCAAAAATATTTGAATGCTGGATGAATTGGTTAGATGAAAAATGTATAGACTGGTGAGAGCCATGTTGTTGGGCTTGTGGAAAGTTTTGGGGAGATAGATATGATATACAAAAGCCTAATGCGAATCGGCAAGAATTGATTAAACTTTGGAATCATGTTCCTTTACAGCGTTGTCATATTATTGCTAAACAATTTGGAGGTTCGGATGATGTTTCTAATTTATTTTTGATGTAGGTAGAAAAGCAAAATTGGTTTTCGAATTTCTCGGCAGAAGTTATAAAAGAAGTAAATACTTACGGTTTATAAGATCGAATTTTTGAAATCATAGAATTGATCCACAAAGGTGAAATAAAAAAGAGATAACTAAAAATTTAGGAGTACACATGAATCAAAAAGGAAAAGGTGCACAGATTACGATATCAACATACGTGGCGGCAATCTATATCTATTTTGAAAGAGAAAAATAATATTAACTAAAAAGTTCAGAAATATAATCTATCGTTTGCCTATCTTGTAGGATGTGTAAAAATCAATGATAATTCTCAAAAAGATAGTGATCGTTTGAATGAGTTGATCGATTATATAGTTGAACATGGTTTAGAGTATACCAAAAGAGAAGTATAGAATTTTTTGAGTAGTACATTATATAGAGTCAATACAAATTTGATTAGTTATAAGGAGTGCTGATTGTAATGTCTAATTTTGCACAAATATACGACAAGCTAATTGCAAAGGAAAAATTAAAAAATGGTAGCAAATATGAAAGATTAGCCGCAGTTGTATATAAACTTATCGATGAAAGTGATTCTGTAATTCATGATCTTAGGTTAAGAGGGGATGGTAAAACAGCACAACATCAAATCGATGTTACAGTTGAGAAAAGCGGAATTTCAAAAAGAATTTTAATAGAGTGTAAAGAATATAATAAAGTTATAGGTATTGGAATTATAAGAGATTTTTTCGGAGCTATTATGCAAATTAAACCAGATGAAGCGTTTGTTGTAACTACTGTAGGTTATACAAAAGGAGCCATCGATTTTGCAAAAGATGAAGGAATTAAGTTGGCGATCTTGCGTGAAGCAGAGGATTCAGATTGGGATGGCTTAATTAGAACTATTAAATTAAATATGAAATTAATCATGATGAAGACTCCCACGATTACGTGGATTGCATGTAGTGAAGTAGAAAAACAAAAAACAGACCAATTGTTAGAAGAAAACTTGGAAAAAATAAAGTCATTAAATACGCAAGATGAATTCTTTTATGATAATGATTTTAATATAACTTCTAATTATCAAGATGTTCTAAGTCCAATTTTGAATGCAGCACCAAGAGTGCCGAATCAGTTAACTAAAGGAGAACACGAGTTTGAATCAAAAAGGTATATTAAGATTTTAGATCATTTTGTAGCTATCAAAGGATTTAAATATGAGTTTTATTCTTATTTTAATGAAAGTCATTCTATAATTGATGATGGGGGCAAAGTGGCTGCTCTGCTATTTAAAGTTCTAAAAAGTAATAGTAAGCATTTGATTTTTGAAGAAGAAATAGAAAAGTGGATGTTTGATAAAAATGGAAGCGTGGTACCTAAAAATGACCAAGAATAAAAGTGGATGACTAGAATATCTGAAAAGGAATTGAAATCCTACAAGATAGTATTTATGTTTCAGATATACGTTTGAAGTCTGTATATATGTTGGAAAGTTATAATTTCTAGAAGCTGTAAATATGATCTCAGAAATTTTTTGTGTCTAGATACAAACATAACTGAACAATTTTTTGGTAGCTATTCATAGATTAAAACTGCATAAGTTATTGAATCGCGTTGTTAATATCTTCTTATAAGAACACAGTTTAGAATGCCCCAAAGCAGCAAAGCCCGCTTTAAAAGCGGGTTTTGCTACTTTGAACGATAATTAAGCTTCCTTACTCTTCCCAATTGGATTATCCTCGTAACTAATCCAATCACTCCAGCTTCCCGGATATAATTTCACATTCTGAAATCCAATCTGCGTCAGCGCCACCACATTCGGACATGCCGACACACCAGACCCACAATACACAATAATCTCCGCATCTTTATCCAGTTCAGCAAAATGCTCTTCCAACTGCTCCGCCGACTTCAAACTCCCCGCCTCGGTCAACACATCCTGCCAGAAGAAATTCACTGCGCCTGGGATATGTCCGGCTACTTTGTCCATCGTTTCTTCCAGTCCGAGATAGCGGCTGTGAGCACGCGAGTCGATTAGCACAGTTACTGGGGATTTATTCAAAAATTATTATTTATAGAACTTTAGTTTAGAACAGTATGAAAGCAATTATTTAACAAAAGTAAAAAGAGTTAAAGCTCAATACTTATATTCCAGTATTGTCCAAATAATGATAAAATAAAGATGTAGAAGGTTATTCATTGTAACAATCAAATGGTTAGCTGATATAGATAGTAGAAAGCTACATAACAAAATATGATGTATTAACAGCTGAAATATATGATAAACCGAATTTTGTGAATATATCACTATGGGAAATTTTTATAACTAAAATGTGTTAGGAGGTAAAATGAAAATAATAAAAGATATTTTATTACTATCTATTTTAGCGCTAGTATTGGTTTTTATATTTGTAATACTTACAAATTACGTTCAAACCATGAATCTCAACCAAAACTTCTTCACTGCGTTAGTATCAATTTCAACTTCAGTTGCTTCCATTGGAGGCATATTGCTACTATTAGTAACTTTTCTTTATCTGATTGAAACTCGAAAAATGGCTGTAGAATCAAAACGGCAAAGAGAACTTATGGAAGAACCAGCTGTAAGTGTGAAAGTAGTACCCGAATACAAGGACCCTAATTTTTTATTTATTGTGATAAAAAACACTGGTGGTGGAGCCGCATACGATATATCAGTAGAATTTTTCCCTGATCTTGATTATAAAGGATCAACATTAAACGAACTGAATATGTTCAGGAATATGCCTCTTTTAGATAAAGGGGAAGAAATTAGCTTTTTTTACGATTCTGCAGTAGATTTTTTTGGAAGTCAAAGTCCAATGCAAGTAACTGCAAAAATCACTTACTATAAAGCACCTTCTGAGAATAAAAACTCAAAGCCGTTCTCAAGAAATATTAAAATTAATTTTGAAGAGAGAAAAGGCCAACTTTACTTAATGCGCAGAGATGTTCATGATCTTGTTAATGAAATTGAAGAATTAAAACATGCTTTGCTTATTATGGCGGTTGAAAAAAAGGAGTAATAAAAATGATTGAAAGATTATTTAACTCAACTTCTCCTATAGTCTTAGAAGATTGCTATTTTTTAATTGATAAAACCGTAGTACCATTAACAAGAAGCTTTATATTCTTTAAAAGAAATTTTATGAAACTAATTAAAGTTGGAGAAGATAGAATTTCAGGTCGTGTTAGACAATCGGAAAGCATACAGGGATATTTTTATAGTAGTCAGTCAATAGTTGCTTTAATGAGTATGGAGATTGATAAGAATAAAATTGTAATGATTGGTAATAGGATAGTGAAAGATGGAGAAATACAACATAAAATTAAAGGCATATCTATAGAAAAAACAAAAAATCATATGGGGGAAGCCAGCTACATTATAGGGAAATTTAGTGGATTAGAACATGAAGCCATTTATGTGCTTAAAGAAGAAAATAAGAATAATCGTAGTGAATAAAAATGAAGATTTAAGGGGGGAATAGTATTTATACTGTGACACATATACTAGAATTACAGGTTTCCTGATACTTAGCATATATTACATGATAGATACAGAAGACTGGTAAATATTTGGACAAACTAAAGCAAAATATAGAGGAGGGAAATTTATTATGGATATTAATACAGAGTCGGTAAAGATAGCTTCAGAGATAGTCAGCCAAATTGCAAAGAAAAGTGTAGATGCAATATTTGACAAGATCCGTACTGTGAAGCAAAAAGGCAATCAAACAGAAATTATTAGTAGTCTTGAAGAAATTATTAATGAATTGATTTCTGATAAAAATCAACTTATTCAGGTTACTCAAACATATGAAGAAAATTTGATAGCACAAAAAATTTCAGAAGAAGATATAAATTATATTACAAGCAGCATCATACCGATATTAGAAAGTATTATCCAGCAGAGTAGTAATGAAGATGCAGAGAAGATAAGACAAGGAATTGAAATGTTCAAACCAATATTATCAAAAGAAACTTTTAATATACTACAAATAATAGGTTTTAACTTTAAACACGCAGTAGGAACCCCGCTCACTTTATTTATTGAAGCAATCATATCGTCAAAAATTCCTCCAGCGGCTGATAAAACTATAGAGCTTCATATATTGAATGAAAAAAAGCAAATTGAATATTTGAAAGTTTCGCAAGATCAACAATCCTTTGAAAGGCTGTTAAGGCTTTACGGTAATAATGTTTAACAAGTAGAAAAAGCTATAATAAGTATGCAGGAAGTATATGGAATTAATTTGGTGTATTCCTAACAAACTTTATTCGCTATGCTGTAAATACAGAAATAGCATGTAAAATATAATTAGAAATGAGGTAGTCAAATGCAGAATTTATCCATGCTTAGAAATTTTAATGAGTTGTATGAAGATTTTCAGAATGGTCAGTTCGATTTGGTAACAGTATCTAATATTTTAGTATCCATTAGGAAGTATGAGAACGACTTAACTCATGAACAGATTAAATTGCTTCTAAACATACCTATAAATATTATGGAGCACGATGTTGAAATAAGTAACTATAGCGAATTCATGGAATTTGGTGGTTATTTTAGTGGTAATATTACTTCTCAAGACGACGAAATACTGAACAAATTCAAAGAAAAATTTAGATTAAAACAATATGATTTGCAAGACATTATTTCTTTAACAAAGTATGTACAAGATAACATTGAACTAATTGATTCTGATATTGAACTTATCTTACGTAATCCCGAAGTAACTATTAGAGACGATATTAAATTACTAGAGTATAGTAATTTTAAGAAAAGTGGTAGAGTGTTTGCAAAACAAATCAAAGAGGCAGTAGATTTGTGAGATAATGTTAAGGAACACAATAAGTTGATAATAGTTCATGGTAGGGAAAATGAAAAATATTGAATGTTAAAAAGAGTGTTCAACAATGAATGCTCTTTTTGGATATTTTGTAACTATAGATATTACATGTTAACTAATTATAATGTTTATTTGGCGGGATAATTATAGATTCTTAGATGAATTAAAGTTTTCAATAAATAGCAAGACAGTAATTTTAAATATTGATACTTATATTGACAGAAAAATTTAAGACATGTTTTAATGTTCCTATCAATTTAACGTATTTGCGTTGTTTGGAGGGGATGAGATGAGAAGACTGATCACATCAAAACAATTAGCTATGGCTTTAGGCATAACTCGAAGGAATCTTTTCAAGTTGCAAAAGCTTGATAGGTTCCCCCGATATGTTCTGGGTCGAAGTGTAAGATATGATTTAGATGAAGTGATGGAGTTCTTCAAAGAACATAAAAAAGATCTGTAGCCCCAAGTCTCTAGCCTCTAATGCATGATGGGGAAATTAAAAGCTTTAAATATAAATGATCTGATAGATCTGCACATTCTATCATTTTCATTTCGCTCGCAGTTCTTCCATACATTAAATGAAATTAGTTATACATTTACAGCAGCCTCATGACAAACAATCAAATTGGAGGAGACACTATGAACAATATTAAAATTACGGTAGACGATATTATAACTGCGCTAATCGAAGCCAAATATAGAAAAGAAGAATGCTTTACTGTAAACAATATTGGAGTATACCGTGGTGATGGAGTAGATATAGTGATGAGGTTAGAGCATGGAGGAGATTTACTTACACTGGAATATACAGGGGATACCTTTCCTGAAATGGTTTTGAAATGTAGAGGGACGATGAAGCTGGCTGGTAGGCAAGATATTCAGTTCTGGGGAGATGTTCAGTTTGTCGATTCTTTTCAGGAAATGGGATATACGGATGTAATGGAGATACCAGACTATCTGAAAAGTCTGGGTGTTTTTAATCATTAAATCAAAGGTGGTTGCTAGCATTCTAAAAAGCGAGGGCGTTCAAAATATCGCCCTCACTTTTCCATATTGCAAAATATCAAGATAAATAAAGAATTAAGTCACTAATCAAAGCATTAAGATTTCAAATTTCAGTCCACAGGCATTACACTTCATTACAGCATCTGTCTATTTCTTTCCAGGATTGAGCTGTAGATTGTCACTTTTGCAGTCGGGGTTTAAACACTGGGTTAACCAATCAGCATGAGGTTTAGGGCGTGGCATAGGTCATCTCCTTTTGATTTCAACTCGCACGCATATGCGTGAATAGATTTACCGTCATAGAGTGTCTATAGCTTGTCCAGTTCATGTAGCATGATCAAATCTGCCATACATTTGTTCACAGTTTCGTTTTGGAGTGTGTACATGATCTTTTTGCTGTACAAATCATATTTGGCATATGCAGCTAATTCTCTGGTTTCAATTTGATAAACAACGACTTCGATATTGTGTTCACTTATTATCAGTTCTAGGCAACAATTATATAATTCTGCAATCATCCTAGTGACTGTTGCACCTTTAGAACTTTCATTTAAAAGACTTTTTACCATCCCATCCAGAACAATCTGAATATGCTCGACAGGCACATCGATTTTAGCTGGCGGTAGAATGTTTTTTGCATCGTGTTTGATAATAACCCCTACTTTCCTCTCAAAGTAATGCAATCAAAACACACAGCTAATTTTTCGGACAAGATAACAATACATGCCTTAATAGGAATTACTAAAAGAATTAATAGATTCTTCTCAAGTACTAATTGATATTGTGAGTAAGAACACAATTTTTTGGTAACCGAACACACAGAAAAGTTTTTCATTAAAGTGTATGATCATGTCAAAAACAGTATGGAGGTGATACTTACTAATAGAAGCAACCGAATTCGCACACACAATAAATAATTAAGTGAAAACCAAAAAACCAGAGGAAGTAATCCTCTGGGGGGAACCTGTTTTCTTAAACAAGTGTATATGTATTGCCATTCTACCGTATTACATGTACTTGTGTAGGGAGTGCCATTTTCTTTCGGTAGCCTCTAAAGCAGTAAGGGGTCCATCGGCGTATTCACGTACAGCTTGGATGCTGTGAATTGTTAATTGACGATTCACAAAAGAGAGCCACCCATTTTGTTGAAACTCATTAAGCGTTTTTGTAACGGTTTCTCGCGTGACTCCGATCATATCAGACAGATGTTGATGGGTAAACTTCCAGTTAATTTTTAAAGAGCTTTGTTCTTCAACACCAAAATTAGAACAGAGATCAAGGAGTAAGTTGGCTACACGTATTCGCACATCTAGAAACGTTAGGTATTCGATTTTGCGGTCAGCCTGTGTTAAACGCTCGCTAAGTATGTAGATTACCTTACGCATCAGCTCGGGATATTTTTGTATAAGTTCATCCATATCTTGTCGTTTGATTACCCATAATTCACTGGCTTCAAGTGTAGCTACAGATGCTGTATGTGCGGAATCATGATGAAATAATTCCAACTCTCCGACAGCTTCGCCGGCAAATTGGTGACCGAGTATGATTTCAGAACGATCATCTGTACGGTAAATTTTGAGTGACCCTGATTTGACGATATACATGCTGTCACCCTGATCGCCGTGCTCATAAAGCACTTGTCCACGTGGGTATTTTCTTAATAAAAATCCAGACTCAATTTCTTCACGGTTAGTTTCGTTTGCTACACCAGCAAAGAAAGATGTGTCCGCTACAGAGTTTAACATAAGCGTCCTCCTGATTGTTAGATAGTTCTATTTTATCAGAGATAGCTTATCTTAAATAAGAAGTAATTACTTGATTGCATGAAAACTTAGAATTTTTAATGGATTGGTGACAAAATAAAAATGGAGGAGTGTAAATATTGGAACTAACGAGGAATAAGATAACGTATGTTTTTTGTGTTTTGCTAGTAGGAGTCTGTTTATTTACATCAACTGTACAGGCTGCTGCCGTTTCTGGTTTCAAGGATGTAAAATCCAGTCACTGGGCGTACTCTACAATTAAATGGGCTGTGACTAATGGTATCGTTAAAGGGTACCCGGATGGCACGTTCAAGCCAAACAAGCAAGTCAGTGAAGCCGAGTTTCTCATGATGTTCGTTTCAACCTACCAAAAAATTGACAAGAGCCAAGTGAAAAACAACTGGGCAGACCCAGTCTACAATGTAGCCACTAGCCTCAACTGGCCTGTCAAAGGCATTTCAAATGTACAGGCAAGAAATACACCGATGACTCGTGGCGAAGTCGCAGACCTTATCGTCTCCGCTCAGGGCATCAACTTCATTACCAAAGACGCTGTTCGTTACCTGCTTGGTACAGGCCAGGCTAATGGTAAAAAAGGTAATACGGTGGACGGTTACTCATCTAGTGATTACCTCACGCGTGCGGAAGCTGTAGCCTTCATCAAGAAGGCCAAAGACGCCGGACTTGCAGAGCTTAAGGCCCGTCCTGATATGCCAACGTCAACTGACATCATCCCTACAGTGCAGGAAACACCTAGCAACCTTAAGGGAGCTAAAGCGGCAATCGACGCGGCTATCAAAAACTACCCGGGCTACTACACTCGTACAAACAGCGACGACGTTGTAAACGTGTATAATCCTTCAGGCAAAGTCGCTGTGAGTTATGAAACTGCCACATCTGCAGGGCAGAACAATCAAGTTATGTCGTTCACGGCTACAGATGCTACCTCCATCAAGGTGATGGTATCCACGCTAAAAGCTGTAGGTATTGATGTTCCAAGCAACCTGGAATCAGTGCTTAAGGCAGCTGTACAGGATGGTAAGGACAGGACAGTTACAGCGGGAAGCAAAACGCTGACCATCCATCCGCACAGTACGAATATGGATACTATTTACGTCGATTTCAAGTAAAAAGTTAAGTCACTTATTTAAATAGAAAGCACCTCCCATACGGGAGATTTTTTACGTTAAGGGGAGAGCAATTTGTTCTCCCCTTTCATATGTGAGAAATTGACAAAGGTAAAATCCGAATGTTTTAATGGGTATACACATAAAAAAGTTAGAATTTAAAGAAATGTATCAGGCTCTAGGTTTAATGGGAAAAATCAGGAATGAAAATTCTCATGATAGATATCGAGTTGCTATTATAAGGATAAACAAGAGATGTGGCATGTATTCTGTTGTTAGTATGCACACTAGATTAAAACATGTGTAATCCTTCTATTTTTCACATCTGGGCGCACATTTTTCAATCATAGCTTATTGTAGGTTGTAATACTACATGGTAAAATATATAAACAGTACATTTTTTAGTTATGGTGTGGCTGAATACGTTATACACTGGGGTATGAAATGCTCAAAGCTTCTATACGATCTAGACAATTTGATAGAATAACATCTCCCGTGTATCATGGGACACTCTCGCACAATTATTTTTCTCTTTTGAAAGGTGTAGATATAAATGCTGGCAGGAGAAACCTTGATTTCGGGAAGGGATTTTATCTCACCACTGATTTCAGACAAGCTAGCGAAATTGCTAAACGAAAAGCAGATAATCTTGGTGCAGACCCTATTGTTTTTGTGTATAATTTAGATAGAACTAGATTACGAAATGACTTCAAGGGGCAAATATTCACACGAATGAACGAAAAATGGTCCGATTTTATATACATGAATAGGTCTTCTTTATTTGACATGGGTTCTCAATATGATTATGTATTTGGTGGCGTTGCAGACGGTACAGATTTATTTGCCCTCATAGATGAAATAAATATGCATTATAAAAATAGTGGAGAGATAAAATCTAGCTATTTTTTGCACAATATAGCAAAATACATGTATGATCAATTGGTTATTTGTAATAGTGACATAATTAAACATGGCGTATTAAAACTAGACAAGGTGGTGATAGCATATGATCAAAACGAAGAATACGTCCCTAAACCATAACATTGAAAATCGGTTAATATTTGAAAGAGAGAACGGGTACCCTAGCTTCAAAAATGCTATCAGGGACGCTCTCGTAAAAGAACATCATATTGATGTTAGCGAATCCGAACGCATTGTATATTCACCTGAAATGCATGAGATAATAATTAGCGATGTAGCGTGGGCACAACATATGGGACCCGAATACATGGCTGAGGTAGCTGCATACAGATGGAATTTGCGCTAAGCTAGAAAAAAATTCTATAGACTAATGTAAAAGAGGATTCTTATGTGCCAGGATCCTCTTTTCTGTATGTAATTGACAGAAGTTAGATACACGTGTTTTGATATTTTTATGGGGACGGTCGGTACCTCACACTGTTAGGACACTGATAAGACATATTTTACATTAAATATTATCTTGCAGGAACTCTTTCACTACTCTTATCAGATAGTACGTGGCGCGGAGGCAATCGCCCACTGATGTGAGCTTAGTTCTTGCTTCTGGCTTTGTAATCTTTTTCCGTTTGGTATGCTTAGATGCCAAGGGTGCACCCCTCCAGGTGTAAAAGATCCGACCGTCCTTCATACAATTTTACCACAAATAACCATATAATTGTATTAAGTGAAGTTACTTATTGAAATAACTAAGAAAAGGGGAGAGCGAAATGCTCTCCCTTTTCTATATGTAATTGACAGAAATTAAATACACGTGTTTTGCTATTTTTACGGAGAGAGCAGGCAAAAATACACAGATTACACTGAAAGAACATGTATTACATCATGGACTCTAGGACAAAGCGTGTATTAGGGTGATTCCGATGGTGCAACCGGCTGCCAATACTTGCAGGATGAATAGATGTGTATCATATTTATCTCGCAAAGTTTTCTTAGCCATCTTGCGGGCCTTAACCCGCGATTTTCTGGATGTAGTCAAGCTATCATCCACCTTTCAGTCTGTGGTTCCTGCTCTCCCACTACTTATATATACCATAAATACATGTATTTTACTATTACGCATGGTGTTACTTTTACCCAGCACACGTGAATACATATAATTGACCTAGATTACATATACATGTTTTAATGTACGTAAGGGCAAGGTTAGTGTTTCAAATTGTTATGACACCTGTGAGATATTCCTTATGTATCTTATGGTTTTGCAGGTATTCTGCTTAAATTTCATATGGGAGTGCAACACTCCTCAAAAGATTTCTTCATTCGGTAAGCTTAGATGCCAAGGGAGCATCCATCTACGTCTGATGGCATCTAACCAGTCCTGTATCTAAAAAATAAGATGGAGCTAGCTGCTCCAGCAAATATACATGGGTATGAACTCCCAGCAAAGAAGAAGGAAGCAGGCGTATTTTGTCTGCTTCTTTTTGTATGTCTATATAGCGTCTAAATTTCTATGTATACCTTGTTCTCGGGGAGTCATTTATATGTAGTGTACGCACAAAGTATTCCAAGGCGCACCCATGTATTTAGACACCTCGAATTCCCTGAGAACAGGAGCATAGAAATTAAAGAGACCCCACGGAGATATGCATTGTAGCATGGGTTTTCCGCATATGGGGTGTCAATATATACTAGATTATATTGACTGGAGCATATACAGTTGTGGTTTAATTTTTTTGTTAGATGCTACACAGGTATTTAGCGCAGGACCGCGCTACATTCGAACATCCATGTGTTCGCGGATTTAAGCATGAATGCTACGGCTTCCGCACGAGTCAGTTAGTCCCATATAGGGGAGAACTACATGTTCTCCTCTTTCTTGTATGTATTCTTGCCCAATCCATCACGTGAAGACCAATACGAATATAGCGCTCGGAATGTGGCATACAGCTGTGTATTTTATATAGATACAGGGAGGACTAGTGCCCATAGTCATCTGGGGTATTTAGCTATATAGACAGCCTTCGGCGCTCCATCTCTGCTTTGCATTCGAACGCGCATGTGCATAAACCAGTCAAGATGACTTTGAAACCTCCATTTTAACTCGCGCATATAGATGCGTTGAAATATCTGGTTAAATATAATAACATGCTAGCACCATCATCCTGATTAGCATACAGAAATGCAGACGGTTTTTTTTATTATAACTAAAGTGCAGGATCTGTTTGTAGATCCCTATATATACCCAGGTGCAGGATATCACTCTAGCGTATAAATATTTTTGCCAACTTCTAGCAGAACAAGATCTGAAACATATTGTCAAGTAGCATATGGGATTCAGTGCATGCCATTGCTACATGGACTCATGTTCTCAGGGTGTACTACGCATACATGATCGTATATTCCTCCGACAATGCATGGCGGGATAACATATGCTAATGCACATCCTGAGAACAGCTGATCGTTCACATCGGAGAACCTATGAGAAATTATATTCGTATAATCGTCTGGGCATTCGTTTTGGGTTGCGCGTCTACACTGTAATGGAAGTAGTGACTCTGAGTATCCATATAATTGACGAAGATGATGCCTGGATGATTTAATAAAAATACATCGTGGGGATTGACACCCAGAGGTTATATGTGTAACCTTAAGTGTAGTAGAAGCCCGCTGGCGGCGAGCTTCATGGATATGCCGCAATAAAAAAGAGAGCTGCTGGTACAGCTCCCTAGTTCTAAAAATTTAGATCATTTTTCTTACCACTCTTTTGACATGGCTCACAACGTTCGTACGGCTACAGTGCAGAAGGTTTGCAATGTGCTTGTATCCAAAACCTCTCACGAAGTGTAGATCATAAATGGTCTGCTGGATACTTGTTGGATTTTTCGGTTGTCTCATAGCAATCAGTCTCCTTTTAAAGCATAATTTGTACAGGAGCTGTAACTCCTGTACCCCTAAGCATATCGGGTTACCGCCTATATGTAAAGAAAAAAGTAGGCCACCATATTTAGGTGGTCTATTTTTTATATGAATTAAAGTATGCATTGTTTATGCTAAATCCAGTGTGATAAAATGTAGTAAAACATTCTCAGGAGGCGAACAGCATGTCTCAAATGACTTCAGAAGATATAAAGAAACAAGTTGAAGGTATGAAAAAGTTTAGAGAAGATATGATGCGAGAAGGCGACAAGAAAAAGGCGCTTGATTTTCTGGTCCGCGCAGGCACACACGACAAAAATGGTAAACTCACTAAAGAGTACCGTTAAGTCATATGTATAGTACACTTCCAAATCTCGTACTTGCATTCCATGGTTGCGATAGAAGCGTATATGACGAAGTTATATCAAGAGGCGGAATACTAAATCCTAGTGAAAACGATTATGACTGGCTTGGGCACGGAGTTTACTTCTGGGAAGGCAATTTACAACGTGCTTACGAATTTGCAGAAGAACAAAAGAAGAGAAACAAAATTAGGGATGTAGCAGTAATCGGTGCAGTTATTGATCTTGGGTATTGTCTAAATCTCATGTACTCAGACTCTTTACAGGTCGTAAAGCAAGGATATGAAACTCTTAGCATATTTACGGAAGCTACGAACTCTGAAATGCCTGTAAATAGGGGGGGGATCTGATTTGTTACTTCGACATCTAGATTGCTCGGTTATTCAGATGGTACACCAATACACTGAGGATAATGATATTAGAAAGTATGACTCCGTCAGAGGATTATTTACAGAGGGAGAACCCCTGTACCCCAATGCCGGTTTTAAGGAGAAGAATCATATACAACTCTGTATAAGAAACCTCAATTGCATAAAAGGTTACTTTGCTCCAAGAGATATAGATAACAGATATAATGTTCTATAAAAGGCCTCCGGGTCTTTTTGTATTTAATTTTGAACTTAAAAAAACTATCTTGGAGGATAGATTATGCTTACATGGGTGCCAGTTATTATTTCACTATTTGCCGCATGTGTTAGTGTATATTCAGTTCGTTTAACTAAGCGGAATTTTGAGAATACTCAGGAAGCTAACCAAAAGAATGAGAAAAGACTTAGCAAAGAAAGAATACTTATGGCAAATTTCGGAGTCAGACAATCTGCTTATGCAAAAGTATATTCTGAACTCTATACATATAAAAGTTTTATAGAAAACAAGAAATATGGCTACATGAAAGTACCAGGCTAAAATTCGATGAATTATTTAACCATTCTAATTTAATGAATAACCTTGGGTTAAGTATAGCAATGCATAAACACGATCTAGAATCAGACCTTTCTTCTGAAATGGGGTTTGATCATTTCAATATAGAAAAACATTGCAAAAAGATAATAGATTTGATTGAAATTCTAAGAGAACATATTATTAAAATAAATGGTTTAGATGAACTTGATAAATTAAGCAATATAATACATGAATCTTATGATATATAAACTATACTCAACAATATTTATTTTGAGATTTATATAGAGTTAGATTGAAAATAGCGATCTAACTCTGTATTTATTACTTTGTATTTGATTTTTTGGGTTAGTCTTTAGATAATTTTTTATTTAATGACATTCCTTTCAAAATCTCAAAGGATAGATAACTCATTTTAATAAGGAATGAAAATTAAACGCTATAATAACTAATTTTTTAAATATTATAACGCACCATATGAATAAGAACTATAACCCCATCTTTTCAAAATTTGTCTGTGCTCAGGTATAACCTTCTCTTGGGAAGATAACATGCTTATTGCATCCTCATTACACTCTACGCTATTAGCAAGAAGATATTCGAGCACGCCCGAATTTTCAACTTTACTGAACAATACATAATTTATAGCATTTTCCTCATCATCGGCATAATAATTGAGATTCGCACCATGTTCAACTAGTAACTTTATACAATCTAAGTGCCCATGATATGCTGCATCAAGTAATGGGGTTCGTACACAGTTTAACAGAGTTGTATCGGCCCCTAAGTGCAGTAAAAGTTCGACTTTCTGAGTATTTCCTTGTATACACATTTTGTGAAGAACTGTAGCTCCGGTTCTGGGATGCCTCATATTAACATTCACTCCATGCCCAATCAGCATTTGCACAATGCTGTCATGGCCATGCTGTACAATCTGAGAAAAGGTTTCGTAATCAATATGTTGTGCAATTGAACTCCCATATTGATGGACGAATAGAGTAACAGCTAACATATCATTTGCTAAAGAAGCTTGGAGAATTTGGTCTGCTATTGTTTTCATTTGATTACTCCTTTTAGGCGAAATAGTAAAGTTTCCACCATTCCGCCACATATATTTTTAATGGTTCAAGTTAGTAGAAAAGGAAGGAAGTTATACTAGATATATTCCACATCGTCAAAGTTTTTTGTCACAATTTCAATACTGAATTCTTGGTTCAACCGCTCAATAGCAGCGTTGATTTGGGTTATTAGATATCTATCGCCGCTACCGTTCTCTCTATACCGATCACCACATGGGAAAGTAACAAAAATATTTCTTATAT
This sequence comes from Paenibacillus campi, assembly GCF_034659835.1. Taxonomy (NCBI): domain Bacteria; kingdom Bacillati; phylum Bacillota; class Bacilli; order Caryophanales; family Paenibacillaceae; genus Paenibacillus; species Paenibacillus campi. Next base: position 243,117 of record NZ_JAXSQZ010000002.1, read on the forward strand.
CCGTGACGGATACATCTGATTTTAGAAGTTGCAGAATGATATGAAAATCACGTTCGCTTCGGCTTTTCATTGACGTACTGCCACTCAGTAAAGCATGATAATCTGCCAATGTAGCAGCTTCGATTTTAGCTACAAGTTTAGGATCTTTGAATGTTTCTCTTAGTATTTCAAAATCTAGAGGCGTTTCATTTGGCGGTAGTGCGGCTATCTGCGCCATTTTGTTCTTATCCTGTTCTACACTCACTCACAGCAGGGTAGTGATCAAAGTCATCCAGTGTATATCTCAAGGTATCATCAAAATGAATAATGGTTACCGGTTTCCCGTCGCCTACTTCTTTGAAGTGTTTGCCCATAGGAATCCGCATTAAACGTGTAGCGTCACTACAGTGATCTGCTTCCCAACGTTTTTCCATACGCCGGTTGGTATAGCATATATCCTCTACCGGGTATTTATTATCCAGTAGAAAGTAACAGTGATATCCGCCAGGTGTCTTCACAATAATGCTTGGAAATGGATCCATAGAACAAATTTTGTCTATGATCATATCATCAGCTTCGCAAATATCTGATGAAAAATGCTTGTAATCGAAATCGAGCCAGCAAGCTGTTGCTATGGTAATATCCGCCCTTGTAGTACGTATCTTTCTGCCATCTTCTTTATCCTGTATTTGGCGGTCTCTCGGACAAACCGAATAGTACATACAGTATTTTGATCTCGCACCTGTTAGAAGTCTCTTTCGCATAGGTTCGTAACTAGATTCTCCATTTTTGAAGCCAAACCACCGAAAGGTATGCTCGGATGCCGAATGGTGGTATAACTCGATATAATACTCCGATTCGCCTTGTTCATTATAAATGGGTGCATACAGTGCTCGGCAAAAATCTGCAAAACTGATTTTTGTATTTACTACACTGAATTGTACATGTTGGCTCAATTTTTTGTTTACCTCGTTAGGTGTTGATCTTGTATTTGATTGTTCATTTGAGTATTCCTCCCCAAAAAATTATTTTGTAGTTAGGAGAGCAGATCATAATAATCCACTCTCATGATAGTTACAATACATTGTTATAAGATATTTAAACTTATTGTCCGCACGAGTTGAAACGTTAGAATTTATAGCTTCACGATTTATAGATTGTTGTATATCTGAGGATTTTCCCATACACGGTTTTGGATGAGGCATGTATGAAATTGCTGGATGTTGTTCTCTAGCATTTTACATAGTGTGGGATCATTGATGATAGCATTGAAATTTTTCTGTTCAGAAGCAGGCAAAAATGACTCTGCTGTGACTGGGCCACATAACGAACTGATTTTTAGAATTTCTTCGCAATACTCGCGGTGTATTCTAAGGTAGATAACTACACTGAACCCAAAGGTGTTGATAGTCAGTTTGCAGGAATATTTTCCTTCTATGGTGGAAACTTCTTTGTATTGGCCTCGGTTAGAGAGATGGATGGGTGCCTGCTCAATGTTTCTTAGAACTCTCGCATAAGCTGCTTTCACTTTCTGAAAGTCGATGTTTGGATAGTTAGTCATTGTTGGTTCCTCCTGGGTTTTATAATTTTGGTTGCGGCGACGATTGATTTCTACTATTATTCAGTTTATAGTTTAAGCGTGCATTCCTCCTTTTGTGCTAAGATTCAACTGCACCTGAACTTTCTAAATGAATTTTGCAAATATGATGTATTTCTTGTTAATAGGTTAGTCTTTTTCCCTTCGGCCTTCTAAGAGGGGGGGGGATTTAAACCGATTTGGAGTTATTTTTATGTTTAGTTTACTTGCTATTACAGAGAGGAATTTGTTATGTGAATATAGCTTCTGAATTACAGCTGTTTAATCTAAATGAGTGGTGCGAAATACATAAAGTGAGAGTAGATATTATCTACGATAGATACTCAGAAACTAGTGTTGGAAAAGAATCAACAAGTTTTGCTAGAATATTTAATGCTTTTAAAAATGAACCTTATTTTGACGAAATAGTGGATCTTAGCCTATATAAAAAGATGCTGGATTGTGATAAAAAGGCAGATGTAGCGATTTATAAATTTTGTGATACAAATGTGTTAAAACAATTTCTTAAAGGTGATCGTAAATTAGGGGAAGAAAACGATGTTAAGGTTTTAATGTCTGAGTTAGGTTTGACTTGGGCAAGACCTAACTACGTAGTGAAAGATATAGAACTTAAAGCTATTGTGCTACATGCATATACGGAGAATTATTTAGCCAACAAGCAAAAACACCAAGACGATGGTGTTACAATAAAAGATATTAAAATGATCTTTGAGAAACTCAACATAAATCTTGGTAGAACACAAACTGAGAAGCTATTTAGCGATGGTGTGATTAGATCTACTGTTGGTATAGCAACTGAGAAAGAACAGAGTGTAAAGAGAACATGGCATGAAAAAAAAGCAGGGAGACCTGCCAATTACACAACGCGTAATGACTTTTTAGATTATTTGAAAAAAGCCTATGAGTTTCAAGGTAATGTCATCGAGCAAATATATGAGATCGAATTGGCAGAGCAACGATCAAATGATAAGAATATCCAATCTACATTGAGAGCTATTCGTAAGGAGTTGGCTAAGCCATTTGGGGAGAAGCTTTTTCCACATTTGTAATGTAAATTCGAATACATTTATAAAACATCGTAGAGTCAGGTGGCATTTTTGCTTTATATTAAACTTGTTGTACAATGCTCCCTATATGCAACCGAAAATGCAACCATTGGATCGTTTTATCAATTCAGAGATTCTATTGGCACTATGCATTTGTTGGCAAGTTTATTGCACTCCATGTTAGGCTTTCCATCACTATGTATGCAACCAAATGCAACCAATGCTGGTTGCATATTTGTACCTCGCTACTAGGCGACTCAAAATGCTTCTAGAGCCTATATGCAACCGCAACCTACACAAAGTATATGCACCCCGGAGAAAAAATAAAAATATATCCTACGTAAATATTATTTTTATTTTTTTAGTTTCATAATATATCTAAAAAGTATCTAGAATCCGTTTCCAGGCGGTTCGAAATATGCAACCGAACCCAGTTGCATTTGGTTGCATATTTATTTTCTAGCTCGGAGGGAACGAGTTGTGATATGCAACCAATACGAGTTGCATGTTGGTTTCATACATAACTGCTATGTCTACAAACAAAAAGAAATGGAGACATCTATATCGACGTCTCCAAAGAATGATTTATTTTTTTGACTCTGAATTCCAGTTTTCTGCCCGAATTTCCCCGCCTGTTGCTTCTTCAAGTTTAACGGGATCAAGTATTATATTTTTGCACGTTGTGCCAAAAATACGAGAAGAACCTCCTACCCTAATACATTCATTTTGCTTACCTAATTCTTCTAGACTTTTTAAGATTACACCCATATTGATATCGTAGTGGTCTTTCGCCATATACTCTTTAAATGCATCCTCCCAACGTTTTTTATGGAATTTGTGAATCCCATCTTGTTCCTGATACATTTTCTTAGCTACAAATTCTGGCGCTATGCAGTACTCCTGTAAAAACTCCAAAAATTTAATATGTTGCGGCTGCACTTGATTATCAGACTGACAAGCTTGCATGGCCTGCGCAAAGTTTTTTATTTCGCTCTCTGTGTATAATGGCATGTCTAGATGCTGTCTGAGATCCTGAATCATCATCAGCCCTATTAACATAGAAATCTGGATGTTCAGTTGTCTAGTATCGGGTGTTCCTAGGTAAACTTTTGCTTGTCCATACCATTCGTTCCATTTGTTCTGGTTGTCTATTAGATACTGTAGATAACCAGCAATGAATGTATCTTTTCCTGATTTATTTAGTAGTGCTTCTCTTAATAGACCATTACAATCATTTTGATCAGATTTCTGTACTAGGATCTGTAGCATTCTGTCCTGCACGGCCTCGTTACTAATTTGATTGTTTCCTTGCATGATCCAAGGGGCTTGAAGGTGGAAAGATTCATTGCCACTGAGATGTCCCCGGAGTATCTTTCCCTTATCAAACAATTCTTTTAGCATACTTACAGTAGTTTGTATGTTACGTGCTCTGTCGTCGGTTTCCGTAGTAAGAATTGGGAAAGCATTGGTTGCCGCCATAGCTTCTCTTATGGGCTGAGGGGTCGAACCCATCGCTAGAGTTTTTCCATGTTTTCCGAAATACATAGATACGAGGTCTAAATTGGTTGATTTTCCGCTACCTTTCTCACCATATACAAACAGAATCGGGAGTCTGTGCTCAAGTACGTTATGAATCCATTCGTTGATGAGAGATGAAAAATGCCAAGCGAGAATCATTAAAGATTTGCTATCTTTAAGCGTTTTTGGAACAATATCTAGCATTTCCTTGCCAGCTTCTTTCCACGATGTATTATTAGGCATCTGGTTAATCCGTGTTTGTGTACTCAGATGACGTGGACCTGCAATGTAAATGTGGTTGATTGCAGCAACATTATTCGGCACGATGTAAGTAATCTCATTGTCCCGGTTTAGTGCTACGTAATAATACATGCCGCTTTGTTTATCTTGGAACAACCCTGTGTAATCGACCATAGATTCGACTGCCTGTGTTTGTCCAGATACATACTCTATGATTGCATCAAGTTCCTCTGTTTTATGTGTATATATTTGTAAATTTGTGTTTTGTGCTCTTAGATAAGGTAAAAGTTTTCTTCGTTCGCACGTAAGAGAGGCTGCAATCAATACATTATATCTGATATTAGAACCTTCTTTAATGTCCACCAGTAGCGATTCTTCTTTTCCCAAATTCCGAACTTTTCTTACATTTGTAAATATAAAATTAGTTAGTTGTGTGGATCTCTTTTTACCATTTTGTTGTGGATCTTCTTTGTAATACCCGTCTAATTGTTCTTTTATTCCGTTTCGAGAAAAGCCAATTACGTTACTAGCCGAGACAGTACCATTGTTTTCTAAAGTGCTATCACCACTAGCAATTTGTTCAATCTCGGAAACACTTTTATGCTCCGATCCAGTCGTATCGTTAATCATTTCTTCATTGAGTGTATTGATTTTTTCCATTCTTCTTCCCCCCACTAATAGTATTGTCGCTGTGAATTCTGATGTGATAAAATGGAGGTATAATTATACGCGCCTCCACTAATACTCTGCTACCAACAGAGTTATCACATGCAAAAGCAACAAAAAAAGCCCATGTAAATAGAGTGTACAAGTAGACAGACTGATTCCATTGATTATTAACGGAAAACGTCTTCTTTTTATACACTCTTTACATGGGCTGTTTATTTTAAAGCGATTTTCTTCTATCTATTTATACATTACAATAGGTGTAAAGAACTAATTTTGATTTTTTCTCATCCATTCTTTAACTTCCGCAGCATCAAATCTCGGATGTCCACCTCTGGATAGCTGGTATTGTGGCAATCCTTTTTTGCGCAATTTTTCTACATTTCTGCGACTTGTCTGTAAAAATTTGCACAACTCAGTTACAGTCAAAAGCTGTGGTATATTTGCCTGCGTAGACATTTAATTTTCACCTTCCTGAGTCTTAGTAGAAGGTATCAATCCTTCTCTTTTTATTTTAAATTTCTTGAATAATTGTGCACAATTATTCCGTTCGTATTTTTTCGTATCATCAACAGTTGTTCTTTCTCGGAAAAAGCTTCAATTTACACGAATATTTAAATACATATTCGAATTTTAACCATAGTTATACCAAGATTTTAAGCCTGATGAACTGTAGTAGTGCCCATGCAACGTGAATTATACGTGGTATATCTAAGTGGTGATTGGTTGAACGCTAGTTGACTGCGTTATCTTGACGTGTTGACTTTCTCGATTTTTTGATGATTAGGGATTTTTTGTACCCTAACACGATTAAAAGGAGAGGGAGCATGCGTGGATGTATAAGTAGACGTAAAAACGGTACCTATGCCTATACAATCGAAATGGGCAAACATCCGAAAACAGGGCGACGTAGACAGAAAATGAAGGCGGGATTTGAAACAAAAAAGGAGGCTGAGAAGGCGCTTAGCATTGCGCTTGCGGAGATAGGTAGAGGAAAGTATGTAGAAGAAACAAAGGAAACCGTGCAAGAATACTTTACAAATTATCTAGAAATAAAAAAGCCTAATCTTAGACCTGGTACAGTAAAAACGTACAAGTGGCTGATCAATTACCACATCATTCCGAAATTAGGACAGATCCCTATAGTTAGATTGACACCGAGTCATCTTGCATCCATGTATGAACAACTGAGAGTAACAGAGGGTTTGTCTCCGCAAACCATTAATCATGTACACAGGGTATTGTACGATGGGCTGGCTACGGCAGTCAGACATGAAGTTTTGGGACGTAATGTGGCTGCATTAATTAGGCCACCAAAAATCCCAAAATACAAAGCGAATGTATGGACAGCAGAGCAACTGATGAAGTTTCTGGACTATGTAAAACCATATCGTTACTACATGATCATTTTGCTGGCAGCTACTTGTGGATTACGTAGAGGAGAAGCAATTGCGTTACGATGGGAAGATGTAGATTTGCATGCCAAAACGATTACAGTAAATCAGTCATACACCAATGGGGAAAAAGGGTTTATTTTTCAACCGCCCAAAACGGCAGCTGGCATACGTACAATATCTCTGCCAGATATTACAGTACAGGCTCTGAAAAAACAGAAAGTCATACAAGCACAGGATAAATTGCTGGCTGGCCCTAAATACCAGGATTATGGGCTTGTATCGCAGACGAAAACAGGAAAGCCGATTAACCCGTATTATTTTGAGGACAGGTGGCTTGATATGCTTGCAAAATCAGGGCTGCCGAAGATCCGGTTTCATGATTTGCGGCATACGCATGCTTCGCTTCTACTCAAGCAGAACGTGCACCCGAAAATTGTATCCGAACGACTGGGGCATTCGTCTGTAGGAATAACGCTTGATCGTTATTCGCACACGTATAGTGTAGACTATGGGGCTGCGGAAGAAATGGATGAAGTTTTAGGGCGATGAGCAAATAGGAACCTTCCTAAGTCTACGTTAGATTTAGGAAGGCTCTTCTTATACCACATTATCATGCCTTTTTACTATTGATCTCTCTGCGCCCCCTTTTTTTAGCTCTTCTCTCTCCTTGTTTTAACAGCTTTCCAGGATCATATGAGCCATGTTCTTTGTGATATCTTTTTAGAAAAAATAGCTCCCAGATAGTCATTATAGTCAAAATAACTAGCATTATAGTCATTGTCTGTTGTAATTCTGGAGTTTGATATTTTACAGAGCCATATGCTGCGATTGTATCTAGAAATATGGAGAATAAAAGTCCGAAATTGATTTTTTTATACGCTATTTTTCTGGTCTTCATGAAATTCACTATAGCTGCTAATAAGCTAAGCGGAAAAATAACATGTATTAGAAGCACATACGGTACATCCATACTAAATATCCACGTAAAAATATTTTCGTATATGCCCATAATGTTTTTCAATCCAGGAAGCGTATTTAACAAAGGGGCGTGTATTCCTAAAACCCATTCTAGCAATTTATCAGGAAGTAAAATGAGAGTAGGGATTGTTAAAAGTATTAATCTTATAAGCTTAAAACCTAACCTTTTATCCCACTTTGCAACGAAGTAAAAAGGAGCTGACCAAGAATCTACTTTTTGAATGTTCTTCAAAGCCCAAAGTCCAAACTTTGTATTTCTTCTCGGATCAGACGTATCAATAGAATGAGATACATTCCCTTTTTGTTTAGTGATTCTTCCCTTTTTCTTCTTGCTCATCTTATCCTCCTTGATTATGATTTAATCCTATTACGCGCTAACTTGCTTGTAGTTTCAGTTAGCGATAATGTTTTGATGCACTATTAATTTTCTGTTAAATTGATCTACTATAAGTTAACTCACTCAAATTAAAGAATTTTTATTCCAGAAATTCCTGTTATTTCTACAGTTCAGTGTTGACTCTTTGTTGATTTTGGGTTCATCGGAATACTCCACGCAGCCGCCTTGGTTTTCTGCATCGTATATTTCCAAAACACCGCAAAGCAAAAAAAAGCCTGCTAAGAACGCGGGCTTTTCTTAATGTTAGTGTACAATTTTTTTGTTTTATAAACATAAACTCCCTGACAATAACTACTTCTTATTATCATTTGCAAGTGTGTTGATTTGATCTAGAAGCGTATGCACCGCCTTTTTCTTTTTACCATGCATACTTAGATAATCTTCGATTTTTTTAAAGCATGCATCTAAATCCTCAAGTTCACTATCAGTAAAAGTAATGGTTGTGATTCCGAAATCTCCAAAATAGTCGTTTCTCTTACGCATTTCTTTTCCCCACTGTACTTTTAAATCACTATTCCATTCAATCTGCCTACCACTCCTAGCTCCTTTTACAGACATGTGTGAAGATTGTGGACTTATTTCAAAGCCAACAAACTTCATGGTGTGGGGATTTAAGATTGTAAAATCCAACCTATACTTGTGCTCCTTATCTGCTCCACCCCATCTTAGTTCTGGAATCAGGAATGGTTCTTCTAAAACATTTTCGGATTTTTTTAGATAATCAATATATCTATCATACAATTCCTTTTCGTATTGTGATCTTTTAAGGCGCTTTAAGATATTCTTAATGAATTTATATAGTTCATCTAGAGAATCGAATTCGTATAATTCATCATTCTCAATATCAACAAGTCCAGTATTCATTACATGACCAATAGTCCAGTATGAGAATTTAGCTTTGCGAATCTCGCTCACGTCATTTTTCCATTTTTTATCTCTTTTAACTGGTGATATCAGCAGCCCCCAATAGATATCTCTATCCCCAAACCAACAACTCCATAAGCTTTCTATTGGTTTTTCCCTAGTCCGTTCTTCAAAGTTTCTATAGAAATTCCGCTCAAGAAACAACATAAGGTATTGCTTGAATTCATCATCTTTCAGCAAATGAAACAAAGGGTGGCCACCGGACCACCAATCATCTCCTTCTGTTTCAATAAATCCTTCTAACCATCTTGAAATAAACTCATCAGGTGTTGCATACTGAGTGTTTATACAATCGGCGTATTCGTTATTTTTTCCACCTATCATTCCGTGTAGCGATTGGACAGTAATATCTTTTGCTAAAATTGCTTTAGCTCGGGTTAGTACGTTAGGTCGAAGGCTCTCTAATTTATTAGTTAGCTCTTTTATTATTTTATTAACAGTTTTCTTTTCTTCTTTACTTATCGCCAATATATCTCCTCACCTTTCAATAAAGATGTTCAAATATAAAGCTAGTATAAACTCCCCTTCCTTTTTAGGGAAATATTTTCTTTAATCTCTCTGATGAACCATTATCACAATCACAGACTTGATGTGAAAGAACTGGTTGACTTTGTGTTGTTTAGACCAAAATGTCTTTGTGAGATTTGAATCTAGAAGTCAGTGTGTATGGTAGAGGAAGCTTTACTATACTTTGGCAAGGCTTCGGACTTTTTATCTTCATACTCGAGTATTAACAGTGAAATGATCGTTATGAGATGTAAGTAATCACAAGCTGGTTGTCAATAGGTGTGGTTGACTCACTGTTGACTTTCAGGGTATACAAATACACCGCCATAGCCTCAAAGCCTGCATGGCGGTGTATTTGTTTTTAAGATCCTGTACGATTGTACTTTAGTATTTTTCCTCACCCGTCCCAATCGGATGCTCATCATAACTCACCCAATCACTCCAACTTCCTGGATACAGCTTCACATTCTGAAACCCAATCTGCGTCAATGCCACCACATTCGGACAAGCCGAAACCCCAGACCCGCAGTACACAATAATCTCCGCACCTTTATCCAGCCCGGCAAAATGTTCTTCCAACTGCTCCGCCGACTTCAAACTCCCCGCCTCGGTCAACACATCTTGCCAGAAGAAATTCACCGCGCCTGGAATATGTCCGGCTACTTTGTCCATCGTTTCTTCCAGTCCCAGATAGCGGCTGTGAGCACGCGAGTCGATTAGCACAGTGGAGGTGGAAGAAGACGAAGCTGAGGAAGATGACGACGGACTGGCATCATCAACTGCTCCGCCACCACCTGTACCAGACAAACGCTCCGACACCTGTCGCACATAATTAACATCTACGACCATCTGCTGTTGTGGACGGGCTTCAAACGTTTTGGGTACGACAATCGGTTGTTCATCGGTCACTGGAAAGCCTGCTTGTTTCCATGCGCTGAAATCCTGTTCCAGTATGTACACTTGTGTATGTCCCATGTACGTTAACATCCACCATAGTCGTGCGGCGTACATGCCATTGTTGTCATCGTAGATGACGATACGATCGTCTTGGCTGATGCCGGCGCGACCGAATGTGCGTGCGATTTGTTCCGGTTCAGGCAATGGGTGACGTCCGCCGTGGGTGCTGATCGGGAAAGACAGGTCTTGTTCCAAATCGAGATAGATGGCGCGCGGGATATGGGATTCATTGTATTTATGACGTCCTGCCTGTGGGTCATTGAGCCAGAAACGGCAATCAGCGACGATGAGGTCGGGTTCGTACAGGCGGGCAAGCAGCCATTTGATCGATACGGTATTTGGCATAGGGTAATACTCCTTCCGTTGTGTAGGATTAAATGTAGTATGCATGGAGTGGTGTCATCCATGTCATTCGTGTTGATGTGTTCATGCTGTAAAGTGGCTTGATTCGAGCGGATTTCAGATAATTGTGAACATGATGTTGCAGGTGTCATTCGGATGCTTATATTGCCCTAATCTTTCATAACGTATGCTCCATTCTACTGAACAACAGCTATTTCGAGCGATATGATCATAAACGTAAAGGTGTGAAGAATGCCTTGAAATGATATCGATATCTGTTATTTTACACCTGAATCACGGCAACAATCCAGACGGGAGATGTGGAAAGGGATGGAGGTACTTGATAGGAGTAGTTTAGATGGTGTTGGAACTAGTAGTTTGACCGCATTAAATAGGCAGTTTGATCTTGCCAAGCAGACATGTTCTCCTGCTATGCCTAGAGAAGACAGCGATAGTTAGGGAAGGATTCATAGCATCGTTCGGTGTGGTTATACATAATTATAGATGCCGATTTATGTCTGTAGCTTTTGCCTATAACTTTATTGTATGACTCTGCTGACCGACGTTGACGAAGGGGGACGTATCACTTGGACGACCAGTTTTGACGAGAGAGTACGTATAACGCTGGTGAACAGCTTGGACGAGGGGGTACATATAACGCTGGTGATCGGCTTTGATGAGGGATGCATATAACTCTAATGACCAGCTTTGACAAAAGAGATACGTATAACTTCGGTAGTTAGTTTTGACTAGGGCGTGTACGCAAACTCGTAGGATGCGAGATGCGGGGAACGGAGGGAAGAAATGAAGGGTAAGGATGACTTCAGTGTGTACGTTCTTCAAACACGAGGTGCACAGCAAAAAGGTTTTTGCATTGCAAAATACATTACCTTTTTTGATTTGAGCACGGGAGTCCATCCCTTTATTCCGTATCACAGTGATAGATGCGCCAACATGCTCAGTTTAGGTATATGCGCTAAGAGACGGCAAAAGCTTTCGTCTGTAACTTCCCGCTACAATACTCACATATTATAGAAAACTCTATCAAAATCGTTCTCTGTTCCGTTGTGGTTCGCAATATCCTCTATTACAATAAATGCAAAGTGGTTCGATTGGCATCGTTTTCCGAATGAATTGGTAGTGATGTAGGATAGCGGATGCCAATCGATGCTGTTGAGCATGATATTTTTTACGTTGTTTGATATCTAATTTTGATATCGAATGTACGAATGTTTTTATATTTTTGCGATTGTGGTCTGTAATTGGAGTAGTTCGACTGGCGATGTGCCAACAGAAAGTATGATTGGTAATGAGGGCAATTTAGCAAAGTGATATCGTATAGGCATAAAAAATAATGTCGTATATGCGTGAAACGGTATTACTGCTAAGCAACTGTATCGCTGTGCGAACATTTATGCCATATACAAAGCTGTATCGATCGTAACCGTGCAATGATACAGCCATTTATGCGATGTACATTACTCTACATCCTGCACAAAAATCGATGTCTTGCACGAACTAACACGAACTGAACTGTAAGCTATCAACGGAACCAACTGCAAACGGCACATCCATGTTCCAATACGAGGAGGAGACTGCTATGAGTATGAATCGTTATCAAAAGCTGAAATTAGCGGATATCAAGCATAAGTTGCCTGCAGATAGTCTGATTGCGGATTGGGTTGAGCGGCAGCCGGATCAATATGATGATGAGCTGGTATGGTATTGTGCCGGGGATGTGGAACTGGATGTGCTGAATTTGGATGAGCCGTGGCGTAATGGATGGTTGCAGCAGGAAACTGAAGACGAGGGTGAGCATACCGAAGAAGCGAAGCTTGGGTATATTTTGCTCATTGTTGTAGAAGGCAATTTGCGGGTGAATCGTATTATTGCTAATGAAGATACCGACGGTGCGACCGGGTTAATCGTGCTGGGCGATCTGTCTGTGCCGTATATGCTGCTTGGTGGACAGGAAGTGTATGTGACTGGCAATGTGTATGCTGAGCATTTGCTTTGGGGCGATTACAATCACGGTACGCTGATCGTCCGCGGAAATTTGTCGACTGGGCTGTTGTTACAGACGGGGCAGTATTCAGTGGACGTACGCGGTGAGCACAATGCTCGTCTGCATTGGGAAGGTTTGCAGTCTATGGAGCCGTGGCAAGGGATGGAGCGTCTGGATGCTTTTGATGAGGAATGTGTGATTGATGATGATGAACCTTTTATATGGCGCAAACAGATGATACGGATGATCGTTGCAGGGAAGCCTGTGCTACGGCAGCAGTATATCGATCCATTTGTATTGCCGGATGTTCCATTTTTGTTTGAAAATACGGAAATTAATCCGGTGAATATGCGTCGGGTGACCGCGACGTCTTTGTTATGTATGCGTCGACCGGAAGACACCGCACCATGTTATGAATTTTGGCTGAATGATGTGTTTATTCGTGCGGTAGCGTATGGGCAGGAAGGGGAAGAAGGCTGCTTTCAAGGCGTGTATATTCAAGATGATGATCGTCATGCATTATTGCTACGCAGTGAACCGGTGGAACAAAGCCGGGATATTTTGCCAGGGCTGTTGTCGGGGGATTCTACGTATTTGTGGCAAGTATCGTGCAAATTTCGTTATTTGGAAGGCAATGATACCGAGTGGCATACGTTGAAACGTACGGCGCCGCCGGTATTTCGCAAGCTGTACCAGACGGGTTGGCAAGGGCTATTGCAGGCGGTATCCAATTATGAATATGCGCGTACGCTCATTGCACCGCAAACGATACGGGAACTGCTCGCATTGCCGCTTGTGGAGCCATATGATAACTTTTATGATGATGAGCGTCATGGGTTGTGGCTGGGCGATTTGTTTATCGCTTTTCGCCAGCAGGGAACGCTCTTTCAAGGGGAGCCGCAAATGCCGCTTATTCGTGTCGGGCGTGAATATGAGGATGAGCATGGTGATACGCTGCATGAGCATTATTTTTACTCGATTGTATTGCATGCGGATGGGACGGAAAGTGTGCTAATTGCGTATAAAGCGGATGAAAATAACGATGCTCGTATCCCTGTAAGTTATACCGGCGCTGTGCAGCTTCATTATGCATTGCCATTGTTTCGTAAAGCGGTGCAGGCACTACATCGGTACAATTCACAGTTGCTGACCGGTGAGGCGCCTGCATATGCAGATGAATTTGCGCTGGCACATTGGCGTGAGCAGGGGCATTTGAGTCCGGTGTCTTCGGGGACGCATTAAGGGGAAAGTTTGTGTTGCTGTAATAAGCGTTGAATTTTGGTATATGATCGACATGTTGGAGCACGGGCATCTACTCTATACTCCCATTCCGTAGATGCCGATGCGACACGGGAGTCCATCCCCTTATTTTGTACTACAGTGGTGGCTGCCCCAACACGCCAAGTTTGCGTATACGACCTAGAAGATACGGGATAGACAGAGAGGATACAAGCAATATGGTACAAATGATGGATCGGTTACAGCAGCAGTGGGCAGTGTGGGGGATCGGTATGCTGTTCGGCTTGGTGCTAGTATGGTTATGCTTACGTGCATTCAAGCATTATCGGATACGGTTGCGGCGTGCCCGCCTCGATCCGCGCAAAATGACGATTGCGGATATCGACAGTATGGAAGGTGCGGAATTTGAACGTTATTTGCAGCGTCTATTCATCGAGCTTGGATATGGTGATGCAGAGAAGACGAAGGACAGCAGTGATTTTGGTGCCGATCTGGTGTTTACCGATCGGCTCGGTGTGCGCAATGTGTTGCAAGCGAAGCGTTATGCTGCCGGGCAAGCACTTGGACTGGACGCGGTACAAGAGGTATATGCATCGATGCGTTATTATGATGCCGAGCGTGCGATCGTACTGACGACTGCTGGGCGTTTTACAGCTTCCTGCGCTACACTGGCTGGCGTGAACGAAGTATGTTTGCTGGGCCGGGATGAACTGCTGCAAATTGTGCGTTATTTTAAATTAGGGCGTTATGATGCGGCGATGGATATGATTGAGCGTGAAGCCGCGCATTTGTTGTCGCCGTGGCAACAGGCTTGAATAGCATAGCATCATAGGAAAGACCTCATGCTTCGTCATGCAGACGGAGCAGCTGAGGTCTTTTTGTGTTGCATATGGAATACATGATATAGGCATATGATGAGCAAACGAGCCAAGATAGTACATTGTCAAAGCTTCCCCTATTTATGCCCATTTTCCGTCCTCGTCTGTACATGAGACGAAGTAGCAGTAGGAGCGGACGTATAAGGCACTTCATGCTCCTGTGCCATAATATCCGGCGGTACGAGTGTATCTTCCTTCTCATTGCCAAACCGGATAAAAATCCAGACACCGATCAAAATTAACGTACCCGCACCAAGCTGTACGCCGGTGAGCGCTTCGCCAAGCAGCCAAAAAGCGAGCAGGGATGAAAATACCGGTTCACCTAACACCGCCATCGATACAGCGCCTGCATTCATATATTTAAGCAACCAGTTGAACAAATAATGCCCAAACAACGTCGGTACGAGAGCGAGCAACCAGAATACGCCCCAATCGCGTGCCTCATAGCCGGTGAATGGAATACCATGCGCAATATTGTACAAAGCGAGCACCGTCGCCGCTATAAAAAACACCCAGAAATTGTAGACAAGCGCCTCCATATGTGTGCGCACTTGCTTGCTGATTAGCATATGCACAGCAACGGCAATCGTACCGAAAAACGATAGCATATCGCCCTGAAACGCGGTGCCAGATACGGTGAAATCGCCCCAGCCGATAGCGAGCGAACCGATGACTGCGAGCGCCATGCCGATAATCATATAACGGTTCGTACGTGTTTTGAACAGAAAATACGAGCCGATCACGACCATAATCGGTTCCAATGTCAAAATGACGGTCGAGCTGGCTACAGTCGTCAGACGCAATGAACCCATCCAGAACAGAAAATGCAGCGCCAACATTAGCCCAGACAATCCGAGCAGCAGCCAGACGCGCGGTGGAATGTTGAACAGAGCACGATAATGCCGCAATGCCAACGGCAGCAGCAACAGATCGGTAAAATATAGACGGTACATCGCGATAACAGATACGTTAGCATCTGACCAGCGAATAAAAATCGATGAAAAAGAGATCGCAATAATGCCGATCACATAGAGCACTTCCAATGGAATCCAGTGCTCGCGGGTATGGATGGTTGGTTTCATTCGTTTGCTCTCCTATGCCGCATGGCTAATCAAAATAGGAGGGTGATCAAAGTGATCACCCTGGAAGGATACAGCTCGCTTATTCAGCGATCTGTACGTATTTGTAGCCGGTTCCCCATACGGTTAAAATATGCTCTGGATTTTTCGGGTCACGCTCAATTTTTTTGCGCAAATTGGAGATGTGTACATCGATCGTACGATCCAGATAAGCGCGATCGCCACCTTTAATGCGATCCATTAGCTCGTTACGGGTAAACACTTTGCCCGGCGCATTATGCAATTCTTTCATAATCGCAAATTCGATCTGGGTCACTTCGACTTCCTGATCGTCTACAAATAAACTGTGACGATAATCATTTACCGAGATGCGATTTTGCGTCGTACTTGTAGATAGGCTATAACCGTTCATCCGATGCAGCTCACTGCGTCGCAGCAACGCCTTAATACGTGCATCCAATTCTTTTAAACTGAATGGCTTGCAAAGGAAATCGTCGGCACCGTTATCAAGCGCTTTGAGCCGTTCATTTAACATCGTATTTGCCGATATCATAAGTACAGGCACGGTGGATTGCTTGCGAATCTCGCGCACAAGCTCACTGCCGCTCAGATCGGGCAGCATCAGATCGGTCACGATAATGTCAGGGCTGTATTCGCTCAGCAGTGCCAGCGCCTCGACGGAATCGTGAATTAACTTTGTATCGTAACCTTCCTCTTTCAGGAAAAAGGCGATCATATCAGCCAGGCTTTTTTCATCTTCGATTAATAATACTTTGGTAGGCATCGCTCTCACTCTCCTGTTTGAAAATTGGGGCTTTATCGGTTAAACGTCATCATCTGACGTTGCGATATGCAATTACTGTGTCAAGTAATCTTTTTTTGCCCGGGATACGAATCTTGGGGTGTCAAAGTGCGACAGGCTCACATGCAACGCGAGAGGATAGGCTTGCGTTTGCGGCGGCGTGGATGCAGACAGGCTGCGCAAACCGTGATCGTCTGTTTATGCATATGTACATCAGACTGGTAAATGGTTCGAATGTCCCTAAAGAAAGCTGCTGATGATTCTCGGATCATGTATTTGCAGGTATAATAAAATTATCGATTATCTTAATTCCTTAGTGATTGCGAATCTATACACCTGCCAGTTAGTAAATACGCCTATATTGTACCATTGATAGGCGATATGGGGGATATGGAATATTTTTAACTTTACGATAACCGATCGTCGCAGTCGTTGAAAAAGCGCAGTAAAGCGGATTAAATATGTTATGAATGCCGGATCGTGTCGGGAATCGCTACGCTGTCCGTGAAGGAAAGGGCCGTTCGTTATGAAATACAAATTACTTCATCTGTTCAAGTCACCGTGGATAGGTACGCTTATACTAACGATCGCAGGGATCGTGCTCAATATGTTCATATTGCAGCTGTCATTTGCGCTTATGTTCATATTTGGCAGTGCTGCGCTCCTGATTATTTTGCGCTTATATGGCGTTGCTTTTGCTGTGCCTGCTATGTTGCTGATCAATTTACCGACGATTCAGTATCAATCTTATGTTCAAGCGTTCACATTGCACAGCTTTGAGATTTTGTTTATCGCGCTCGGATTTCGCTATTTCCGCGATAGTTTGCTACTGAAGCTCGATATTTGGTTCTGGATTACGATTGCGCTCCCGATTTTGTATAGTATAGATGCGTTGCTCTATTCCGGAACGATCAATCCGAAGTTACTGTGGATACTGCTGATCAATCGTTTGCTTAATGGTATCGTAAACGCATTGATTGCGTCTACAGTGGTTGGTTTTTTTCTTAAGCGCATACCGATTGGCAAATATCCAGTCTATTCGATTTCGATGCGTACCGTTATTTTTAAATATTTGCTTGCGCTTATTATGGTCAGCTCGATTTTGATTTTGTTTGTGAATGGCAAGCAACAATTTCGTGATATGATGCTCTGGGGATCGACCAATCTGGAACGTTCAGCGCGTATGTATATCGATCATTTGCAAGAGCTACGCAGTGATGACCCCCATATTTACGAACTGATGAAAGAGTACAAGCAGGATTTTTCCGTGGATTCGATTTTGCTCGGTCAAAATAATCGAGTCGTGGAATCGACGTTGCCGGCTGATCAAGTTTCACGTTTTGTAGGCGATGGCAAAGCATATAAGCAAACTTTACTGCTTCATTATGATAACATACAGGTGTATGAGCAATACCCGATTGTAAGCGAATATTTGTTGCAGCGTTGGGAAGATTCCAGCTTCGTTTTGCACAAGTCGTTAAATAACGGCAATAAGCTTATTTTGACGCTGCCGTTTTCGTATTATTTATATCCGATGTATGATTTTTATTTGGAAACGATGGCGCGCATGTTAATCATCGTTTGTATTGCCGCTATTATTGCGCAATTGATTGCACGAACGCTTGCTAAGCCGCTGCAACAACTAGTTGAGGCATCGAGCTATGTGTCTGGTCGTCTAGGCGGTACAGAGCGTATACGGTTGCCCAAAAGTTACATTATGGAAATCCGGCAGCTCATGCGCAATTTCCAAAGTATGATCGATACGCTGGAACAGCAATTTGTCCAGATCAAACACGATAAAGAGCGTTTGGAAATTCGCGTCGTTGAACGTACATTTGATCTGGCAGAAAGTCGGGCACAGAAAAACGCCATTTTACGACTGGCGGTCGACGGCATTATTTCGACAGATAGTCAGCTGCGCATTACCGAAATGAATCCGGCAGCAGAGCGGATGTTTCAATGCGACAGCCAAGACGCCTATGGATTGCCATTATCGCAACTGATTCAAATGAACAAAACATCATCAAACAGGCAAAGCAACACTGTGCTGGCGACTCGTGTCGATGGCAGCACATTTCGCGTGGAGCTAACGCGCAGTGAGATATTAAACGAAGGTAGAGCGATGCATACGTTTTTCGTGCACGATCTGACCGAGCAGGAGCAGGCACAGGAAAAGTACAGCGAACATGAACGCCAGGTGAAACAGCTCACCGATCGCTTGATGGAAGAACAGGTTGCGGTAGAGGAGCAAAAGCGGATTACTGGCAATGTGCTGCAAACGGTGCAGGAAGGCATTGTGATCGGGGACACGAATGGCAATACCGTGTTTATGAATGCAACGATGCAAGTGCTGTTCCAAGTGGACGATTATACCGGGCGTTCAGTATCCGAGTTGCTGAAGCAAATACAAGCCAAATTAGAGACGGATGCTACGTCATTGTATGAGCGGTTACAGCGTCATGTTGCCGGTGTAGAGCAGTGGGAGCAAGGCAGTATCGTTGTGAGCAAAAATGGTTCTTTGTTATCGGTGCATATGACATCGCTGGCGGATATGAACAGCCATGAAAGTCAAGGGTTTCTGCTGACTTTCCGCGATTGTACAGAAGAACGCAGGATGAAGCAGTTGCAAAATGAATTGATCGCTGTCGTATCACATGAGCTACGTACACCGTTGTCCGCCATTATGGGCTATATTGAGATGTTATCGATGTATGAGGATATTCCGGCGGACAAAAGGCGTGAGTTTATGAATACGATTCAGTTTGAAGGCAGCCGTCTGTCACGCCTGCTCGATGATTTTCTGGACAGTCAGCGTATCGATGCCGGGCGTGTTGATTATATGATGGGACGTATTCAGCTTGTTGAACTGCTGCAAGTCATCTGTTTTCAATGGGAAATTCAGCAGCGTGATCGCTTGCGACTGTCGGTGCCAGAGCATGAAATTTACATTACAGGTGATCATAATCGAATGATTCAAGTAGTTAGCAACTTAATCGGCAATGCGCTCAAATATTCTCCTTCCACCGTACCGGTCGATATTCGTCTAGTGGAGCGGCAGGGACAAGTGATGATTGAGATCGAAGATTATGGGATCGGCATTTCAGAGCAGGATCAGCCACGCATTTTCCAGAAGTTTTTCCGTTCAGGTGCAGCGGAGGCAAGGCGGATTGGCGGTACAGGTCTCGGTCTGTACATTGCACAGCAAATTATTACAGCGCATCATGGTAAGCTGACCTTTGTATCCGAGATTGGCAAAGGGTCAACGTTTACGATTCAGTTGCCAAAAGCAGACGATCCCGCTGCACCGCAAGCGCATGATACGATTCCTTTGTAGCGCCTGTTTACAAGCGGATAATGAGCGATTTGCAGCGGATGATTGACAGCATTTGGCGGCTGCATTAAGCTAGAAGTAATTGTAAATATGTGCGGGAACCGGCAATGCTCCCGCACATTATAAGCGGCGAATGAACAGAGCGGGAGAGTTTGCGGATGAATGTAATCCGCCACCGAAGGAGCAAGCTGCCGGTCGCCAAACCGTCGGTTAATCTCTCAGGTACTAGGAACCGCTTTGGGACGCAACTCTGGAGAGAGCATAACAGCCACCCAAGGGGTATGACGGGATTCATTCTTGTCCAAACTCTCAGGTAACGAGGACAGAGCATACAGGCCATGCAGGCTGTATTCTGTCCTTTTTTGGCGCGTGCATGCGGATCGCAATTGCCGGAGGACGGAACAGCAGTATCTGCTCATATGATGCAGCAGCGGAAAAGGGGAAGCGTATGCGTTTTAAAAATGTATTTAATATTATCGGTCCATCGATGGTTGGCCCATCCAGTTCACATACGGCAGGGGCGGCACGACTCGGCAGAGCGGCGCGGCAGTTGCTTGGTAAAATGCCGGAGCATGCGGACATTATATTGTACGGTTCGTTTGCCGAAACGTACTGGGGACATGGTACCGATCTGGCGCTTGTTGGCGGATTGCTTGATTACGGAACCGATGATCCGCGTTTGCCAGAAGCGGCAGAGCTTGCCGATGAACTGGGGATGACGATTCAATTTGATAAAGGATCAGGTAATTATCCGCATCCTAACTTTGTGCGCTTGCGTCTGAAATGCGGCGAACAGCAAGCCGAACTTGCCGGCGCTTCGATCGGTGGTGGCAATATTGAAATTCATGAACTGAACGGGTTTGATGTAAAAGGATCGGGGCAGTATCCGACCCTTGTTGTGGAACATATGGACAGCAAAGGCGTGCTAGCGGACATTACACGCACACTTAGCGAAGGGGAGCTAAATATCGGCTTTATGGACGTTGATCGTAAATCGCGCAGCGGTGAAGCGATGACATTGATCGAGTTAGACGGCGCACCATCACCATCGGTATTAAAGCAAATTGAAGCATTGCCACATGTAACGTGTGCGATGGTCATTAATTTGGATTAGAAGGGAGGGAAATCGATGCAATTTCGTACATTAAACGAGATCGTACAGTTGTGTGAGGAAAGGCAATGCACGATTGCCGAGCTGATGATTGTGGAGCAGGTAAAAGAAACCGGTGTTGCACGCGCAGATGTCATCGGACAGATGGCAGCTTATTATGAAGTGATGAAAGAAGCGGTGCAGCGCGGCATTCACGAAGATACGGTATCGCGTAGCGGCTTGACTGGCGGCGATGCCCGGCGTGTGTATGATTATCTGAACGGCGGTGAGACAGCGGCAGGCAGTCATTCGACACGTGCGATGTCGTATGCGCTGGCAGTGTCCGAGGTGAACGCGTCGATGGGGCGCATTATCGCTACACCTACCGCAGGCTCATGCGGTATCATTCCGGGTGTGTTTGTGAGCACACAGGAGCGTTTTGGCTGGAGCGATGAGCAGATGGTGCTCGGTTTATTTGCAGCCGGCGCGATCGGTTATGTGATCGCCAACAATTCGTCCATTTCGGGAGCGGAAGGCGGTTGTCAGGCGGAAGTTGGCTCTGCGATCGGAATGGCGGCAGGCGCGGTAGTGGAGCTGCGTGACGGTACACCACAGCAAGCGATGCATGCTGTCGGGCTTGCTTTGAAAAATACGCTCGGTCTGATCTGTGATCCGGTTGCCGGTTTGGTGGAAATTCCGTGTATCGTGCGCAATGGGCTTGGCGCAGTCAATGCGTTGGCAGCGGCAGATATGGCGTTGGCAGGCGTACGCAGTGCCATTCCATCCGACGAAGTAGTCGATGTGATGCTACAGGTGGGGCGCTCGATGCCGAGCGAACATCGTGAAACAGCACGCGGCGGTCTGGCACAAACACCGACCGGACGTAAAATTACAGAGGAGCTGCGCCGGCGTCGGGAAAAAGCAGGTCAGTGATAGCGCTTGCTAATGTGTACGTGACGACTACAAGGAGTAGCTAGCACCTTGACTGCTTTCAATAGTGGCTTTGAATCCGCTGCATGATCTTATGTATAGCCGTAATTAATATATTGAAAGTGGTCTGTGTATTAAGGCATATACGTGCTAATTAGAACATAAACGCGCGAAAAAGGGACTGTCTATGGACAGCCCCTTTTTCGTATGCATTGTAGCGTGTACATCAATAACAGATGCAGTTATGGCGGTTCGTGTGATCGTCTCGCATTTATGAACAACTTGGTTGCGCTCATGCTGATTCGCTTGATGGCTATGAATGATGCAGATCGTGTCTCAAGCCTATTTTAGCAATAGGTGTATGAGCTGGCATAGGGCGTTTATATATGCTTAGTCCATTGACTGAAATTAATCTGAGTTTTGAATCTAGCTCAAGCGCTTATTTATAAAGAATTTAGTCCACATCAAATTTAAAATTCAACTTGGTCTGCGCAGTAGAGCTGTCTTTCCAAGCGAGGCGATTAATCGTTCAGCACGAGCGGACGAAGCTTGGCTTCGATATCGGTACGGCGCGATTCCAGAAATGGGGGCAGTGATAATGTTTCGCCCAGCGAATCCATCGATTCGTCCACATCAAAGCCTGGTGTATCGGTGGACAGTTCGAACAGGATGCCGTTAGGCTCGCGGAAATACAGCGCGCGGAAGTAGTGGCGATCGACTTTGCCGGAGTTGGGAATACCGAGTCCGGTCAACCGACTTGCCCATATATCATATTCCGCTTCATTCGGCACGCGGAAGGCGACATGGTGTACACCGCCACGACCGAGCCGTGCCACTGGCAATTCCGGACGTGTTTCGATATGAACTTCAGCGCCAGCGCCGCCTTCACCGGTCGCATACACTTCGATATCGGCATGCTGCTCGCCAATGAGCGACGGATACGAACCGACATGACGAAAACCGAGCACTTCGGTCAAAATCATCACTGTCGCATCAGGCTTCGCTACGGTTAGCATAACCGGGCCAAGTCCGACAATACCGTATTCGACAGGCACATCGGAGCCATTCCAAGCTGTACCGGCAGCTACGCCTTGTTCGCCATTGTCCGCCACGAGTATAATGCGTGTGCCTTCAAAATCTTGAAACGCGAGTGTATCACGTCCAGCACGTGGCTGGATAGGTTCATGGCTCACATTCAGTTCATCAAAACGATCTGACCAATATTGCAGCGCTTCAGTACTAGCAACACGCAGCGAGGATGCGGAAATGCTTGACACCCCCGGATAACTTGGCCCAATACCAGGCAGATCAAAAAACGTCAGCTCTGACCCTGGCGAAGCGACCGCATCGCCATAAAACAGATGATAGGAAGTCGTGTCATCTTGGTTTACGCCTTTTTTTACAAGCCGCATGCCGAGCACTTTGGTGTAAAATTCGAAATTTTGCTCTGCTTTGCCCGTCATAATCGATACATGGTGAATACCTTTAAGTTCCATCATTCTCATCCTTTCGGGAATAAAGTCGATCCGTTTACATCGTCATTCAATTGGTAGTGACAGCGGTCATCTTAGCTAGAGATTATACATCATGTACGGCAGCAAGATCGTAGTGCTGCAAGTTCAGTTCATAATTGAGATAATATTTTTAAATATTAAATCTTTAATTTAAGATAATTATAACACAGTATAGGCAAATTGCAATAGCTGGATTATGAGCAAAACCCCCTTGTCTAGTTAAGCAGACAAGGGGGAGATGAAACGATAGTCTAGCTTCAATTAATGATTGGACAAACCGCGTGTTTCTGCGCGTGTGAGCACGCGGACGCGATACTTATCTTGTTGCAGACCGATCGTTGGGAACACTTTGTTCAAGTCTGGGAATTTAGCTAAAATTTGAGCATTGTCGGTGCGCAAGTCCATTTTGCTGTAATTATAAAAACTAGCGTCGCTAACATTGCCAATAAAATCATTGTTGGCTACTTGCACATCGCCAACTTTTGGCACGACTACATCCGGTGTGTTGACGAGCATATTGTCGGTCATTTTGGTGCCGTTTGGATATTCGGGATGCCAGCTTGGATCGAGAATGCTGCTCCATAGATTATGATCATAGCCATACGTATCTTGTAGCACTTTACCGTAATTTGCCCACGGATTGCTGCCCGGATTCATCTCGCGTAATTGATCAGCAAAAATGCTGTTCACACCATGACTTTTGCTGTCACCGCGCTGATCGACCTGAATCATATTGGAGTCGATTACCAAATTGTTGGTCGCAATATTGTCATGTCCGTTTAACAAAATGCCTTTGGTGGAGCCTTGAATAATATTGTAGTGGTAGTTATCGCCACTGTCGGCACCATCGGAATAAAAGCCGTTGGAGCGCTTGTTATGATGGATAAAATTGTAACGCAGCACATTCCCATACGATGCCCAATCTTGCGCGGTATAAAAGGCGCCGGTATCGCCCTCAATTAAGGAGGTGTTATGCACTTCATTGTACTCAAACGTCAAATTGTTGCTGTACACGTAACGTACCGCGTCTTTGGGCACATCATGCAGCAAATTGTGATCAAACCGAATGCCTACCGAGTCACGCACTAGAATTGGCTCCAAATGCGTAAGTTCACCCACATGGTGAATATGGTTGTTCGTGACACGGCTGTTGGCTGGTGTCAAACTTTTCCGATCACCTGAGCGGTTTATACTAATGCCAAAGCCGCCGGTTTCGTAAATATCGTTGCTTTGAAACAGATTGTTTTGACCGCCAACATCGAGTATACCGCCGTTGCCAAGATTGCGCAGCGTATTACCAGCGAGTGTAATATGGTCGGTATTTTTCAATTCAATTCCGTTGCCCATACTGCCTTCGATCGTAAAGCCAATAAACTGCACATTGGAGGCGTTGTTAAACGAAACGACTGGATTGTCGTCATCCGCGACAATAATGTTCAAAGCTTGCAACTTGCCGGGCGGATAGTAGTACAGCTTGCCATCTTTAAAATCGAGCGCCCATTCGCCAGGTTGATCGATTTCATCGAGATAATTGAGCGCTTGCCATTCCTCAGTACCGGTACCGATGCGATACGGTGCACGTATTTTGGCGATATAGCCGCTATCGTACACATCATCGCTAACAGCGGAGTCGGTGGAGCTGTATACGTCATCATTGACCGCACTATAGGCGTCTTTGGTGACCGATGAGGATAGGGTTGGTGCCATCTTTTGCTTGTTAATGGAGCTTGAACCGGGCACACTTAAACCTTGATCGGTCAATTGAATCGGCGTATTTTGCTCGGCATCGCTTTCAGGGCTGGATGGTTTCGTTTCCAACAGTGAATCGTTACCTTGTTCTTCCTTGAGCGTCATCGTTTGAGCGCTGCCGCCATCTTTGTATACGAGATATGATTTGCTGGCGGTATCGTTATCATGCAGTGTATCGTCTTCGGACGGCGGTGTCGTCTGTGCCGCTAATGAATGCGGGCTTTGCCCTGATTTGGCTGCACTCGTGCTGGAGCGATAATCTTCGACCGCTTTGCTCCATTTGGAACCCATGCCACCATCGGGAATATCTTTGAGTGTGATCACATGATGCTTCGTATCGATCGCTTGTACCGAGCTTGTGATTGGACTCCAAACGGTGCGCCAAAATCCTTTTAAATATAACGGATGACCAGATTGCAGAGACTTTTGCCAGCGTTCAGCCCGATTCGTTCCGTCCAAATCGAGCGTATCGGTCGTATTGCCATTTTCCGGAATACCGCCTTCGCCATAATAAAACGACTTGGCATCAGCGGAACCGTTAGCCGTTGTCCAGCCTTTGCGATGTTTGTTGACCGATTCGTCAGCATTTGGCCATTGTGAAATCGGCTGGCGCACACCGTCTGCGATCAAATCGATAATGCCCCATTGCTCGGTAAACGATGTACCGCCGGAAAAATGATGAATATGCTTCATACCGAGCTTTTTCACATCCAGCTCAACTAAATCGTCCGCATACACATTCGGATGCACACGTGCTGCTGCCGCTTGGCTAAGCGGCTGCCAGTCTGACGTATTAATATGCACGCCATTTGTTAATGTAACTTGTCCTCCTGCATACGTACGATAAATGATCGGCTTAGCTGCCGTGCCGGAATCTTGCTCGGTCAGCTCAAAGTTAGATAGTTCGTATTCGCCGCCTTTGACCCAGACGGTCACACCGTCTGCTGGCAGATCGCCATGCAGCGCACGGATCGTATCACGTGCAGCAGTTAATGTGGCGAACGGCTTGCTCTGGCTACCATCGCCACTACTGTCGCTGCCGGCTGGATCGACATACAGATTCAACCCGGTCTTGACGGTCGCGCCGCTGTCTAGCGTAACTACTTCACGATGGTTCACCTGATCGGCAGCGACGTACGGTGCTGGATAGACGAATGTACTGCCAAGCGCGACGATTGCAGTCAACGATATCATTTGTTGCAGCTTGTTCATGCGTATGATTTCCCTCCGTTTCTCTGTACATGCAATGTGTCAGACGATAGCCTATCCTATTGCAAGATTATGCCTGATGATCGCGAAACGTAAACTCACCTCCTTGATCGAGTTATTTGGCAAGTCGCCTACGAACGGCTACAACGATGTGCAAACAGTGCTCAGCGCGGAAAGCTGCACGCTGCAAGCTTGGCTAGGTAGGAGTGGAACGATCCGGCAATTTGCCATTTTGATGTATAGGCTATCATAAAATATTTAATCAATTTTAGCAAAAATAAACTTAATTAAATAATATTTGTAAATTTTATTTCACAATGTTAACTAAATGGTTGCTATTTTGTAACTATTTCAGCATAGCTTGCAAAAGTTTGTCAAGTTTAGGTGAAAAAAGGGCTAGCTCGCTGCTGCCAAAGCTATACTTTGCTGTGTGCGCCAGCTAGCCCTTTTTTGCCAAATTGCCGATTTGCATCGTCTATCAGACCTTAATGGCTAGTATGATTTGTAAGTGCGTCGTATTCGTTACGTTTGAGCGGTTGTACCCGATAACGATCGCTGTACAGTCCAATTTCGGTAATGACGCGATTGAGCGATGGAAACTTTTTCAAAATAACGCTATTGTTCGTGCGCAGATCAAGATTGCTGTAATTGTAAAAGCCAGCTGCCTGAATCGTTTTGATCGTTACGTTGCCGGTCGCAGTTGCATCGCCTTTTTTCGGTAGGCGAACGGTGATGCTGCCGACGATGACATTGTTGTTCAGTTTGCTGCCGTTCGGGTATTGTGGCTGCCAGGCAGCGTTCAGCACGTGACTCCATAAATTGCCGCTCAGCCCGTATTGCTTGGCAAGCTGCTCGCCATACGTTTTCCATGCGCCTGACATCGGTTTTAAGCTGCGCAGCCGGTTGGCGTATTCGCTGTTTAAACCGTAGTTGAGCGTGCTGGAACGATCGTTAATTTCCATCGTGCCGGTGTTAATGAGCAGATTGCCAGTCGCCACATTATGATGTCCATTTTCGATAATAAAAGCGCGCTTAGTGTCCTGAACAATATTGTTTTGATACGTATTGCCGCTGCTGCCGCCGTCCGCATAAAAGCCGTTGGAACGACGGTTATGGTGAATTAGATTATAACGCAGTACATTGCCATACGACGACCAATCTTGTGCGGTATAAAAGGCGCCGGTATCGCCTTCTACTAGCCCGGTATTGTGCACCTCATTGTATTCAAACAACAGCTTGTTGCTAAACGTGTACCGTACCGCATCTTTGGGCACATCATGCAGCAAATTGTGATCCATGCGCATGCCGACCGAATCGCGAATAATGAGCGGTTCAAGATGGACGAGTATGCCGGTATTGTAAATATGATTGTTCGTAATGCGCGTATTGGCGGAGATCAGCTTTGCCCGGCTGCCCGCATTGCTGACACTGATACCAAAACTGCCAGTATCGTAAATATCGTTGCTTTGTATCATATTGTGTGAGCCGCCGATATCGGTAATGCCGCCATTGCTCATATTGCGTATCGTTAGCCCGGCAATGGTCATATGATTCGTATTTTGCATCGTCATGCCGTTGCCCATCCCATTTTTCAGTTCCAAACCGATCAGCTTCATATACGAAGTTCCATTGATGCGTATGATCGGGTCGGTATTGTCAGCGATCACGGTCTGGGATTGGTTTAGCGGGTGTGCTGGATAGTAATATAGCTTGCCATCTTTGAAATCGAGCGCCCATTCGCCAGGTTGATCGATCTCCTCCAGCAGATTGAGCAATCTCCATTCCTCGCTGCCATCGCCGATCCGATACGGATTATGATCGGTCGCATGATCAGCCATTGCGCTAAATTTGGAGCCGATCCCACCGTTAGGCGTTTTGGACAGTTGGATCGAGCGGGAGGACGCTTCAATGCGCTGCAACCGGATCGTGACCGGACTCCAAACGGTGCGCCAAAACCCTTGCAAATAAACGTCATGCCCCGACTTGATCGCTTGCTCCCAACGCTGCATACGCCCTTCGATGCCAGCGTCTTTATTTTGCGCCGGATCATAAAAGAAGGAGCGTGCATTCAAGATACCCGCTGCAACCGCCCAGCCTGGACGCGTACCTGCACTGGCATCGTCACGATTCGGCCATTGTGAAATCGGCTGCATCGTATCATCGACAATCAATTGCAAAATGCCCCATTGCTCGGTAAACGAATCGCCACCAGCAAAGCCGTTAATATGGTGAAAGCCCAGCTTGCGCACGTCCAGCTCAACGAGTTGATCCGGTTGGATCGCAGGATTGACGCGGCTGCGTGCTGCGGCATCAAGCGGCTGCCAGTCCGCCGGATTGACCGTTTTGCCATTGGTTAGACTAACCTTTTCCCCGGAAAAGGAGCGGTAAATGATCGGGGCGGTCGCGGTGCCGGAATCGGCTGCTGACCATTCCAAAGTAGAGGACAGCGTATATTCACCACCTTTGATCCAAACGGTAATGCCGCCTTGTGGCAGCGGACGCTGCAATTCGCGAATATGATCGCGCGCCGCTGCAATCGTCGTAAACGGATGAGTTTGGCTGCCATTTTGCCCGTTGGCAGCGGCAGTGCCGTCCACATATAGATTGAGCGGCGTTTGTGGATCAGGCCCGCTATCCAGCGCGCCGAGTCGACTGTCCGACCATCCAGATTGCCAAAACGGAAACGTCAGCAGCATCATCAGACCGACTGCCAGCAAAATATAGCGAATAGTTTTCACCTTTAATGCCTGACCTCCCTCGATCGTTATGTATATTCAATATAGAAACAGTATAAAAAGGTGCGAGTGGAAGTGTCAATTTTCTGGAAAAGAAAAGGAAAAGAATGGGGAATATAAAAACAGCACGATGCGGCTAGTTATGCCTGCATCGTGCTGTAATCGTGCGGTAGCAGAAAGTGAATTGCCTATGAAAAGGCAAATAATTGCTGTATACAAAGACAGTGCAGATGCTCTCCGCTGTCATACGAGCAGGAGCGCTGAATGGCAATGCAATCGCTGTTCATCAGCCATTAGTTTAGTGGTTGCTTAGCCCGCCTGTTTCGGCGCGTGTCACGACACGAATCCGATAAGCATCCTGTTGCAAACCGATTTGTGGGAAAATGCTGTTCAAATTCGGGAATTTGGCGAGAATGTCGGCATTGTTCGTACGCATGTCCATTTTGTTGTAATTGTAAAAGCTTGCGGCAGCTATCGTATCAAGCACGGTGTTATCGCTGACGCTGTAGTTGCCGTATTTCGGTTTGATAATGGTGCCGACTTGAACGAGTGCATTGTTCGTAATCGCAGAGCCGTTAGAATATTCGGGGCGCCAGTTTGGATCAAGCACATCAGACCATAATTTGTCGGTATAACCGTATTTGGCGGTTAGTTTGGCTGCATAATCGAGCCATACACCGGAAGTCGGATTTTTGGAGCGTAATGTGTCGGCGAATGTACTATCTGCGCCATAGCTTTTCGAAACGGAAGCCGATTGATCTTTGGTATCACTGCGATTTTCGATCCGTACGCTGTTGGAGGCAACGACGACATTGTTTTTGGCGATATTATGGTGTCCGTTCAGCTGTAACGCACGATCGGAACCTTGAATAATATTGTTGTAGTAGTTGTCGCCCGCATCACTGCCATCCGCATAAAAGCCATTGGCACGGCGGTTATGATGAATAAAGTTGTAGCGCAGATCATTGCCGTATGAAGACCAATCTTGTGCGGTATAAAAAGCACCTGTATCCGTTTCTTCCAATGCGGTATTGTGAATTTCGTTAAATTCAAATGTTAAATTGTTGTTGCGCTCATACCGAATCGCATCGCGTGGGACGTCATGAATCAAGTTATGATCGACCCAGATGCCGACCGAATCGCGAATGACGATGCCGGCGAGATGGGCATGTTCACCGATATGATGAATATGATTGTTCGTAATGCGTGTATCAGCACCGGTCAGCGTCGCCCGATCGCCTTCCATCCCGACGCTAATGCCAAAACTACCGGTATCGTAAATGTCATTGCTTTTGATCACATTGGAGTAACCGCCAGTGTCGATAATGCCGCCATTGCCGACATTAAGCACCGTATTACCAGCGATCGTAATATGGTGGCTATTTTGCATATCGATGCCATTGCCCATACTATCTTCCACATTAAAGCCGAAAAATGAAACATACGCGGCATTGGTCAGCTTGACGACAGCGCTTGTTTTGTCGGCAATTTCGACATCTTTGTCTGTCATGCTGGTGCCGTTTTTAGGATAGTAATAAATTTTGCCGTCTTTAAAATCAAGTGCCCATTCGCCTGGCTGGTCGATTTCGTCCAGCAGATTCATAGCGCGCCATTCTTCTTTACCACTACCGACGCGGTAAACAGGATTGGAGCCGAGCACCTGTTTGCTAAATTTATCGCCCATGCCACCGGAAGGCATGTCCAGCAATGTAATGCTGTTATCGCCGGTGTTAATGCTTTGCACTTTGCTCATGACCGGTGCCCATGCGGTTCTCCAAAAGCCTTGCAAATACAAATCATGCCCGGCAGCGATACTTTTTTGCCAGCGTTGGGCACGGTTCGTGCTATCGGCGTTCAGCGCATCGGCAGTATCGCCATCTGTTGGCGTGCCGCCATTGCCGTAATAAAAGGAGCTGGCATCAGCCGAACCGTTGGCGGTCGTCCAGCCAGCGCGATTGTTGCCTGCTGTTTCGTCTGGATTCGGCCATTGGGATATAGGTTGACGTTCATGATCGACGATCAGATCGACAATGCCCCATTTATCGGAAAACGAGGTGCCGCCTGGATAGCCGTTAATATTGCTCAAACCGAGTGCTTGTGCATCCAGCTCCACTAGATTGGAGGCACTAATTTTGGGATTAACGCGTTTTTGCGCATCCGCATTTAGCGGCTTCCACATCGAAGCGTCTACACTTACACCGTTGGACAAAATAACTTTTTCGCCTGGAAACGTACGGTAGACGATCGTTTTGCCAGGTGCGCCGGAATCGGCAGCATTTAGCTCGAATGTGTACGGAAACTTATACGTACCACTTTTTACCCAAACGGTAATTCCGCCTGTTGGAAGGGCGCCGTTTTTGGCACGGATTGCATCGCGCACTTGGGTCATCGTTTTGTAAGGTGCATCTTTGGAACCGTCGCCCGCTGTTGCGACCGAGCCATCTACATACAAGTTCAGACCGGTATTGGTCGTTGTACCGCTGCTAAGTGTTGTAACGACACTGCCATCGGCAAGCTTGTCGGCTTGTGCGGCAGTAGGTAAAAAGCTGCCTCCGGTTACAAGCAAGCTTGCCACGGCGAGCGCCATGACTGATTTTTTTGCGAACATTAGTATACTCCCTTTCTGATGGTCATTTCGTTGTTGTTATATTGGTTAGTTTGAGGCATATCTCCATTTATGAGTGCAATGAGTAGTCTTAACGCGCTAGTTATTTTGTCGGATAAATTGATCTAATTATTAATATTTATAGATAAAAATGGTTAATTAAAAACAAAATACGACGATTTTCGCACGATTTTATTCATCAAAGCTCGATAAGGTCGGGATTGATGAAGTCGTACAATAGTTAAAAAGAAGTAGAAAGTAGGCGATGCAGGAATGAGTATCGGAATAAGCGATCGAAATAGATGCGGGAATGAGTACCGAGATAAGAGATGAAAGTGGATGTGAAAATAGTAGCGAGAGCAGCAGGTGATTCGCTGCACCTATTGCAAAAAATAAGCGCTGCCCGTCTTTGAACGACTACGGGCAGCAGAATGAGGAAAATAACCGTTAATAACAATGATGCGGAGTGAGCAGTAGCAAGCTGCTAATGGATAGCGGCTTACGGAAGTGACCAACCTTTCTACATCGCTATAGGGAAGCGATCATAAAGGGCAGGCAAAGCTGGAATAAGCAGCATCACTAGCTTGGAATGAGCTAAAGGAATCATTTTATCTGGGGACATGATTCAGTATAATACAGCCACAAGCCCTATGTAATCGTCAAAAATTCTTATTTGCGATAAACAAATCATAGTTAATTAATGGAAAAATAGGTAATGTTATAGTCGATACTTCCTATTGCCGAAACAGACAGTACTGTCAGTGCTCCGAGCAATGTTGAACAGCTGTCAGCGCGCTGGCAAGAGGATCAAGTGAACAGGAGGTAAACGATGAAGTAAAGATGATATTGTGAACCGGTTATGATAAAATGAATCATTCCAATCTGTAGCAATCATGCGCTGTAACAAGCGCTGCGCAAAAGGTTACAATTTTTTAAAAAATATGCCGTTTGCCCTGCTATGACAGGATTAAAGTCGATAACTGTCGGGTATTACATGAATAACACACTTGCTCGCGAGTAACATTTGCAAGTGCCGGGAAAGTTGTGCAGGCTAAACGAATTATAACGATAGAAGTAATGCGGCTCATACGATGCTTTTTTATTGTAAACGGAAAGCTGTATGAGCCGCGGGACGCATTACTCAAGCACGTTCTACAAGCGTACGATATGTGGACGCATTCATGCCTTTAACAAGCTCGATCAGCAGCTGTTTGGCAGCATCATAGTCGTCGGTATGCATAATGGAAGCGGACGTATGGATATATCTGGCGCAGATGCCGATGACACTAGAAGGGATGCCAATGCCGCTCTGATGCACCGTACCGGCATCTGTACCGCCTTGGGAAATGTACGTTTGAATCGGAATCTGATGGCTGCTGGCGGTATCTTGGATATATTCGATCATGCCGCGATGGGTAAACATCGTCGGATCGTAAATGCGCAGCAATGCCCCTTTGCCGATATGTCCAAATGCATTGCGATCACCGGTCATATCATTGGCGGCACTGCAATCAAGCCCAAAGAAAATATCCGGCTGAATGAGCTGTGTTGCTGTACGCGCACCGCGCAAGCCCAGCTCCTCTTGTACGGTGGCGCCCGCATAGACGGTGCCGCCGAGTGGCTGTTTGTGCAGCGCCTCCAGCAGTTCGATTGCAAGCCCTACACCGTAACGGTTATCCCAAGCTTTTGCCATAATCTTTTTCGGATTTGCCATCGGTGTGAATTCGCATACCGGTACGATTTGCAGACCCGGACGAATCCCCAGCGCTTCCGCTTCGGCACGATCATCGGCACCGATATCGATGTACATGTTCCGAATATCGATCGCTTTGCTGCGTTCTTCCTGACTAAGCAAATGAACCGGCGTGGAGCCGACTACCCCTGTAATCGTTCCTTGATCGGTTACGATATGGAGCCGCTGTGCCAGCACCACTTGGTTCGACCAACCGCCTAGCGGCTGAAAACGCACAAGCCCCTGATCCGTCACACCTGACACCATAAAGCCGACTTCATCAAAATGCCCGGCGACCATAATGTTCGGGCCGGATGCGTCACCGCGCAGAACACCAAACAGACTTCCAAGCCGATCTTGCACAAATTCGCTCGTATACGCTGACATTTTCTCCTTTACGAGTTGACGCAGCTCGCGTTCAAAGCCTGATACAGCGGGAAATTCGGTTAATTGTTTGAAAAGTGCAACAGTTTGCTCGTTCATAATATAACAGTCTCCTTTAACGTAAAATGACTTATCACAGTATGCCTCTATTTGCTGCAAAAGTCCATTTTTTGACCACTGTTCAGATCAAAGCGGGATCGTCATTTTTCAGTTGTAACAGATGTATATGTAACCGTACTTGTTGCACGTAAAAGTGACTCTGTTCCATAGTTCATGTACAATAACAAATGATCCGACATGGATCGATATTGCGTATGTTGTGTTACAATCAGCACACGTTTCACAAGCGGAACCTCCAGCTGGCAGCGAACCGCAAGCCGCATTAGTGGCAACGACCCATTTGGAATTATGAACCCGAGGTAGGAGGTTTTCAATATATGCCAGTACGTAAAGAATCGATGCAAATTATTGCGGATATCCGCTCCAATCTGGAATCGTGCATTCTGGGAAAATCATTTGAAATCGAGCTGCTACTTACCGCATTGCTCGCTGGTGGTCATGTACTGATCGAGGATGTACCCGGCACAGGCAAAACGCAGATGATCAAAGCGCTCGCTAAATCGATGAGCGGTCAATATCGCCGCATTCAGTGTAACCCTGATTTACTGCCAAGCGACATTACGGGCGTATCGATCTTTCATCCAAAAGACGAGCAGTTTTATTTCCGTCCAGGCCCGGTCATGACGAACATATTGCTTGCCGATGAGATTAACCGTGCGACGACTAAAACGCAATCGGCATTGCTGGAAGTGATGGAGGAACGCAATGTGACGGTCGATGGTGAAACCCATCCGTTGCCCCATCCGTTTATGCTTTGTGCGACCCAGAATCCGATTGATTTTGAAGGTACGTATATGCTGCCGGAAGCGCAGCTTGATCGTTTTATGATGAAAATTACGATCGGTTATCCGGATGAGCAGACCGAGAAAAATTTGCTGCGTCAGCAGGGCGCAAGCGGGCAGCCGGTAGAACGTCTAACACCGGTAACCGATATGCAAAGCATCGCTGATATCCAGCAGGAAATTCGCTCGGTGCATATGGATGATTCGGTTAGCGATTATTTGGTCGGCATTATTCGTGCGACACGTGAGCATCGTTCGGTGCTGCTCGGAGCAAGCCCGCGTGCCACATTGTCGTTTATGATGGCGGTGAAGGCGCACGCGCTTATTCATGAGCGCGATTATGTGTTGCCTGACGATGTGAAGCGTCTAGCGCCGTATACGATCGCCCATCGCATTTTGGCGCGTCCGGAAGCACGGATGGAGCGGATGAGCGCTGAGCGCATTATGCAGCAAATTTTGGAGCAGGTTACCGCACCGGTATCCATAGGACAATAATCGTATGAGAGCATTATTCTCGTATTTGCGGCTGAATATGAAGTTGCAGCGTCAGCTATCCAAGCTATGGCTCGTCATGTTTGTGTGGCTCGGCTGCTTGCTGTATGTGCTGTTTCAAGGTGGCAAAACATCGGTCATGTTATTTTCGATGGTAACGCTGCTTGCATTATATTTAATCGTTGGCGGTTTTCGCGGTGTTGGACGTGCGCGTGGCAGCCGTAAGTTGTCGATTGAAGGCGATGAAGGTAGCGGCAATATGATTCATGCAGGTGATCAAGTACAGGTGAAACTCAATGTCACGATTCCGGGTTTTTTGCCGTTGCCGTATGTGATTGTACGTGAGACGCTAAAGCGTCATAACGGGGAATCATGGTCATTTGAAGAAAGTTTGATGCCGAGCATGAGAGGACGCGGTGAGCTGTTGTTTCAGACGCCGCCGCTGGAACGTGGACGGTATCGCTTTTATGCTACAGATTGTATTAGTGAAGATATTTTCGGCTTGCTGGAAAACCGTGGTACTTTTCATGCGCCAGGTGAGTTTATCGTCTTGCCGCGCACGATTTTTGTACCTTACTGGGAAATGGGTTCGCGTCATTCCAGACTAGGTGGACAGCAAACGTCCCAAATGCTATCGCGGCCGGAAACGAACCAGATCAACGGTGTGCGCGATTATGTGTACGGTGATCGCATTTCGCGTATTCACTGGAATGCGACTGCACGTACCGGTGTTTGGAAGTCGAAGGAGTTTGAGCATGAATCATTGCCCAAAACCGTGCTTGTGCTCGATGCAAACGCAGCGCATTACGAATCTGCCGATCATTTTGAACTGGCGGTATCGGTGACAGCATCGATGCTGGAATATGGCATGCGTGAGCGGATGGGGATGGGGCTGTTTACGATTGGAGCGCGGACAGAAGCATTTTTGCCTA
The DNA here is from genome assembly GCF_034659835.1 of Paenibacillus campi. Taxonomy (NCBI): domain Bacteria; kingdom Bacillati; phylum Bacillota; class Bacilli; order Caryophanales; family Paenibacillaceae; genus Paenibacillus; species Paenibacillus campi. The sequence goes on from NZ_JAXSQZ010000002.1 coordinate 279,273, forward strand.
CCGATCATGCCGGTGAATGGCATCGGATGCAGCTTCATCTCGTTGATCTGCTCGCAGACGGTCAGGATGGATTGCTCAAAGGGTTGGAGCAAGGGGCGCGCAGTTTTCCGTCAGGTTCGTTATTTGTGCTGATCAGTCCGCTCGGTGGAGAAAAGGCATGGGAAGTGTTCCAGTTTGCACGGATGCGGCAAATGTTACCTGTGCAATTATTGATCGAAAGCGAACAGCATGAACAGCGCATATATGATTGGAATTTGACTGCCAGCGCACGCGGCGCGGTCTGTTATCCGCTTAGTCGGCTCGATCAGCTTCCAACCGTATTAGGAGGGAGAGCTCAATGAGGAAATGGTGGAGCGCAATCCGCAACTCCTGGTACTATTCGTTATGTTTATTATGGGTGCTTATTATCGCTTATCAGTGGATTCAATATGCAGATGCGATCTGGTATAAAGAAACGACGATGTTCGTGCTAGGCACGATGTTAGCGGTAGCGGTGATCGATATCGTGCTGCCGTTTAACGCCTGGTACAGATTGTTGCTTAAGCTGGTCGCGGTCATTGCCGTTGTGTATTATGCGATGCATACCCATGATCTGTTCACATGGAGCAGCGCGCAATCAGTGTCCGACAATCTAGAGGAATTTATCGGTACGCTGCGGACGTACATCTGGTTTGTCGTGGCAGCCTGGATGCTGCTGGAAGTGTCGGCGCGGATTGGCACATCACGGCGCGCGATCATTATGTTTGTCGGTACGAATATTGTGACGCTAGCGATTTTGGATTCGTTTACGAAAACAGCATTGTGGCAAGAGGTCGCCTGGGTAGTGTTCGCCGGGATGGGCTGGCTCGTCAGCAATCATTTTCGTTATTTTCAGGAGCGTTTCCCGCGTGGTTGGAAACATCTGCGCCGGTATCCGCTCAAAATTATGTTTAATATTGCGGTGATCTTTTCGGTTATTTTATTGATCGGTATCAATATGCCGGAAGTACAGCCAACGCTTAAGGACCCTTACACCGCCTGGAAAAACTGGCGCGGCGAATCGGTCATTACCGTCAATGGCTCGAATAATATGAACGGACAAGGTGGCGCTTCATCGGGGTACAGCCGTGAAGATTCCAATTTGGGCGGTGGTTTTAACTTTGATTATACGCCGGTGATGTCGGTTAGCACGACGAGCCGTAGTTATTGGCGCGGCGAGACGCGGCTTGCGTATTCAGGTAAAGGCTGGATCGATCGCTCTAGTAGCAGTTGGCGCGATTTGGAACCGATTCAGGCGGATGAGCTGTTATCGACAGAGGGCGAGCCTTCCAGCATTGAAATGCGCACCGTGAAGCAGCAGGTCAAAATGTTAAGCGATAAAGGCACAAATTATCCGGTGTTGTTCGGTGCGTATACGATCTCACGTATCGAGAGCGTAAATGGGCAAAACGATACCGACCAATTGGATTGGCGCAGCAATTCCGGTGAAGTGCATTGGAGTCAGACGAGACAAAATCGCAATTATCCGGAGTCATATGCACTCATCTCACGTGTCCCGGTCGTGCCGGTCGCCCAGTTAGAGAAAAAGACGTACAGCGAGCTGTACGATGGCAAATCGTTAGAGCCTTATTTGCAAATGCCAGCTGATTTCCCAGAGCGTGTGAAAAATTTGGCGCGCGAAGTAACCGCTTCGGCAACGACGCCGTATCGTAAGATCGAATTGTTGCAGTCGTATTTGAAAAACAATTATACGTACACGAACAATCCCGATCTGTCGCGTAAAAAGAGCAGCGACTTTGTCGATAGCTTTCTGTTTGAGATCAAAGAGGGCTATTGTGATTATTACTCTACTGCGATGGTTATGATGGCGCGCTCGCTCGATATTCCGGCGCGCTGGGTGAAAGGGTATGCTCCCGGACAAGCGTCCGGTTATGTGACGAGCGATTATTTTCCAGACGGTGCGACCGAATATACGGTGACAAATGCGGATGCGCATTCGTGGGCGGAAATTTATTTTGCCGATTATGGCTGGATTCCGATTGAGGCAACACCAGGCTTTGATATGCCGCTGCTAACCGAAACGGTTCAAACTCCAGCACAGCCGGAGCAAACGCCACAGCCGGAGCAGCAGCAACAACAGCCGGAACAAGAGCAAGCGCAAACGCCGGTACAGGCTTCCGAAAATGGCGCACCACCGGCTGTCATCTGGACAGCAAGCTTGCTTATCGCCGCATGGATCGGTTTCCTGGCGTTCCGTTATCGCCGCAAACTGCATGCCGCTTATGTGCGTCTACGCTATGGCGAGCCGCAAACATCGCAGCAGAAAATGATGCTGGAAGCGAAGCGCTGGCTGTCATGGATGAAACGGCATGGCATGAATCGTGAAGCGCATGAAACGCTACGCGAATCGGTCGCGCGTTGGCAGCAACAACAGCCTGAGCTGCAACCTGCGCTAGTTCCGTTGCTACAATTGTTTGAACGGGCGAAGTATAGCCCGAACGTCGTAACCGAAGATGAATATGCGACGATGAAACAGTATGTGCATGATTTACGAAAGTTGTGGCGTAATGCGTCTACAAAGTAGTATAATGGATACGGTGTGCATAGGCTGACATGATCAAGCCTGAAACCGCCATAAATAAAGCTTCATACGCTCGTAAATAGCGCCGCTTTTGCGGCGTTTCTTTTTGTCAGAGTGGTTAAATTTATGGTATAGTTTGTCGTATGAAATCGAGGTGAATATAGCTTGTTTGAAATGCTCATTCCAAAATTGCGTGTAAACACGGTCTATGATATCGATCTGGAAAAGCTGTATGCAGACGGGTACAGAGGAATTATTACCGATCTGGATAACACATTGGTCGGCGCGAAGGCGCCGGATGCCACACCGGAATTAATCGAATGGTTCGCCACAGTCAAAAGATATGGCTTCGAGCTGATTATCGTTTCCAATAATAATATGAACAGGGTTTCCCTGTTTGCGACTCCGCTGGATATCAAGTTTGTGCATGCTGCACGCAAGCCTTCCAATGCGCCATTTCGCAAGGCGATGAAGCTGATGAACTGTCGTGACGACCAGACGATCGTTGTGGGCGATCAGTTGTTGACCGATGTATACGGCGGCAACCGACTCGGCTTGTTCACTGTGCTTGTACTGCCGATTGCGCTAGGTGATGAAGGCTGGCGGACCCGATTTAACCGTCAGGTGGAACGGCTGGCAAGGCTAAGACTTCGTAAAAAGGGCTTATGGGCCGAGGAGGAACGCAATAAATGACTGAACAAAGCGGCTTGACCGCTGGAACCAAATGCAGCGGCTGTGGAATCGTGCTGCAAACCGAAGCAACGGAACTGCCGGGCTATATTCCGGCGCAGGCGCTGGAGCGCACACCGCTGCTCTGCCAGCGCTGTTTCCGTATACGGAATTACAATGAATCGTCGACGGTAACGGTTGACCAGAACGAGTTTCTGCGCCTGCTAAGTCAGGTGGGAGACAAGGATGCACTGGTGATCCACATTGTCGACCTGTTCGATTTTCACGGTAGTGTGATCTCGGGGTTACAGCGTTTTGTTGGCAACAACCCCGTCATTCTCGCAGTGAACAAAACGGATTTGCTGCCAAAGGTAACCAACTGGAACAAAATTCGCAACTGGGTACAAAAGGAAGCAAAAGAGCTTGGTTTAAAAGTCGAAGACATTATTTTGTGCAGTGCGAAGCAAAATCAAGGCTTTGATCGTCTGCTGGAAGTGGTCGGTTTTCTGCGTGGCAAGCGTGATGTGTACGTTGTCGGCGCTACAAATGTCGGCAAATCGACGCTGATCAATCGCTTGATTGCCGACTATAGCGATCTGGAGGAAGAACTGACCGTTTCCCGCTATCCGGGCACAACGCTTGATACGGTTAGCATTCCGCTTGATGATGGACATGCGATTATCGATACACCGGGGATCGTGTATGAATCTCGCTACACCGAGCTGGTGCATAAACAGGACTTGGCGGCATTGATGCCGGACAAACCGCTCAAACCGGCGGTGTATCAATTGAACGCAGGACAGTCGCTCTTTTTCGGCGCGATGGCACGCTTTGATTTTATCGAAGGTGAACGTCAGTCGTTCACTTTTTATATGAACAATCGTCTGCATATTCACCGTACGAAGCTGGATCGTGCAGATGAGCTATTTCAGCAACATGGCGGTGAAATGCTAGCTCCGCCAACAAAGCAACATCTGGCTGAACTGCCGGCATGGACGCGTCATGAGCTGCGTATACCTAAAGGCAAATCGCTCGATGTGTTCATTTCCGGGTTGGGTTGGATTAAAGTCAATAGCGATCAAGGTGCGCTCGTCGCTGTTCATCTGCCAAAAGGCGTAAAAGTGATGCTGCGTCCATCGTTGATCTAATCGAAATCACGTTAAACGAAATCGGTATTTTCAATACAGTTCAGGAGGCGAACGATGATGAGTCATCATCCACATATTCATGCCCCGCTATTGCTGGGCGTTATCGGTGATCCAATCGCTCATTCCAAATCACCTGCGATGCACAATGTTGCATTGGAAGCGGCTGCTTTGCCCGGTATGTATGTGCCGCTGCATGTGAAACCGGAACGGCTTGCCGCAGCGGTTACCGGTGCGATTGCGCTCGGTTTCAGCGGTTTCAATGTGACGATTCCGCACAAAGTTGCGATTATGGAACTGCTAGATGAGCTGGACGAATCGGCTGTGCAATGCGGTGCGGTCAATACGGTCGTGATCCGTGACGGACGAACAAAAGGATACAATACCGATGGCATCGGCTATGTGCGTTCGCTGAAGGAACAGACCGGTGCACTGTCCGGCAAACATGTGACCGTGCTTGGTGCGGGCGGTGCGGCACGCGGCATCATTTATGCGCTGCTCAAAGAGCAGGTTGCGGCAGTGACCGTATTAAATCGTACCGTCAGCAAAGCGGATGAACTAATCGCGCTCTTGCATACCGAAACCGGGGCGACGATGATGAAGTCCGCGCCGTATGATGAACTGCAAGCTAGTCTGGCGGCAACCGATATACTCATTAATACGACCTCTGTCGGTATGCACCCGGATACGGACGCTTCCCCGGTAGATAGTGCACTGCTTACGGAACATATGATCGTTAGCGATCTGATCTACAATCCGCTCGAGACGCGCCTGTTGCGCGAGGCGAAAGCACGCGGTTGCACCGTTGTGGACGGGCTGGGCATGTTCGTTTATCAAGGTGCCTATGCGTTTGAATATTGGACCGGAGTGGACGCTCCTGTATCGCTCATGCATAGTGCGGTATTGGAAGCGCTGAATCATGAACAACATTAATTACGAATAACGAATATAAGGGGATACCTATGTTAACTGGAAAACAAAAACGTTACTTGCGCAGTCAAGCGCATCACTTGGACCCGATTTTCCAAATCGGTAAAGGCGGCATGAATGAAGGCATTATCCGCCATGTGGTCGATGCGATTGAAACGCGCGAGCTGATGAAAATATCGGTACTGAACAACTGTCTGGATGAGCCGAAGGAACTGGCACAACAACTGGCAGAAGGCGCAGGCGCAGAGCTGGTACAAGTGATCGGACGTACGATCATACTGTACAAAGAATCAAAAGATCACAAACAAATCGAGCTGCCACGAGCGTAAATTTCGCGTGCAGTCTCAACCTCTGTTGCCGCCATCTGGTCTGTCAAATATTCCGGTCTGTTGCGGCACAGCGATTACAAACGATGCGGTGGTGGATTCATGAAAGTCGGTATTATGGGAGGCACGTTTGATCCGGTGCATATCGGTCATATGCTGGCAGCCGAGGCTGCACTGGAAGGGTGTGCGCTGGATGAGGTCTGGTTTATGCCGTCTCATATTCCTCCGCACAAACATGCTGCCGGTGCTTCCGGTGCACAGCGTTTGCAGATGGTAGAGCGTGCAATCGGTACGAATCCGGCGTTTCGTACGCTTGATATCGAGCTGGAGCGCGGCGGCGTATCCTATACGATTGAGACGATCCGTGCGCTGCAGGAGCGATATGGAGAGCATGAATTCTTTTTTATTATCGGAGCCGATATGGTGAACTCGCTAACCGAGTGGCATGGGATCGAAGAATTGGCACAGCGGCTGACCTTTGTTGGTGTAGGGCGTCCTGGGTCGGTCATTGACAAGTCGAAAATGCCAATCTATTTGCAGCCGCGTGTACAGCTGGTCAATATGCCACAAGTTGATATCTCATCCACCGATATTCGTGAACGATTGCAAAACGGGCAGACGATCCGTTATATGGTTCACGATCATGTGTATGACTATATTAAGGGGAGCGGAATATATGAAGCTGACACGCGATGAATTGATTCAATCCGTTTCCGCTCAAATGCCGGAGAAACGCTGGCGTCATACCGAAGGTGTGATGCAATCGGCAGTACTGCTTGCCAAGCGGTATGGAGCTGATCCGGTAAAGGCGGATTTGGCAGCGATTTTGCATGATGTTGCCAAATATTGGCCTAGTGAGCGTCAGGAGCAATTGTTACGCGACAAAGCGCTGAATGATGAACTATTGCTGTATGACAAACCGCTCTGGCATGCCGAAATCGGTGCATATGTGGCAGCGGTTGAATATGGCATCGATGATGAGGAAGTGCTAAACGCAATTCGGTATCATACATCCGGCAGGGTCGGTATGACTTTGCTCGAAAAAATTATTTGTTTGGCGGATTATATTGAACCTGGACGCGATTTCCCTGGTGTCGATCATATTCGTCGCCTGGCGGAAACAAGCGTTGAAGCGGCGCTCGTCGCCGGTTTTGACTCTACGATCAATCTGCTGCTCGCGCGTAGACAAGTCATTTATCCGCTGACCGTATTATCGAGAAATGATCTAGTCAAACAACTTGAATTGGAGGGAAAACTTTAAATGGCATTAAATCCAGAACAATTAATGCAGCTGGCAGTAGATGCGGCTGAAAGTATAAAAGCTCAAGATATGGTGGTGCTCGACCTGAAAGGAATCTCGCTCGTGGCAGACTATTTTGTCATCTGTCATGGTAATTCCGATACACAGGTACGCTCGATCGCTGCTGAGGTGCGCAAGCGTGCGCATGAAGCGAATGTGAATATTCGTGGTATGGAAGGCGTTAACGCTGCACGCTGGGTACTGATTGACCTGGGTGATGTAGTCGTGCACATTTTCCATCGTGATGAGCGTGAATATTACAATATTGAACGCCTCTGGTCTGACGCCAAAGTGGTGGGCACCGTATGAGTTTGGAAGCAGGTACGATTGTTAGCCTGAAGATCGGGCGTGAAGTATCGCCGTACGGCTTCTTCCTGACCGATGGTGAGCAGGAAGTGCTGATGCATTACAGCGAGATCGTTGGCAAAATTAAAGTGGGCGAAACGGTGGAAGCGTTTATTTTCCATGATACCGAAGATCGTCTGACCGCGACGATGAAAAAGCCGTTGCTAACGCTCGGTGAGCTGGCGAAGCTAAAAATTGCCGATCTGCATCCACGCCTTGGCGCATTTCTTGAAATGGGTCTCGGTCGTCAGTTGCTGTTGCCGATGAGCGATCTGCCCGAAAAGCCGGAGCTGCGTCCGCAGATCGGTGATGAAGTGTATGTCGTCTTACAGCATGATCGTCAAGGACGTTTGCTAGCAAAGCTGGCTGGTGAAGAAGAACTGACTGAACATGTGTTTCATGCACCAACGAGCTGGATGAATCAATGGGTCGATGCGCTTGTGTACAAGCCATTGCAAATGGGCAGCTTTGTACTGATCGAAGGCGGTGTGCTCGGTTTTGGCGCGATCGGTCTCATTCACCAAAATGAGCGTAGCCGTATGCTACGGCTTGGTGAAAAAGTAAGCGTGCGTGTAACCCAAGTACGTGAAGACGGACGGGTAAATCTATCCATGTTACAGCGCAAGGAAGTAGGACGCGATCAAGATGCGGAGCGTCTGCTTGCCTTTATGGAAGAACGTGAAGATAAAGCGATGCCGTATTCGGATCGCACGCCGCCCGATGTGATCAAACAGCGCTTTGGCATTAGCAAAGCTGCTTTCAAACGCGCGCTAGGCAAGCTGATGAAAGAAGGCGTCGTTGTGCAAGATCAGAACTGGACTCGTCTGGCAAGTCATAGTGACGCTGCCGCTGCGCAAGCTAAGCCGGATGCACAGCAAACGAATGAAGGCGAACAAGCCTGATCGATCATAATCGGTAAACTCGATGAGTGATAACGAGTAAAATGGAAAGGCATGAACGGCTTTGATTGCGGTTCCTGCCTTTCTGTTTTTGTATGTACAGCTTTTATACTTACAAAACGCCGGCAAACGGCAACAAGGAAGGACGGTTGAAACCGTGTCATATCGCAAGTTTGCTTATGTGTACGATGAATTGATGGACGATATGCCTTATCCGGAGTGGTTGCGCTTTGCGCGTGAAGTATGGGACAAATACGGTATGCCACGTCAGATCGCTGAGCTTGGTTGTGGTACAGGTAGCATTACGATCCCACTTGTCAATGCTGGCTTTCGGGTGACCGGTATTGATCTGTCTTCAGATATGCTATCGATCGCGCGTGACAAAATGGAATCAACGCCACAAGGACATCGACTGTTTCAGGATGGACAGGTACAATGGATTTGTCAAAATATGACCAATTGGGAATTGGCAGAGCAGGTCGACAGTGTAATTTCATTTTGTGATTGCGTAAATTATTTGACCGAGCCGGAAGATGTAGTGCGTACGTTACAGGCGACGTATCGCGGGTTAAAGCCGGGTGGCACGTTTATATTTGATGTGCATCATCCGAATACATTGCGTCGTTATGAGGAAGAACAGCCGTTTATGCTCGATGATCGTTCGGTATCGTATTTGTGGACATGTCAATATGATGCGGCACGTACGGAAATTGAGCATCATCTGACCATTTTCGCCCGTACCGGTGACGAGCAGCATGCATTGTATGAACGCTTTGAAGAAATTCATGTACAGCGTTCGTATGCGCAGGAATGGTTAAGTACAGAGCTATATAAAATTGGTTTTCGTGATGTGAAATGTTATGCCGATTTCACCTGGAATGAGCCGAACGAAGAAAGTGCACGCTTGTTCTTTGTGGCGATAAAATAGGCGGTAGACGGTGATAACTGTGCTTATGAAAAGGTATGTATGATCGGCTGCATCGTCAGAGGGAGCATATTAACCGTATATACGCCAATGCGTACCCACATCGGCATGCGAAAACGTTGACACAGACAGGTATCAACCGTATACACGCCAATGTGCAAATCGCTCTGTATGGGCAGAAACGGAATCAATGTGGCGTATTAACTGTATACATGCCAATGAGAAGGCGCATCGTTCGTTAGGATGCGATAGGTGTGACGATGATGGCAATTTCGTTGTGCAACGAGTATGATCTGTCATTGACGGTTACAATGATAGCGTATGACTACTTCAAGCTCCTGCGGGAGCTTTTTTCATAGGAAGGCTTTAATTTTGGCATAATTAACCGATATAATTGGAATATACATACCATAATACTTGTGGTTGTTCGGAGTGAAATGATAGTAAATGTAGCGATACGATACAGTTTCAATTGCACTCTACTACAATGAATAGGGTGGGCACTGCATGCATACGATTATACAAACACTGTTTAACAATTTAACTTTTTTAACAACCGCTTTATTTTTTGGCAATTTGATTTTGAAGCTGGCGGACAAAAAGCTGGGCAAGACAAGATGGGTCGCTCCGGTGATTGGCGGAATGTTTAGCGGGTTGATCGGGATTGTGATGATCACCTATTTTTCGATTGGCATTCATATTGGGGGCAATTCGCTCATGGTCGATTTTCGGCAATTGGCTGTGTTGTTTTCCGTTTATTATGGCGGTGGCTGGGCAGGGCTGATTGCGGCAGCGATGATCGGGATTTATCGTCTGTTTTTCGGCTCGTTTCAGTTTAGCGCTTGGATCGGATTTGCCAATATTATGTTTACGTATATACTTGCTGCCACAATGATGCGCCATGCGCGGCAAGTGTCTTTTTGGATATGGGTACGTACGCTAATAGGGGCGCTGCTGTTATACATTGTATCGGTGACGATCATTGGTGCATTGTTTCATTCGTATGCACTGCATGCGCTGTTTGGGTTCTTTTTCGTGCTTGCCGGTTTGTTCGCCTATTATATTATTCGTTATTTGCAGCGTGCCGATGACAATTTAGTCATAATGCGGGATGCTGCCAATCATGATTTTTTGACCAAATTGTACAATTCGCGTTCATTTGATCGTTTGTTTCGGCTAACTACGCAGCAGGCACAGGAAAATGATGATTCATTTGCGCTGCTTGTCGTCGATATCGATCATTTTAAACATGTGAACGATCAGTACGGGCATTTAAATGGGGATATCGTGCTTGTGCAGGTAGCGGAATTGTTAAACGATACGGTGCGGCAAAGTGGCTATTGTGCGCGCAAGGGTGGCGAGGAGTTTGCAGCTATTTTGACAATGAGCACATCGCGCGCAGCGCTCAATATGGCAGAACAGATGCGGCAGCGGATTGAACAGCATATCTTTAAACTGGATGGCGGGCAGCAATTGCAATTGACCGTATCGATCGGTGTGAGTGTGTATCCACAGCAAGCGCCCAAACAGATGTTTCAGGAAGCGGATCGGGCGCTGTATTATGCAAAGGAGCATGGGCGCAATCAAGTATGTTTGTCGACGGAGTTAAACAGGGATGTGTACGCAAACTGAGGTAGGATGTAAGCAGCCACCACTGCGGTACGGAATAAGCGGACAGACTCCCATCTCGCACCATTTGGATGAGATATTTGAATAATTATCTTGTATAATATTTATTTGTAATTTTACTTTAGGCGATAGGCTGTATCGTGTATGACAAAAAAGCAGATAGTGTTCTATTGAAGTGACCCTAATCTTTAGCAATTAGCTAATGATTGGAGTGCAATTCATAGAACAATATCTGCTTTTGGTTTGTTTAATCATGTGATCATTGCTTAAATGTTAGATGCAAACTCATATGAATGCCAATTAATGTACTGTCTTTATTTGGTGGACATACGGTATTCATTTAATTGTGGGCAATGCCTGTTGTATAGCATGATGCGCTTGTTTTACCATTTAACGTACTGCGGTTGTCTCCATCCCTGCTTCGCTGTGCATATCGCTGCGCTTTTGCAACTGTACACGACTGGAGAAAAAGGTCGCTCCGCCGCCCATGTCGGACAGTCGATCCGAGGTAAGGGCATTGACGAGGTGGATCGGTTTATTGTCGTTTGTATCTGCCCATAATCCTTGGCTGACGACGACACCGGGTAATACGGTTTCACCGACCGAAGCGAGCAGTTCGCAACAGCCATTGCTGTTGGAAATGATTACCCAATCACCGTCAGCGATGCCTTCACGCTGTGCATCTGCAGTATTCATAAACAGACGCGGAGCTTTTTCCATTGCTGCATGTTTGGCATTGTTGGAAAAGGTAGAATTTAAATAGTTATGCGCTGGGCCTGGAATGTATACATATCCATCGTCTTCCTGTTCCAGCAGCGGTACATACGTAGGTAGTGGCGGCAGACCCATCTGTGCCAGCGTAGCGGAATACAGTTCAACTTTGCCGCTTGGTGTTGCCAGACGTTCCGGGTAAATGTACGGACGGTGTGCTTTAATATATTTATGTTCCAGCAGCGCTTCATAGTTAATATTTTGCAATGCCGGGTTCGCCGGATAGTCGATTGCTTGTCGGATGAGTTGTTCATCGCTATCTTGTAATGCTTGCTCCTCATAGCCCATCGCTGCGGCGAGCAGACGGAACACTTCGGTATTCGATTTGCTTTCGCCATAAGCTTCAATGACAGGTTCAGCGATTTGCATATACAGATGCCAGTACGATGTATAAAAGTCATGATTTTCAAATGCTGACGTTGCTGGTAATACGATATCGGCATAGGCTGCTGTTTCGGTCAAAAACAAATCATGCACAACCGTAAATAAATCTTCACGCACTAGCCCTGCACGTACTTGCCCCGCTTTGGGCGCGACGACTGCTGGATTGCTGCCGTACACATACAGCGAGCGAACCGGCTGTTCGGTAAGCGCCAACGCCCGTCCAAGCTGATTCATATTAAATGAGCGCGGCTGGCGGTTGTCCAGCAAATCCGGGCGCTGCAATGCAGCGCTATTAAACGACAAATACGCGGAATTGGAACGGATCGCACCGCCGCCAGCAACGAGCCATTGCCCGGTCAATACGGACAAGCAGGTGATCGAGCGCGTGTTCATCCCGCCGTTATCATGATGCTGCAAACCGTTACCGATACGGATGAGCGCTGGTGTCGTTTCATGATACATACGGGCGAGCTTGTACAGATCATCGACCGGTACACCGGTAATGCTGGACACCGTAGCCGGATCATAGGCTTTCACATGCTCACGCAACTGCTCATGTCCGATCGTATATTGCTGCAAAAACGCTTCATCGACCCGTTGCTCAGTGAACAAAATATGCATCAATCCAAGCGCTAGCGCCGTATCGGTGCCAGGCAGTACCGGAATAAACCAGTCGGCAAGCCGTCCAGTCTGATTTTTGTGCGCATCGATCACGACGATCTTGGCGCCTTGTTTACGTGCCTGCTGCGCCAGCGTAATTTGATGCATATTTGTGCTGACCGCATTAATGCCCCAAAAAATAAACAGCTTCGTATGCACCGTATCCTCTGGGTCAGCGCCGATGCTGCCGCCAACGGTATGTTTAAATCCCGCTCCGCCTGCCGCCGTACAAATCGTACGCTCCAACTGGCTTGCGCCCATACGATGGAAAAAGCGGCGATCCATTCCTTCGGCATTAATATTGCCCATATTGCCATAGAAGCTATACGGCAGTATGCTTTCTGACCCATGCTCGGCAATTAGCGCTTTCCAGCGCGTAGTGATCGTCTCGATCGCTTCGTCCCAACTAATGCGCTCGAACTGACGGCTGCCTTTGGGCCCGATTCGTTTAAGCGGATAGGTTAGCCGTTTGTCGTCATAGATGCGCTCTGCCATATGACGTACTTTGTTGCAGATGTTACCGCGTGTGACCGGATGCTCCGGGTCACCGGCGATTTTGACAATTTTGCCGTTTTCTTTATGAACGAGCAGACCGCACTGATCCGGACAATCCAGTGAGCAAACGGTTTTAAATGTACCGTTTAGTTGCTCTGTATACGTCGACATACATAGTGCTCCTTTCGCCAAATCATCTATTTTACATCAGGATAAATAGATTACGATTTCAATGTTGACTTTGCCACTTGGTTTAATTAGAATTAAGAAAAATTATTGCCGAATCGACAAAATTAGTCAACCATACGTTGCTACATATCATAGCGTGTTCATTATTATTGTACAACCGTAACAGAGCAGATTCATTATATTTTAAGTGTGGAAAGAGAGGGAAGGAATTGCTGAATCTCGGTACTATTTGTACATTTCAGCACAGGTGTCGTTTACGTAGAATAGCGAAATAGGAGCGTATATGGCGATATGAAGTCACTTTAGCAAGCAATACTAACGTAAATAGGCAGCATGTTCGTATACGCTAATGCTTCTTTGCTTTAAAGTTATAACACGACTACTCGGCATTGTTTGTGTTCATATGTTCATCTGACGCATATATTCATCTTATTAGAATGTTTGGGATGTACGAAAGGGGAGCTACTTGATGAAAATTTTGATTACTGCGCCATACAATGAGCAAGGGCGGAAGCAGTTGGCAGAGCAGTTTGATGAGGTCATTTATCGCTGTTGGAAAGATCATGGGCAAGCGTATGGAGAGCAGCAATTAATCGAGTTGTTACAAGCAACGGAAGCGGACGGGTTGATTGTGGAACTCGATCATGTTACCGGTCGCGTACTGGATGAAGTGCCGTCTTTGCAATTTATCGGGGTATGCCGGGGCACGCCTTCTAATGTAGATGTGCAATTGGCGACCGAGCGCGGCATTCCTGTCTTTTATACACCGGCACGCAATGCGCAGGCGGTCGCAGAAATGGTCGTCGGCAGTCTGATTACGTTGCTGCGTAATGTGATTCCATCCAGTCAATGGCTGGAAGCGGGGGAATGGAAAAGCGGTCGTTTGACGGCATATCTTGCTTTTAAAGGCAATGAGCTAGCAGGCAAAAAAGTCGGTATGGTCGGATTTGGTGCGGTAGCACAGCGTACTGCCGGAATTTTGCGCAGTTTTCCGTGCGATATTCAATATTATGATCCGTATGTGACTAGCACTGACCCGCGTGATCGCAAATTATCGTTAGAGCAGCTTTTTGCTGACAGTGATATCGTATCCGTACATTTGCCAGTGACGGCGGAGACGACAGATTTGATTGATGAACGTTTATTGTGCTCGATGAAGCCTGACAGCATTTTTGTCAATACGGCGCGTTCTGCCGTTGTGCAGCAGCACGCTTTGGTACAGCTGTTGGAACAAGGTCGCATTCGTGGTGCCATTATTGATGTATTTGAGCAAGAGCCACCGCTGCCGCAAGATTATGAGCTTATACGATTGCCCAATGTGCTCGCTATTCCGCATTTGGCTGGCGCAAGCTATGAAGTGGAAGATCATCATGTAACGATTATGAATCAGGCGCTACAGCAATGGTTTGGCGAACATGATCATACGGTACGCACACTGTATAACAAAGCGATATTGGAGGTGCAAACAGATGACACAACAAGCATATCTCGTCTTTGATATCGGCACAGGCAATGCCAGAGTGGCGGTAACGGACATGGAGGGACGTATTTTGGCGTTGGAACGTCATGATATCGCCTATGAACGAGATGAGCGATATCCCGATAGTTGCAGCTTCGCGCCTGAATTGTTATGGACGCAAATTACAGCGCTTGCCAAACTTGTATTAACGAGCGTACCGGATGTACACATTGTCGGCATCACTGCAACGAGCCAGCGGCAAGGGATCGTATTGATCGATACAGGCGGACAAGCGTATGTTGGATTGCCGAATATCGATAATCGCGGTCGGGAATGGGAGCAGTCTAGCGGCAATTCGTCACATGTGTATGATGTGACAGGCAGAACGACTTCGGCGTTATTTTCCGTTATGAAATTAGTCGGTTTGCGTGAACGGCGCAGAGCACAGTATGAAGCATTGCAGCGCTTTACGAGCATTAGCGATTGGGTCACGTATGAGTTAAGCGGTCAATTGCTGTATGAACCTTCCCAAGCTTGTGAAACGTTGTTATATGATGTCACCGCAGGCGTATGGTCTACCGAAATGTGTGCGCATTTTGGCATCGATCCCGCGGTATTGCCGCCACTCGTACCGTCAGGCACAGTAGTCGGTACACTCACCGCAGATCGTGCAGCCGAGTTGGGATTAAGCGAACACATTCCGGTTGTTATAGGCGGCGGAGACACACAGCTTGCGATCGCCAGCACCGCTGCCCAGCCTGGTGATATTGTGATCGTATCCGGTACGACTACACCGATTGCCAAAGTAAGCTCGCAAGTTGTGCGCGATCCGACGCAAACGGCTTGGATCAATGCCCACACAACGCCAGGACAATGGCTAATCGAGACGAATCCTGGGATTACCGGACTGAATTATCAGCGGCTTAAAGCTATTTTTTATCCAAATGAGAGCTATGCGATCATGGAGCAGGAGATGAGTGAGTTGGGCGATAGTGAGTGTATCGCTGCGCTAGGCGCCTATTTATCGACCGAGAAAAATGCACGGGTACAAGGCGGATTTTTGTTCAATGCTCCGCTTGCGGACAGCTTACGGCGGGCGCATTTTGTGAGAGCGGCATTGTATGAAATTGCCTTTTCGATCAAAGTACAATTTGAACAATTGGTACAGGTAAGTCCACTGGGAAATCCGGTTATTCGTGCATGTGGCGGAGGGCTGCAAAGCAAATTGCTCGTCCAGACATTAGCTGATTTGTTAGGGCGGGAAATACACGTATTACCAGGGTATGAACAGGCATCGATCGCTGGTGCGGTAGCCATATGCAATCATGCACTCGGTTATCGAGATCAAGTAGAACAACAGCAGTCGGTTACAACTTTTATGCCGCAATCTTCCGCTGCGTTGACACAGGATTATGAACAATGGCGACAAGCTCAACAATTTTTCGCTGAGCGAACACAAGCAACAGCTATCGCCATCGCCGTCTCGGATAGTTAACAGTGAATCATATGCAGCAGACGATAAGCAACTGTACATTATAGCATGTTAGCAAGCACAATGACCAAACATAAAAAGGAGTGTAAGTGATGAACATACTGGATCGCGTAGGGATTCCGAAAACACTGGCATGGGGTTATTTGGGCGTGTTGATTTTTATGATGGGCGATGGTTTGGAGGCGGGGTGGCTTAGCCCGTATTTAGTTGAACAAGGCTTAAGTGTACAGGATGCCGGATTGCTATTTACGATTTATGGGGTAACACTAGCGATTGCTTCATGGTTTTCCGGTGTATTTTTGGAAGCATTTGGCGCCAAAAAATCGATGTTGCTCGGCTTTTTATTTTACATTATCGGCACGTCAGCATTTATCGCTTTTGGTGTGTCTACGCTTAATTATCCGATGATGCTGCTGACGTACGCGATTAAAGGATTCGGTTATCCGCTGTTTGCGTATTCGTTTTTGACGTGGATCACTTACCGTAGCCCGCAAAAACGACTGAGTACCGCCATCGGTTGGTTCTGGGTCGCTTATTCCGGCGGTATGTTCGTATTGGGCGCTTATTATTCCAGTTATGCGATTACCCATCTTGGTTATATGCAGACATTATGGAGTGCAGTCGTATTGGCAGCGATTGGCGCGGTGTTTGCATTGCTGCTTAATCGGGATCAATTACCTAAAAAAGCGGGCAATACGCGTGAAACATTGCGTGAGCTGGGCAAAGGTTTAACGATTGTCAAAACGCATCCCAAAGTAGGCTTAAGCGGCATTGTACGTATTATTAACAGTGTCGGTTCGTATGGATTTCCGGTCTTTTTGCCGCTTCATATGGCGCAATATGGTATTACGACGACGACTTGGCTGAACATTTGGGGCACGATTTTTCTCGGCAATATCGTCTTTAATTTATTGTTTGGAATTATCGGTGATAAATTTGGTTGGCGCCAAACGGTGATGTGGTTTGGCGGTGTCGGCTGCGGAATTTTTACCTTGTTACTTTATTATGTACCGGAATGGACGAATGGCAATTTGTGGATCACGACGATTGTCGGTTTTGTGTGGGGCGGGTTGCTCGCAGGGTATGTACCGATCGCTGCACTGGCACCATCCGTATCGGGCGGAAATAAAGGGCCAGCGATGTCGATCGTCAATTTAGGTGCCGGTTTATCCGCATTTATTGCGCCGGCGATTGCCTATGCGTTTATCGGTTCGATTGGCGCGCAAGGGGTTGTATGGGTATTTGCCGTGTTGTATTTTATGAGCGCGATCATTACGCGATTTATTACGACACCAGAAGAAGAAGCCCGTCTGAAAGCAAAAACGAATCTGCGCGGCAAAATCGCGTGATTGTTTTATTGACTTTAGCGGCTAACTTTCCTACAATGAAAATATTGTTACAGCCGGGCAAGTGATGTTCGGATATACGTAATGCTCAGTGAAAAGGAATAGTAATGGCGGCAAGCATGCAATAGAGAGTCGGCGGGTGGTGTAAGCCGATATGATGCCGTAATGAACTCACCTTGGAGATATGGGGCAACGATCTGTGAAACAAGCTCATCGGATAGGATGACCTGAAGTTCCTGATCTTAACCGCATCGGCTTCCTACCGTTATCAGGCAACTAAGTGAGTGAATGGTGAAGCATACCGTTTGCTAACTAGGGTGGTACCGCGAGATCAACCTCTCGTCCCTAGCGATTGTTTACGCTGGGGATGGAGAGGTTTTTTTGTGGTTTACGGACAAGTGCACATACCGCACAGCATGCGTTACAGGCAAGTGCCAATTACGAAGGAGGAACAAGCATGACAGACAATCATACAATTCCACAAGGTTATCGCCCACAGGAGATTGAACCGAAGTGGCAAGGCTACTGGGATCAACACAAAACGTTCAAAACCGAGGATGAGACGAGCAAACCGAAATTTTACGTGATGGATATGTTTCCTTATCCATCGGGGGCAGGTTTGCACGTAGGACATCCGGAAGGTTACACAGCAACCGATATCGTTTCCCGTTATAAACGGATGAAAGGCTTTAATGTACTGCATCCGATGGGCTGGGACGCATTCGGTCTGCCTGCCGAGCAATATGCGATCGATAATGGCGGTCATCCGCGTGAAATTACTAAACAAAACATTAACAATTTCCGCCGTCAAATCAAATCGCTCGGTTTCTCCTACGATTGGGATCGTGAGATTAGCACAACCGACCCGGAATATTACAAATGGACACAATGGATTTTCCTGCAATTGTACAAAAAAGGGCTTGCCTATATCGCTGAAATTCCGGTCAACTGGTGCCCTGCACTCGGTACGGTACTGGCAAATGAAGAAGTGATCGACGGTAAAAGTGAGCGTGGCGGTCATCCGGTCATTCGTCGCCCGATGCGTCAATGGATGCTGAAAATTACCGAGTATGCCGATCGCCTGCTGGATGATTTGGAAGAACTGGATTGGGCGGAAAGCATCAAAGACATGCAGCGCAACTGGATTGGCAAATCGACCGGTGCAGAAGTGAGCTTTGCAATCGAAGGCAGTGACCAGCACATCCGTGTGTTCACGACTCGTCCAGACACATTGTTCGGTGCGACATATTGCGTACTGGCACCAGAACATGCACTGGTGGAACAAATCGTAACTACGGATCAGCAAGCAGCGATCAAAGCGTATCAGGAAAAAGCTTCGCATAAGAGCGATCTGGAACGTACCGATTTGAATAAAGACAAAACAGGCGTATTTACAGGTGCCTATGCGATCAATCCGGTAAATGGCGCGAAACTGCCGATCTGGATTGCCGATTATGTGCTGGCTGCTTA
This sequence comes from Paenibacillus campi, assembly GCF_034659835.1. NCBI lineage: Bacteria > Bacillati > Bacillota > Bacilli > Caryophanales > Paenibacillaceae > Paenibacillus > Paenibacillus campi. Next base: position 298,267 of record NZ_JAXSQZ010000002.1, read on the forward strand.
CGGTACAGGTGCGATTATGGCTGTACCAGGGCACGATACACGTGACTGGGAATTCGCGCAAAAGTTTGAACTGCCGATCATTGAAGTCGTTGAGGGTGGCGATGTAACCAAGGAAGCTTATACAGGTGAAGGCAAACATGTTAATTCCGGTATGCTGGATGGCATGACGACCGAGCAAGCGATTCCGACTATTATTGAATGGTTGGAACAGCAAGGGAAAGGCGAAGGCAAAACGACCTATCGTCTGCGTGATTGGCTGTTTAGCCGTCAACGTTATTGGGGCGAGCCGATTCCGATTTTGCATTTGGAAGACGGTACAATCAAGCCGGTGTCGGAAGACAGTCTGCCACTGCTGCTGCCTGATCTGGACGAAATCAAGCCTTCTGGTACAGGCGAATCGCCACTGGCAAACGCTACCGACTGGGTGAACACGATCGATCCAGAAACCGGTATGAAAGCGCGCCGTGAAACGAATACGATGCCACAATGGGCAGGTAGCTGCTGGTATTATCTGCGTTATATCGATCCGAAAAACGATCAGGAACTGTGCTCCAAAGAAAAGCTGGACTACTGGCTGCCAGTCGATCTGTATATCGGCGGTGCCGAGCATGCGGTACTTCACTTGCTGTATGCCCGTTTCTGGCACAAAGTGTTGTACGATATCGGTGTTGTACACACGAAAGAACCGTTCCACAAGCTCGTTAACCAAGGTATGATCCTCGGCACAAACAATGAAAAAATGAGTAAATCGCGCGGCAACGTGATTAACCCAGACGATATCGTAAACGAATACGGTGCAGATACATTGCGGCTGTACGAAATGTTTATGGGACCACTGGAAGCGACCAAGCCGTGGAATGAAAATGGCGTGGAAGGCATGTACCGTTTCCTCGGACGTGTATGGCGTCTGTTTATTAGTGAAGACGGCAGCTTGAATCCGAAAATCGTCGCTGACGGTGGCGATGATGCATTTAAACGCACATGGCACAAAACGATCAAAAAAGTAAGCGAAGATATGGAAGCATTGCGCTTTAACACCGCGATCAGCCAGTTGATGATCTTCACTAACGATGCGTATAAAGTAGACGAGTTGCCGCGTCAGGCGATGGAAAACTTTGTGCAATTGCTGTCTCCGCTGGCACCGCATATCGCTGAGGAACTGTGGACACGTCTCGGTCATGAAGGCAGTATCACATATCAAGCGTGGCCGACCTATGATGAAGCATGGACTACTGAATCCGAAGTTGAAATCGTCATTCAGATTACCGGCAAAATCGTGCAGCGTGTCCATGTAGCTAAAGATATGGATGGGCAAGCACTGGAACAATTTGCATTGTCACTGGAAGCTGTCCAAAAAGCGATCGAAGGCAAAACCGTGCGCAAAATTGTCGCTGTACCAGGCAAACTCGTTAATATCGTTGCCAACTAACAGGCATAATTGCTGTAATTCGTTAGCAGAAGCCGTCAATTTTATAAAAGTAATCTAAAGTGCAAGCAGCACGTAACGCTCCGGCTATCCGATGATAGTCGGGGCGTTATTTGGATTATGGCATGCTTGCTAGCAAGCAGTATAGGTAAGTTGCAGTTGATTGGGACGATCGTAATACGACTAAACAAGCGATATCAACCGGCATCCAGCTATATCCATTTAGTATGGAAAAGGGCAACTATTTTCCAATACATAGGAGGCAAAACAATGAAGCGTTCGTTATGGGGAATGATGGTTTTATTAGCGGTAGCAGGGAGCTGGTGCATCATTGCAGGTTTAATGCGTGCGCCAGAGCCGGAAGCGCAGTGGCAAACATGGAATGCTCGCGCCGCATTGTCCGTGCAGGAAAATGCAGCCGAAATGGAGAACAATCAACAGAGCAAGCAGGCAAATGCGTATACTGCCGATGAACAGGCAAGTAGCGATCGTACCGGAGCAAGTGCTACCGCGGATGACACCGCCGTTCAGCACGATAATGGCACCGGGACAAACGCTATAACAGATGCACCAACAGGAACTGGGAAAGATACGGCATCATCCATAGCGATCGATTCGAACCATTCGCTTGCAAGCGATAAGTCTGACGACAAAACGATGACTAACGGCAAAGCAGACAATGATGCTATGATGAATCATAACGATGATGCCGCAGACGCTGACAATATTAGCGCCCAGAATGGCAACAGAAGCTCGAACGCAGATCGATCCGCAGCGGGTCAAAACGGTCATGTCAGCACCGATAGCCGCATTAGCATCAATGAAGCGGGAGTAAACGAGCTGACCGGATTGCCTGGCATCGGCGAGAAAAAGGCACAGGCGATTATCGATTATCGCCGCACACATGGCAAGTTCCGCCACATCAATGAGCTGGATCATGTAAAGGGAATCGGCAGCAAAATGCTTGCCAAAATGCTGCCGTATGTAAAGCTGTAATGTGCAATAACGAAGGGGGAAGTTGAAATGCGCAAAGATTGGGACACTTATTTTATGGACATTGCACATATGGTGTCCACCCGTTCCCGCTGCCCGCGCAGGCATGTTGGAGCTGTGCTTGTGCAAGGCAAAAAGCTGCTCGGCACCGCCTATAATGGTGCACCGATGGGCGTACCGGACTGCTCGGAAGCAGGCTGTATGATTTCAGAGTCCGTGGAAATTGTACGCGTGAACGGCGTCGAAACGATGGTCAAAAAGCAGCGCTGTATCCGTACGATTCATGCTGAGCAAAATTTGCTGCTGTTTACCGACCGTGCCGACCGCGAAGGTTCAACCGTGTATGTGACCGATGAGCCATGTTGGACATGTGCCAATATGCTGGCAAATAGCGGTGTAATCGAGATCGTTTACGATAGAAGTTATCCGAAAGACAGCGATAAAGTACACGAGATGATGAGTCAAAAAGGAATTTTATTCCGTCAGTTACAAGCATACGAGCCACCTCGCGAGACGGTAAGCAATCATAAAATATGAATTCATAATGGAAGAACCGTTATTCTAGATCACCATGATCGTGCTGCTTAGGCACGTATGGCTGAGGAATAGCGGTTTTTTTGTAGGTAGTAAGCTAGACGGTATATTCAAATTGATCTGCTCGTCATGTTACGAATCAAACGGGTTACATTTTAAATGGAGCGTGATTATAATGAACATACTTATAATGAGCGAAAAGGATAACTATAGCCTACTGTTTGAAAATAACATAGTTTACATCCATCAATTGCAACCTGTATTTCTGCCTTCTATTATGTTATTAGAACGATGGAGCCTGTTATTATTGGTGCGTTTTTTGTATATGTATTTGTCATCAGCATGTTCAGGATGTATCCCTTCATATCGAATAAAACTGTCATCGATGTCACGAGTGAAACGAACATGGTTACAAATGAGTTCTCTTTTACATATCCATATTACTTCGCTACGAAACGCTCATTGCATGGAGTCCATCGCATACATAGAGCACATAGAGCACATAGAGCACACAGTCATCATTAAAACGGGTCTATGCTTATGATGACAACGCGTCCGCTAGTCGTGTTGTGTACAGCGTGGATTGCAGGTAGTACGTATGCGGCATTGTTGCCTGGCAGTGCGTTCTGGTTCGTATGGTGGGGAATCGTTATCTGGATGGTATGGTTTGCTGTGCTTACAATGGCATTATCGTGCAATAGTCCGTTATTTGGTAATATATTATCACATAATCGAGTATCGTTTAAGCGATTGTCACCGCCTGCGGTCATGTCCTTGTATCGTTCATCTCAAGGTGTTTCCGAGCTTTCTTCACCGCTTCAATTGCTTGCTGCTGCGTTACGTACTCTATTGTGTATGATGTTCGTATTTGTGATCGCAGCCGCTTATTGGCACTGGAATGATGAGCGTAATACGAGTGGGCTACCGCAGTTGCTTGCGCTAGCAGATGCTGATATGACAGGACAGCGAGCAGAAGTAACAGGTGTGATCGCAGGTAATATCGATATCGATGGGGATCGGGTTCGTTTTCCGCTGGAGTTATATCAATTACAGCCTTTCGAGTCGGCACTAAGCGAATCGGGAACAGCCCTATCTTACAGAGATGGATCAGAAAGGGACGTATCAAAGACAACTACGTTATCAGGGACAGACACACCGAACATAAACGCTCTGAAAGTAGCTGGATCAGGGACAGACACACCGAACATAAATGCTTTGAATTTAGCTATACCAGAGCTAGACGCACCGAAGATAACTATATCAGAGACCAGCCCATCGAATACAAATGCGTTCAAGTTAGATCGACCAGAGACGAACGATTCAAAGCTAGCCACGTCTTTTGCAGGCAACATCTCTGCACATAATCGACAGCCGCTTATGCTGAACAAGCGCGAAACGATTATCATCCAGCTTAAGCTTGCCCAACAGCAGGAGTTACAGCGTGCTCATGCCTGGCAGCGTGGTGATCGGATTGTGGTGACAGGTAGCTGGAAACAGCCGGGGGGTGCGCGTAATTTTGGTACATTCGATTATCGGCAATATTTACGCACACAACATATCCATTGGATATTGGAAGCTGCTGGAGCGGATGCGTTGCGTCCAGCAGACATACAGCTATCGGTATGGTCGGACAAGCAATTGTCTCTGCTACGCTGGAATGATGATCTGCGCCAGCGATTAGGAGTGCAAATCGAACGGATTTTCTGGCAGGCAGATCAAGGTTATATGAAAGGGCTACTTATCGGTAATGCGGATGATATTGATCCGGAATCATTTGCCGCTTTTTCACGGCTTGGATTAACGCATATTTTGGCAATTTCCGGTTTACATATTGCGATCTATGTCGGTTTGTTGTTATGGCTGTTGCAGCGAATCAGACTGACCAAACAAAGTGCCTGTTTGATCGTGATGGTCGTATTGCCGTTTTATGTATTGTTGACCGGAGCTTCACCATCAGCGATTCGCGCTGGTCTGATGGGCATGATCGGGTTGTATTTGGCAAGTCGTGGTCGGCTCAAAGATGGACTGCATCTATTATGTTTGGTCGGCTGGATGATGCTGCTATATGAGCCATACTATTTGCTTGATGTAAGCTTTCAGTTATCATTTGCTGTCACTGCCGGATTGATTATATATGTGCCGTTGCTACATGTTTTGCTAAACCGGCTTCCGGCACGGATCGGTGCAGCTGTAGCGGTCACACTAGTGGCGCAGTTGATTTCGTTTCCGTTAACGATTTATTATTTTAACCAGTTTTCTTTGCTATCATTTGTGGCAAATTTTGCCTTGGTGCCGGTGTCCGGCTTGCTCGTATTGCCTGTTGGTACGTTGGCGCTAGCGATAAGTTATGTATGGCTGCCTGCTGGTGTATGGATTGGCAGCTCTGTTTCCTGGCTCAATCGTTGGTGTTTTCGATTAGTTGAATGGTTTGATGCTATGCCAGGCATGCTGACGATTTGGGCAGCGCCAAGCTGGTGGCTGCTGCTTGTTTATTATGTACTGCTCTATATCGCGCTGCGCTATATGCGGGATATGCAGCAATGGTTGGAGCAGCATGCAAATGATCCGTTATATACACACATAAAGCTCGACGCATCCGGTCGTAATTTTTCTATGCCAATGTCGGATAGGGAAGCAGGGAATGACGCAACTGACGATTATGCTATCTTTCAAATGAACATATCGAGCCCAACACACATATTAAGCGCGGATGCCGAGTACAAAGGCAACCCGGCTAATTTACATTCTGCTGGAACAGAGACGTTTGTTGAAACAGATCGGTTTGCTGAAACGGGTACGGATAAGTTTGCTAAAGTCGGTATGTTTGTTACAGCAGATACAATGTCTACATCTGCTAGCATGGCGGGGCGAGCGATTCCAGTTTGGAAATTGTACATACGACGTGGGCTGCACTGGCAGCTTGCCTGGACACGGCGCAAATTATGGTCACTGCCTGTTATGTTGCTGGCACTGTCGCTGTTGCTTGGCTACTGGTACGATGCACCGCATCATCATGGCGACGGTATCGTGCAATTTCTCGATATTGGACAAGGGGATAGCATTTTGATTACAACACCGACTGGTAAACATATTTTGGTAGACGGTGGCGGTACGATCAATTTTCGTTCAGCCGGTCAAGCATGGCGGCAGCGCAAACAGCCGTATGAAGTAGGCAACAAGCTCATTGTACCATTGCTCAAACAGCGTGGTGTGCATACGCTTGATGCTGTAATCGCCACACATTGGGATCAGGATCATGTGGGCGGGCTTGCCGCGGTTATTGAAGCGATACCGGTGCGTCGCTGGATATTCAACGGTACGATGCCGGACAATCATCAGCGGGACGATATGATCCGCTCGTTGCTGGACAGGCATATTCCGCTCGTTGCTCCGACCGCTAGTATGACGATGCAGCCTGATCCATATACCCGTCTCGACTTTATTGCGCCGACTGCATTAGCAGCGCAGTCGATCGCAATCGGCGAACCGGCTGCCAATCAAGCTGCCACCTTATCGCAGTCGTCGCTCCCTACTGCTGCTCTATTGCCATTACCGATACAGGAAGATCAAAATTCGTATTCGATTGTGTTTATGCTGACATTGTACGGCAGGCATATTTTGTTTACCGGTGATGCGGATACGATGGAGGAGCAGTCTATTTTATATGATTTACGAGAGCAGTATGGAAAACAGGCTGTATCCGCTAATGATGCATCAGTATTGATGGAGGCGGATGGCACGGGTACTTATCAAGCCCAAGATCGTTTGCAACATACTGCCAGTTTGCTAGCGCTCACACCGCCAATTGACGTGTTAAAGGTCGGTCATCATGGCAGCAAAAGCTCCAGCTCAGCCGAATGGCTTGCTTACTGGCAACCTCGTGTATCCATCATTTCGGTAGGGGAAAACAATCGCTATGGCCATCCAAAAGCCGAAGTATTGGATCGTCTAGCTGCTGTTCATTCTGCTGTAGCACGCACCGATCAGCAAGGCGAAATTCAGCTTCGTATTGCCCCTTCTGGCGAAATGAAGTGGCGTTCGATGTGGGGAGCATTCAGGCAAGCCCAATAATTTCAGCTCAATAAGTTGGCAAGTTAGCACCTATTAAATAAACGCATTTTCCTTTCAAAGTAAAGCATGGTTGGAATCGAATGATTGGAATCGAATGAAATGTTATGAGCAATAGATGCTGTAAGCGAAAAAAATGGATTTTAGGCGAGCTAGTAGTCTGTCTCAAATGGAAATTGTGTTTGAACGTACATTAACTTATTCATCATCAAGCGATGGTTAGATCGACAAACTGTAAATGTATTTGAGACAAGCTACTAGTACTTTGACCGAGATTAATTTAAGTGTTGAAGCTGGAACAAGCTATTATTTATCAGGATTCCAGTGCATGATCAAAATTAACATTTAACTTGGTCAAGCTACTAGGGCGTGTACGCAAACTCGTATGCTCCAACGCCATAGTTTGCGTACACGCCTTAACAGATCATTACCGTTTTGTATGAACACACGATGCACAAACATGCTTATTTTCGAAATTCGTACATATAGATAGTGTTCAATTTTGTATTCACGTTGTATGCTTAGAACACTAACATGTGTTAATGAATTGTAAAATGAAGTGATGGAAGGAGTCATCCGATGTACGAAGATCGATATCGTAAGCTGACTGCTGTTCGCCCGCCATTGCCGCCTTCCTTTACAGCGGAGCATCATTTGCAAACGTCAAGCGCTGCTACATTGCCTGCACCTTTATTACAGCCTATGACAGCACCCGGACATTCGCTACAACATATTGGCATCATACAAGCGTATATGGGTAATCAGGCGGCACAGCAACTGGTGCGGGGTTCGTTGGCAACTGCTTCCATTGCTGCCGAACAAGTTACAGCTGAAGCGACGGCACAAACTGTGGCAGCAACCGATGCTGTCGTACAACGTGTTAGCGCACACCGGGTCGAATATGAGAATAATCGTAAAGTAGAGACAGACGAAAAAGGTCATGTTACCAGGTTGAATGCACCGATCGATATTAGCTTTGGTACGGAGGAGCATTCGCTTTATTTTGCTGCCGCACGTAAACAAGAGCAGTTGACCGGACTACGAACCGTACATTGGGAAATGGATGATAATTGGTGGGAAGCTGCTTATTATTATTCCTACCAAGGTAAAAAGCCTACCGGCAAAGCGAATAGCTACTGGCTCCGCTTAATCAAAGAATATAAATGTGAGAAAATGAGCCCATCGGATGGCAAAGGTGTCAGCAAAGAAGCGAAAAAAAGCGCACCTCATTTTGGGGCAAACTGGGAATACGTCTTAAATAAAGCAATCGTAAAAGGGAAGGGCAGCGTAGAGGATACCGAAGCGGAAATGCGTGCACAAATCGCTGAGCGTGCCAAAACGAAAGGTGGCGCCGCAAGTTCAAGCTTGGTGGATGATCCTAATGAGGTTGGACAAGTTTACGATGTAGAGGATGATGGAAACGAATTGGAATATGGTGAGAATCCCCGTGCTTAGGCTGCGGGTTTGGGTCTTAAGTGGCGACCGTTAGCTTAAACTACAGTGCGGTTGTGCATAGCTCATCACATCGCTGCGAATCCTGCTTTTATCCATATTTATCTATATTCAGACTTATCTATATTCAGTGTTGGACATAACACTGGTGTTGTAGCTGATGACGATACACAGCGTTGACAAACGGCAACATGATGGCGAATCGTACGTTTTAATTTCATGTTATGGCTTTTGATGGCGCTGTACAACGTGCTTTTGCTAAGCTTCGGCACATCGTTCGCCGGAGCTTTTTGATAGTGTGTACGAGCATCGATGTTAATATTTACGCACGATTCTGCTATACGGATCATATAAATGGGCATTAAATATGACATGAGTATACTCGCTACTACTTCGGAAGTTTGAAATGTATTCAATTCATCGTATCCCTATCTTAGCAAGCGAGTCAGAAGATGACGGATAGGGCGGTTTTTGGTATTCTAGAGTACAGCTATTGTTTGTTGTGGCATATGACCCGGCTGCATGTCGTCTGCATAGTAGTCCAAAAGCATCCCGGATTCGTATGATTTCTACATAGGGTAAGTGTTTGTAAAGCTTTTTACTACACTTTCCGAGTTTAAGCAATAAAATGAAATTAATTTAACAAATACTGCAACAATCGGGACGCTGCTTGCGTCTAGGAGTTGTAAGGAGAGGGGGATCCTCCGTGGTGGAGCAGGGACTCATCAAGGCCGCCCAAGATGGCGATCGGGATGCTCTAATCACCCTATTAAGAGAGATAGAACATCATGTGTACAAAACAGCGTACTACATTTTGAACAATGAACAAGATGCTCTGGATGCGGCTCAGGAAGCGTTAATTCGCATCTATACCAAAATTGGTTCCTACGAAGAAAAAGCTCAATTTAAGACTTGGGTACAGCGGATCGTTACGAATATCTGTATTGATAAATTCCGTCGCAGTAAGCCGACGGTTTCGATTGAGGAACATGAGATGGTGTTTGAAGGTCATGATGATGTGGAGAACGAGGTTTTGCGGGCGTATACTTCCAACGATGTAAGGGAAGCGATTAACCAGCTGCCAGAGCATCATCGTACCGTGATCGTACTGCGCTATATTCAGGACCTTTCCTACAACGAAATTGCGGACTGCCTGGACTTACCTTTAAACACAGTCAAATCGTATTTATTTCGCGCCCGCCAACAACTACAAAGTCTGTTAGCAGACTATGAGAAAGGAGGATTGATTGGATGAAACGTGAAGTAGCGGAAGAACGGATGAGCCGCTATTTGGACGGGGACCTAAACGGAGAAGATACCAAGGAGTTGTTCCGCTATATGGATGAACACCCGGATGCAGCCGAAACTTTTCGCATGATGACCGCATTGTCGCTGCGTCTGGAAAAGCTGCCGGATGTGAAACCGAGATACAGCCTTGTAGATGCGATCCTGCCTCAGCTCGATGAACTGGATGCTCAGCGGCGTACCGAAAGTGCCGCCGAGATTGGCATCATGGAACGTCAGCAGCACGATACCGATGAAGTGGCTGAACATCGCCGTCAGCGTAGCAATTGGCGTGATCGGCTGCCTGTACGTACGATCGGGGGAATCGTCGCAGCAGGGGTTGTACTCGGTATTTCCATCGCCAGTTATGAGCCGAAGACGCTCACCGACGCTGGACCTGAAGCATCGCCTTATCGTTATAATGAGACTGGCAGCATCGGTAGCAAAGATAACGTGAATACAAATCCTGAACAAAGTTCTTCACCTGAAGCTTCTAATTCTAGTTCCAGCAAGGAACCAAAAGATAAGCAAAAGGACTCGTCCAATGCAACGGACCCAGAAAGTTCATCCAATGAGCCTTCTGACGGACAAACATCGACGGCTACTCCTGATAGTTCTAAAGCTGATGGGCAGCAACAACAACAGGAGAATAGCACGAAGTCGCCTCCTCCGCAAAGTGAGTCGACAAGTAGTAGTACAAGCAATAATAAAGGACAGCAAGCCCCATCTTCGGGCAACCGTGGCGGGATTCCATCAACCGTTGATAAAGGCAACTCGTCTTCAACAAACAAAGGTGGCACAACGGGAACGACGCCGGACAAGCAGACCGACAAGGGCACAGCCCCTGCTGCAACACCGGGCAATGATGGTTCAGACAAAGTACGTGCGCTGAATGCACCGGACGCAAGTGCGACCGATCCCGAGTCGTCTACTTCGAGTGAAGGGACTGGCTCTACCGATTCGTCGACGATGACGCCGTCAACAACTACACCGAATCAGCTCGTACCGGAAAGCTCACCAGAGGCTTCTGGAACGACTACACCGCCGACGGATTCGTCTTCCAGTACCGGTTCGTCCGGTACGAGCAGCACGGGTACAGGCGCTGGTTCGGCAAGTGTGAACTCGTCGAAGATCGAGCAGGAGTGGAAGTCACCATCGCAGGATTATACCGTCGTGTTAATGACGAACAATACGCTTCGTCTGGATAGTATCGCTGCTGACAATGTAAATGGACGTAGCGTCGTATCTTCGATCCCGTTAAAAGGAACATGGCTTGGCGGTAAATGGTCAGACGACGGCAAAGTGTTTACGTATCAGGTGAACGAAAGCGGCATTAACAAAACGTACAAAATTACAGTGGGCAACTAAGCGTCGCAGCGCTTAAATGGTCTAAGGAACCTGTAACGGTATGGAAACGAATGAACGTGATGAAGCCAGGGCAACAGAGCAGCACCAGTAACTGTGTGTTTCTGGCATCCGGTTCATCCAACCACATACAGCATAGTGCTGCAGTAGAGGACTTTCCGAGTATACTTGGGAAGTCCTCTGTTGTTGTTGAACATGCTGTTCGACTCCTGCTTTTTCCGTTACAATGGATGTACTGAAGTCAGGGGGCACACCGTATGGATTTGAAAACGGCAAGTAAAGATATCCAAAATAACAACCCCGCGCCCATTTATGTCTGTTATGGCGCGGAAAAATACAGAATTAACGAATTTATTGATTTTACGATTCAAAAGCTGATTGAACCAGAGCATCGTGATTTTGCGCTTGCACGTTATGATCTGTCCGAAACGCCGCTGGAAACGGTGCTTGAAGATGCCGAGGAAATTCCGTTTATGGTGCCGCGCAAAGTGATTATTATTCGCGATTCCTCCGTACTGGCAGCTGGTAAAGATAGCGGCAAGTTAGAGCACCGTACCGAGACGTTGCTACGTTATATGGAGGAACCGGTCGATTATTCGATCTTATTGTTCTGGGTCAATGCTGAGAAGCTGGATGAGCGCAAAAAGGTCGTCAAAGCGCTGAAAAATAAAGCTTGTCTACTTTCGTTTCAGCCGATGAATGCAGATGAGCTGTTGGCATGGCTGATCCGCCATGCTAAAAAGCAAGACTGCGAATGCTCTAAATCGACAGCCGAAGCGCTTGTGCAAGCAGCAGGCACAACGCTGGGCATTTTGTCTGCCGAGCTGGATAAGCTGTGCTTGCATGCTGGACGCGGTGGTACCATTACCGAGCAAGATGTGGACAAGCTCGTTGCGCGTAGCACCGAACAAAATGTGTTTATGCTCGTCGAGCAGATTGCTGCGGTAAAGCTGGAAAAGGCACTGACGATCTTTTACGATCTGCTGAAGCAGCGGGAGGAGCCGATCAAAATCGCGGCGCTGATCGCCCGTCAATTTCGGATTATGTTACAAGTGAAGGAATTGGCAGGTCAGAACTATTCCCAGCAGCAGATCGCTTCCCAACTTAGCTTGCATCCGTATGCGGTCAAAATTGCCGGTGAGCAGGCGCGTCGCTTTGAAACGGCAAAGCTGCGTTCGATTTTGTCCCATCTGGCGCGTTTAGATTATCAGATGAAAACCGGAGCGATTGATAAAGTGCTCGGGTTGGAGATGTTTTTGTTGCGACTGGGTGCTTAAATGGAATTAGATACAATACGATATATGGCGAACTCGAAGCGTGCAGATGTTTGGATGAAAGTAAAGTGCTGTTTACATTGCCAAGAGCGGTCTGTATTGCTAAGCAACACGATAATCGAGTAAAGCTAAAGTGCTTGTATTGTAAACGTCATACCTAAGTCATATACAATAAAAAATAAAAGCCTGCAAAGTCAACGTTGCGCGATCATCTATGCGCATATGCGTCTACTTTGCAGGCTTTTTTACAGATTAACTTAGGTGATACGAGCGGTATGGGAACAGTGAATTGGATGAGACTTCTACAATCAGCATATGTCCATAGTACAAAATAAACCCCTCACCGGCAAAGCCGATCAGGGGTTTATACAAAGGCAGCAATTACGCTTGGCTGGAAAGTGCATTCAGTTTCTTAGCCAGACGGGATTTTTTACGGGATGCTGCGTTTTTGTGGATGTGACCTTTAGTTACAGCTTTATCCAGACTTTTGGAAGCAGCAGCAACTGCTGTTTTAGCAGCATCAACATCGCTATTCACGAGTGCATTATCAGCAGCTTTTACGCTAGTACGCAGAGCGGACTTTTGAGCCGCATTCAGAGCACGACGCTTTTCGCTAGTTTTCACACGTTTTACCGCGGATTTAATGTTAGGCATTACATTCACCTCCTGTAAAGCATATACGAATCATCGTTAAGACTCACAACTCTAAATATATTATCACGTTATATTCAGTTTTGCAATATAAATTGCTGTTCGTTTCTGTGTGGGATGTTTGGATGCTTGGATTTCTGGTCGTTGTCACGATACAATAGAGCGGCGGTTGAAAACTTATGCGGCTGTATGTAGTGTTTGCAATAAAATAAACATAAGCTAAAATTATTTCCGTGTCCGATCTATAGCTTATTCATAACGAATACGATCACTCGTTCATAGTGAAAGGAACACAATCATGAAAGGAAGATAATAATGAATCAAACAACAGGAACTCAAATGAAGCATGTGACAACGATCGAACAGCTGGAGCTGGCAAAACATATTCGACAGCGTGTGTTTGTAGATGAACAGGGTGTGGCGTTGGCGGATGAATTTGATGCCTATGATCGTCTAGATGGGGCATGTACGCATATGCTTGTTTATTATAATGGACAGCCTGCGGGTACAGGGCGCTGGCGACTGGTGGATGGCACTGCCAAGCTGGAACGTATTTGCTTGCTGCCGGAGTTTCGTAAGTACGGTCTTGGGAGCTTTCTTATTAACGGATTGGAGCAGCAGGCGCGCGAGCAAGGGTTACGCCATTTCCAGCTGCATGGGCAAAGCCAGGCGGCACCGTTTTATGAAAAGCTCGGTTACCGCATCTTTTCTGTTCCTTTTATGGAAGATGGAATTGAGCATGTATGGATGATTCGGGAGCTGTAATTGGGATTTTGTTTGCCTAGGGAATAGGAAGGACTGCAATTCCTGCTTCTAATGGGATTGCTGGGTCAACGACCAACTGCTATAATGAATTGATTAATGGGAATGGTTAACGTTTCATAATAGGACCGGACCATCAGCATTATATTTCAGGCTTATGTTGGGGGTAAGGCATGACTGATATTTCAGCAAGACAGCAGAAAATTCGCAATTTCTCGATTATTGCGCATATTGACCACGGGAAGTCTACGTTGGCTGACCGTATTTTGGAGTACACGGGCGCACTCACCTCGCGTGAGATGCAAGAGCAGGTACTTGATCAGATGGAGCTTGAACGCGAACGCGGAATTACGATTAAACTGCAAGCGGTTCGTTTGACATACAAAGCCGATGATGGCGAGGAGTATCTGCTCAATCTGATCGATACACCTGGACACGTCGACTTTACGTATGAAGTTTCCCGAAGTTTGGCAGCTTGTGAAGGCGCATTGCTCGTCGTAGATGCGGCGCAAGGGATCGAAGCGCAGACGCTTGCTAATGTGTATTTGGCACTGGATAACAATCTGGAAATTTTGCCGGTCATTAACAAAATCGACCTGCCAAGCGCTGATCCTGAACGGGTCAAGCAAGAGGTGGAAGATGTGATCGGTCTCGATGCAAGCGAAGCGGTGCTTGCTTCCGCTAAAGCGGGAATCGGGATCAAAGAAATTTTGGAGCAGGTTGTACAAAAAGTGCCTGCACCAACCGGCGATCCGTCCAATTCGCTGAAAGCGCTCATCTTTGATTCGCATTATGACCCGTACAAAGGGGTCATTATTTATTCCCGTATCGTAGATGGCAAAATCAAAGCTGGTTCCAAAATCAAAATGATGGCAACAGGCAAAGAATTCGAAGTGATCGAAGTCGGTGCCTTTATGCCACGCATGACGATTGTCGATGAGCTGAATGTAGGCGATGTTGGCTTTATCGTTGCCGGTATCAAAACGGTCGGCGATACGCGTGTTGGGGATACGATTACTGACGCGAAAAATCCGACTACCGAGCCATTGCCGGGTTATCGCAAAATTAACCCGATGGTGTATTGCGGTCTGTATCCGATCGAATCGTCCGACTATGTTGATCTGCGTGAAGCGCTGGAAAAGTTGCAGCTTAACGATGCATCGCTGAGCTTTGAGCCGGAATCGTCGAGCGCGCTTGGCTTTGGCTTCCGCTGCGGTTTCCTCGGTTTGCTCCATATGGATGTCATTCAGGAACGGATCGAGCGCGAGTTCAATATTCCGCTCATTACGACTGCACCAAGCGTTATTTATCATGTTACGCTGACGAATGGCGATGTGATCACGATCGACAACCCGTCGAACTATCCGGAAGTCGGTCGGATTGAGTATGTCGAAGAACCGTATGTAAAAGCTTCGATTATTGTGCCTAACGATTATGTCGGTACAGTAATGGAGCTGTGTCAGGGCAAACGTGGCGAATTTATCAATATGGAATATTTGGATACGACGCGTGTTACGATTACGTATCAGGTGCCATTGTCGGAGATCGTATACGATTTCTTTGATCAGCTGAAATCGAGCACGAAAGGTTATGCTTCGTTTGACTACGAACTGTCCGGTTATCGTCGTTCCAATTTGGCGAAAATGGACATTTTGCTCAATGGCGAACAGGTCGATGCACTGTCGTTTATCGTGCACCGTGATCGTGCGTATCAGCGCGGACGCATTATTTGTGAAAAACTGCGTGAGCTAATTCCGCGTCAAATGTTTGAAATTCCGATCCAAGCATCGGTTGGTACCAAAGTCGTTGCCCGTGAAACGGTCAAAGCGATGCGTAAAAACGTCCTTGCCAAATGTTACGGCGGTGACATTTCCCGTAAGCGTAAGCTGCTGGAAAAACAAAAAGAAGGTAAAAAGCGGATGAAACAGGTCGGTAACGTTGAAGTTCCGCAGGAAGCATTTATGGCGGTACTGCGTATTGACGATTAGAGCTGGGCGGTAACGCTTGGCAAACGGCTGTTGTGCATCATATGATCTAGTTTGGGGTGCCAAACCGGAAAATGATGGAAGCTTAGTTAAGCGTAAGCGTGTTATGATTGCAAATGAATGATGTCTGAACCGGCATACGACAGTATGACGCTGTCAGGTATATAAGTTGGAGGATGCGGGGAAGGCTCGGCTATGAGCTTTCCCTTTTGTCCATTTATCGTTGAATGAGTGCTGGATAAATAATGAACAGTCCCCGGTACAAGCCGGGTTTACAATAGACTGACGGGGAGGAAACCGGTCATGAACAAGCGGATCAACAAAGACGCGCCCCGTGCGATATATGTACACATTCCATTTTGCACGAACAAGTGCTTTTACTGTGACTTTAATTCTTACGTGCTAAAAGATCAGCCGGTAATGGACTATTTGCGGGCATTGGATCGTGAGATGGAATATACGGTGGCACAAACACCACCTGGCGTTATCGATACGATCTTTGTCGGTGGCGGTACACCGACAGTACTGAAACATGCAGAAATGGAATATTTCTTGCACAGTTTGCGGCGTCATTTTCCACAGTGGGCTGACGATATCGAGTTTACGATGGAGGCGAATCCAGGTACGACGGATGCGGACAAGCTGGCGATTATGAAAGCGGGCGGTGTGAACCGTGTTAGCTTTGGTGTACAAGCCTTCCAAAATGAGCTGTTGACCGGCATCGGACGGATTCACAATACCGATGATGTGTATCGCAGTCTCGAAAATGCGCGTAAAGTGGGCTTGACCAATCTGTCGATTGACTTGATGTTCGGGCTGCCGAATCAGACGCTTGATATGCTATCTTATAGTGTCGATCGTGCGCTAGAGCTTGATTTGCCGCATTATTCGATCTACAGCCTGAAAGTAGAAGAAAATACGCTGTTCCATACGATGTTCCAAAAAAACGAGTTACCGCTGCCAGATGAAGAAGTGGAACTGAGCATGTATTTACTGCTGATGGAGAAGATGAAGGCGGCTGGATACGAGCAATATGAGATTAGCAATTTTGCCAAACCCGGTTTGGGCAGTCGTCACAATATGACCTACTGGCGTAATGAAGATTATTACGGGCTTGGTGCTGGTGCGCACGGTTATGTGGATGGCAAACGCCATATTAATATTAAAGGCGTAAACCCGTACAATGAAGCCGCTGCAAACGGCTTGCCAAGACTTGATGCGTCCGAGATTGATCGCGATGAAGCGATGGAAGATTTTATGATGGTCGGTTTGCGTATGCTGGAAGGTGTATCCAAAGCACGTTTTGCCCGTCAATTTGCTGGGCAGCAATTGGACGACGTATTCAGCAAACAGATTAGCCGCTTATTAGGTGCTGGATTGCTGGAGCCAACGGAAACAGGTTATCGGTTGAGTGAAAAAGGGTTGTTGTTTGGAAACGATGTGTTTGGTGAGTTTGTCGGCAGTCTGGTGCAGGAGCATGCTTAAGTCGTAGTAGCTTGTCTTTAGCAAATGGCTAGTATGAATTGCGTGCTAATGTTATTCATGCGCAAGTTCAGGAGAGTTTAAACTTACTATTGAAGGGAGACAAATGAGTAGTAGCTTGACTGCTTCCAAGCTTGGCTTTGAATCCGCCCGTGCTCCTTATTCGTAGTGGAAACCTATGCAACAGCAAACTTTATATTTAAAGCAGTCAGTGTAATAGTAATATAAGACTGACCGATGTGTATTGATTTTGGCGTCGTCTCTGGCTTTAATAAAACATCGTTTAGTAAAATAAATAATGCAATCGCGTTGCTCTTATCAAGGGCAGCGCTTTTTTGTTCGGATGGCGTTAAAACGTACAGACATCATGTCAAAGTATCCTATTACGTTTGCGTACAGATTGTGATGATTTTAAACGAGGATGAGCGACGTCAAACTGAACAGCGCTGTTCAATCTGCTCAAAGCACCCAAAACCCTCAAAACCCTCAAAACCCTCAAAACCCTTAAATGCAGCTATATCCCCATTATCGCGATAAATGTAAAATGATGATTTATATTGCTTGCTGTATAAAATACACGCTTAATTGGATACATCTGCATAGGAATATAGAATAAATCTATAGTGAAAACACGCAAAAAAGAAGAATGAGAACGCATTATTTCCCTATATAACGCCCGGTTTCAGTCGCCCAAAACAATACCTATATTTCCCCGAAAATTTTTGTGGGAATTCTATTGAATTTTCATTTGTCATGTTGTATATTTATACGTATTCATTTAACAATAATGTGACACCGTTGGTTATTCGCTTAATTCAGAGTTTACAAAATTAACATTACCCAAATAAAAGACGAGGTAGACGGAGCCCTGAACATACTCAAGGATTGATCCGCAACGCCGCAACGAGGAGGAACGTATTCATGTATGCTGTAGTAACTTGCAGAGCAGCCGTACCCGAAGATGTAGAATCATTGTATCAATTAATCGCAGGTTATGCTGAGCGAGGTATCATGTTGCCGCGTTCCCGTGAGGCGCTGCGTCGGCAACTGGAGCATTTTGTGGTGGCTGAGATCGATGGCGAACTGGTCGGTTGTGGTTCCTTGTGCAAACTTGGAGAAGAACTGGTCGAAATTCGTTCGCTCGGTATTTCGGATGGTCACAAAGGACAAGGCATCGGCTCCAAGCTCGTCGATACATTGATCGAGCATGCAGCCAAGCGCCGTCTGCGTAAAGTAATGGCGCTGACGTATGAAGTGTCCTTTTTCAAAAAGAACGGCTTTGAAGTGGTCGAGACGAGTATTTTCCCTGAAAAGGTATGGGCGGATTGCCGTCATTGCCCGAAACAAGATCGGTGTGACGAGATCGCTGTGCTGAAGGTGCTTGATATTTAAGCGGTTAGCGCGTTCACGACCCGTTCATCCTTTCCTTATACATGGTATAGCCTGGACAGTAGCCTCCTAAGGTGGCGCTGCCAGGCTTTTTAATTTGTAAATTGCCATAGTAAAATAGCGGAACTGACTTGACAATAAATGCGGCAGTTTGGTATTTTTGTATTAGTCGTTAGCACTCAAGTCAAACGAGTGCTAACGATCCAGATATCTCTCCGTTGAGGTGATATCAGACCGATAAGGAGGGAACTTCATGTTAACCGAGCGTCAAAAAATGATTCTGAATGCAATTGTGGATGATTATATTCGTTCGGCAGAGCCTGTCGGGTCCCGCAGCATCTCCAAGCGTGGCGATGTTAATTACAGTCCGGCGACGATTCGTAATGAGATGGCTGATCTGGAGGAACTTGGTTTTCTAGAGCAGCCGCATACATCCGCCGGACGCATCCCTTCCAATAAGGGATATCGTTATTATGTCGATCATCTTTCGCCGATGCAGCCGGTCAATCCTGCTGAAGTGACAGAGCTGAAACGCTTTTTTACCGAGCAATTGAGCGCTGCCGAACAGATGATGCAGCATGCAGCTATGGTACTGTCGCATGTGACGAATTATACGTCCATTTTGTTAGGACCTGAAGTGTTTCATACTTCACTGCGTCATTTTCAGCTATTGCCGCTGGAAGATCAGAGCGCGATTGCGATTATGGTCACCAGCACCGGGCAGGTGGAAAACCGCAAAATTCGTATTCCGGATCATGTGTCTGCCTCCGAATTGGAGCAGACGGTCAATCTGCTGAATAGCCGCTTGATCGGCGTACCTTTATATAAACTCAAAACACGTATTTTTTCCGAAATTAGCGAGGAAATGCAGCGTCATCTCGAACATTATGAGGAGATGATGGCAGCGCTGGACGGCGCATTTGGTCAGGAGCAGGAACAGAAAATTTTCCTAAGCGGTGCGACCAATATGCTAATCCAGCCGGAATTTCGGGATATGGACAAAGTGAAAAGTATTCTTGATCTGCTCGAAGAAACGCCAACTTTAACGAGGCTGATGACCGAGGCGGCAGCACCGCATGGCATTCAAGTGCGCATCGGTGCGGAAAATGCGCATGAAGCATTTGAAAATTGCAGCTTGATCACAGCGACGTATGAGCTGGATGGCGAATCGCTCGGTACGATTGGTATACTAGGACCGACGCGTATGGAATACGGGCGTGTAATGGGCATTTTAAATATGCTTTCGCATGACATGACACGCATTCTGAAACAGTGGTATCGTTAGCGTATTGTTCTCTCTATGTTGTAGCCCTATTCGCTGATTAGATCGACCTGTATATGCGGTAATGATGATTTTGTGATGCATCTATTTTAAGGAGGTGAACAATCTTGAATAAAGAGCAATCCTTTCAAGAAAACAATAACGCCGAGCAGCAGGGAACGGTTCAAGAAACCGAAGCTGTAGAAACGGTAGCCGATAACGAGCAGGCGCAAGCGACTAACGAAGCTGCCGAGCCAACGACCGAACAAGTCGTGAGCCAGGCTGAGCTGGATCGTGTGCAAGCACATGCGGAGGAGCAAACCCAGCGTCTGTTGCGTGCGCAAGCGGATTTTGACAATTTCCGTCGCCGTACGCAAAAGGAAAAAGAAGAATTAGCCAAATATGCGTCCGCTCAGCTCATTACCGAGCTGATTCCGGTGATTGATAATTTTGAACGCGCGATGGCAACGAAGCCGGATCATCCGGAGCTGGAGTCTTTTGGCAAAGGTGTCGATATGATCTTCCGCCAGTTGTCTGATGTGCTGAAAAATGCCGGTCTGACAACGATGGAAACGGTAGGTCAGCCATTTAACCCGGAATTCCATCAAGCGGTGATGCAGGTGGAATCGGATGAGTATGAAGAAGGCACCGTTGTGGAAGAACTGCAAAAGGGCTATGTACTGAAAGACAAAGTGCTTCGTCCGGCAATGGTTAAAGTGAGCGGATAATCCGCATCGCAATCGCTGTAATAGTATACTTTCTAAAATAATACGATTTTACATTATGAGGAGGATATTTAAGCATGAGCAGAGTAATTGGTATCGACTTAGGTACAACGAATTCATGTGTAGCAGTAATGGAGGGCGGCGAAGCTGTCGTTATTCCAAACCCGGAAGGCGCGCGTACAACTCCTTCGGTGGTAGGTTTCAAAAAAGACGGCGAGCGGATCGTCGGTGAAACAGCGAAACGTCAATCGATCACCAACCCGGATCGTACGATCAGCTCGATCAAACGTCATATGGGTACAGATTACAAAGTGCAAATCGATGACAAAAACTATAGCCCGCAAGAAATTTCGGCGATGATTTTGCAAAAGCTGAAATCCGATGCGGAAGCTTATCTCGGTCAAACGGTAACGCAAGCCGTTATTACGGTACCTGCTTACTTCAATGACAGTCAGCGTCAAGCGACTAAAGATGCTGGTAAAATCGCCGGTCTGGAAGTATTGCGGATCGTCAACGAGCCAACAGCTGCGGCACTCGCTTACGGTTTGGAAAAAGCCGATGATCAAACGATTCTCGTGTACGACCTCGGTGGTGGTACATTTGACGTATCGATTCTTGAACTGGGCGATGGTTTCTTTGAAGTTAAAGCAACGAGCGGTGACAACCATCTCGGCGGTGACGACTTTGACCAAGTCATTATCGATTATCTCGTAAGTGAATTTAAAAAAGATCAGGGCGTCGACCTGAGCAAAGATAAAGCTGCTGTACAACGTCTGAAAGATGCAGCCGAAAAAGCGAAAAAAGAACTGTCTGGCGTAATGACAACAACGATCTCGTTGCCATTTATTACCGTTGTTGACGGCGTACCACAGCATTTGGAAATCAACTTGACGCGTGCGAAGTTTGAAGAACTGTCCGCTGATCTGGTAGAGCGCACACTCGCTCCAACGCGCCGTGCCCTGCAAGATTCCGGTCTGAGCGCAAACGATATCGACAAAATCGTACTCGTTGGTGGTTCGACACGTATCCCTGCGGTACAAGAAGCGATCAAAAAGCTAACCGGTAAAGAGCCGCACAAAGGCGTAAACCCGGACGAAGTTGTCGCTCTCGGTGCTGCTGTACAAGCGGGCGTACTGACTGGTGACGTAAAAGACGTCGTATTGCTCGACGTGACTCCACTGTCGCTCGGTATCGAGACAGCAGGCGGCGTATTCACCAAAATGATCGAGCGCAATACAACGATCCCAACGAGCAAATCCCAAGTGTTCTCCACGTATGCGGACAACCAGCCTAGCGTAGAAATTCACGTCCTGCAAGGTGAGCGTGAAATGGCTGCTGGCAACAAAACTTTGGGACGCTTTATGCTGGGTGATATCCCTGCTGCACCACGTGGTGTACCGCAAATCGAAGTTACGTTTGACATCGATGCGAACGGTATCGTTAACGTCTCGGCAACAGACAAAGGCACAGGCAAAAGCCAGAAGATCACAATCACGTCTTCGAGCGGTCTGAGCGATGATGAAGTGGAACGCATGATGAAAGACGCGGAACTGCACGCCGAAGAAGACCGCAAACGCAAAGAAGTCGTTGAAGTGAAAAACAGCGCCGATCAACTGATCTATCAAGTGGAAAAAACGATCAAAGATTTGGGCGAAAAAGCCGATGCAGGCGAAGTCGAAAAAGCAAATGCTGCTAAAGACAAGCTGAAATCGACGCTGGAAGGCGAAGATGTAGAGGCGATCAAAGCGGCTACAGAAGAACTGAACACTGTCGCCCAAGCGCTGGCGGTTAAACTGTATGAGCAATCTGCCGGTCAAGAACAAGCGGCAGGTGGTGCTGAGCAATCCGCACCGAAAAACGACAATGTTGTCGATGCGGAATACGAAGTCGTTGACGAAGACAAAAAAGATAAATGATGGACATGTTTTGAAACTGGGAAGGTCAAAGCCGGGGCATCCCGTGCTTTGACTTTCATTTTTTATGTCCACATGGTATAACGGCATAGTGGGTTATGCGACCGGAACCATTTATGTTCATGCCCGGCGATCTAGATCGTGATCTTAAACAACGATTGTAGGCGCTCATTTACTCGTCTATAGGCACTTGTATAGGTACGTTGTTTATACGAGCTGGAGTCGAGCACAGCGGGTATTGATTTTCACGCATAGGACTACCGATCGTATCCGCAATGGATAGCAATCGTTAAAGTGCTAAACTAAACAAATACGCAGACTGGTCATATCGATACGAGCAAGCCAGTCTCAATGAGCGAGTGGAGGTGGACTGATGGCAGATAAACGCGATTATTATGAGGTGCTTGGTGTAGGCAAAAGCGCTTCCGAAGATGAGATTAAAAAGGCATACCGGAAGCTGGCGCGCCAGTATCACCCGGACGTAAACAAAGCGGATGATGCGGAAGCCAAGTTTAAAGAAGTAAAAGAAGCGTATGATGTACTGAGCGATTCGTCCAAACGCGCCCAGTATGACCAATATGGGCATATTGATCCGAACCAGGGCGGCTTTGGCGGCGGTGGATTTTCGGGCGGCGGTTTTGGCGATATTTTCGATATGTTTTTTGGCGGCAATGGTGGCGGCAGACAGCGCAATCCGAATGCACCACAGCGCGGGAACGATTTGCAGTATACGATGACGTTGGAGTTTAAAGAAGCGATATTTGGCAAAGATACCGAAATTACGATTAACCGTACCGAAAATTGCGATGTGTGTAACGGTAGCGGTGCCAAACCAGGCACACAGCCTAAAACATGCTCGGTCTGTCACGGTACAGGTCAGGAAGAAGTCGTGCAAAATACGCCGTTTGGACGTATGGTCAATCGTCGCAGTTGTTCCAATTGCGGTGGTACCGGTACGATTATCGAAGACAAATGCGGCAATTGCGGCGGCTCTGGCCGTGTGAAAAAACAGCGCAAAATTCGCATTAACATCCCTGCTGGTGTGGATGATGGTTCACAAATGCGCATCAATGGTGAAGGGGAAGGCGGTATGCGCGGAGGCCCTCCGGGCGATCTGTATATCGTATTCCGCGTGAAAGATCATGATTTCTTCCAGCGTGAAGATGATGACATTTATTGCGAAATTCCGCTGACGTTTACCCAAGCAGCGCTTGGCGACGAGATCGAAGTGCCAACACTGACGGAAAAGGTGAAAATTAAAGTTCCGGCAGGCACCCAGACCGGTACGTATTTCCGCCTTAAAGGTAAAGGTGTGCCACGTCTGCGTAGTACAGGACAAGGTGATCAGCATATTAAAGTGGTCGTCGTGACACCGAGCAATCTGACCGACGATCAAAAAGAACTGCTGCGTCAATTCGGTTCGCTCAGCGGCGAGCATACGCATGAGAATGAGCAATCGTTTTTTGATCGTGTGAAACGTGCTTTCCGAGGGGATTAAGCGGAAGGCGGTAAGCATGGATGCTTAGCAGCACATAAAGACTGGAGCAGCCCGGTTCTGTCACAGAGCCGGGCTTTGCTCTGTAATGAGCGCCTATAATGGGGAAGTCTTTGAACTGTACGGCGGATGTGTAGTACAATGAAGCGTAATGTAAACCGGATACATGCTCCTATTTATCCGATAATGACCAGGGGGAATGCAATCATGTTATGGCATGAATTAACGATACATACAACCGAGCAGGCGGTGGAGATGATTTCCAATTTCCTGCATGAAGCGGGCGCAGGCGGTGTGACGATCGAAGAATCGGGTACGCTGAACAAAGAGCGCGATACATCGTACGGACAATGGTATGAGTTGCCGCTGAACGATATTCCGGAAGGGCAGGCGGTCGTTCAAGGTTATTTTGCCGAGGAGACCGATATGACGGTGCTGTCGCAAGACGTAGCCGCACGCATTGCACAATTGCAGCAATTCGGTATCGATGCGGGTGCTGCGACGATGGCGGTGCGTACGGTGGATGAGGAAGATTGGGCAGATGCGTGGAAAAAATATTTTAAACCGCTGCGTGTGTCCAAGCGTTTGACGATTAAACCGACATGGGAAGATTACACACCAGCAAGCGAGCAGGAGCAAATTATCGAACTTGATCCGGGCATGGCGTTTGGTACGGGCACGCATCCGACCACATCGCTCTGTTTGCGCACACTGGAAACGGTCATTCATGGCGGTGAAGAAGTGATCGACGTCGGCACAGGCTCCGGCATCTTGGCGATCGGTGCGATTAAGCTCGGTGCCAAAAGTGTACTGGCGCTCGATCTTGATCCGGTCGCTGTGTCGAGTGCGCGTGAGAATACGAGTCTGAACGGTTTGAGCGACCGTATTCATGTGCATGAAAGCGATCTGCTGTCCGTACTCAAAGCGGATGGACAAGCGGCTCATAACGCGCTTAATGTGACGTTGCCGGTGCAAGTGGTCGTGGCGAATATTTTGGCGGAAATTATTTTGCTGTTTATCGGGGATGTGTATGATGCACTGCGTCCAGGCGGCGTTTATATCGCTTCCGGTATTTACAAAAATAAAGAAGATGTCGTACGCGAAGCGCTGGAAGCTGCTAATTTCGAGATCGAAGCTGCTCATCGGGATGAAGACTGGATCGCCTTTGTAGCGAGAAAGAGGTAAGTATGGATTTTTTGAATAATTTGCTGTTTGTGCGGCTGGATGTATTGCCATTTTATGTGTTGGCACTCGTGATTGGCTTTACGGTACATGAATTTTCACATGCTTACTTTGCGAGCAAATTCGGTGATCCGACCGCCAAAATGCTCGGTCGAGTGACGCTTAATCCGGCGGCGCATATCGATATTTTCGGGATGATTTTGCTGCTGATTGCCGGTTTTGGTTGGGCGCGTCCGGTGCCGGTTAACCGCGCTAACTTTGATCGTCCGCGGCTGATGGGGATTGTCGTTTCCGCAGCTGGCCCGGTTAGCAATTTGCTGCTTGCGCTCGTGACTGCAATTATTTATTATGCGCTGAACTATTTTGGTTTGATCGGTTCATTTGCCAACAACCGGATCGATATTGCTATTTATACATTTGTACAGTATATGATTTTGATGAACTGTTTCCTGTTTGTGTTCAACTTGATTCCGTTGCCACCGCTCGATGGTTATCGCATTTTGACCGATTTGCTGCCGCCGCGGATTAGCGCAAAGCTGCAAGGTATGGAGCAATGGGCATTGCTGCTGTTCCTGTTAGTCGTCTTCCTGCCGCCGCTGAAGGCGTATACGATTCAACCGCTGTATGAGCTGGCAGGTTCATTGTCAAGCAGCTTTTATAGCCTTGGCAATCTGTTGTTTGGCGGATAAGATTTTTTATTGTAGGCAAAGCGGTAAATGCACGATTTTCACCAGAGGACGTTCCGCTCACCTTTGCGATTATAGTTGTTAATGTATATGCTTGATCGATATTGAAAACTGTACAAATGGGTTATAACACCAAACTATCTTGTTTATTTAAATAACGCCGATAACCGGATCGATACCGGATATCGGCGTTTATCGTTGTTCATGAACTTCATGAAGATGGATCATTTCCGCTCGTGTATTATATGTTTCGATGTATGTAAGCGCTTTATAATCGAAAAGGGCAAATATGAACAATTGTTGAACTTTTATCGCTAAATCTATTTCACCAAAATGGATAAAAGCGTCCGCGATCAGGGTAATAAAGCAACAGTGGGCTGCCAGTTGTATGAAGATTAAGTGAAGTCTACCGCATCGCTTGACAGCAACTATCGTCTAGTATGATAATGGTTCTCAGATTATAATTATTCTAATTAC
Organism: Paenibacillus campi; assembly: GCF_034659835.1. Taxonomy (NCBI): domain Bacteria; kingdom Bacillati; phylum Bacillota; class Bacilli; order Caryophanales; family Paenibacillaceae; genus Paenibacillus; species Paenibacillus campi. The sequence continues at coordinate 324,671 of NZ_JAXSQZ010000002.1, forward strand.
ATGTTGGAGTAATTAAAAAATCATTGGATAATGGGAGGAATTATATTATGTCTCTGATCGGTAAAAAGGTAGATTCTTTTAACGCAAAAGCTTTTCACAACGGTGAGTTCATCGACGTGTCTGATCAAAACTTTCAAGGTAAATGGAGTGTAGTATGTTTCTATCCGGCAGACTTCACATTTGTATGTCCAACTGAATTGGGCGATCTGCAAGATCAATACGCAACACTGAAAAGTCTGGGTGCTGAAGTATACTCCGTATCGACAGACACTCACTTCACACATAAAGCATGGCATGATCATTCCGATGTGATCAGCAAAATCGAGTACATCATGATCGGTGATCCGTCGCAACGCATTTCCCGTCTGTTTGAAGTACTGGACGAAGAAGAAGGTCTGGCACAACGCGGTACATTTATCATCGATCCGGATGGTGTCGTACAAACGGTAGAAATCAATGCTGACGGTATCGGTCGCGATGCAAGTACACTTGTTGACAAAATCAAAGCCGCACAATACGTGCGCAACAATCCGGGTGAAGTTTGCCCAGCGAAATGGAAAGAAGGCGCTGAAACATTGAAACCAAGCCTTGATCTGGTTGGTAAAATCTAAGCGATTCTTTTCGATCGATTCGATAAATTTAAGCTAAACGTGATTCACGTTTACGTGTAAGGAGCATAAACAATGGCATTAGATGCAGAAATGAAAGTCCAATTGTCGCAATACCTGCAATTGCTGGAAAGCGACATCGTTCTGAAAGTAAGCGCTGGCGCTGACAAAGCATCTCAGGAAACGCTGGAACTGCTGGATGAGCTGGCTGCCATTTCCTCGCGCATCAAGGTCGAACAAGCAACCCTCGAACGCACACCAAGCTTTAGCGTAAATCGTGGACAAGAGGACACCGGCGTCGTATTTGCCGGTGTTCCGCTTGGTCACGAGTTCACTTCGCTTATTATGGCGCTGCTTCAGGTAAGCGGCCGTGCGCCTAAGGTAGATGACAGTCTGATCGCTCAAGCGAAAGCGATTCAGGGCGAATACAATTTTGAATCCTATGTAAGCCTGACTTGTCACAATTGTCCTGACGTCGTGCAGGCGTTGAACATTCTCAGTGTATTGAACCCGAACATCCGTCATACGATGGTTGAAGGCGGCGCATTCAAGCATGAGATCGACAGCAAAAACATTATGGCTGTACCGACTGTATTTTTGAACGGTGAGCCGTTTGGTAACGGTCGGATGTCACTGCAAGATATTTTGAGCAAGCTCGGTGCAGGTCCTAATGCGGATGAACTTGCTAGCAAAGAAGCGTATGATGTGCTTGTTGTTGGCGGCGGCCCTTCCGGTGCCAGTGCAGCGATTTATGCCGCCCGTAAAGGCATTCGTACCGGTCTTGTCGCTGAACGTTTCGGCGGACAAATTATGGATACGGTCGGGATCGAAAACTTTGTCAGTGTGAAATATACCGAAGGCCCTAAACTTGCAGCCAGTCTGGAAGAACATGTGAAGGAATACGGTGTTGACATTATGCCTTCCCAGCGCGCTAAGCGGCTGCACAAACAAGAACTCGTCGAAGTCGAATTGGAAAATGGCGCAGTGCTGAAAAGCAAAACCGTCATCCTGTCGACAGGTGCACGCTGGCGCAATATCGGCGTACCGGGTGAGGAGGAGTTCAAAAACAAAGGGGTTGCTTACTGCCCACACTGCGATGGCCCTCTGTTTGAAGGCAAACGTGTAGCGGTAATCGGTGGCGGTAACTCCGGCGTCGAAGCGGCGATTGATCTTGCCGGGATCGTTAAACATGTAACGGTAATCGAGTTCGGTAACGAGCTGAAAGCCGATTCGGTTTTACAAGAGCGCCTATATAGCCTGCCTAACGTGACGGTTGTCAAAAATGCACAGACAAAAGAAATCACAGGTACGGATACTGTAAACGGTATTACTTACGTAGATCGTGATTCGCTCGAAGTGCATCATGTGGAGCTGGAAGGTGTATTCGTTCAGATCGGTCTCGTGCCTAACACGGACTGGTTGAAAGATTCGCTGGAACTGACTCGTATGGGCGAGATTGTGACCGATAAGCATGGCGCGACAAGCATGCCGGGCGTATTCGCCGCTGGCGATTGCACGGATAGCGCCTACAAGCAGATCATTATTTCGATGGGCTCTGGCGCGACGGCAGCACTAGGCGCATTTGATTATATGATTCGCAACTGATTTGAACGGATGGAGCATAAAGCGATCCTGTAATGGATCACGGCAAGTCCTTTTCCAACTGATGTAGTGTCAGGTTGGGGAAGGGCTTGTTTGTTTTGTGGATGAGAATTAGGATTTAATGATTACGTTATACTTCACATAAAGGATGTGATGCTTATGCCTTACCCAGCTAAAGCTCGTTAGGTCAGATTTATACATCGCCAAATGATCATCTATCGTGTACATATAATTAGCTCAGTCCTATACAAATTGCGCCAAAACGCTAGCCCTCGCTCGCTAAAAGTTGTATGATAAGGATTCAGTGTTCTTGCTGTTAGGGACGATGTGCGGCGTTATTTTGGAGCAGTCCGGCTTGTTTACACGGTCGGGCTATTTGAATGCGATGCGCAGGTCTGGTAGTGTGGAAGCAGGGACGGATTCAGGAACGATAGTTGATTTTACGCACAGAAAGTGGATGAGTGATGCAGCGATATTTTGTACCGGCAGCGCAGTTTAGTGAGCACGAAGTCACGATTACTGGTGAAGATGCCCGGCATATTATAAAAGTGATGCGTTCAGAGGAAGGCGATTCATTTATCGCCTGTGACGGACAGCAGCTTGATGTATTAGCTATGATCGAAACGATGGTGGATGGCGTCGTCACCGCACGGATTGTGGAACGACTACAGCAATCGTCCGAAGCAAAAGTACAGGTGACAATCGCGCAAAGTTTGCCCAAAGGCGATAAGATGGAGACGGTGATCCAGAAATGTACAGAGCTGGGTGCGGCGGCGTTTGTGCCGTTTTTGTCAGCACGTACGGTCGTGCAGTATGATGCACGCAAAGAGGAAAAACGTCTGCAACGTTGGAGCAAAATCGCCAAAGAAGCCGCTGAGCAAAGTCATCGCAGCCGTATTCCGGCGATTGCCCATGCGCTGAGCTGGAAGCAATTGTTAGCTTCATTAGCGCAATATGATCTGATCTGTTTTTGTTATGAAAAGGAAAATGGCAGCCAGTTACGCGATGTGTTGCAGCCATTTGCAGCCGGTTTAAGCGAGCGTGAGAGCGGAGAACAGCCTACACGCGTGCTGGTCGTAGTGGGGCCAGAGGGCGGCTTTACCGAGCAGGAAGTGGAGATAGCAGAGCAGCATGGGGCGGTATCGACCGGGCTTGGACGACGTATTTTGCGTACCGAAACGGCAGCGATGACCGCGCTTGCTTGTCTCATGTATGAAACCGGAGAAATGGGAGGAGTTTGAATTATGCCATCTGTAGCATTTTATACTCTGGGCTGTAAAGTCAATTTTTACGATACAGAAGCCATGTGGCAACTGTTTAAAAATGAAGGCTATGAGCAGGTTGATTTTGAGGAAAAAACGGCGGATGTGTACGTGATCAACACATGTACGGTCACTAACACAGGCGACAAAAAAAGCCGTCAAATTATCCGGCGTGCCGTACGCCGTAATCCGGATGCGATCATCGCTGTAACCGGTTGTTATGCGCAAACATCGCCAGCCGAAATTCTCGATATCGAAGGTGTAGACCTCGTCGTCGGTACGCAAGATCGCGACAAGCTGATGGAGCATATCCATACGCTGCAAGCGGAGCGTCAACCGATTAATGCGGTGCGCAATATTATGAAAACACGCGAGTTCGAGGAACTGGATGTGCCCGACTTTGCCAATCATACACGTGCCTTTTTGAAAATTCAGGAGGGCTGCAACAATTTCTGTACATTTTGCATTATCCCGTGGTCGCGCGGTCTGTCGCGCAGCCGTGCGGCAAGCAGCGTTATCGCTCAAGCGCACCAGCTCGTGGCGGCAGGGTACAAAGAAATCGTCCTGACCGGCATTCATACCGGCGGTTATGGCGACGATTTGGAAGATTACGATCTTGCCGACCTGCTATGGGATTTGGATAAAGTGGAAGGGTTGGAGCGTATTCGCATCAGCTCGATTGAAGCGAGTCAAATTAACGAAAAAGTGCTCGACGTACTGAATCGTTCGTCCAAAATGTGCCGCCATTTCCACATTCCGCTGCAAGCGGGTGATGATCAGGTGTTAAAGCGGATGCGTCGTAAATATACGGTTGCCGAATATGCGGAGAAAATTCGCCGGATTCGTCAATCGATGCCGGATGTGGCGATTACGACCGATGTGATCGTTGGCTTTCCTGGCGAAACGGACGAAATGTTTCAAAATGGCTACAATATGATGAAAGCGATCGGTTTCTCCGAAATGCATGTGTTCCCGTATTCCAAACGTACCGGTACACCAGCCGCACGCATGGAAGATCAGGTGGACGATGAAGTGAAACATGCACGTGTACATCAACTGATCGATCTGTCTGAGCAAATGCAGCTGTCTTATGCGGAGAAATTTGTCGGTCATGTGCTCGATATTATTCCGGAAAATAACGACAAAGGCGTGTTCGGTGAAGGGATGATCGGCGGTTATAGCGACAACTATTTGCAGATCGCTTTTGCCGGTTCAGAGGAGCTTATTGGCAAGCTGTGTCGTGTGAAGCTGATCGAGCCGGGCGCAAATACGTCCAAAGGACAGCTTGTACGTGTGCTGGAGCAGGAGCCAAGTCAGCTCGCATAATAAGCGATTGGATGGATGGTGACTTGATTCGGATGATGCAGCGGTGGAGCTGCTGTAGGTGCACCTATTCAAGCAGGCTCGTCGCAGTCACTTGTCTCGCTCTCATAGTGTAGATCGTAACGCTTATGCTCGTTGGATGGAATGAGCAGTTGAGCGGTATACGCGAGTGGAAGCGCGCCGTCATGCTGCTCGCTCCGTTCGCTTATAGGCGGCTCAACGTTCACATACGATCTTATAGATTTTAATGTAGCTGAGCGATCGGATACCGCAAATGGATAAAAAGGTTTCAAGCAGGATTTCATTTTGCATAACCGGTGAGATGCCGGAGCAGCAGGATGAAATCTTTTGTTTTGCCAGCGGAGGCTGAAATCGCTTCGCATGCGAATGTAATGTATAAAAGGAGTGAACGGACATTGGCAACAATTATTTTGCAGCAAAAACGTAAAAAGCGGTTGGAGCAAGGGCATCCGTGGGTATTTGAAAGTGAAATCGCCGCTGTGGAGGGCGAGCCGCAGGCAGGCGAAACGGTACAGGTGCTCAATCATCAGCGCAAATTTCTTGCGACCGGCTATTATAATCCAGCTTCAAAAATTACGGTGCGGATCATTTCTAGAGCGCCGGAAACTGTGATGGATCAGGCATTTTTTGCGAACCGATTTCGCTCATGTGTGCAGCATCGGGAGCGTTTTTTGCCGCAGGAGCGTGCGTATCGGCTCGTTTATGGGGAAGCGGACTTTTTGCCGGGCTTGATTGTCGATCGATTTGACGATGTGTTGGTCGTACAGTTGTTGACGCTTGGCATGGATCAGCGTCGTCAGCACATTATCGATGCGCTCGTTGAAGTGGTGCAGCCAAAAGGCATTTATGAGCGCAGTGATGTGTCGGTGCGCAAGCTGGAAGGGTTGGACGAAGTGAAAGGCGTGTTATATGGCGAATGCCCGCGTCATGTGACTGTACAGGAAAATGGGTTATGGATTAAAGTGGATATTGAGGAAGGACAGAAAACCGGTTATTTCTTCGATCAACGCGAAAATCGCGCTTCGATCGCTCCACTTATGCGCGGCTGGGGCGAACGCAGTGGTATTACGTTACAATCGGTCACACAGGATGGACAGACCGTACAAGCACCGGTCAATCGCAAAGGCAATGTGGTACAATTTCCGTATTGGGATGGCGCAACCGTGCTGGAATGCTTTTCCCATACCGGCAGCTTTACGCTGAATGCGTGCAAATATGGTGCCAAAAAAGTGACCTGTCTTGACATTTCCGCCCATGCGATTGAAAGTGCACAGGAAAATGTGCGTTTGAACGGGTTTGAAGAACGGGTGGAGTTTGTGGTGGCGGATGCGTTTGATTATTTGCGCAGCAATGCCAAAGGGCTGGAAGAACGCCGTGCGCGTGCTGAAGGCGGCAAACAGGATACATCAGTGCCGATAACCGCAGGTGGCGGACGTAGCTGGGATGTAGTAATTCTTGATCCGCCGGCGTTTGCCAAAACGAAAAGTGCAGTAGCTGGTGCGGTGCGCGGTTACAAAGATATTAATTTGCATGGCATGAAACTGGTCAATGAAGGCGGCTATCTAGTAACGGCAAGCTGTTCGTATCATATGAAGCCAGAGTTGTTCCTGGAAACGATTCAGGAGGCGGCTCAAGACGCTGGTAAAGTGTTGCGGCTCGTGGAATGGCGTGCAGCCGGGAAAGATCATCCGCAAATTCTCGGCGTAACGGAAGGGCATTATTTGAAATTTGCGATTTTTGAAGTGCGTAGCGCTTCGTTTTAAAATAAGATGCTAAAATAATGGTGAGGAATCCCCTCCGCCTGTCGTACCGGATTGTACGCTTGGGACGGTGGGGATTTGCCATTTGTGGGAATACATAGCAGTGAGCATAATGTTGAAATTGCAGACCGATTCCGGTAAAATATAAATAAGAACATTTGTTCCTGTTTAACGGTTTGCGATTTCCAAATATGCTGTGCACTCAAAAGGTTTTTGCGCAGCAAATTACTATATCTCTTTCTCAACATAAGGTTATGCCGGTACGATTATACAGAAGCCGATCCGAAGTGGTCTGGGCAATATACTATAAATTCCATGTTTTTATTTTATACACAAAAGGGGATGGGCATATGCCGCTTAAGTTTATCATCGGTCGCTCCGGCAGCGGCAAAACGACTACGATCATCAATCGGGTGATCGACCAAATCGCCGCGGAACCTGCTGGTGCGCCGCTATTTATGATCGTGCCGGAACAGGCTTCGTTTCAAACGGAACATGCGCTCATTCGTACCGAACGGGTGCGCGGCAATATGCGTGCCAATGCGTACGGTTTTCGGCGTCTTGCCCAACTCATATTGCGTGAAGTTGGCGGTTCGGCGCGTACGGTCATTGCGGATGAAGGCAAAAAGATGCTGCTCTACAAGCTGCTTCAGCAGCAACAATCCCAGCTTAAGCTATTCGGACGCTCTGGCGACCAGTTTGGATTTATTCGTCAACTGAGTGAACTGTACAGCGAATTTAAACATTATTCGCTGACGGCAGCGCAATTGGAAGCGTATGTGCAACAATCCGCCACTGGCGTCTCGCCATTGCTAACGGACAAACTACATGATTTGCAGCATATTTATCGCCAGTATGAGTATGGGCTATCCCAATTGTATATCGATCGTGATGATACGCTGGACGATCTGGCGGAAGCGATTCCGCGCTCGGAGATGCTAAATGGAGCCGAAGTGTGGATTGACGGATTTCACAGCTTTACGCCACAGGAATACAGCGTCATTATGGCATTGCTCGCAAAGGTCGATTGTGTGACCGTATCGCTCACGCTCGATCGTCCTTACTGGCATGAGCAGCCGCCGGAGATGGAGCTGTTTTATGAGCAGGCGGTCGCTTGTCGGCGTTTGTATCAATTTGCTGAAGCGTTAGGACATGCTGATCCGGAAGCGGTGGAAAATCTGTCGCCTGCGCATGAGGATGTGCCGGTGCGTTTTCAACATAGCCCGCTGCTTGGTCATTTGGAAAAAGGCTATCGTACCCGCAGCCTATGGAAGGGCGGTCGTCTGCAACATGGCGCGACAGACGAGCTGTCGATTCATTGCGCACCGAATCGCCGTACCGAAATTGAAGGCGCATTGCGTGAAATGGTCAAGCTGGCGCAACAGCAAGGCGCGCGCTGGCGAGAAATGGCTGTGTTTGTGCGCAATTTGGATGATTATGAGCATCTGATCGCACCTTTGATGGAAGATTACAATATCCCGTATTTTCTTGATCAACGGCGTGGCATTTTGCATCATCCGCTTGCCGAGTTTATGCGTGCTGCACTTGATGTAGTGCAGTACAATTGGCGCTATGAAGATGTGTTTCGCTGCATTAAAACCGGGTTGCTCGTAACGTTAGATGAGCAGATTACGGCGGATGATCTGGATCGGCTTGAAAATATGGTACTTGCTTGCGGTATTCACGGTTATCGTTGGACAGATGGGCGTGCATGGAAAGGGATGCCAAGCTTGTCGCTTGAAGCGGAAGATACGAATAGCGCTGAGCCAAGCGAGCGCGATGCGGTACAGGCACAGCAAATCGAACTGACACGCCGCCGGGTAGCGGAACCGCTGCAACGATTGGAAAAGAAGCTCAAAAAAGCGCGCCATGCGACCGACATGTGCATCGCCTTGTACGAACTGTTGGAAGAAGTGGATGTGGCGGATAAGCTGGAACGATGGAGTGCAGAAGCCGCTGCTAGCGGACAGCCGCTACGTGCGCGTGAGCATATTCAGATTTATGGCGGCATTATCGAACTATTGGAGCAGATGGTCGATATTATGGCGGAGGAAGAAATTCAGCCGGAAACGTTTGCCGGTTTGTTGGAAACGGGTCTTGCCGGGTTGCGGCTTGGTATCGTACCGCCAGCGATTGATCAAGTATTGATCGGTTCGCTTGATCGGACACGTCCGCTTGATATTAAATACGCCTTTGTGCTCGGTGTGAATGATGGGATTGTGCCGTCCGTCTTTCCAGATGGCGGCATTTTGAATGAAGCGGAACGGCTTAATTTGACCAATAGTGGGCTGGAATTGGCACCGGGTATTACGCGGCGACAGTTGGATGAGCAGTTTATTATTTATCATGCGCTGACGGTAGCGAGCGAGCGGCTTTGGATTAGCTATGCGATGAGCGATGAAGAAGGACGCGGTTTGATCGCATCGGAAGTAATTACAACGGTAAAAGCGCTCTTTCCCGGTTTGCGTGAGCAATCGATCGGCATGACTGCGAACTTCCGGTATACAGCACAGCAGCAATTGGAATGGGTCGGACGTCCAAGTGTTACGCTTACGCATCTGATCGGTCAGTTGCGTGAATGGAGTCGTGGCACCGATATGCCGGTGTTATGGTGGCATGTGTTGCGTTGGTACGATCGTAATGAAAACTGGAATTTGCAGCTTCATCGGTTGCTTGGCTCATTGTTTTACGACAATGTCGGTCAGCGGTTAAACAAGGACACGAGTCAGCGGCTGTATGGGCGTGTGCTGCGTACGAGCGTTTCCGGTATGGAGCAGTTTGTATCGTGTCCGTTTGCTCATTTTGCAGCGCGTGGCTTAAAGCTGCGCGAGCGACAAGAGTATCGGCTGAAAGCGCCGGACATCGGGCAATTGTTCCACGCTTCGCTCACGACGCTCGCCCAGGATTTAAAAGCGCAAGGAAGAAGCTGGGGTGAGCTGACAGCGGAGGAATGTATACAGGTGGCGGAAGCAGCGGTAGATAAACATACTCCACGACTGCAAGGTGAAATTTTGCTTAGTTCAAGACGGTATGGTTATATTACGCGTAAACTGCGTGATATTGTAAGCCGTGCTTCGGTTATCATTGGCGAACAATCGCGACGGGGACAGTTTGAACCGCGATATTTGGAGCTGGCGTTTGGACCGGATGGCAATTGGCCGGCGCTGCGTTTTACGCTTGCTAACGGCTATACGATGGAAATTGTCGGACGCATTGACCGTGTCGATGTAGCGGAAGGCGACAGCAATTTGCTCATTCGGATTATCGATTACAAATCGAGTTCGACCGATTTGAAGCTGCATGAAGTCTATTACGGACTGGCGCTGCAAATGTTGACGTATCTTGATGTACTGCTGACGCATGCCGAAGCTCAAATGGGGCAAAAAGCCGATCCGGCGGGCGCGCTTTATTTTCATGTGCATAACCCGATGCTGCAATCCAGCAACCGTCTAAGCATGGAGCAATCGCGTCAGGAACTGCTTAAACGGTTCAAAATGAAAGGGTTGCTGGTGGCGGATCGTGATGTGATTAATCAGATGGACAGTACGCTTGAAAAAGGGCATTCCGCGATTTTGCCGGTGGCGGTGAAAGCGGATGGCGGCTTTTATAGCAGCTCTGCGGTTGCTTCGCCGCAGCAATGGCAGGAACTGCTTACCAATGTGCGGCAGACGGCGCGCGCGATCGGTGAAGGCATTACCGGCGGCGTGACCCAGATTAAGCCGTATCGGATCGATCAGGAAAAAGCATGTACATTTTGCGCGTACAAATCGGTTTGTCAGTTTGATGAGAGCATCAAAGGCAACCAATATAATGTACTGAAAAAACCGAACAAAAACGAAACTTGGGAGCTGCTGCAAACCCGGCAAAACCCGCAGGAGGGAGAGAGCGGATATGAGCGATAATGAGCGTGCACAACAATTAGGGCAGGGTGGACAGAACGATCATCCCGTTCCTGCGGTATCGGGCAAGCAGGAGACGGTTTCCGATGAACGTGAAGTTCATACTTCGCATCGTGAACGAGCGTATGCCTTACAGCAATTGAACGTTCCACGACCGGAAGCAAGTACATGGACAGAAGATCAATGGAAGGCGGTATCGCTGCGCGGTAACAATTTGCTCGTTGCGGCTGCTGCTGGTTCCGGTAAAACAGCAGTGCTCGTTGAACGCATTATTCAGCAGGTGACCGATCCGAATCATCCGCTTGATGTGGAGCGGATGTTGGTGGCGACATTTACGAAGGCAGCAGCGACCGAGATGCGGCAGCGGATTAGGGCGGCGCTTGATCGGGAAGTGTTGAATCGACCGACCGATGAGCGTTTGCGCAGACAGCTGGCATTGCTCGGTCAAGCGTCGATTACGACGCTGCATTCATTTTGCATGGAAGTTATTCAGCGTTATTATGCGATGATTCCGCTTGATCCGGGTTTTCGGATCGCCAGTGAACATGAATGCGCCATGTTGCGCGAAGAATTGCTGGAGGAGCTGTTCGAGGATAAATATACCGAGGAAGAAGAACGCGACAACAAGCAGTTTCACCGTCTAATTAACTGGTTTGGCGGTGAGCGTAGCGATGATGCGGCATTGCAATTGGTGGAGCGACTGTATCATTTTGCGCGCAGTCATCCGTGGCCTGAGCACTGGTTGCGGGAAACGGCACGTGCTTTTAACGTACAAGATGTACAGCAGCTTGAGCAATCGGTATGGGTTGAGCAAATTATGAGCGATCTCGGTATGGCGCTAGCAGGATTGGAAGCATTGCTGCGGCAAGCGATTGAGACGGCATTGCAGCCAGGCGGCCCAGCGGCGTATGCGGAAACACTCCATGCCGATTTGCAATTGGTTCATCATTTGCAAGATGCGGTCATGTCCAAGCCGTGGAGTGAACTGTATCCGGTCTTTGAACAGATCACATTTGGAAAGCTGAAGTCAATGCGCAAAAGCGATGAACTGGATGTACAGCTGCAAGAAACGGTCAAGCAACTGCGTGAAACGGTCAAAAAGTCGCTTGGCGAGCTGGGAAGTCTATTTTTCGGACGCACAGCCGCTGAATTTGCGCAGGAGCTGCGTGAATCGGCGCCGCTGATGGAGGAGCTGTCTGAACTGGTCATTCGCTTTAGTGAGCGTTATCAACAGGAAAAGCAGCGCCATGGCTGGGTCGACTTTTCCGATCTGGAACATTATGCACTGCAAGTGCTGCGTGATCCTGCGTCTACACCGGAGGAAATCGTCCCGTCAGCGGCAGCGTTGGAATATCGGGCGCGTTTTGACGAGGTGATGCTGGATGAGTATCAGGATACGAACTCGGTGCAGGAGCAACTGGTACAGTTAATTTCGCGTGAGCTGCCAGGCAATCGGTTTATGGTCGGTGATGTAAAACAGAGCATTTATCGGTTCCGTCTGGCGGAGCCGGGACTGTTTTTGCAAAAGTATCACGATTATCGCGATGACTGGAGCGGTGCTGGGCGGCGAATCGATCTATCGCGTAATTTTCGCAGTCGTGTGCAAGTTGTCGATGCGGTCAATATGTTGTTTCGACAGTTGATGAATGAGAAGGTAGCTGAGATCGTTTATGATCAGCGCGCTGAACTGGTGGCGGGAGCCAACTACCCGGATGGGCATGAAGCGGATTATGAACCGGAATTTTGGCTGCTTGAACGCGGCGGGGCAGACACATCAGAGCGTGGTGACGATGAAGCGAGTGATAGCGATACGTCCGTTGGAGCGGATCATGCTGAGCTGGAAGCAGCGCGGTTGGAGGCGCAGGCGATTATCGTACGCGTAAAGGAAATGACGACTCCTGGTGGCAAGCCGCTAATGATTTATGATAAAAGTTTGGATGGGCTGCGTGCGGTAGAGTATCGCGATATGGTCATTTTGCTGCGTTCGACCGCCGTTTGGGCGCCATTGATGCTTGATGAGCTAAAATTGGCTGGTGTTCCGGCGTATAGCGATGTGGAACAAGGATATTTTGAAGCGGTGGAAGTGGATGTGATGCTGTCGCTGCTCGATATTATCGATAATCCACAGCAGGACATTCCATTTGCATCGGTGCTGCGTTCGCCGCTCGTCGGCTTGAATGAGGATGAGCTTGTCCAAGTCAGGTTGGCGCGCAAACAGGTAACTTTTTACGAGGCGATGACGGCACTACTGGAAGCGAGCGATACGCAACGGACAGCAAACGATCCTATCGTGCATCCGTCCGCTAATATTGGCGAAGGCGCGCTGGAACGTTCACAGGCAACGGATGAATGGCATGACAACGCCAAGCTGACCGCTAAACTGCATCGTTTTCATGAGCAGCTGCAAAGCTGGCGTGCGGAAGCGCGTGAAGGAGAGCTAGGCAGCTTGATTTGGCGCATTTATCGAGAGACTGGTTATATCGACTGGTTGGGCGGTTTGCCGGGCGGTGTGCAGCGTCAGCACAATTTGCGTATGTTGTATGAACGGGCGCTGCAATTTGAGCGTGCTAGTTCAGCGCAGGGATTGTTCCGTTTTCTACGTTTTATTCGGCGACTGAAAGATACTGGCGGCGATCTCGGCTCAGCAGCCGGAGGGTCGGAGGAAAATGCGATTCGGATTATGACTATTCATAAAAGTAAAGGGCTGGAATTTCCGGTCGTCTTTCTGGCTGGTATGGCGAAAATGTTCAATATGCAGGATTTGAATGCACCGTTTCTGATGCACAAAGAGCTTGGGTTTGGACCGAAATTTGTCGATGAGGACACACGGGTCAGCTATCCGACATTGCCCAATTTAGCGATTCGTCGCCGTGCGTTAAAGGAATTGCTCGCTGAAGAATTGCGTGTATTGTATGTGGCATTAACCCGTCCGCGCGATAAGCTGATTATGCTGGCAACGGTAAAAGACCTGGACAAACGGATTGCCGCCTGGAGTCAAGTGCAGTCTCATCCGGCATTGGAGCTGCCGGACTATGTGCTGTCACGTGCACGCAGTTATTTGGACTGGCTTGGCCCAGCCTTTATGCGCCACCGGGCGGCACGTGTATTCCGCGAACGTAGCGAAGCGGCGACAGCGCCATATGCAGCCATTTTGACCGATGATCCGGCAGCCTGGCAGGTGCATATCGTCGATTCACGTGGACTGCTGGCTGCGGCGGATGCGGGTGAGCAAGTGACGATCGAACCGCGTGAGCACGATCCGAAGTGGCAGGCGTTGCAGCAGCAGCAAGCGCCGCAATGGCTCGATATTGTAGCGGCTGCATGGGAACAGGAGCAAGGCGGTATTCATTCGGATACGGTAACTGAACGGGCTGAAGCAGATGGCATGACCCGTAATGATGGGATGGCAAACGCAATCGGGACTACTGATGGTCAGCAGTATACCGATCGTGCTGACCATGCTGACGGTGCCGATACTCCAGCCGAGCAGGCGGCAGCGCATGATGCGTCGTTAGCTTATGGCGAAGTGAATGGCGAAGTGAATGATATTCAAGAAGTGAATAATATGAAAAATGAAGCTCCTACTAAGCAGTTGCCAATGAACGAAACCGATCGGCTTCGTCTTGAACAGCAGCAACGGCAATGGGCAGCAACGATTGATGCACGACTAGATTGGACGTATCCGTATGAGCAGGCTGCGCATATAGCGGCTAAAACAACGGTCAGCGAATTGAAGCTACAGCTCGTCTCGGATGAGGTGCCAGATGCCGATCTGTGGGAAGGCATTTGGGATTTGAACCCTCAGCTTAAAGCATATATCGAGCGGCAAAAGCAATCGTTAGCACGGAAGCAGCAGCCGGTCGCTACGCAGGATGGGCAGAATGATGATCCGGCAGTACAATTGCCATTATCGGCATCAACAGATGAACATGTATCTCTGTCCAATCTGCCGGATACTGGCTTGGATTCCTCTATTCCGTCGTCGATCAGCGGTTTGACCAACCATCATGCAAAGCGGCAGCCACAAGATTCCGCTGTGGAAGGGAATGTGCCGTCAGCAACTTTTGCACATGCAGCGACATCTGACATGTCTGCAAACTCATTGTCCACTAGTGCCGATCATCCTCATTACAGCCTCAAGCTGGAACGACCTTCATTTATGGAGAAAAAAGGAATGAGCGGAGCGGAGCGTGGTACCGCTTATCATACGGTTATGCAACGTGTGCCGCTGCATAATGGTGAAGTGACAATACAGCTCGTCGAGGCAACCAAGCAGCGGCTCGTCGAGCAGCAAATTTTGCGACAACCGGAAGCGGATAGTGTGGAAGCGGCTGAAGTGGCGGCATTTTTTGCGACAACGCTTGGCGAGCGTATGCGCAATGCAGCTTGGCTACGGCGTGAGCTGGCATTTAGCCATGCATTGCCTGTGAACGAGCATGGCGATCTAATGCTCACACAAGGCATTATCGACTGTCTGTTCCGCGAAGGTGAGCGTACGATTTTGGTCGACTATAAAACCGACCGTGTGCTTGCGCATGAAGGTGGTATCGAGATGCTGAAGGAGCGTTATCGAGTACAGCTTGAACTATATGCGCTGGCTGTACAGCAATCGCTTGGCTGGAATGTCGATGAACTATGGTTGTATTTTTTTGATGGCAAGCATCAAGTTCGGCTTGATGGATAGACTTGATGAATAAATATGAAGCGATGATTGGAAGATTGAGCGTCAAATAATGAACAACTGGCAATTGACTGTATAAAGGGGGAATTCTGTGCGTATTTTACATACCGCAGACTGGCATTTTGGCAAAACGCTGGAAGGGCGTAGCCGGATGGAGGAGCAGGCGGCATTTGTAGATGAACTAGTACAGATAGCGAATGAACAGCAGGCGGATTTAATTTTAATGGCAGGCGATGTGTACGATTCGGTCAATCCGCCAGCAGTCGCGGAACAGCTTTTTTATGAAGCGACGGCGCGTTTGACGCAGCAAGGCAGACCGCTCGTTGTCATTGCCGGCAATCATGATCAGCCGGAACGCATTTCGTCGGCAGCTCCGCTTGTGCGCGGGCGTGGCATTCATCTGCTCGGTGTCTCCCAATCGACAGGGCTGAATATTAATGTTCCACGCACGGACGAAACGGCGATCATTGCTCCACTTTCGTATCCATCCGAAGCGCGTTTGCATGAATTGTTAACTGAGGAAAATGAAGAAAATACCGTTCGCCGTGCTTACAGTGAGCGTGTCGGACGTCTGATGCGTCAACTTGGCTCCGGTTTCCGGCACGATACCGTCAATTTGGCGATGAGTCATATTTATGTGCTGGGCGGAGTGGAAACGGATTCGGAGCGACCGATTCAAGTCGGTGGAGCGTATACGGTTGATCCGTCCGCACTGGATACGGGGGCGCAATATACAGCGCTTGGTCATCTGCATCGGGCGCAGGCTGTAAAAGGAGCAGGGATGATCCGTTACAGCGGTTCACCGCTTGCGTATAGCTTTTCCGAGTCCGGGCAAGCGAAATCGGTCACAATGCTGGATATTGCGCCAGGACAAACGCCACAAATGGAAGAACTGTTTCTGAGCAGCGGTCGTCCACTTGTGCGCTGGAAAGCGAAAAACGGACTTGCCGAAGTGTATCAATGGCTGGAAGAAGGACGCGATCCGAATGCGTTTATCGATCTGGAAATTTCACTTGTTGAAGCATTATCGATGAGCGATATCCAAACATTGCGCAAAGCGTGTGGCGGTATCGTCAATATTCGTCCGATTTATACGCAAATGGAGACGCAAGAGCTGCTTAGCGAGCGTGCACAATTGCCAGTGCATGAGCTGTTTCGTAAATTTTATGAGCGTCAGACCGGTGGAGCGGTGCCGGAAGATCGGTTGGTAGAGCTATTTCTGGAACTAATCGATGGCGAAGAAATGAGCGAAGTGTCGGCGAGTAAACTGTCTTGAGGATAGCCTAGGGGGTGTACGCAAACTCGATTTGATGCAAAATGCACTTCACTGTGGGAAGGAAATAAGGGAGAAGGACGGATTTCAGTATTGGCGATTTTTAAAATATTTTTCATAAGATGTAGTCAATTAGACATTGAATGTAAGTTGGTTAAAGTACTAGCACCTTGACCGAGATGAGTTGGAGTGTTGAATCTGTTTTAAGATCGCATGGATCAGGATTTCAGCACACAATCAAATTAACATTTAACTTGGTCAAAGCACTAGTGAGCCGTCTCAAATGAAAATTGTGTTTGAACGTACCTTAACCTATTCATCATCAAGTGAGGGGAGATCGACAAACTGTAAATGTATTTGATACAAGCTACTAGTAGGCTGTCTCAAATGAAAATCATGTTTGAACGTACCGTAACCTAGTCATCAGCAAGCGATTGTTGTAGTGATAAACTCTAAATGTACTTAAGACAAGCTACTAGTGACTTGTCTCAGGAAGATGTAAGGTTGCGTCCATCTGAACCCTGCTTGAACCGTGCAGCATTCAGACGAACGCAATCCCTGGATAAATTTGAGACAAGCTACTAGCATGTCTATTTCAGTAAAGTGGATACGCATCATAATTTGTCCAATCGATAGTACAATCCAATGTGGAGATACCGCGATCTATGCGACAACATAGCGATCTGGTTAACAAATCTGTTTAATTAATCTATTTAATAAAATAATGATGCACGATTTTAACAATAAGGAAGTGCAGCCATGAAGCCCATCACGTTAAAGCTATCCGGCTTGCAAAGCTATCGCGAGCAGCAGGAGATTGATTTTACCGAATTGTGTGAAACCGGTCTGTTTGGTATTTTTGGACCGACAGGCAGCGGCAAATCAACCGTGCTGGATGCGATCACACTGGCGCTGTACGGTAAAGTGGAGCGTGCCCAAAACGGAACGCAAGGCATATTGAATCATTCGGAGGATGCGGTATTTGTATCATTTTCGTTTGAATTGTTGTCGGATGCGGGAGCGCAAGTGTATCGAGTCGAGCGCCGTTTTAAGCGTACAGGTGATCATACGGTCAGCAATAGCATGAGTCGGTTTATCGTCTGCAATCCCGGTAGTGATGAAGTCATTGCCGATAAACTTGGTGATGTGACCCGGTGTGTAGAGGAATATATCGGATTGAAAATGGACGATTTCACCCGTGCAGTAGTGCTGCCACAAGGCAAGTTTGCCGAGTTTCTGTCGCTAAAAGGCAGCGATCGCAGACAGATGCTACAGCGACTGTTCCATCTGGAACGTTACGGTGACCGTTTAATGCAAAAGCTCAATCAGCGCGTCAAAGACACCGATCATCAGCTAGAACGATTTGCATCCGAGCAAACCGGGCTTGGGGATGCCTCAGCAGACGCAGTAAAGCAGGCGAAGGAGCATCTGACCGCAATGACGCAGGAGGCAGAGCGTGTGCGTGCACGCCTGCTTGACATGAACGGACAGGTGGAGCAGCTTGGTAAAGTGCGCGAATTGCTGCGCGAGCGTGAACTGCTGCATACCCGGCAGGAACGGCTGCGTCAGCATGAGCCGGATATTCGTCTATTGGAGCAGGAGCTGGCGGATGCGGAATCGGCGCTCACATTGCTGCCGCTGCTGGATGCGTGGAAGGAAGTACAAACACAATCCGCAGCCGCTGAGCAACAGCTGAACGAGTTGCAGTTTAAACTTCAGCAAGTCGAGCAGAGTCATGAACAGGCTGCCGCTGGTGAACAAAAAGCACGTTTGGAACTGGCAACGCATGAGCCGCGTCTATTGTTACGTTTAGAACAGTTAGGTCAGGCGCTTGAATTGCAGCAGCAATGTGCCGAGCTAGAACAAGCACAGCGTATGCTGCATGAGCGTCTTCAACAACTGGAGGCAGAAATTGTACAAGTGCAGCAGCAGGCAGAGAGTGAGCAGCGTATGTTGCACAAAGCCGAGCAGCGCCGTGCGGAATTGGAGCAGCAGTTGAAAGAGTGCGAAGTACGCAGTAGTGATCGACGTGAGCTTCAAGAAGCGCAGCAACGACTCGGTACACTTGATAGCTTGCGTGCTCGTCAAGCCGAGCTGGAGCAAGAGCATAAGGAATATGCAGCGACGAGTGAGCAACACAATACGCAATGGCAACGGCTTGAGCAGCAGTCGGCAAAGCTCGCGCTGACCGAGCAGCATTTGTACGGTATGGCGGTAGCAGCGCAAACGGTACAACAGGAACAAGAGCGCTTGCTCACCGGGGCACATGAACGTTTGGAACAACTGGAACAGCAATGTCAGCAAGCATCTCGGCAAGCCGAATCGCATCGCTTGGCTGCACGGCTGGCAGCGGAATTGCAGGATGGGCAGCCATGTGTCGTATGCGGATCGCTCCACCATCCACAGCCAGCGGCAGCAGCCGTTGCCGACGTAGCCGATACTGCTGATCTGCATCATGATTTGCAAATGCTCCATCCGTTCCGTCAGCTTGCCATGCAATATGGCGAACGTATGCGCAATTACGGTTATGAGTTGGAACGGATCATTGCCGATTGGGAGTGGCAGCATGCCCAAGCGGAAGTTGCAGTGTCAACAAGTGGGGCGGAGACGTCATCCGTCAACACTGGCGATTATCAGTACAGTGATCATGATAAGGAAGCTAGCTTGTCTCCATTTATACTGTCTGAAACTGAACATGAACAATCTTCTTTGCATGCTAGTTTGCTCGCTGCCGAGGCATGGTTTGCCCGATATGGTACCGCTGTACAAGCGCTGGAACGGCAAATGGACGAGTTGCGCCAGCAGCTGCGTTTATGGCGGCAAGAGCAACGCGAATGGACACAGCGCTATACTGCCGTACAAGCAGAGCGCCAAAGTGTACAGCGTCTGTATGAACAATCAGCGCTGCGCCTGGAAGCGGGGCACAAGGCGGTGCAGGAATCGCTAGACGATTGGCAACATGCGCATGGGGAACTTTCGCAGCAAGAGGCACGCCAGCGCTTTACCGAGCTGACCAAACGAGATGAACAGGCAGAGCAAATTCGCGCCGGGCTGGAAAAAAGTGTACCGTATATGGAAGAACGCAAACATAAGCTACAGCAATATGAGCAGCAAACGAATGCGCTTGAGCGGCAGCAGATTGAGTTGCGTACTCGATTTGAAGCTGAGGAAAGACAGCTGCAAGAGAAACGCAGTCGTCTGGAACAATGGATTGGCGGGCAATCCGCTGAGGAACTGTTACAGCAGTCGCAGTCTGAGCTGGAACGTTATCGGTCGCAAGCTACGCATTGGGCACGTCAGCTACGTACAGCACAAGAGCAGCAGCAACAAGCTGCGCAGGCATGTGCGCTGGCAACACAGTCCGCGCAAGCGCTAGCAACGCAAGTGGCGCAAGCACAGACGCGTTGGCAACAGGCGTTGGCTGCGTCTCGCTTTACGGATGAACAGCATGTTAACACTGCCCGCATGGATGAACAGCAGCAAGTGCAAGGGCGGCAGCGGATCGAGCAGCATCGGGAACAGCAGAGCGAATTGACTGTACGCTTGCGTGAGCTGGAATCAAGACTGGACGGACAGCATGTGTCGGAGCAAGAATGGCAGGGGTTGCAGCAAAACTGGCAGCAAGCAAGGCAGGCGGATGAAGCGGCATTGGAACAACGCGCTCGTGCCACACGCGATGTGGAAGATTTGGAACATCGGCACATCCGCTGGTTAGAGCTGGAACGACAGCGTGAGCAGCTTGCGATTGAAGCGTCATATTTGTCCAAATTGCAGTCCAGTATGCGTGGCAATGCATTTGTAGAATATATTGCCGAGGAGCAGTTAATGCAAGTCAGTCTTGCCGCTTCGGAGCGACTTCGTTTTCTGACGCGTCAACGGTATTCACTGGAAGTCGATTCAGGTGGTGGGTTTGTCATTTGCGATAATGGAAATGGAGGCATTCGCCGTCCGGTGTCGACGCTTTCCGGTGGCGAAACGTTCCTAACTTCGCTATCGCTCGCGCTCGCACTGTCCGCACAAATTCAATTACGTGGCAAATACCCGTTGCAGTTCTTTTTCCTGGATGAAGGATTTGGTACGCTTGATCCCGAACTTCTCGATACAGTGGTGACGTCACTGGAGAAACTGCATACCGATCGCCTGGCTGTCGGCATCATTAGTCACGTACCGGAGCTGCGGATGCGCTTGCCGCGTAAACTGGTTATTATACCGGCAGAGCAAGCAGGCAAAGGCTCCAAAGTCGTATTGGAAAAAATGTAACTGTCCTATTAGGAAGGGGGATTTTCGATGTTTAAAGAAGATTGTTTGTTTTGCAAAATCGTTGCAGGTACGATCCCATGCAACAAAGTGTACGAGGATGAGCAAATTTTGGCATTTTACGATATCGCTCCGGCAGCACCTGTACACGTACTGATCATTCCAAAAAAGCATATCGATTCCATGAATGAAGTAACTGCGGAGGACTTGCCGTTAATTAGCGAAATTCATCGCGTAGCGATCGAACTTGCCAAGCAGCTCGGCATCGCTGAATCCGGCTATCGTCTAATTAACAACTGCGGCCCGGATAGCGGACAGGCTGTACAGCATCTGCATTATCATTTGCTCGGCGGCGGTAAACTTGGCGCATTAACCGGCATTTCCGACTCCCACGCTTAAATAAGATACACGGTTGGAAGCGAAAGTGAGCATCCGTACAATAATCGTCATGAACAGCTTTAGAAAAAAATGAGTGTAAAAAAACGTGATTTAGTTGACACTGCAGTTCGTTTTCACCTATAATGAAAGTTGATAAGCCGTGTTATTTTTCCGGACGGTCTGGTCGGAGGGAGGGAAAACTGGTGTCTGAAACGAAAGTTCGCAAAAACGAAACAATTGATGCAGCACTTCGTCGCTTCAAACGCTCCATCGCTAAAGATGGCGTTCTGGCTGAGGTGA
This sequence comes from Paenibacillus campi, assembly GCF_034659835.1. Lineage (NCBI taxonomy): Bacteria > Bacillati > Bacillota > Bacilli > Caryophanales > Paenibacillaceae > Paenibacillus > Paenibacillus campi. Next base: position 346,035 of record NZ_JAXSQZ010000002.1, read on the forward strand.
AAAAACGCAAACATTATGAAAAGCCGAGCGTAAAGCGTAAGAAAAAATCCGAAGCTGCGCGCAAGAGAAAGTTTTAGGAGGATTTATCCGTTATGAGTCTGAGCGAACGATTGAACGAGGATATGAAGCAAGCGATGAGGGACAAGGACAAGTTCAAATTGTCCACCATTCGCATGGTACGTTCCACAATTCAAAATCAAGTAATTGATTTGAAACGTGACTTGAACGACGAGGAAGTGCTTGATATTCTTAGCCGTGAGATCAAACAGCGCAAAGATGCCCTCCAAGAATTTGAAAAAGCAGGTCGTGACGACCTGACAACCAACCTTAGTGCGGAGATTGAGATCATTTCGCAGTATCTGCCTGCCCAGCTTTCTGAAGAAGAAATTAAAGTCATTGTACAGCAGACCATCCTGGAGACCGGTGCTTCTTCAAAAGCCGATATGGGAAAAGTAATGAGCGCCTTGATGCCTAAGGTCAAAGGTCGCGCAGACGGAAAAGTTGTGAATCAAGCGGTTCAACAACTTCTGCAATAAACAAATTCAAAAGCTCCTTCTTTACGGAATGTAAAGAAGGAGCTTTTTTCTTTAGTCTGTTATTGTTTAATTTGCTATTTGTAGTTTGTTAGTTCGTTCGTTAGTTTGCTATTTGTTATTTGTGCACATCTTCATTTTTATTTGCTAGCGTGTTATATCACTGCAAATTAATATGACAATGATTACATTTTTGTGAAACGTCGCGGCTTGTAAATACGTATAATAAGTATAAGCATTCCCTGCTTGTGTACTACCGTTTCGACGGAGACGGTCGTTTTCTACATAAGTGGATCGTGCATATGGTGCATCATTATAGCTGAAAAGAAGGGGGCAAGAACGAATGAATAAGATCATGGACGGCTGGAGACGTTATGATCGTCAGCCGTTTGGCGCATGGATGATGTCGATGCTGCTGGTTGTTGTTTCGTTTGTACTTTTTGCGGCTCCGGTACATGCTGCTGCGCAGGCTGCTTCCGCACAACCTGGATTGGCTTCACAGATCGCTGTTTTTCTGACGCATCCGGTTGTATCTACGATTTTACTGTTTATCGGTATTGCCGGTATTGCGATTGAAATTCTTGTGCCGGGCGTGATCGCTCCGGGGGCAATCGGAATTGTCGCGTTTGGCTTGTTTTTCTTTGGCAGTTATATCGCCGGTTATTCAGGTTCGGAAACATGGGTATTGTTTGCGATCGGTTTGCTGCTGCTCGTGCTGGAAGTATTTATACCAAGCTTTGGCATACTTGGAGTACTTGGCACAGCGAGTTTGATTGCTGCGGTCATTCGGGCAGCATACGACACATCGGATGCGATATTGTCACTTGGAATCGCGTTTGTATCGGCAGCGATCTTTGTCGGTTTTGTCGCGTATGCGTTACGTAAACGCGGTGTATGGAATCGCTTTATTTTGAGCGAGCAGCTGACGTCTGACGAAAGTTATATGGAAAATTTACAGCGTGAACAGCTGCTCGGTCTGGAAGGCAAAAGTTTGACACCACTTCGTCCATCCGGTACAGTGCTCGTGGAAGGCCGTCATATCGATGTGGTCACGCAAGGCGGTTATATCGAGCGTGATCGCCCGATCCGCATTATTCGCATCGATGGCAGTCGTATCATTGTTGATGAGCTGCCTGAGCAGTTGGAAGGTGCGACTACAGGCACAGCGAAACCGCTTAGCTGACGAGCAGTCTAGTAGCTTGAAGCATATTCGCCATTGTATACTGCCTATAGACATATACGGTCGTAGCAGTAGCGGAGTTGACATTCGTTCCTATCGCATCATCCGGCGCAATCTTTTCAGCTAGCTGCCACGTACCGGAGAGAAGCAGATGAAGCAAAGGCGCATGAACTTTGCTATAGCTTAGTATCCATCTGCTACTCTTACATAACTTAACGGTCAATGACAGCCAGGACGCCGGCAGTTTGACCCAATTTATTGAACAGGAGTGTGATTGTTCTAATGGCATCACCTATCGTAAGCTTTATTTTTATCGTCGTCGTTGCAATTATCGTGTTAAGCGTATTTTTCAGTTTTTTCCCGCTGGCGCTGTGGATTTCGGCAGTCGCTTCCGGTGTGCGTGTCGGTATTATTACGCTGGTGGCGATGCGTCTGCGTCGTGTTACACCGTCGCGGATCGTCAATCCGCAAATTAAAGCGCATAAAGCGGGTCTCGGTTTGAATTTGAACCAGTTGGAAAGTCACTATCTTGCCGGTGGTAATGTCGATCGCGTCGTCAATGCGCTAATCGCTGCACAGCGTGCGAATATCCCGCTGGAATTTGAACGTGCGGCAGCGATCGACCTTGCTGGTCGTGACGTATTGCAGGCTGTACAGATGAGCGTTAACCCGAAAGTAATCGAAACACCTGTCGTAGCTGCGGTCGCCAAAGACGGTATCGAAGTTCGCGTTAAAGCACGTGTTACCGTACGTGCCAATATCGACCGACTCGTCGGTGGTGCAGGTGAAGAAACGATTATCGCCCGTGTTGGTGAAGGTATCGTTACGACCGTCGGTTCAAGTAATTCTCACAAACAAGTACTGGAAAATCCGGACTTAATCTCCCGTACCGTCTTGCAAAAAGGGCTTGATTCCGGTACTGCCTTTGAAATTTTGTCGATCGATATCGCGGATGTTGATGTAGGCAAAAACATCGGTGCAATGCTGCAAACTGAACAGGCGGAAGCCGACAAACGGATCGCCCAGGCAAAAGCCGAGGAGCGTCGTGCAATGGCGGTAGCGCAAGAGCAAGAGATGAAAGCGAAAGTGATCGAAATGAGAGCGCGTGTCGTCGAATCCGAATCCGATGTGCCGCTGGCGATGGCGGAAGCGCTGCGTAACGGACAGATGGGCGTCATGGATTATATGAACCTGAAAAATATCGAAGCTGATACGCATATGAGAGGCTCGCTTGGCAAAGCTAACGATCCGAATCAGGGCGGTAATGACCAGCAGCCGCTGAAATAAGGATGTGTTCCTATGATTGACTTTCTGTTAGGCCATCTGTACATCATCGTTATTATTGCGTTTGCGATCTTCACCGCGATTAGCAGCCGTTCCGGCAAAAATAAAGCGCGCAATCGGCGCCAGGGCATGCCGACATTTGGCGGTGGTCCTGATGTGCCAGGCAGACGTCCACTGACGCCGTCACAGACTGCGCAGCAGCGTGAAGATGAGGCACAACGCCGTTACAATGAAGCACAACGTCAGTTTGATCGGCAGCCAATGGACAGAGATATGGGGCAAGGCAGCTCACGTGTGCCTTTGTCACAAGAAGGCACTTCTGGCAGCGAAGGCTCGTATACCGACGCCGATACGTTCGAAGGTTCACGTATGGAAGCAACGACCGAAACCGGTCGTACCGCCGAGCAGTATCGAAACGAAATACAGCAGCGTCTTGATCAACTGAGTTATGGCATGAACGAGCGGTTGGATCGTATGGATTTGTCGTCTGTACAGTCGCCGTCAACGACCGATACGACCGATAACGCATCTGTAGCATCTGGCGGGTTGCGCCTCGACCCTGCGCAGGCGACACAAGGTGTGCTGTGGGCAGAGATTTTAAGCCCGCCGCGTTCCCGTCATGCCGGCAGTTTTGGACGTAAGGCTGCCAGTGCACAGCGCTCTGAACAGCGCCCTAATGAAGCGTAATCTCGTTCAAATGAATGGATACTGCAATAAATGTAAATTTTGGGTATGAATATCGTATAAATGTCGAGCCGGTCTTACTAAAGACCGGTTTTTTATCCATTAACAAAGTAGTGGCGTCGTATTAATTTCTAACCTTTGTGAACAATAAATAATACGTAGGACGGTTTGAAGACACCACCTAGTCAAAAAATTTTGCATGCGCTTCGATACAATGGTAAAGTTTATGAGAAGGTAATATGACTATTATTCTACAACTGAGGAGATTGAGGCTATTTGTCAGAGCAAACGCAAAGCATCAGAATTCCCTTGCAAAACGTGGAAGAAGGACTGGCCCTGTTCGGTCCTCAGGATCAGTTTTTGAAAATTATCGAACGTGAGACCGAGGCAAAAATCGGCAGTCGTGAAGCCGAGATTGTCATTCAGGGTCCCGCTCCGGTCGTAGACCAGATGCAGCAGTTGTTTGAAGTGCTGCTTGAGCTAGTTCGCAAAAGTTATGTTCTAACCGAACGGGATATTTTATATGCAATTGAGCTTGCAAAAGATATGAGAGCGGATCAACTGCTCGACTTATATAAAGGAGAGATCACGCAGACGTTTCGCGGCAAACCGATTCGTGTGAAAACGATCGGACAAAAATATTATGTGTCCACGATTCAGAAGCGCGATATCGTATTTGGCATCGGTCCTGCTGGTACCGGTAAAACGTATTTAGCGGTAGTGCTAGCGGTGGCAGCGCTTAAAGAAGGCAAAGTCAAACGCATTATCCTGACGCGTCCGGCGGTGGAAGCGGGCGAAAGTCTCGGTTTTTTGCCGGGTGATTTGCAGGAAAAAGTAGACCCGTATTTGCGTCCGTTGTATGACGCTTTGTACGATGTCATGGGTCAAGAACAAACGGTCAAAGCGCTGGAGCGCGGCTTGATTGAAATCGCGCCGCTCGCTTATATGCGCGGACGCACGCTTGATGATTCATTTATTATTTTGGATGAAGCGCAAAATACGACAGCTGAACAGATGAAGATGTTTTTGACACGTCTTGGTTTCGGTTCCAAAATGGTCATTACTGGTGATGTGACCCAGATTGATCTGCCACGCGGCAAAAAATCCGGGCTTGTCGAAGCGAGATTAGTGCTGGACGGAATTGCGGAAATTGGTTTTGTTACTTTTGCCGAGCAGGACGTTGTGCGGCATTCACTGGTACAAAAAATTATCGTTGCTTATGACAAAGCATCCGAGAATCTGGAATAGCAGATGGTCAGTGGACAGGCAGCAACCGCACATTTTGAATATTCAGAAGTGAGAGGACTGTAAGTATGGCATCCAAGGAACCGTCTAAAAGCAATTCATTCTATTCCAAGCTGGCAGGGTGGAAGACCGGCCCTAGAACACAGTATGTGCTGTTTGTATTATTGCTTGTGCTGTTTTATGCCAGTCTGGCTCCGAATTTGCTGCCACAACGTTTTGATATCCACGTAGGCGCAGCGACCGATAAGGACATTATCGCGCCGATGCAGCTTCCGAACAACAAAGCGACATTGCAGGCACAGGAGGAAGCGGCAGAGCGCGTAGAGCCGGTGTACAAAATCGTGTCCATGCATCGCGACACAGTGATCGCCCAGATGCTGGAACGCATTGAGTCGCTGAATCAGGATGATCAAATATCAAGCGCTGATAAAGCGCAAATTTACAGTCAGGAAATTCCAGACCGGATTCGCAATTCGGTCGCTAACTTTATTCGCAAGCAGCGTGAAAGTGATACGTACTCTGCACAGTTGCTCGATGAAATGCAGCGTACGATTTCGAATCAAGCGTACAGCATACCGGAAGAAACATTTCTAAAAATTCCCCGTCTGTCCAACGCTGACATTCAGCAGATGAGCCAGGTGGCAACATCGATCGTTACCCGGCTAATGAGCGATCAGATTACCGATGCGCAATCGGCGCGCGCACGGGTAGCGGAGATGGTCAATACAAGCTCGCTGGAAAGCCGGACGGCGCGCGAAGTGGCGCAGGAGCTTATTCGCGGTGTGTTGACCGCAAACAAGTTTTACGATGAAGAAGCGACCAAAGCCGCCAAAGTCGAAGCGCGCGAAAATACGCCGGTTGTGTATGTGCAGCAGGGAGAAGTGATCGTGCCGGCAGGTCAGGTCATTACACAGGATATGTACACACTGCTCGATGAGAACAATTTGCTCAAAAATGAGGTGAATTATTGGCCTCAACTCGGCTTATTGTTGTTGTCGCTTCTGCTTACACTGGGGGTCTATTTGTTTATTCGTCAGTCGGCACAGCGCGGTGTTCAGTACAATAATGCCCAACTGTTGATGCTAATCCTGATTTTTGTAATTACGATACTGGCATTTCATCTTGTGCGTATTTTGCAGATTGGCAATTCGCCTTATTTTGGCTATTTGGTGCCGGCGGCGCTTGGCGCGACATTGATTACACTGCTGCTCGATATTCATCTCGCTTATGTATGTTCCATCATTTTGAGCGTGCTGGCGAGTGTGATTTTGAATATGCGTCAAGGTGATATGTTTGACTATCAGTTTGGACTGTTTACGCTCGTTGTCTCGTTTGCGGCGATTCATTCGATTCATCGTGCCAGCCAGCGCTCGACCATTTTGAAGGCAGGCATTATGACTTGTCTGTTTGGCGCGATTTGTGTGCTAACGTTTGTATTGCTGCATGATAAGGAATGGACGCGCATGACCGTGCTGTATACGCTTGGCTTTACCTTTATCGGGGGCTTGCTCACAACGGTGCTTGTGCTCGGTCTAATGCCCTTTTTCGAGACGACATTTGGCATTTTGTCAGCGCTGAAGCTGATTGAGCTGTCCAATCCGAACCATCCGCTGCTGCGCAAGCTGTTGATCGAAACGCCGGGAACGTATCATCATAGCGTGATGGTTGGCAATTTGTCCGAGGCGGCTGCCGAAGCGATCGGGGCGAATGGATTGCTGTGCCGGGTCGGTTCGTATTATCATGATATCGGGAAGACGAAGCGCCCCGGTTATTTTATCGAAAATCAAAATCATATGGAAAATCCGCATGACAGCATCGATCCGAAGCTGAGCAAATCGATCATTATCGCCCATGCACGCGACGGTGTGGAAATGCAAAAGGAATATAAGTTGCCGAAGCCGATTCGCGATATCGCGGAGCAGCATCATGGCACGACATTTCTGTATTTCTTTTACCAGAAAGCGCTCAAACAGGCGGAAGAACAAGGCGTAGAGCCAGACTTTACCGAAGACGATTTCCGTTATGCAGGGCCGAAGGCGCAGACGAAAGAAGCGGCGGTTGTCGGCATTGCTGATAGCGTGGAGGCGGCGGTACGTTCGCTCAAACAGCCGACCGTCGAGCAGGTGGAGACGATGATCGAGAAGATTATCAAAGGTCGGCTTGATGATCACCAGTTTAATGACTGCGATCTGACGATGAAAGAGCTGGATGTGATCGCTCAAACGCTGAAGGAAGCGGTTATGGGGATTTTCCATTCACGTATCGAGTATCCGGAAGATGTGAAAAAGCCGGATGTAAAGGAGAACAAGGCATGAGTTTACAGCTCGCATGGGAGAATGAGCAAAGTGAATATGAAATTACAGGTGAGCTAATCGAGCTGCTGGAACAGGTTTTGCAGGAAGCCGGTAAACGTGAAGGTGTGACGGAAGGCGAAGTGGCGCTCACTTTTGTCGATGACGAGGCGATTCATGAGCTGAATCTGGAATACCGTCATATCGATCGTCCGACCGATGTGCTGTCATTTGCAATGAATGAGTCGCTGGACGATGAGCCGCTCATTCATTACGGTGAAGCCGAGGCGGAAGCGGACGGTGAGCCGGACATCATGCTGGGCGATATTATTATTTCCGTACCGCGTGCGATCGTGCAGAGCGAAGAATATGGGCATTCGGTAGAACGCGAGCTGGGATTCCTGTTTGTACATGGCTTTTTGCATTTGCTTGGCTATGATCATCAGGATGAGGAGAGCGAAGCGGAGATGATGGGCAAGCAGGAGCAAGTGTTGCAGCAGATCGGATTGACTCGCTGATGAAAAAGAGGACGTGGAGAGACGTATTTTATTCCGCAACCGAAGGTGTTATCGCTACTTTTCGCACCGAGCGTAATTTCCGCGTTCATGTGTTGGCAACGCTCGCGATTGTGGCGGCAGCCTGGTTTTTCCAAGTTAGTTCGCTCGATTGGATGCTGCTTACGCTGGCGATCGGTATGGTGCTTGGTGCGGAGTTAATGAACACCGCCGTTGAAGCTGCTGTCGATCTCGTATCACCCGACTGGCATCCGTTTGCCAAAAAAGCAAAGGATGCCGCAGCCGGGGCGGTGCTGATCGCCTCTGCAACAGCCGCGGTGATTGGAGTGATCGTATTTTGGAAGCCGGTTGCGGACTGGCTGTCCCTGTTGCTCGGTCATTGACCGTGTGGAAGCGTGGCTGCAAAGCAAGCAAGCGGATTATTTAGGAGTGCAGCAGCAAAAGTTGCCCTCCGAGAGAGCGGTTCTATTGCTCCACCTGCTTGCTGCATAGGTTGGCGCAGATTGCATTATCGTGTGTGATCTAGCCGGGTACACGTATAGCTAATACGACATCAAAGCGTGCATAACAAACAAGCCCCTTGACCGTATTCAGGCAAGGGGCTTGTCGTATACTGTATAGCCAAGTACCGAAATATCGAAAACTGCCCGCAAACTATGGGCGAATCGTGGCAAATGATGTAAAATGGAAGTAAACTCTTTGGGCGTTCGGCTGATCAAGCGCACGCCTTTGTGCAACGATTCGATTGTATACTGGAGGAACCACATGGAATCATCCCAATTGCTGCAAGAGGCGATTATCGCCCGTGCAAAAGCGTATGTACCTTATTCCCATTTTTCCGTTGGCGCAGCATTGCTGGATGAAGATGGCAATGTGCATCACGGCTGTAATATTGAAAATGCAGGCTATTCGCCAAGCAATTGTGCAGAACGTACAGCATTGTTCAGTGCGATTGCACAGGGACATCGTCCTGGCTCATTCCGTATGCTGGCGGTGGTAGGCGCTACCGATGAACCGATTGCCCCTTGCGGCGTATGTCGTCAGGTGATGGTAGAGCTGTGCAAGCCGGATATGCCGGTGCTGCTCGCTAACATGAAAGGCGATACACGAATGACCACGATTGCCGAGCTATTGCCGCATGCTTTTGGACCGTGGAATTTAAACAAACCATCTTGATCGTTTTGAGAAATTCATAATACAGGCAGTTCTGCAACAGCAGAAATTGCCGATGAACGGAGTGTACTATGTCAAAAAAATCTTTTAAATCCGGTTTTGTCGCGATTGTGGGCCGTCCGAATGTAGGCAAGTCAACGCTAATGAACCAGGTGATCGGGCAAAAGATTGCGATTATGTCCGATAAGCCGCAAACGACACGCAACAAAATTCATGGCGTCTATACGACAGACGATATGCAAATCGTATTTCTCGATACACCAGGCGTGCACAAACGCCAATCCAAGCTGGGCGATTATATGAATCAGACGGCGCTTAACACATTGAATGAGGTCGAAGCGGCACTGTTCCTTATCGATGCAGCCGAAGGTTTGGGCGGTGGCGATCGTTTTATTATCGAGCATTTGAAAAAGGTGAAAACACCGGTTTTTCTCGTGCTGAATAAAATCGATCAGGTGAAGCCGGAAGAACTGCTGCCGCTTATCGATAAATATCGTGCGCTGCATGAGTTTGCCGAAATCGTACCGATTTCAGCGAAGCTAGGCAGCAATGTGACGACATTGCTGGAACAGTTGGGCAAATATTTGCCGCAAGGTCCGCAATATTACCCGGACGATCAAGTGACCGATCATCCGGAACAATTCGTTTGTGCCGAACTAATTCGCGAGAAAATTTTGCAAATGACACGCGAGGAAATTCCGCATTCAATCGCCGTTACGATCGAGGATATGTATACACAGGAAAATGGTGTCGTTAATATTTCGGCTGTTATTTTTGTAGAGCGTGATTCCCAAAAAGGTATCATTATCGGCAAACAAGGCGCCTTGCTCAAAGAAGTAGGCAAACGCGCACGGATGGATATTCAAAATTTGCTCGGTTCCAAAACATTTTTGGAGCTATGGGTAAAAGTGAAAAAAGACTGGCGTAACCAGGATCGTGTGCTAAAAGACCTCGGCTTCCATAAGGATGCTTAAACGTAGTAAATAAACGTGTTGACATAGAAATAGAAGATATGTACGTTTGCTTCTGCTGTGTCGTGTATGCGGAAACAGGGCATTGAAGCAAATGCCCTGTTTCTTTCGTTAACGCAATGCTGTCCTGTTTTATCATTACAGTAATAGGTACGTCTTATGTATACTGCAAGTCGTCCATGTGCTGTTCAAAAGCTGGACGAACTAGGCGGACACAAGTATGGCGAGCAACGAGATCGGAGGCTGGCGTGTGTTATACCGAGTCCAAGGAATCGTAATCCGCAGCATGGATTACGGTGAAGGCAACAAAATTATTACGCTGTGCACGGAGTCGCACGGTAAAATCGCCGTGTTCGTACGTGGAGCAAGAAAGGCAAAAAGTCGACATGCTGCGCTCGTACAGCCGTTTACGTATGGCGAGTTTAATTTTATCCGCAGCGGCACCGGAATGGGCACGCTCAATCAAGGCGAAGTGATCGAATCGAACTATAAACTGCGCGAAGATATTACGCTGGCTGCTTATGGCGCATACGGATGCGAGCTGGTCGATAAGGCGCTGCTCGATAACGAAACCGGGCATTTCTGGTTTGACCAACTTAAAGCGTATTTGTCGTTTCTGGGTGAAGGACGTGATCCGGTCATCCTAACCGCTTTATTCGAAATGAAAGTATTGCAGGCGGCAGGTTATGGCCCACAGGTCGATGCATGCATGTTTTCAGAGGAAACGGAAGGCGACTTCTGGTTAAGCGTACGTCTTGGCGGTATTTTATCCAAACGCGAACGCCGCCAAGACCCAGCTGCGATTGCACTTTCACCAGGTGTGCTGCGACTGCTACGATTGTTTGCCAGACTCGATATTCGTCGGCTCGGCAATATCGATGTGCGTGAGGAGACAAGAGCGGAGATCAAGCAAATGATGAGCGCATTTATGGAAGTGCAGCTTGGACTTAAGCTGAAATCGCGTCGCTTTTTGGAGCAGTTGGAGCGGTTTGAGCTGTGAAAAAGTCGTGTGTTATCCTACTACCGTATTGACGAACGATATCAATTCCGGTATGATCTAAACTATATTGTGGTGCCTAATGTGACCACACATGATGCGTTGACCGGAAAAGTAAGCTGCCGATGATCGTCCTAAGCGAATCAGGGATTGTGTGAGCCTGATGACGACCGCTAGCCGAATGGCATCCGTGAGCATATGAGCTGAATACGGAAAAGTGGATGACATGCCTAGCATGTCTTCAAGTAGGGTGGAACCGCGGGAAATGAACCTCTCGTCCCTATGTCTGTGACCAGGCGTAGGAACGGGAGTTTTTTGCGTGCGTTGCAGATGAAGATGCCGTTTCAGCGTCACCATTTGCCGATCTGGCACCGCTAACAAACCGAATCGAAAAGGAGTAATGTCGATGAATTTCCAGCAAATGATTTTGACGCTGCAAAACTTCTGGGCTGCGCACAACTGTATTATCGTGCAGCCATATGACACCGAAAAAGGTGCAGGTACGATGAACCCGATGACATTCCTGCGCTCGATTGGCCCTGAACCGTGGCGTGTCGCTTATGTAGAGCCGTCCCGTCGCCCATCCGACGGTCGTTATGGGGAAAACCCGAACCGTCTGTACCAGCATCACCAGTTCCAGGTCATTATTAAGCCGTCTCCAGACAATATTCAGGAAGTGTATTTGGACAGCTTACGCGCGCTTGGCATCGAGCCGCTTGATCATGATATTCGTTTTGTTGAAGATAACTGGGAAAATCCGTCGCTCGGTTGTGCCGGACTTGGTTGGGAAGTATGGCTGGACGGGATGGAAATTACCCAGTTTACGTATTTTCAGCAAGTGGGCGGTATTGAGACGAATCCGGTATCAGTAGAAATTACGTACGGTATGGAGCGTCTTGCTTCCTATATTCAGGAGAAAGAAAATGTGTTCGATCTGGAATGGGTCGAAGGGATTACGTATGGCGATGTATTCCATCAGCCGGAGTTTGAGCATTCCACGTACACTTTTGAAGTATCCGATGTGTCGATGCTGCTAACTTTGTTCAGCACGTATGAACAAGAAGCGAAGCGTGCGATGGATTTGAAGCTTGTATTCCCGGCGTATGATTATGTGCTGAAATGCTCGCATACATTCAACCTGCTTGATGCACGCGGTGCGATCAGCGTGACCGAGCGTACCGGCTACATTACGCGCGTGCGTAATCTGGCACGTCAGGTCGCCGCAACGTATCTGGAAAATCGTGAGAAGCTCGGCTTCCCGATGCTCAAGAAGGGAGAGGTTTAATCATGGCAAAAGATTTGTTGCTTGAAATCGGTTTGGAAGAAGTGCCGGCGCGCTTTTTGCGGGCAGCGATGAACCAGTTGCACGATAAAACGGTAAAATGGCTGGACGATTCCCGTCTGTCGCACGGTGATGCCAAAGTATTTGCCACTCCACGCCGTTTGGCGGTATGGGTCAAAGACGTAGCGGAAAAGCAGGAAGATATCAACGAAGAAGTAAAAGGGCCGTCCCGCAAAATCGCCCAGGACGAAACCGGCAACTGGAGCAAAGCTGCACTCGGTTTTGCCCGTAGTCAAGGTGTCGATCCGGCTGAGTTTACGTTCCGCGAAGTGGGCGGTGTAGAATACATTTATGCGCAAAAAAGCAGTGTCGGTACAAGCACGGAAAGTATCGTTGCCGACGCGCTGCACCAGATTATTACATCGCTAACGTTTCCCAAAAATATGCGTTGGGGCGATCATGATTTCCGTTTTGTGCGTCCAATCCGCTGGCTGGTAGCGCTGTGGGGACATGATGTGATCGATTTTGAAATTACCGGTGTGCGTACAGGACGTACGACGCGTGGACATCGTTTCCTCGGTGCTGATACCGAGATCGCTGAGCCGACGCTGTATATGGAAGCATTGCGCCAGCAGCATGTGATCGCAGATGTCGAAGAACGTCAAGCGATGATTAGCGCGCAAATCGCCCATCTGGCAGCTGAGCAACATTGGCATATCGATGTCAAAGATGATCTGCTGGAAGAAGTATTGTTCCTGGTCGAGACGCCGACCGTGCTGTACGGCACATTTGATCCCGCCTTTCTGCACATTCCGCAAGATGTGCTGATTACTTCGATGCGTGAACATCAGCGTTATTTCCCAGTGCTAGACAAAGAAGGGCAATTGCTGCCATTTTTCGTAACTGTACGTAACGGTAATGATCGCGCACTAGATGTGATTGCCAAAGGAAACGAAAAGGTGCTGCGTGCCCGTCTGTCGGATGCGAAGTTTTTCTACGAGGAAGATCAAAAGCTGAAGATCGCCGATGCGGTAGCAAAGCTCGACAATATCGTATTTCATGAGGAGATCGGTACGCTGGGCGAAAAAGTTCGCCGTGTGCGTCAAATTGCCGATCAGCTCGGTGCAGCGCTGCACGTAGCGCCTGAGCAAGCGGCAACGATTAGTCGTACCGCCGATATTTTCAAATTCGATCTAGTTACGCAAATGGTCTACGAGTTCCCTGAACTGCAAGGTGTAATGGGTGAAGATTATGCCCGTAAAGCCGGGGAAAGCGAAGAAGTGGCACGCGCTATTTTTGAACATTATCAGCCTCGTTTTTCCGGTGACAGTGCGCCTGCATCGTTAACCGGTTCGATCATTAGCATCGCTGAGAAGATCGATACGATCGTTGCCTGCTTCTCGATCGGTATCATTCCGACAGGCTCGCAAGACCCGTATGCGTTGCGTCGTCAGGCAGCCGGAATCGTACAGATTTTGTTGGAGCGTGAACTTCCGCTGACATTGGAGCAAATCTTTGACATTACGTTGAATATTCATGAAAATTTAAGGAAGTTGAAACGTTCTTCCGATATAATACGTATAGATTTAAATGAGTTTTTCGGTCTGCGCGTCAAAAAGCTGCTGTCCGAAACACTCCGCTACGACGTGGTCGATGCCGTCATTTCGGCAGGTTTTAGCCATATCGGTTCCGTTGTAGCGCGCGGTAATGATTTGATGAAAGCGGTGCAGGAAGTGCCTGATTTCAAGCTGACTATTGAGTCATTTGAACGTGTATCTAATCTGGCAGCCAAGTCCGCAGGGCATACCGTGAACGCAGCGCTCTTTAGTGAAGCGGGCGAACGCGAGCTGTATGCAGCGTGGAAAGCTGTTACTGGCAACTATAACAGCTTAATGGATGGCAATGAGACCGGTGCGGCGCTAGCATTGCTGGCAACACTGCGTCCTGCCATTACCGCTTTCTTCGAGCAGATTATGGTAATGGTCGATGATGAAGCGGTACGTGACAATCGGCTTGCTTTGCTCGCGGCAATCGATCGCGATGTAAAGCGGTTTGCAGATTTCTCCAAGCTGGTTAAATAAACGATACGGGAGCTTAAGCGCCTGTTGCATCAATTGAATTGGAAATGCGAAGCTGGAGCAATGTGGACAGGCAATGTTTGCCACTTAAAACATAGCGCCTTTGTCATCTGCCCTATAAACGACGCATTTCATACTCACTTATACTTGGATACGGAACGATTACCTAATAGGGTCGTTCCGTATTTTCCGCTTTTTGAACGAACGTATGCTCCATGACGAATGCTGTCAATCGACGGTTAAACGAAGCGGTTATTCGTTATGCACAACGGAAAGGAGAGGTCATTTGCCATCCGAAGTAGAGAAACGTCCTACTATCGTTGTTGACGGCGATGCCTGTCCCGTCAAAGCGGAAATCGCTGACACGGCGCGCGCCTTTCAAGTGCCCGTACTGATCGTTTCTTCGTTTGATCACCGGATTGAGGCGGAGGAAGGCGTACGTGTCGTACAGGTTGACCGCGGCGATCAAAGCGCTGATTTGTATATTGTGAATCATATCCAGCCCGGCGATATTGTTATTACGCAGGATTATGGGCTGGCTACGATTGCACTGGCAAGACGATGCCTAGTGCTGTCGTTTCGCGGCATGGAATTTCATGCGGACAATATTGAATTTTTGCTAGCACGGCGTCATGCGCAGGCAAAGGCACGTCGTCAAGGTAAATATGGAAAAGGGCAACGCCCGCTCACATTTGAAGATCGCAAAAATTTCCAGACCGAGCTGGTAAAACTTTTAATAAAGATGCAGGAATTTCATTCTGAATAGCGAATATTATGTATCGTGCGAAAAGAGATGAAGGTGGTAACGATGAACACCGGACATAGCGGTGGTATTCCTGAGGAAGTCATTGAAGCTGTCTTACAGCATAATGACATTGTCGATACGGTAAGCAAATACGTTCATCTGACCAAACAAGGAAAGTATATGAAGGGCCTCTGCCCGTTTCATTCCGAAAAGACGCCTTCGTTTACGGTAACGCCGGAACGTCAGATTTTTTACTGTTACGGATGCGGTGCCGGAGGCAATGCGATTAAATTCCGTATGGAAATTGAAGGCTTGTCCTTTCCGGAAGCGGTCAGATTGATGGCGGAAGAATCGCATGTTCCTTTTCATGACAATAAGGGAACCGCGATCTCGCCGCAAAATAAGGAGCTGGAGCGTTTGCTCCAGGCACATGAATGGGCTGCCAAGCTGTTCCATTATTTGCTCAAAAATACGGAGCATGGCAAAGCTGCAATGGATTATTTGCGTGAACGGGGGTTTGGCGACAAGCTGATCGATCAGTTTCAAATCGGTTATGCGCCGGATCGTTGGGATACGTTAGTGCAGTTTTTTGAAAAGCGTTCGTTTGATCTCAAAGAAATGGAAAAAGGCGGGCTGCTGTCATCGCGTCAAAATGGCTCCGGTTATGTAGATCGTTTTCGCGGGCGGATTATGTTTCCAATTATGAATCGCAGCGGCAGGGTTATTGCCTTTGCAGGGCGAATACTTGGAGACGGTCAGCCGAAATATTTAAATTCACCCGAAAGTCGTCTGTTCAACAAAAGCCGTACACTGTATAATTTGAATCTTGCCAAAGGAGCGATCCGCAAGCAAGGACAAGTCGTATTGATGGAAGGCTTTGGTGATGTGATTGCCGCATGGGATGCCGGGGTACAACATACTGTAGCAACAATGGGCACAGCCTTGACTGAAAATCATGCTGCGCTCATTCGTACACTGACCGAAGAAGTGGTCGTCTGTTATGACGGTGACAATGCCGGTCAGGCAGCTGCCTTGAAAAGTATTCCGATTCTGGAAGAAGCGGGCTTGCATGTGAAGGTGGCGGTGTTACAAAACGGGCTTGATCCGGATGATTACATCAAAATGTACAGCAAGGAACGTTTTGTCGATCAGATTATTCACGGAGCGGTATCCACTACCAAGTTCAGACTGATTAATGTGAAGAAACATCATAATTTGCTTGAAGAAGATGGCAAGGCTGCCTATGCGCAAGAAGCGATCGGCATTATCGCCCAGCTTGCTTCACCGACCGAACGAGAAGTTTACCTCAAGGAGTTATCCACCGAGGTCGGTGTGTCATTGGAAAGCCTAAAGCAGGATTGCAATCTGGCACGTCAGGCATTCAGCCGCAAACAGGCACAAAGCCAGCACAGCAACCGCAACATAGGCGCAGGGACGTCAGGCAAGCCTGTCCGTGGCGGTTCGCGCAAGCAGGCTGCCGCGCCAACGTTGTTGCCTGCTTATCATGTGGCAGAGCGACGTTTGCTGTCCATCATGCTTCAGGATGGAGAGGCTGCCACCTATGTGAGCGATCAGTTGGGTGACGGATTTAATATTCCAGAGCATGCTGCACTTGCGGCATATATTTATTCATATTATGCACAGGGCAAGCCACCTGATATTAGTCGGCTGATCGCCTCGCTTCAGGACGATCGGTTGGAAAAAACGGCAACGTCCATCTCGATGATGGATGAGCCGCTTGATACAAGCTTACGCGGAATGGATGACTATATTCGCGAGATTAAGAAGTTTCCGAAGCAGAAGCAAATCGAGCACAAAAGAGAAGAAATGCTGCGTGCAGAGAAAGCTGGTGATTTTCTGCAAGCGGCTCAAATTGCAAGTGAGATTATCGCCCTGGAACGTGGATAACCGTCCGCTACGGTTAGTTGCAGGGAGGAGGGAGTCGAAAGATGGCGAACGATCAGCATACTGAATTGGAAACCGAATTAACATTGGAACAGGTCAAGGAACAGCTTATGGAAGTAGGTAAAAAAAGAGGCTCCTTGAACTACAAAGATATTACGGAAAGACTGGCTGCATTTGACCAGGATGCCGAGCAAATTGATGAGTTTTATGAGCAATTGGGTGATAACGGCGTTGAGGTAATCAATGAAGGTGACGAGGAAATCCGTCAAGATTCCGACAATGAGAACGAAAACGGCGATAATGATTTTAGTTTTGACGATGATTTGGCATTGCCACCTGGTATCAAAATTAATGACCCGGTACGGATGTACCTGAAAGAAATCGGTCGTGTGCCATTGCTGTCTGCTGACAGCGAAGTGGAGCTAGCGAAACGGATTGAACAAGGCGATGAAGAAGCCAAACGTCGTCTGGCTGAAGCGAACTTGCGTCTTGTCGTCAGTATCGCCAAGCGTTATGTCGGTCGTGGCATGCTGTTCCTTGATCTGATTCAAGAAGGTAATATGGGTCTGATCAAAGCGGTTGAGAAATTTGACCACACCAAAGGATACAAGTTCAGTACGTACGCAACATGGTGGATTCGCCAGGCGATCACCCGTGCGATTGCTGACCAGGCAAGAACGATCCGGATTCCGGTGCATATGGTCGAAACGATTAACAAATTGATCCGCGTATCCCGTCAGCTCCTGCAAGAGCTGGGGCGCGAACCGACGCCGGAAGAAATCGCCGCCGAGATGGAACTGAGCGTCGAAAAAGTGCGCGAAATTATGAAAATTGCGCAAGAGCCGGTATCGTTGGAGACGCCAATCGGCGAAGAAGACGATTCGCATCTGGGCGACTTTATCGAAGATCAAGACGCGCTCGCCCCTGCTGATGCGGCAGCTTACGAGCTGTTAAAAGAGCAATTGGAAGACGTACTGGATACGTTGACCGAGCGTGAGGAAAATGTACTACGCCTGCGTTTTGGTCTGGATGATGGTCGTACGCGCACGCTGGAAGAAGTTGGTAAAGTATTCGGCGTTACCCGTGAGCGGATTCGTCAGATCGAAGCGAAAGCTTTGCGTAAACTGCGCCATCCAAGTCGCAGCAAACGCCTGAAAGATTTCCTCGAATAGCATTTAGTTCTATGTTCTAAATGGTATATGTGTATGGTAAGCCGATCGATGTTACCGTTAGCGATACGTGTTATGGGAAGCCTGCTGCTAATGCGCAGGCTTCTTTTTATGGTGACGATTGTTAGATAGCAGCCCAATTGCTGCAAGCTAACAATAACAGTCATTTTTGCAGCTGCCAGCCCTTTACTTTTACGATCATTTCAGCGATATATAAAGAGACGGAATGATCGGCGCATGTAGGGGGAACGCGCCGTAACAATGCGATGCGGAAGTGGGGGACAGCTTTGAATCAGGAACGACGTGAAGTTATTTTGGATGAAATTCAATATTGGCGTGAAAATCGGCTGTTACCTGAGCATTATTGCGATTTTTTATCGAATTTGTATGATGTAGATCATGAGCAGGAACGAATGGACAAAAAGCTATTGTCGATGAGTTCGCTCAAGCAGGGCAGTTTGCGAACATGGCTGTTTATTTTTTTGATGCTTTGTTTTATTTGTTTGGTAGTGTTGTATTTCTCGGCGTTTCCATTTCTGATGCAACTGATTTCGATTCCGGTATTTGCGGCGGTTTGTTATACCGTTGGCATTCGTGTGCAAAATCGTCATCCTGCCGCTTCATCGGTATTGCTTGCATTTGGCAGTTTCTTGCTGCTTGGACTCGGTATGATGGTCATACAACAACATCGGTTGGAGCCGACGGTGTGGATACCGGTGCTCGTTATTGGTTGTGCGATCATCTGGTGTATAATGGGATATGTAATTTCCAGTCCGATTTTGCTATATATTGGATTCGGTGCGCTTGTGATGGTATACGGTGGCTTTTTTGCACAGGTGAAACCGGATGCGTCATGGATGATGCTGCAAGCGCTATGGTTGCCGCTGAGTATGTTGTTTGTATGGTTTAGCTGGCTTGTGCATCATCGGGGCGGTAAGTTGGCGGCGGTCTATTTTACGAGTGGTATTGCGATCTGGTTTATGCCGGAAGTCGATGAGACGGTGCTGCGCGGACAGCTGCCGGATATTTTTACTGTGCTCTGTATTGTGAAAATTGCGCTGGCATGCATAGTGTTATTTGTATTACGAAAAAAATGGATAGTGTGGGTGACTGCATGAAATTATCAACAAGATTAACAACAATCGCACAGCAAATTCCGGCGGGGAGCCGTTTGGCGGACATCGGTTCCGATCATGGGCTGCTGCCGGTGTATGCGGTGCGGCAAGGCTTAGTTAGTCAGGCGATCGCCGGCGAAGTCAATCAAGGGCCACTGGATGCGGCGCAGCGTCAGGTTGATGAAGCAGGGCTTGGTCATATGATTCAGCCACGGTTAGGTAATGGATTGGCTGTTGTGCAGCCAGGTGAAGTGGATGTAATTACGATTGCTGGTATGGGCGGCGCATTGATCGTCACGATTTTGTCTGAAGGTAGCGCTAAGCTGGCAGGCGTATCACGCTTAATTTTGCAGCCGAATGTGGGCGAGGAATTCGTGCGTCGTTGGTTGCTGGAACAAGGCTGGTATTTGTGTTCAGAGCAGATTTTGGAAGAAGATGGTCGTATATATGAAATTTTGACGGCTGATCGATTGGATGATGCACAAGCGCAAAATGAACAGCTGTATCGTGCCCGCCTGTTGCAAGGAGCACATGGATTACGTGTTGATTTAGCGGTGACGGAGCTGGTGCAATTCGGTCCGTATTTGCTGGACGAAGCGGCGCCGATATTCCGCGAGAAATGGGCGCAAGAAATCGTAAAGCTGGAAAAGGTGAAAGCGTCGGTCGAGCGTTCTGACAATGACGAATCCCGACTGAAAGCGGCTGCATTACAGCAGCAAATTAAGCTGGTGAAGGAGGTACTGACATGCTTGCCAAAGGACAAACTGTAATTCAATATATGGAACAGTTTGCGCCGAAATCGATTGCGATGCCGGATGACCGGATCGGCTTACAGCTCGGCACATTGCAAAAGGACATTACAGGCGTGCTAATTGCGCTCGATGTGACCGATGCGGTCATTGACGAGGCGATTGCGCACGGAGTCAATTTGATCATCGCGCATCATGCGATCATTTTCCGTCCGCTCAAAAGCTTGCAAACGAGCACACCGATGGGACGATTGTATGAAAAGCTGATCAAACACGATATCGCTGTCTATATTAGCCATACGAATTTGGATATCGCTGACGGCGGTGTGAATGATTGGATGGCAGAAGCGCTCGGTTTGCGCAATACGGTGCCGATCGAACAAACGTCTGCGGATGAGTATGTAAAACTAGTCACCTTTGTGCCGTCTATGCATCTGGATGCGGTGCGTGCGGCAGTGTGGGCAGCAGGAGCCGGGCATATCGGCGCTTATAGCCATTGTAGCTTTACGACTGAAGGCACCGGTACTTTTTTGCCGGAGCAAGGCACACAGCCGTATAACGGCGAACAGGGGCGTCTGGAGCATGCGCCTGAAGTACGCTTAGAGACGATCATTCCGGCGAGTTTGCAAAATAAAGCCGTACAAGCGCTGATTAAAGCTCATCCATATGAAGAAGTCGCCTACGATCTGTACCCACTTGCCTTACCAGGCAAAGCGTATGGGCTAGGTCGAATTGGCAAGCTCGATAAACCGGTCACGCTGGCTGAGTTTGTACATACCGTCAAACAAGGGCTTGAGGTGGATACGGTACGTGTCGTTGGCGACTTGCAGCGCACGGTAAAAAAAGCTGCTGTACTAGGCGGCTCGGGCAGCCGATATGTGAATGGCGCTCGATTTAAAGGTGCTGATGTGATCGTGACCGGGGATATCGATTATCATACGGCTCATGATGCATTGCTGGCAGGCATTGCCATTATCGACCCAGGTCACAATACCGAAAAGATTATGAAGCCCGGCGTAGCTGGCGTATTGCGTGCACGTCTGCAAGCGGATCAATACGATACACCGGTGTATGCATCGATCGTTGATACCGAAGTATTCCGATTCGTGTAAATCGGGCATCATGTTAATATAAAAAAAGACTTGCCACGCGATGTGAACGCTTATATAATATAGAGTGTTGCGTTCGCGGAAAGTTTAACAGACAATCGCCGGTAATCGCGAGGTTACGGGAGGAAAGTCCGGGCTCCGCAGGGCAGGGTGCTGGATAACATCCAGTCAGTGCGAACTGAAGGATAGTGCCACAGAAATGGACCGCCGATGGACGGAGCAATCCGTCACAGGCAAGGATGGAACCGAGGTGTAAGAGACCCCGAGGAACGCTGGTGACTTCGTTCCTGGTAAACCCCATCTGGAGCAAGACCTAAAGAGATACAGCTTTTCTTTACGGAAAAGCAGCCTTTGCCCGAGGTGTATCGAGGTTGGTCGCTGGAGCCAGTCAGCAATGCCTGGCCTAGATAGATGATTGTCGCCAAAAGTGGGAGGGTAGTTCCCGTCTGCACCACAACTGGCACAGAACCCGGCTTATGAGAAACTTTCCCAACTGACGCCACGTAAGGATAGAGCTGAATGAAAGCCATCTTTCCGGTGATCTCGTTCACTTGAAAGTCGGCACCGTTTTTGCTCTGCTATGCGTTATAGCTATGCAGACAGAAATGAACAAACATAATATCCGCTGAATTAGGGCGGTGCGTCCTTCACTATGAAGATCGCACCGTCTTTTTGCTGAGTTGATGACATAGGCGATATCGATTTGTTGGCAGTCGTAATAGGAGCGATTAATCTTTTTAATCAGACCTGTCATACATCTTGATTGTTGAGAGAATTCAAAGTAATCTATATGATATCAAACCATTCATTAGCTGATATATTGATGCGATAGGTTTTCATCATTGTAAACGCTGGTTAAAAAATGAATAAGCAAAGTGAGCCGACGATTGAAATGTCAAACTGATCGTGAATCCGTTATGATGATGCGGTTGCTTATGCGAGCAAAGTTACCACTTTGGCTGCATTTATGGTAGGATGTAATGTAAATCAGGGTTAACTTGTATGATGATACAACCCGGTTTTTAAGGAACCAATTAAGGGGGAGCTACAGATATGTCAGCTGCAAATGTCCACAAATTGAGTGAAAGCACACGGGAAAAGTTGAAACCAGCCATTGAAAAACTAGAGGAGTTTTTAAACGAATACTCCTTGAGCGCTCTGGCATCTGAACAAGGACAGGACACATTGCCTTTTTACAAAGGCTTTTTGGCGGACCTTCGCCATTTGCTCGTATTTTCCGAAGTATCTTATGAAAAGCTTGGAGTCGTGCTGCGTCGTGCGAACTTTGATGTCGATTCTGCGGAAAAAGCGCTGTACAGTACGTATCATCAATGCGTGAACAGCTTTTTTTATCCCAAAAATGAGTGCTATTCCGAAGATGGACGTTATGCTTACACCGGGCAGGAAGCGATTCGTTTCCGTCAAACTCCAGTAAAACCGGTGCGAGACATTATTCTTGAAGTGACCAGAACGTTTGAGGAGCTGCGTGATGATCTGGCTTATTACGAAAGCGATTATCTGACACAGCGCCGTATGAACCAGCGCCATGCGTAATTAAAGCGGATTGTTCGCGTGTGAGTAGCTAGCTGTACATGAGCTAATTTGGCGGATCGATCTGATGAAGGGTGCCTGCATAGGCATCCTTTTTTTATGAAATGAAATCCAATAGATGAGTAGGACAATAGGCGTAGCGCGAATGGGTAATGATGCAGGTGAAGAAACGCGGATGAGATAGCGATATCCGGCTTTTTTAGCAAAACAGCAATGTAAAAATATACTTTACATTCGACAGCTTTATGTAGGATTGATGTCGATTGATATTACATAATATGTATATAAAAATTTCCGCAACACTAACATCATACAATGAAATTTTGCCTGAAACGGATATGTATTTGCAGCAATGAAAGGAAGTCGATCATGATCTACACGTCGTGTATAACTTTCATTCGCTTTAGGATGCTTGGGGATTTGTAGATGGAATTATCGCCAATATGTACTCTAATACAAGTATGATTATACCGATCATATGAACATAGCTATGCTATCACTGCTCTATGATCGGCACTGGATGATGTTGTATAAGCAGATTATGATGTGAAGCGGAATGTACCGGATTGATTAACAACTTATAAAAAACATCGTCATCTATTATTCAAAAAAACGGTATGTTTGACGAAAAGTATAATAAGACATACTGTAATTCCGGAATCAGTCGGACATATACAGTTTAAAAATGAGCCTTCAGCAGCTAATGAACAATCCGAAAAGTTAAAAACAGTACAGTAACGTCATCGATTAACGATGAAATCGACATATTGAAATTATGCTGTTCCATAAAGCTTAGGCGCAAGTTGGTAGGAATATAAGGTTGGTCGCTGTCTTGGATCGTCAGCATGATTCGCCTAAACTTCCCATAGTCGGACGTCAAGGAACATAGTACACTGGAATTAGCGCTATTTGATCGCGATCATATGGGAACGGAATCATTTTAATTACATGGATTATTTTACGGATATTACTTTATAGACAGGAGATACACATCGTATGCAAATTGATGCCAAAACAGCCAAGCAACTGCTTGAGCTTCGTTATTTGAACGCCTCGGGCGGAGGCAGTACCGGTGGAATGGACGTCAATACGAATGATACAGATGAGCTATTTCAGATGATGTTGCAGCAAAATATGGGCACATCCAGCGATACGAGTAGCTCGGGTTCCAGCGTTACGGCGATGGCAAAGCTGCTTGCTGACGGCAATGCGACTTCGGTTACAGGCAATACGTACGGCGGCGCCAATACGCTCGGAGCGGGTACGCAGACAATGGGAGCAAGCGATCCGTGGACGAATTTTGATCAATTGCCTGAAGTTGATCCTTCCAACTCGACTACAACGGCGCGTCTGCTCATGAACGGTGCCGGTATGTCGATGGGCGCAGGTACAGGCAGTATCGGCAGTGCGGATCGTGCCAGCAGCTTGTCTGGCTTGCCGGGAACGGATGATCATGGTAGCAAAGCGACCGCTTATAATGAATTTATTAGCTCTGCCAGCAGCAAATACGGCATTCCGGAATCGCTGATCAAAGCGGTTATCGATGTGGAATCTTCCTTTAATCCGAATGCAGGTTCATCCGCTGGTGCTAAAGGGCTGATGCAATTGATGGATGGTACGGCTGCCGGACTAGGCGTAAGCAATTCGTTGGACCCTGAGCAAAATATCGATGGTGGAACGAAATATTTATCGTACCAGCTTAAGCGCTATGACAATAACATCAAAACAGCACTTGCCGCCTACAATGCCGGACCAGGACGTTTACAGCGCCTCGGCATTTCAAACGACCAGGAACTGATGGAGAAATTCAATCAATTGCCCAAAGAAACACAGCGTTATATCGGCAAAATTGAAGCGGCGCAGCAAAAATACGCACTGTAATCGTTATGTATCGTTCGCTCGTTATCGATTATATAGTCAGTCTTATGTACGCAACGCTGAAAAGTTGCTCACAATTAGCATCGTTTGCCCACTAGACAGGAGCGTAGTACTATTGCTCGCTTATACAGTCCAGTTCAGCCGGATGCACGTTCGTGTGCGCTCCGGCTGTTTATTTTTAGTTACCCAATAGTTCATGTTATACCGTAGCTACAGAGCGTGTTATACATATCATTCTGCAGCGTATGGACAAGCTCATATGTTCAGTCGTTTATGTCGTATGCATGCACATCGATCACGGATGAATGGTTTCACAATCAATAACACAAATAGGCATGACCGTGATCGATTATGTTATAATGGTGAGCAGCATATGTACTGCTTATATACATTTGGCTAATCGTATCGGTTTTCGATTAGTCATCCGTTTGCAATGAATGAGACGAATGATAGGTTGATAGAGATCAAAAGGTGGAGCGCAGGTTGATCCCTTTTTGATCTTTTTGTATGTACTTGCTTAGCATATATGCAAACGTACTATAGAGCTGGTGGAGGAATGTCTGATGAAATATTTTGATTATGCCGCCACGACACCTCCTTATCCTGAGGTTGTGCGTGCGATGGCAGAAATGATGGAGCAGCAGTATGGCAATCCATCCTCACTACATCGTTATGGTGAAGAAGCGGATCGTTTGCTGCGTCGTGCGCGTGAAATAAGTGCAAGCGTGCTGCGCGTACAGCCGGATGAGCTGATCTGGACATCAGGTGCAACGGAAAGTAACAATCTCGCCATTAAAGGCATAGCGATGCGTCGAGGACGTCTAAGCGGACATATCGTAACGACTGCAATCGAGCATGCTTCGGTGTATGAGGCATGTCGTCAATTGGAGCAGCTTGGTTTTGAGGTCAGTTATGTCGATGCAGAGCCGGACGGGAGCGTAGCGCTGGAACGTATTGAAGCAGCATTTCGGCACGATACGATTCTGTTTAGCATGATGCATGTAAACAATGAAACAGGTGCTGTACAGCCGGTAATCGATGTTGCACGCTGGATCAAACGTCATCATCCACGTACGATTGTACATGTGGATGGTGTACAAGGATTTGGTCGTCTGGCACCATTGCCGCTGGCGGAAGGCAATATTGATCTGTATAGCCTGTCTGCACATAAGCTGCGCGGGCCACGCGGTGTCGGTCTGTTATATGTGAAACAAGGCACCGAGCTATTGCCGCTACTTGCGGGTGGCGGGCAGGAGAACGGCTATCGCTCAGGTACGGAAAATGTGGCAGGGATCGCCGGTATGACTAAAGCGCTGCGCCTGTCAGCCGAGCGCCAAGCCGAGCAGGAGCGGCATATGCGCAGTTTATCGGATCAGTTACGCGCACACATTCGTACCATTCCGGGTCTGCTGCTAACCGAGCTGGCACAGCCGGCACCGCATATCGTGCATTTTACGTATCCGGGTATGAAAGCTGAAGTCGTGCTGCACAGTTTAGAGCAGCAGGGCATGCTCGTATCGACCCAGTCGGCATGCGCATCCAGACGTGCCAAGCCGAGTCGTGTGCTGCGCTCAATGGGCATAGATACGGAAGTGGCAATGAGCGGTATTCGCATCAGTCTGGGCGATGAGCATACGGCGGACGATATTACACAATTGGTCGCTGCCCTGCGACATACGGTACACTCGTTGCGACCGTTAGAGAGGAGATAAAGCAAAATGATCGGACATACGGATCGCCTTATGCTTCGCTTAGGTGAGATTACATTAAAAGGGAAAAACAGAGGACGTTTTGAAAAAACGATCGCTGAACATGTGCGTGAAGTGCTGCGTCCATATCCGATGGCAAAGCTGCAACGTGAATACGGCAGAATGTATGTCGATACCGGCGGTGTTCCTGCCGTGCAACTGATCGAGCGTTTGCGAACGATATTCGGTATTATCGACATTATTCCGATCAAGCATACCGCGCCGGAACTGGAAGCGATTGTAGAGGCAGCGATCGGGCTAATCGGTGAGTATGCGTTAGAGCAGGAGACGTCATTTAAAGTGAATGCACGCCGGGTATGGAAAGGGTTCTCGCATTCATCACAGGAGATGAATCGACTGATTAGCTCACCTGTGCTGCGTACTTATCCACTGCTCAAAGTCGAAGTGCGTAAGCCTGATATCGAGCTGCGTGTCGAAGTGCGCGAAGGAATCGCTTATATTTATAGCCAGATCATTCCCGCTGCTGGCGGTTTTCCACGCGGAAGCAATGGGCGTGCGATGTTGATGCTGTCCGGTGGTATCGATAGCCCGGTAGCTGGCTGGTATGCGATGAAGCGTGGGCTAGAGATCGAATGTGTGCATTTTCATAGCTATCCGTTTACGAGCGAACGGGCACGTGAGAAAGTGATTGATCTGGCAAAAGTGCTGTCCGGTTATGGTGGCAAAATCCGTTTGCATGTCGTGCCGTTTACCGAAATCCAAACGGCGTTTACGACAACACGTCAGGATAATTTAATGATTACGTTAATGCGCCGGGCGATGTTGCGGATTACGACCCGTCTAGCAGAACAGCAAAAAGCGCTAGCGATTGTAACCGGCGAAAGTCTCGGTCAAGTTGCTAGCCAAACGCTGAATAGTATGAATGTGATTGAGCGTGCGACCGATTTGCCGATACTGCGTCCACTCGTCATGCAAGACAAAGACGAGATTATCGCTACAGCGCAGCAGATTGGAACGTATGAGCTGTCCATTTTGCCATATGAAGATTGCTGTACACTGTTTGTTCCGCGCTCGCCGGCAACGAATCCGAATCGGCGTGTTGTGGAAAAGGTAGAGGAAAGTATGGCGCTCGACGAGATGATTGAGCGGGCGGTACAACAAACGGAATTGCTGGACATTACGCCAGGTATGCCTTCCGCCTTGTCGACCATAACAACAGAGGCGGCGGAATCAGACTGGTTCTGATTTAACTGGATTGAAGGAAGTGGTGTTCCATTCAGTTCACGCACCAAGCTATACAGGACATAACAAACAATAGGTTGTCGAAAACGAAAACGCCCTGATCCGTCATCACTAATGTCGGTCGAGGCGTTTTTGGTTAGGTTATATGATAAAAGCTTAATCGCTCTGTCATATGTGCAATATACAACATACAACCGTATGCACAGCAACCGATGTGCATACGATTAGATTAGATTAGATTAGAACTGCCTTCACCGATCTTGCGCGCCGTATGCCGCACATATCGATGTGCCTACGATTAGGTTGGAACAGCGCACATACCTACATACGTACTGTCGCTGGATCAGCTCGGACATCCTGCTCGTTTGGATTAGCTAAATAGCCGGTTTCGCAGAGTGGATCAATGCAATAAGATGTTGATCGATTGCGTCATTCGCATTATTCACTCGCCTGACTGGCGGTTTGCCGATTTCTTAAATACCCTGCCAGCAACACACCGATCACGATAAAGGCGATAAACATCCATGTCCACAGCGGATGAGCGCCGAATACCGACTGCAAGCGGCTTTCTTCGGTAATCATATGGGAAGCGGTATAAGCAAGCACCGCGCTACCGACATAGATAATCCACGGGAAACGATTGATGATTTTAATAAAAATCGTACTGCCCCAGACGACGATCGGTACACTAATACATAATCCGATAATGACCAAAATAACATGCTGATTAGCAGCGCCAGCAACAGCGATTACATTATCCAATCCCATCGCCGCATCCGCTACGATAATCGTCCAGACGGCGCTCCAAAGCGATGTGCCTGCTTTTACTTCTTTGTGTTCTTCATTATCGGTTAGCAATTTATAAGCGATTGCAATGAGCAACAGTCCGCCAATCGCGAGCAACCACGGAATTTGCAGCAGCCAGATCACGGCTACCGTAGCGACGATCCGGATTACAACCGCGCCACCCATCCCGTAAATAATCGCTTTTTTCTGGCTCTGTTGCGGCAGCTTGCGTGCGGCAAGACCGATAACAATCGCATTATCACCAGCCAAAATCAAATCGATAAAAATAATATTAAGTAAAGATAGCCAGAATGCAGCCTGTGTAACGTCCATTACATTCACTCCTTCATCAAATAAATACTACTTACTATACGATTGCAGTTTACAGACGCAGCGGATGCAATTCTGACCTGTTATCGTGACACATAGGCATAACAGAATACTGCCAACAGACCGATAATAGAATAGCAAGCAACTACTTTAATCGCCTCATCATCGATAAGTTGTTTGAGCGACATTGTTTATGTTAAAGCATACGTATTGGAAATGAATCAGGTTGCACATATGATGTAATTATAACGGTCGCGAAATTTAAATCGTAAATAAACAGTCATGATAGAAGGAGGGCGACATGTTGTGAATAACCGTAATCAGGGTGTTTGGATCGTCTTGCTGATTGTTGCAGGCATCGTTATTTTGTTAGGAAAGTTAGGTGTATTTGCATTTTTGGGGCGTGCGTTTTGGCCATTGCTTATTTTGCTGCCTGGTGTCGTGTTGCAGCTTGCTTATTTTAGCCGCAGCATTTCGTCCTATTGGCTCATACCGGCAGGTATGTTGACCGTGTATGGCGTATTGTTTTTCCTGTGCAACACATGGGGTTGGGGGTTACTGGACGTATTATGGCCACTATTTATCGGTGGCGTAGCACTTGGACTTTACGAATACTATACGCTGTCACCGGTTCGGATCGATCGTCGTATCGGTTTAGGCTCGATCCTGCTTGGAGCGCTTACGATTGGGCTGCTGCTAATTACGCTGCTCGGTGCCGCACTGCTGTATGTGATCGCAATCGCTTTGATTGCGGCGGCACTGTGGTTATTTTTGGGACAAAATAAGTCCGGCAGAATGCGTAAATGACAGTAATTTTGCTTGATTTATGGGATTTATAACGTATAATGAATAATGAATCAATTTGCGAATGACGGTTTTCAACAGTTTCATTAAGTTTCATAACAAAATGTAGAGCGTCGGCATCATTGACCGACGCTCCTTTTATGGAGAGGATTTGGAGAATTTTATGCATTTGAGAGAAAATATCCGCAATATCGCTATTATTGCCCACGTTGACCACGGCAAAACAACACTGGTTGACAAGCTTCTTCAGCAGTCCGGCATTTTCCGTGACCACGAAACCCTGCAGGAGCGTGCGATGGATTCCAATGATTTGGAGCGCGAACGCGGTATTACGATTCTGGCTAAAAATACAGCAATTACTTATAAAGAATACCTGATCAATATCGTGGATACTCCGGGACACGCCGATTTTGGTGGCGAAGTAGAGCGCATTATGAAAATGGTTGACGGCGTATTACTCGTTGTTGATGCTTACGAAGGCTGTATGCCACAAACGAAATTCGTATTGCGCAAAGCATTGGAACATAATTTGACTCCAATCGTTGTCGTCAACAAAATCGACCGTCCAGCTGCACGTCCGGCTGAAGTAATCGACGAAGTGCTGGAACTGTTTATCGAGCTGGGCGCGAATGACGATCAACTGGACTTCCCGGTTGTGTATGCTTCCGCACTGAACGGTACATCGAGCATGGAAGATGATCCTGCTAAACAAGACGATAACATGCAAGCGATCTACGATACCGTTGTTAGCAACATCCCGGCACCAACTGAGGACACAGAGCAACCGCTGCAATTCCTCGTTACGCTGATGGATTATAACGAATACTTGGGACGTATCGCGGTCGGTCGTGTTAACCGTGGTGTGATTCGTCAAGGACAGCCGGTAACGGTAATCACACGCGAAGGACAGAAGAAAACGGCACGCATCGAGAAGCTGTTCGGTTTCCAAGGTCTGAAACGTGTTGAAGTGGAAGAAGCAGGTGCAGGTGACATTATCGCAATCGCCGGTATTAAAGATATTAACATCGGTGAAACGATTGCCGATCCGCAAAATCCGGAAGCTTTGCCGGTTCTGAAAATCGATGAGCCAACACTGCAAATGACATTCCTCGTGAACAACAGTCCATTCGCTGGACGTGAGGGTAAATGGGTAACTTCCCGTCGTCTGCGCGATCGTCTGTTCAAAGAGTTGGAAACAGACGTAAGCTTGCGTGTAGACGAAACGGAAAGCCCAGATGCTTATATCGTATCCGGTCGCGGTGAACTTCACCTCGGTATCCTGATCGAAAATATGCGTCGTGAAGGTTATGAGCTGCAAGTGTCCAAGCCGGAAGTTATCATCCGCGAAATCGATGGCGTACGCATGGAGCCAATCGAGCGTCTGATGATCGATGTTCCGGAGGAGAGCATGGGTGCGGTAATGGAAAGTCTCGGAACACGCAAAGCCGAGATGGTAAACATGGTGAATAACGGTTCGGGTCAAGTACGTCTGGAGTTCCTAATTCCGGCGCGCGGTTTGATCGGTTATCGTACGTACTTCCTGACACTAACGCGCGGTTACGGCATTATGAACCATGCGTTTGACAGCTATGGTCCACTCGTAGCCGGTCAAGTTGGCGGACGTCACCAAGGCGTACTCGTTTCCAGCGAAAACGGTTCTTCCACACTGTACGGTATTCTGTCTGTTGAAGATCGCGGTACATTGTTCGTTGAGCCAGGCGCTGAAATCTACGAAGGCATGATCGTCGGCGAGCACACACGCGATAACGATATCGTCGTGAACATCTGTAAAGAAAAACAACTGACTAACGTTCGTTCGGCAACAAAGGACGATACGGTCAAAATGAAAACGCCGCGCCTGTTCTCGTTGGAGCAAGCACTGGAATATTTGAACGATGACGAATTTTGTGAAATTACGCCAAAAGCGATTCGCCTGCGCAAAAAGATTCTGAATAAGAGCGAGCGCGAACGTGCGGAGAAACATCGCAAAACGGCAGAAGCTGGCCGTTAAATTGCAATTGTAACCTGAATTGTTCATTATATTAGGTGGCTGAATCGTAACGCTTGCATAACGAGCGCTGGCGATTCAGTCACCTTCCCTTATCTGCAAAGATAAGACGTTTGCTGTGTGGTCTTGATCCCGGTCAGAGCTTATATACATAGATGGTTCTGGCAACCGATGGATATGTGCGGTAAGAGCCAAACGCTAAATACGATGGAACAGGTGTTGAGAGCAATGAGTACGACAACAGGAGGGCTTCCGCCGCGCGCGGGAAATAAGGCTCAAAAAGCTGACAATTCCAAGCCCAAAAAGAAACAAAAGAAAAAGGCAAGCGGCTTCAAGCGCTTTATGCAAATTGTACTGATCGTCTTTTTGCTAAGTGTAGTTGGCGTGATGGCGTATGCCGGTTATTTGTATTATCAGGTGGAAAATATGTTCGATGGCAAGGGAGGCGGCACAACGCCAAATTCCGCTGTCGTAGATACGAGAGTACCGTCCAAATCCGCCAAAGAAAAGCCGATTACGATGATGTTGCTCGGTACCGACTATCGTAAGCAAACCGGTACGCGTTTGACCGATGTCGTTATGGTCGCAACACTCAATCCGGATACGAAGTCAGCTACGATTGTATCGTTGCCGCGTGATACGTATTTCCAGCTTGACGGTTATGTTCCGAACAAGCTGAACTCTTATTATCCAAAGTTTTATGCACAGGATAAAAAGCAAGGTACGAACGATGCGATGCAGGAAATGCAAGCGATGCTCGGCAAGTATCTCGGTATTGATATCGATTATACGACCGTCATTAACTTCAAAGGTTTTAGCGATGTCGTGGATGCGGTTGGTGGCGTTGATGTGGATGCAGCGATGAATATGTGTTATATCGATAATGCCGATGGTACGAACATTAACATTAAAGCAGGCCCTCAACATTTGGATGGGGAAAAAGCATTAGGTTACGTTCGCTATCGTCACTCTGGCAAAGGATGTAGTCCGCGCACAAAAGAATCGAGCGATTTTGACCGTAATAAGCGTCAAAATGAAGTGCTCAATTCGGTAGTCGACAAAATCCAGTCGTTTAACGGAATTACTAAGCTAAGTTCGATTATTCAATCCGTAGATGATAATATGGAGACCGATATCGAAGGTAGCCAGTTTACGAACTTGCTGACTACGTACTGGAATATTCCAAAAGCGAATATTAAGTATATGCCAGTGACCGGCGATTGGCGCAGCCCGTATGTGTACATTAATGAAACAGAGCTAGCTAACGCCAAACAAGCGTTGCAAGATGAACTGCAAGGTACGGCTACACATACCGATCAGTTTGATAATCCGACTACAAGCGAGACAAGCGGTAGCGGAACTTCAACGCAATAAATGTATCAGTTCTCTGCTTATGGAGGAGTGAACAAGAGCCCAACTGTAGGTACGATCGATGATCCTGCCAGCATACAGCTCGTGTTTGCTCCTCTATTTTGTTGGGCATTCCGAGTAAAATGGTTTCATTTTACATGTAAAGTATTTATGTTATACTATCTGTGCACTTATCTTTGATGACAGCCAAGTAGTGATTGGGGGATTGACCATGCCGAGACGAATACAGTTGTGTACGATGTGGAAGCCGGTCATATGTTGTGCGGTAGCGGTCTATGTTATGCCGTTGCGCGGTGCAAGTAGTATGGATTGGAATGGCTTGTGTTCATCATTTCTTGCGATAGGCAAAGTCTGACCTTTTATCAGGTTCAGACTTTTTTGCTTTCATTAAAAGAGGAGGGTGAGGCTTGGCGATTCAGAAAGCGGGAAGCATAAGCTGGAGATATCAGCGATCACAAACAATTCGTACCCGGGGGGGAATCTCCATGAAAAAGATTTTTGTATTGGATACCAATGTGCTTCTTCACGATCCGAATGCCATTTTCGCTTTTGAGGAAAATGATGTGATTATTCCCGCTGTCGTATTGGAAGAAATCGACTCGAAGAAACGAAATGCTGACGAAATTGGTCGTAATGCCCGCGGAGTGTCCCGTTCGTTAGATGCGCTGCGTATGATCGGTCATCTGCATGATGGAGTACAGCTAGACAATGGAGGCACCCTTCGTGTTGAGTTAAACCATCGCAGCTTTGCTCGTGTTCATGATATGTTTGGAGAGATTACGAACGATAACCGCATTTTGGCGGTTGCGCTAAATTATAAGCTGGAAGAAGAAGAAAAGCATTCGGAGCGGCATGTTATTCTCGTCAGTAAAGATGTGCTTGTACGGGTAAAAGCGGATGTGCTTGGTGTGCAAACCGAAGATTATTTGTCTGATCGTGCCGCTGAGCCGAATGAGATGTATAGCGGATATACAACGCTTAAAGTGCATCCATCGATTATCGATGACTTTTACAATCATCGATATTTGGCAGTAGGTTCGCTGCAATTGCAACAAGGCTATTCGTTTTACCCGAACGAATTTGTTATTCTCAAAGACGAGATAGGCAGTGCCAAATCCGCCTTGCTTAAAGTAAACGCCGATGCGAATCGGTTGGAACCGCTGTTTCTGAGCAATGAGCCGGTATGGGGAATCGCCGCCCGCAATGCACAGCAACGGATGGCGCTGGAATTACTGCTCAATGATGAAATTCCGCTCGTAACGATTACAGGTAAAGCGGGTACTGGTAAAACATTGCTAGCACTAGCGGCTTCACTGTCTAAAGTGGAAGACGAGCAAAAATACAAAAAACTGCTTATCGCACGACCTGTCGTGCCAATGGGCAAAGATATCGGTTATTTGCCAGGTGAAAAGGAAGAAAAGCTTCGTCCGTGGATGCAGCCGATTTACGATAATCTGGAATTTTTGTTTGATACGAAAAAAGCCGGCGATATCGATAAAATATTGATGGGCATGGGCAGTATTCAGGTAGAAGCGTTAACGTATATTCGTGGACGCTCCATTCCAGGACAATTTATCATTATCGATGAAGCGCAAAACTTATCGCGTCACGAGGTGAAAACGATCGTGTCCCGTGTCGGTGAAGGCAGTAAAATCGTACTTGTCGGTGACCCAGATCAAATCGACCATCCGTATTTGGATTCGATGAGTAACGGGTTGACCCATGTGGTGGAACATTTCAAACAAGAAGGCATTAGCGGTCATATTACGCTGGAAAAAGGCGAACGCTCCAAGCTTGCTCAGCTTGCCGCCGATTTGTTGTAAACGGGCGCTTGTCTTTTTAATAAGCAAAGCCCTCTGTTTCGCATCATACGAAACAGAGGGCTTTTTTCGTGCATGGCGATCGATCCGTTATATCGATCAAATATCACCTATACATCAAACTGATAGCTTATCTTAAGTACATTTACAGTTTGTCGATCTAACCATTGCTTGGTGCTGAATCGATTTAGGGACGGTTAAACACGATTTTCATTTGAGACAGCCTACTAGTGCTGCTGATACGATATAGTAGTGTTAATAAAACATCGATAAAGCGTTAAACCTGCCTAAAGTTGTGTAATAGCTTCTCCTTTATATACAATCAGTATAGACAACAACAATATTCATTTATAATGACAGTTCCAGCTCAATCTGCATTTGTCCATTGGACATCTGTACATGTTTGGCTTTTAAATAGGAGATGATTTGCCCTGGATAAAAGCCAAGATCAAATTGATTTTCCAACTGTTGCCTAGTCGTATTAGGCAATTCCAAACCGTTAAAAATAAGCCGATCGACCTGAAAACGAATCGCATTTTGCGGTTGTTGTTCTACCTCATAATGACCGGCAATGTCCAGCTTTAAGTTGCCTTCCTGTCCGTTAACAACGATTCCTTGCTCGTTAAAATGAAATTGAAAACTGTCTGGCAAGCGACCTTGCTGGTGTAGAAATTGATTAAGCTGTTGCTCGCTAATCGTAATCGTATAGCTGCGACCGTGGATACGGATCGCATCCGGTTCGGATTTGAGAAAGCTCGGAAACTGATTCATCGACTGTGCCAAAATTTCAAAATAACCTCTTACTTCATACAATCCGATATTTTCCCAATAGGTATTCAGCTCTTGTATCAATTGACGCATGGTGGCGGGATTGGAAGATGAAGCGATGCCGGAATCAATTTGCTGGCGAAGCAGAGCGACACGTTCTTTTTGCTGTTTCAGATTAGTACCGATCTGTTGCAGTTCCGACGATGTGCGCGCCAATTGCTGCTGTTTGTCCAGCATTTGATTGTATTGTTGCTGATAGCTGTTCATAATACGATGGTCATGATCGATAATCATTTGATAATATTCATAAAAGGTCAGCATGCCGGATAGACTGCCTGTGCTAAGCAGTGCCAGCCAAAGTTGATCTCGCTCGCCCGTATAATAAGCGACAAGCACGCGGTCGGATTGCGTGCGTGCAGCATAAAGCTGTTGCTGCTGCACGACCAGTTCCTGCTGAAGCTGGTTATGCTGTTTGCGTGCTGCTTGCTCTTTGGCGCCAACGCGGGCGATTTCATGATCCAATTCTTGAGCGGACAAACTATGTTCTAACAATTGGCGTGTCGTTTCATCCATTTTATTTGGCGTGGGCATTGGCTGAGTGGATATCGTATCCGTAGCAGCGCTAATACGCGGTGCTTGTACAATTTCGGCAACGATCATAATCGTAGTCAGCAGAAGGCAGCCGATAAGTCGTTTATACTTAAATAGTTTCATGAATCGCCGCCTCCCTGTATAATAAATGATTAACTGCACTTTTTTTGCTGACAGCTTAATGAATCATTGTGCGCAGTAACATATCCAGCATTATTATTGTAGCGTATGAATAGCAAGGAGGGAAACAGCATGCACATCGATATTGTGGGCGGTGGCTCGCTTGGATTGCTTTTTTTTAGTAAATTGGCATTAACACAGCATGCGAATACGATCCATAATACAACAGCCGCGCACAGCTTGGCAGATCAACTCTGGCTATGGACACGAACGAGTGAGCAGGCAAAACGTATTCAAGAAGAAGGGGTTTCATTTCAAGCTGGATCGGATCAGCCGCTCCAGCGTTTTATGCCGTCTTCGCTTGCAAGTTGCTCGGTAGCCGCCGTACAAACGAGTACCGAGCAAGCCGCAGCCGCAATAGAAACGGACAAAGCAGATATTATTTTACTGACGGTCAAACAGCAGCATGTGACAGCTGAACTTATACATTGGCTGTCCAAACGGATGCATAAGGGGACTGTGCTGATTACGATGCAAAACGGGCTGCGCACCGATTCGATTTGGCCGCCAACATGGAACGTTTATGTCGCGATTACGACAGAAGGGGCGAAGAAACTCTCACCTGTCGGAGTTATGCATTCCGGGCGTGGACAGACTGCAATCGGCAATGCGGCGCTATTGTATCGTTCTTCCGCTTTACTTTCCGAGACGTTAGCGGTACAGGAATATGAGCAAAGAACGATAGCATCGCTGTTAAGATCACTGATGGAAGCAGGATTTAAAGTAGCATTGTCGAACAATATACGGATCGATGTGTATCGGAAACTAACAATAAATGCGGTAATTAATCCGTTGACGGCGTTATGGCGTATTCCGAATGGAGAACTGTTAGCAAGCGAGGCGCGTATAGCGGTCATGCGACAATTGTTTGATGAGGCGATAGCCGTGTATACCTGGCATCATATCGAATGGTCGGAAGCATGGTGGCATGATATTTTACAAGTGTGTCAAGCAACAGCCGCCAATACATCTTCGATGCTGGCTGATGTGCTGCATAGTAAACGAACTGAGATTCGCTGGATTAATGGAGCGATTATCGAGCTCGCTCGGCGTGTGCCTATGCAAGCTTTTGCACATGAGTGGATGTGCACGCTCATCGAATCATTAACCGTAGAGGAGGTCGATTGAATGGGAGGATTGTTCGGGTGGTTGCTAGATGGTGCTATCTTTCTGAGCTTATTGCCATTCATTCCGTTTATTGCTACATATGTGATCGCCAGCTTGCGCAAACGGACGAAAAAGCAAGTACTAGGCATTGCGATGGATGTGACAACGCCATTTTTGTACATTTCGGTCGCGGCATTATTTAATACGATTTTTAATAGCAGGCTTGGATTTTATCTTTTTTTGCTTATTTTATTACTTGCTTTAGGTCTAATTGGCAGTGCACAAAACCGTCTAAAAGGAAAAGTTGATGTCCAGCGTTTATTTCGAGCCGTTTGGCGATTATCGTTTTTCTTTTTGAGCTTAGGTTACATCGTGCTGCTAGTTATTGCAATATTGCAATACATAACACGATAAACGTGTCGAAAATTGGAATAATCTTGCTTCATGTTAGGTATTCGTCCGTAGGATGGAGCATAATTTACTGCATAATGTGACGAAATTGTTGAAAAAAACGAAAAAAAACGTTTTTTTTAAGTTTAAGATATAGATTTTTTTGACCACTGGTTGTATAATCTAAAAGCATATACCACATTTTTTAGGGGGACACTGCTAGATGAAAAAGAAAAGTTGGTTAGTACTTATGGTACTCGTACTGGCTTTCGGGTCATTGCTCGCAGCTTGCGGCAGCTCCGAAAACAGCAGTACAGGTACAAGTGGAGACACAGGAAACGGAACGACAGCATCGCAGGATCTGCGCATTAACATGAGTGCTGAACCGCCTACTTTTGACCCAGCTCAGGCAAAAGATACACAAACAAACACCGCTCTGAAGCTGATGTACGATGGTCTGACACGTATGGGTGCCGATGGTAACCCGACTCCTGGCGCAGCCGAGAAATGGGATGTTTCCGAAGACGGGTTGAAATATACGTTCCATCTTCGCAATAATGCAATTTGGAGCAATGGCGATCCTGTAACAGCACAAGACTTTGTGTATGCTTGGGAACGCGTATTGAGCCCGGCAACAACTCCAGCATCTGAATATGCTTACCAGCTTTACTACCTGAAAAATGGCGAAGCGTTCAACACGGGTAAAATCAAAGATTTCTCCCAAGTCGGCGTAAAAGCTGTTGACGACAAAACGTTGGAAGTGACACTGACAGCTCCGACTCCTTACTGGCTCGGTCTGACATCCTTCTACACGTACTATCCTGTAAACAAAAAGAACGTTGAAGCGAATCCACAGTGGGCTGCCAAAGCAGACACAATGGTAACGAATGGACCGTTCACACTGACTACATGGACAACAGGTCAACAACTCGTTTGGACGAAAAACGATAAATATTGGGATAAAGATAACATTAAGCTGAACACAATTACAGCTTCACTCGTTAACTCCGGCGCAACTGAGTATGCGAGTTACCAAAGTGGACAGTTGGATTATGCAGGCTCACCAACTGGTGAAATCCCTACCGACCAAATCGCTGCAGCAAAACAGCAATATCCTGATCAATTCAACGCTAAAGGTATTGCAAGCACGTACTACTATGAATTTAACAATAAAGAAAAGCCTTTTGATAACGCAAACATCCGTAAAGCGTTTGCCATGTCGATTGATCGCCAAGCGATCGTTGATAAAGTAACACTGGGTGGTCAATTGCCTGCATATGGCTTCGTACCTCCAGGTATTAAAGGCCAAAACGAAGAATTCCGTACCGAGTTTAAAGATGACTACTTCAAAGAAGATGTTACACAAGCAAAAGCTTTGTTGGCACAAGGTCTGAAAGAAGAAGGTCTGACAGCATTGCCTGCAATTACACTAATCTACAACTCCAGCGAAGCTCACCAAAAAGTTGCACTGGCGATTGCAGATATGTGGAAGAAAAACCTTGGTGTTAATGTGCAAACTGAAAACCAAGAGTGGAGCGTATTTTTGAACAACCGTCAAAGCGGTAACTATCAGATCGCTCGTGCTGGTTGGACAGCCGACTATAACGATCCGATGACGTTCATGGATATGTGGGTAACTAATGGTGGTAACAACGATGCGAAATATAGCAATCCGACTTACGACAAATTAATTACTGACGCCAAATCAACACAAGATAATGCAAAACGTATGACCGATATGGCGCAAGCAGAGAAATTGCTGATTCAAGATGATATGGTAATTATGCCGATCTACTACTATACTAGCATCTCTCTCGTTAAGCCTAATCTTAAAGGAATTGTTGTTGATTTTAGTGGTTCTGTTGACTTCTCCAGAGCGTATTTTCAATAATTCAATACAAATTGGCAGTTAGATGATTGCTGCGGGATATATATGGAGATTCAAAGCCATATATATCCCGCTTTTATGTGTGTATGGATTTTTTCCATATATTGCTTTTTCTAACGTTGACTATCGCAAGTGTCAAACTTGTTGCTTTTTTTATTTAGATAAAGAGCAAGCGATCTTCTTGCTCGCGTAAACCAGAGCGAATTAATCTGGTTTATTGTTTTCCACCAACAAGCATTTTTCTCGTTTATCATAATATACGCATAACTGTATCTACAAAAGAAGTAGTATGATTTGACGTAAAATTTAACGATGAAACAAAGGAGGGCTCCAGAAAAATGGTTAGATACATTGCCGGCAAGTTTTTGTTTATGTTGGTATCTCTGTTCGTACTGATCTCACTGACATTTTTTCTGATGAAAATTATTCCGGGCGATCCGTTTATGTCCGAGAAAGCTGTACAGCCACAAATTAAAGCTCGTCTGATGGCACAGTATGGACTTGATCAGCCTATTCCTGTACAGTATGTACGCTATCTGGGCAATATCGTTCAAGGTGATCTTGGGATTTCGATGAAATATCAAAACCAAGATGTAAGCGGTCGTATTACGCAAACATTTAAACCTTCCTTGCAAATCGGTATTTTTGCGATCATTATTTCGATTATTGTCGGGATTGTACTCGGTATGATAGCGGCATTGTATCATCGTAAATTGATTGACCATATGGCGATGGTGCTCGCTATTATCGGTATAGCGGTGCCAAGCTTTGTACTTGCGACGTTAATTCAGTACTTATTTGCACTCAAACTCGGTTGGTTTGACGTAATGGGCTTTAGCAAGCCAAGTGATCTAGTATTGCCAGTCGTGGCACTTGCCGTTCAACCGATTGCATTCATTGCACGTCTGACTCGTTCCAGCATGCTGGAAGTGCTCAATTCCGAATACATTAAAACAGCCAAAGCTAAAGGTTTGAACGGCTTTACGATTATGACTCGTCACGTACTGCGTAACGGCGTATTGCCAGTAGTTACGTATGTCGGCCCAATGACTGCTAACGTTATTACAGGTTCTGTCGTCATTGAGCAGATTTTCGGTATCGGTGGTATCGGTAAAGTATTCGTAGAAAGTATTACGAACCGTGATTATACGATGATTATGGGCGTGACGATTTTTTACGGTGTTATTTTGATGGTGGCTCGTTTTATAACCGATATTTTGTATGTTGTGGTTGATCCACGTATTAAACTGACAGGTAAAAAGGGGGCTTAACCATTGGCAGCGAACAACAGTAAAACTCCAAATCCTACGACTGCTGATGTAACGTTAGATCCAACAGCGTACCAAAAGAGTGTATCGCTCTTTCAGGACGCGATGTATCGGCTCGTAAGAAATCCCGTAGCGATGGTTAGTCTTAGCATATTGTTTATTGTTATTGTTATGGCGATTATAGGGCCGCTGATGCTTCCTTATAATTATTACAGCAATGATCTGATGAGTACGAACCAACCTCCATCGGCTGAACACTGGTTTGGCACCGATAATCTGGGGCGTGATATGTGGGTTCGTACATGGATGGGCGCACGTATTTCCTTAATCGTTGGTTTTTCCGCTGCATTGATTGACCTGTTTATCGGCGTCATTTATGGTGCGATTATGGGTTATAAAGGCGGCAAAACAGATGAAGTGATGAACAAAATTTCCGAAATTTTGTACTCGATTCCGTATTTGCTCGTTGTTATTTTGCTGCTCGTCGTATTGGAGCCAGGCTTGAAAACGATTATTTTTGCACTCGCTGTCACCGGTTGGGTAACGATGTCCTGGATTGTACGCGGTGAAATTATTCAGCTTAAAAATCGTGACTTTATTTTGGCAGCACGTTCGATGGGTGCGAGTGGCACACGTCAATTGTTCAGACATTTACTGCCAAATGCACTTGGTCCGATTATCGTTACCGTTACATTGTCTGTGCCAAATGCGATTTTTGCGGAAGCTTTTCTGAGTTTCCTCGGTCTTGGTGTACAAGCGCCGATCTCGTCACTTGGTTCGATGATCAATGATGCGCTGCAAGGTTGGAACTTGTATCCGTGGCGTATGTGGTACCCGGCAGGTCTGATCTGTTTGACGATGCTCGCATTTAACCTGCTTGGTGATGGTCTGCGTGATGCGCTTGACCCTAAACTGAAAAAATAAAATCCGTAGGAGGTGGGCTTAGTGGAGAACATCTTAACAGTAAAAAACTTGAGCGTATCCTTCAATACTCGTGCTGGTGAATTTAAAGCCGTTAAAGATGTAAATTTCGAGATTGGAAAAGGGGAAACGGTCGGTATTGTCGGGGAATCCGGTAGTGGTAAGAGTGTAACAGCTCAAACGATTATGCGGTTGATCCCTTCTCCGCCTTCTATTATTAAAAGTGGAGAAATTACGTTTCTCGGTGAAAGCCTGCTGAGCAAAACCGACAAACAAATGGAGTCGATTCGTGGTAAAGATATCGGTATGATTTTCCAGGACCCGATGACTTCGCTTAATCCGACGATCAAAGTCGGTAAGCAAATTACCGAAGTTTTGCGTAAGCACCAGAAAATGAATGCGAATGAAGCGAAAGCATCGGCGCTTGAAATGCTGAAGCTTGTCGGGATCAAAAACCCGGAAATTCGTTTTAACCATTATCCGCACCAGTTTTCCGGTGGTATGCGTCAGCGTGCGATG
Organism: Paenibacillus campi; assembly: GCF_034659835.1. NCBI lineage: Bacteria > Bacillati > Bacillota > Bacilli > Caryophanales > Paenibacillaceae > Paenibacillus > Paenibacillus campi. The sequence goes on from NZ_JAXSQZ010000002.1 coordinate 388,191, forward strand.
ATTGCGATCGCGCTTGCTTGCCGTCCATCGTTGCTAATTGCGGATGAGCCGACAACAGCGCTCGATGTAACGATTCAGGCGCAAATTCTCGATTTGATGAAAGATATGCAGCAAAAGCTAGGTACATCGATCATTCTGATTACACATGATCTCGGTGTTGTTGCTGGTATGTGTGATCGTGTTGTCGTGATGAAAGAAGGCGATGTAGTCGAAACCGGCACAACGTCCGAAATTTTCAAAAATCCGCAGCATCCGTATACGAAACGCCTGCTGAATGCATTGCCTCGTCTGGATGAGCCGAAAAAGCCAAAAATGGCTTCCGCTATAGCTGGTCTTGATCCGACACGCCCGCTCGTTGAAGTGACCAATTTGCGTCAGCATTTCAATTTGGGCAAAGGCAATATTTTGAAAGCAGTTAACGATATTAGCTTTAAAATTTATGAAGGCGAAACGCTTGGCGTAGTTGGGGAATCCGGTTGTGGTAAATCGACAACCGGTCGTACGATGCTGCGTCTGTATGAGCCGACTGGCGGTAGCGTAAAGTTTAACGGAACCGATATTTTCAGCCTGTCTCCACGCAAAATGAAAGCGATGCGTAAAGATATGCAGATGATTTTCCAAGACCCGTATGCATCGCTGAATCCGCGCTTTAACGTAATGGATATTATCGGTGAATCGCTCGATATCCACGGTCTGGCGGGTAGCCGTGCCGAACGCAAAAAGCGTGTGGAAGAATTGCTTGATATGGTCGGTCTGAACCCAAGCCATGCGTTGCGCTATCCGCATGAGTTTTCCGGTGGTCAAAGACAGCGGATCGGGATCGCTCGTGCACTTGCCGTGAATCCGAAGTTTATTATTTGTGATGAGCCATTGTCGGCACTCGACGTCTCGATTCAAGCACAGGTCGTTAAACTGTTGGAAGAATTGCAACAGCGCCTCGGTCTGACCTATCTGTTTATCGCGCACGATCTGTCGATGGTCAAACATATTAGTGATCGTGTAGCCGTTATGTATATGGGTAAAATTGTAGAGCTGGCTGAAAGTGAAGAACTGTACGCCAACCCACTGCATCCGTATACAAAAACATTGCTGTCCGCAATTCCGATCCCTGACCCGGATGTAGAAGTGAACAAACGCCGTATTTTGCTGCCGGATGAGCAACAAGCACCGGTTGAATCGGCAAATCCGGGTGTGCCAAAAGACCCGTTCAATCTCGACAATTCCGAGCTGATCGAAGTTTCACCAGGGCATTGGGTATCCCAGCCTGTTTCGTAAACATGAAATAAGGCGTAGCCGTATAGCTGCATTCCGGCTGAAATTGCGTCAATTCAGTCGGAGCCGCAGCATGCTGGCACGAAAATTTCATATGCAAAAACCGCCATACTGTATGGCGGTTTTTTTGTTTCTTCCAAAATGTAAAAAAGTGTAGGGTAAGCTTTGACTAAACGGACATACTTTCGTACAATCAAATAAGGTTTAGAAAGTTACAATAAGTAACAACGATGAGGAGGCACTACCCCCATGAATGTAGTTCCGGAGAGGCTACCTGCAAATCAACCGCTAGCAGAGCGGTATATGAACGATTTTGCATCGGTAAGCAGCTTGTACAATATGAATGTAACTGATCCGCAGACGTGGATTCAGCGTGCCGCCTGGCTGGATCAGCAAGAGCACTCCCGGATTGAGCGTGGAGCGTTGGTTGACTGCCTAGTGCAGTACAATCTTACACATAATGAGCATGAAGCGGTGCAGCAGTCATTACAGCTGCTGCGCCAGCAGCATACATTGACGATGGTGGGCGGGCAACAAAGCGGATTGTTTACGGGCGCATTGTTGGTCATTTACAAAGTGGTGACATTGATTTTATCCGCTCGTCATGCGTCGGAATTGCTCGGTCGTCCGGTAGTGCCGGTATTTTGGATTGCTGGTGAGGATCATGACTGGGATGAAGTAAACCATACGTATTTGCCGGATCAAGACGGTCAGGCGGTACGCATTCGGATGGAGCATGAACGTGGAGGACACTCACCGGTCAGCCGTACGATTGTTACGGAAGCGCATATTGCGCCTGTACTGCGCCAGCTGGAAAGTTTGCTGCCGGATACAGAGCACAAAAGTCAGTGGATCGCTGAACTGGAACGATGTATGCGGCAGTCCGACAATTTGAGCAGTGCATTTGCACGTCAGCTTGGTCGTCTATTTGGACGCTTCGGACTCGTTCTGCTTGATTCGGACGCGCCTGAGCTGCGTGAGTTGGAAAAGCCGGTATTTCGCCGTATCATCGAGCACAATGATCGTCTGACGGAAGCGTATATGGCAGCCTCTGATGAAGTGCGTGCTGCCGGTTATGAGGAGCAGGCAACGGTGGCGGAAGATGGTGCGAATCTATTTTATATTCATACCGATGAGGTGTATACAGCCGAGCGGCTGCTGCTGTTCAAGCGGGATGGACATTTTACCGATCGTAAAGGTTTAGTTACGTTCACCAAAGCAGAGCTGTTGGAACTAGTGGAGCGGCATCCTGAACGTTTTAGCAACAATGTGTTAACCCGTCCGCTGATGCAGGAATCGTTGTTTCCGGTGCTTGGTACGATCCTCGGTACGGGCGAGATTGCCTATTGGGCGCTAACCCGTCAGGCGTTTCAAACGTTCGGTATGCAAATGCCGCCGATTGTGCCACGGATGTCGTTTACAGTCGTTGAAGATAAAATTCAGCAGTTAATGAGCCGTTTTGAATTATCTTTTGATGATGTGCGAGAACGTTTTGCCGATATTCGCCGTCAGTGGTTGGAAGCGCAGGAAGATTACAATTTGGATGAGCGCTTTGACGAGCTGAAACGTCAATTTGCTGCATTGTATGCGCCATTTGTGGACGGTCTGGCTGAAGTGGATGCGTCATTACCGCATATTGCCCAAACGAATCAGCATAAAATTGAAGCGCAGATTGAATATTTGCATCGTAAAAGTAGGAATGCGGTGGAAAAGCAGCATGAAGTTGGGCTGCGTCGACTGGATCGGATCGCGCATTCGTTGTATCCGTTTGGCAAACCGCAGGAGCGTACGATCAATAGTTACTATTATATCGGTCGTTATGGCGAGCGTTGGCTTGATCAGTTACTGGCGCTTGAGCCGGATTTGAATGGTGGTCATCGTTTGTTGTATATGTAAACTTCGCTTCATCTATATTGCCTATCATTTATATTGTTTAATCTAACGATTGGCGTAGCCATGCGCAGCGGTAGCAGACGTTTGAGACATAGGGTTGTTAGTGCTCCTACAGATGCTTTAGCTCGGATCGTATCGTTCATTTCGCGTATAAGCAATCGTATAGCATAGACGTGTCAAGCAGCCGGTAGGAATTGCCGGTTGCTTTTCTGTTCATTAAACGATTAAATGGAAGTATTGATTCATTTCAAATCAAATAAACAGATGATCTCATCATCTACATAGTGGAGGAACGAAAAGATGACATTGCCATCGATTGCAAAAAGTATCGTAGCCGATATGGCGTTGGCGCCGGAAGGGCATCGTAAAATTGAATGGGTATCTGCCCATATGCCGGTATTAAATCGGATTCGTGCGGAATTTGAACGTGATTTGCCGTTTAAAGGCTTAAAAGTAACGATCTGTTTGCATTTGGAAGCGAAAACCGCTTATTTGGCAAAAGTGGTGCAAGCCGGCGGTGCTGAAGTGACGATTACAGGTAGTAATCCGCTGTCGACGCAGGATGATGTATGTGCTGCATTAGTAGAAGACGGAATTACCGTATTTGCCAAATATAACCCTGATCCTGTGGAATACAAATCGCTTGTACTGCATGCACTGGAAACAAAACCTGATCTCATTATCGACGATGGTGGCGATCTGATCACATTGATGCATGGTGAACGTCCTGATCTGTTAGCAACGATTCGCGGTGGAGCGGAAGAAACAACGACTGGCATTATTCGCTTGAAGGCGCTGCAAAAAGAAGGCACGCTCACATTGCCGATGGTCGCGGTCAATGATGCGTATTGTAAACATTTGTTTGATAACCGTTACGGTACAGGACAATCCGTATTTGACGGCATTATTCGTACGACGAACTTGATGATCGCCGGAGCGACGGTTGTTGTTGTTGGCTACGGCTGGTGCGGTAAAGGGGTAGCGATGCGCGCCAAAGGTCTCGGTGCCAACGTAATCGTAACCGAAGTGGACGCGATCAAAGCGGTTGAAGCGCATATGGACGGCTTCCATGTAATGCCGCTGATCGAAGCAGCCCAAAAAGGCAATTTCTTCATTACAGTAACAGGCAACAAAGATGTGATCACAGGTGAGCATTATGATGTGATGCAAGATGGCGCGATCGTATGTAATGCGGGTCACTTTGATGTAGAGGCAAACAAACCTGATCTGGCGGCACGTGCAGTATCGATCCGTACAGCACGTAAAAATATCGAAGAATACAAACTGCAAGACGGACGCCGTATTTATTTACTAGCAGAAGGACGCCTCGTCAATTTGGGTGCAGCCGACGGGCATCCGGCAGAAATTATGGATATGACGTTTGCACTGCAAGCGGTCGGTTTGCGTTATGTGAACGAAAATTACGAGCAGCTTGGCGCAGGCGTAATCAATGTACCGTACGAGCTGGACGAGCAGGTAGCACGTTACCGGCTCGAAAGTTTGGGCATCGGCATCGATTCGCTAACAGATGCACAGAAAAAGTATCTGGATAGCTGGTCGTAATCGATCTCCTATACATTCACATTGAAAAGTCTGATGACGTAGGCTACACTTAAACGTCGTCAGACTTTTTTGATGTACAATATTAGATTAAATCGTCAGCTTGCTCGTAGGATCGTATATGCTGTTGGAGGAGTGTAAACTGTGAAATTTCATATGTATATAAAGGAAATCGAGGGAGTTTCAATAAGCTATTCCAATTAGCAAAATTGAAAAATGAGGTGTGAAATGGAGACAAAGCAATTTCTTAAACAGTGCAAACAAAATCCTGAATTATTGCAGCATGAACCGCTTGAGCCTGTTGTGGCACTTATGTTTGCCCATATTGGAGCGCCAGATGCAGAACTTCGTGATCATATCATTTATAGCTTATTTGTTGAAATTATTTTGCATCAGCCAGTGAGTACGGCACAATTGTTATTTATAAAGCAAACGGCATTAAGTAATAAGGGAATGTTTTACAATATAGGAGCAATACATACGGATTGTATATTTACGCGTTCATTTTCCACATTGCTTATACCGCTGTTGTTGGAACGAAACAAAACAGACGCTTTTTTGACCGACAGCGATATTCAAGACGTTAAACATGCGATTATACACTATCTCAAAACTGAAAAAGACTTCAGAGGATATGTTTCCGGAAAAGGGTGGGCGCACTCGCTCGCTCATGTCGCGGATGGCATTCATTCTGTTTGGCACTACGGGTGGACGGCGGCTGAGTTTGTAAGCATATTGTATATCGTGCGAAGTATACTGGAGCATAATGAATTCGTGTTAACGAATCAGGAGGAAGAAAGGATGTTGTATGCGGTCATGCCGGGGCTAGTCGATGGACTGATCGATCAGCCATGTTTGCAGCAATGGATCGATCTGTTTTCCAATGTGCAGCCTAGTCATGATCCGGCTACTGATTATATTTTGTTGCATAATACAAAAGTATTTTTGAGTGCATTATATTTTAAACTAAAACAATATCCGCACTTGCTCGTTGCGGCGGATCATGTAGAAACGGTGATTTTCAACGTTCAGCAAAAATTTTATTAAAAATAATGCGATTATTATCCATTTATTCACTGACGTGTATAAAAGTTTCTTGATCGACGGTCTTAATACCTATATTATTTATAATCTGCGACTATTGATGTGAGTCTCTTTACATGTATTAAGTTTAAAGAGCCAAATTTAAAATATGACTTTGTCAATAGTATAAAATCAGACTTTTTGCGCTTAATTGTTATAAAATATTATGCTTAACCGCATAAAAGTTAAAAAAGAATGTTTTTTTTGAAAAAAACAGTGGATAGAGCAGGATTTTGATTTTGTATGAAGAATCTATTATGCTAGATGAGTGGTGGAAAGTGGTGTAAAGTGGGTAACGATAGTTAAAGGAGTGAGCCGCCAATGTTCATGGGGGAGTTTCAACATAACATTGACGACAAAGGACGGATAATTATTCCTGCCAAGTTTCGCGATTCACTCGGTCAATCGTTCGTTATTACACGAGGGCTCGACCACTGTCTGTTCGTCTATCCAATGGAGGAGTGGTCTCGATTGGAACAAAAGCTCAAATCGCTGCCGCTCATGAAAGCGGATGTTCGTGCGTTTACACGATTTTTCTTTTCTGGTGCAACAGAAGGCGAATGGGATAAGCAGGGCAGGGTGAATATCCCGCTCCATTTACGCCAGTACGCCAGCCTTGACAAAGAATGTATCGTGATCGGCGTATCCAGCAGGGTAGAAATTTGGAGTCGCTCCGATTGGGAGCAATATTATAACGAATCAGAGCAATCATTTAACGAAATTGCTGAGAAGCTGGTTGATTTTGATCTTGATCTGTAATCGTCTAGGAGGTTTAACAACTTGTTTCATCATATTACTGTATTAAAAGAAGAAGCGACAAATGCACTGGAAATCAAACCGGATGGCATTTATGTTGACTGTACGCTCGGGGGAGCGGGGCACAGCTCGGTAATCGCGGCTGCCTTAGGAGCAGAAGGCAGACTGATTGCGTTTGACCAGGATGATACGGCTTTGCGCAATGCTGAAAGTGTGCTTGCGCCTTATAAGGATCGTATTACGTTGATCAAAAGCAATTTTCGTCATCTGGAGGAGCAGCTTTTGGAAGCAGGAGTTCCAACGGAAGATGGAATTCCACAAGTCGATGGCATCCTGTTTGATCTTGGCGTTTCTTCACCTCAATTTGACGATGCGGAGAGGGGGTTCAGTTACAATCACGATGCCAAACTGGATATGCGCATGGATCAATCGACTGAATTGACCGCGCGCACGATTGTGAACACCTGGCCCGAAGAAGAAATCGCCCGCATCTTATACCGATATGGGGAAGAAAAGTTTTCGAAGCGCATCGCTGCCGTCATTGGCAAACAACGTGCTATCGCTCCGATCGAGACGACTGGAGAGCTTGCCGAGTTGGTCAAAGAAGGCATTCCGGCAGCCGCGCGCAGAACGGGCGGTCATCCCGCCAAGCGTAGCTTCCAAGCACTACGGATTGCGGTCAACGATGAACTGGGTGCATTTGAAGATGCGTTGCACCAATCGGTACGTTGTCTTGCACCGGGTGGCAGAGTATCGGTCATCACATTCCATTCATTGGAAGATCGTTTGTGCAAGCAAATTTTAGCTGAATATTTGGAAAAAAATGTGGCACCACCCGGATTTCCCGTTTATGTGAGTAATGGCGGCGTATTGAAATTAGTCAATCGTAAACCATTGCTTCCGTCTGATGAAGAAGTCACAACAAACAAGCGCGCAAGATCAGCCAAGTTGCGAGTCGCGGAAAAGGTGGATACAAACCAACAAATTCAATAAGCAAGGAGACGGAATTATGGCTTATACGAGAGGAAATCTCGCCGTTAAGGAAAAAGCGGCTGACAAGGTTGTCCGAAAGTATCGGCAGACAACAAAAGTAGTTGTGCGCCGTGCACATCTGTCAGTGCAGGAGAAATTGCTTTATTTGGGCACCGTGTTATTTTGCATTGTAATTGCGGGTATCGTATTGTGGCGCTATGCTTATATTTATCAAGTGAACAAAGATATCCAAAATATGGCAAGTACGACAACCACATTGCAAAAGCAGATCGTGCAAAACGATTTGCGCAAGCACTTGCTTGAAAACCAAGTGGTGGAGCGCGCGACCGCGCTGGGGTACATAGAGCCTGTGAACACCGATCCAATTCAGGTTTCCCGTGAAAAGGGAACGTCCACCTCGTCGCCCGCTACTCAGGACAGCAAGTAAAGCGAGGGGAAATGGCAGTGAATAAAAGAATAAAACTTCGCACTTTATTTGTAGGAGGGTGCATCGCCCTCTTTTTTGTTGTCCTTATTGTGCGTATATTTTGGCTCCAGATCGTTCAAGGCTCGGAGTGGCATGCGCGTGCAGTCGAAAACTGGACAACTGACAATGTGATCAAAGCTAAGCGTGGTACGATTACCGATCGCAATGGCAATGAACTCGCAATTGATGCGCCGGCTTACAATGTTGTGCTTAATCCGAAAGTGATTGCTGAACTTGACGTCAAAAACGATATCGTTAGCAGCTTGCATACGATTCTCGGCACAGATGAAAGTGAACTGGAAAAACAGGCGACTTCCAAAGACGATAAAGGTCAACTGCGCATTTGGCGTGAACTCAATAATGGTGGACGCCAAATTCCGCAAGATAAAGCGGATCAGATCAATGCGCTGATCGCGCAGCTCAAACAGAAGACCGGCAAACGTTATGATGTAGGCATATCGCTAACTGACGATTCCAAACGTTATTATCCGAAAAATGAACTGGCTGCCCATGTGCTCGGCTATACCGACAAAGACGGTAAAGCGGTAGCGGGCATTGAGGCATATTACGATCAGCAGCTTAAAGGTGTTGACGGTAGAATAAAGTATGAAAAAGATCGTCAGGGCGATAAGTTGCCGAATTCGCAAGATGTGTATACGCCAGTCAAAAACGGCGATAATTTAAAGCTGACGATCGATGAAACGATCCAATATTATACCGAGCAAGCGATGAAAGAAGCGTACAAGCAACTGCAACCGAAAAGCATTACGATCATCGCCGCTGATCCGAATACGATGAACATTTTGGCGATGGCGAATATGCCGACATTTGATCCGAACAAGTATAATGAAGTGCCTGCCGATCAATATAATGATTTTACGAATCTGGGCATTAAGGCGATTTATGAGCCGGGTTCAACGTTTAAAATTGTTACGCTATCAGGAGCGGTACAGGAAAACTTGTTTAATCCCGAAGCGACCTACCAATCCGGTACGATTCGTGTCGGCAACACTACACTACATGATATCAACCGTGTCGGCTGGGGCAATATTACGTTTTTGGAAGGGTTGAAGCGTTCCAGTAACGTTGCTTTTGTTAAGCTTGGTTATGAAATGCTAGGCGCAGAGCGTCTGCGTAAATATATCGACGCATTTGGTTTTGGGGTGAAGACAGGGATCGATCTGCCGGGTGAAGTGTCCGGTGCGATCACATTCCGTCCGAATATTAAAACCGAAGTTGCCACTGCCGCCTATGGTCATGGACGTGTACAGGTGACGCCATTACAGCAACTTGTCGCCGTATCCGCCGTAGCGAATGGCGGTAAAGTGCTCACACCGCATGTCGTTGAGTCGATCACCGATCCGAATACCGGTGTGACGACAGATACGGCGGTACACGAAGTGCGACAGGCGATCACGCCGGAAGTATCCGCCAAAGTACGTGGCTATTTGGAGCAGGTCGTGTCTGACCAGCAGATCGGTACAGGGCGTCACGCTTATATTGAAGGCTATCGTGTAGCAGGTAAAACGGGGACTGCGGTTAAAGTTAAAACCGATGGTTCCGGGCAGTATGATTATACGAAACAGGTCGTATCATTTATCGGTTTTGCACCGGCAAATGATCCTAAAATCGCCATGATCGTCGTGATTGACCAGCCGTCCAACTCCAAGCTTGGTGGCGGTACAGCAGCGGCACCGATTTTTAAACAAATCGTCAGTCAGGCGCTTCCTTATATGGGTGTAGCAAAGGTAAGTGATGGCGACAGCAAAAAAACGACGACCACTGTACAGCAAACGCCAACTATGTATACAGCACCTGTTTTGACAGGCAAACCGCTAGAATTGGCGAAGAAAAATTTGCTAGCTAACGGCATTTCGTATAAAGTCGTAGGTTCGGGCAATACCGTCGTCAAACAATATCCGGCTGCTGGAGCGACGATGGGCAGCGGGCAAAATATTTATTTGATGACCGAAGAACCGACCAAAATGGCGATCCCCGATCTGAAAGGAGAATCGCTGCGCGATGCGCTGGAAATTCTCAATCTGATGAAGGTGGAAGTAGTGGCGACTGGTGAAGGCTATGTGTCCTCACAGGTAGAATCCGAATCGGGCGGACGGCGTTCGGTGACATTAACGCTCAAATCAGCCAAAGCTACCGTCACTGGTGTGGATGATTCGGAGGAGAGCGAGTCGTCAACAGACGCTAAAAAGGATGGTGCCAAAGCGACAAACGATAAAGCGACAGGCACATCCACCGATTCCAAATCATCAGACAGCAACAACGCCGATAAGAAGTCGTCAGCGACTAACGAGGGCGATCCGGAAGTCGGAGCGGAATCTACATCCGGTGAAGAAGCGGATTCCGGTTCCACGTCGAGTTTGAAAATTCCGGAACCGGAAGGTGCACCAACGAATTGACGCTTGTGCATTACAGTGGCAAGTGGTATCTTGCTGAATAGAAGTAACATCAAGGCATGATCTATGCTTGATTGATGATCACCCGGCAGAAATCAGTCACAGGAGGAATGACTCCTGAACGGTCTGAACTTTGCCGGGTATCGTTATTAATTTTGGAAAAGAGGAATGAATATGTTGTTAGCGGAGGCGTCGGAGCTGTTGATAACGTCCCGGATTCAGGGTGATCCGGCGATACCATTTTTCGGTATGGAGGTGGATTCGCGCGCGGTTCAGCCAGGGGATTTGTTTATTTGTTTGCCCGGGCTGACGGTGGATGGGCATGATTTTGCAGCACAGGCGCTTGCCAAAGGTGCCGTAGCCCTTGTAGTGGAACGGGAGCTGGCTGTTGATGTACCACAATTGATCGTATCCAGTTGTCGCCATGCGATGGCGGTGCTTGGCGATGCTTTTTATGATCATCCAAGCCGTCGCTTGAAAATGATCGGCATTACCGGCACGAATGGCAAAACCACAACTTCTTATTTGATCGAGCGTATTATGAATGACAATGGCGTGAATACCGGTTTGATCGGCACGATTGAAATGCGTTATAACGGCAATGCTGTACCGATGCCGCGCACAACGCCAGAGGCGCTTATTTTGCAGCGGATGCTAGGACAAATGGCGGATTCAGGTGTGGAAGCATGTGTAATGGAAGTGTCCTCGCATGCGTTGGAACAAGGACGTGTTAAAGGCACGGATTACCGTACTGCTATTTTTACGAACATTAGTCAGGACCATCTTGATTATCATCATACGATGGCTGAGTATATTGCCGCCAAAGGTTTGTTTTTTAGCCGACTTGGCAACAACTATGCAAAACCGGAGCAGCGCAAATATGCTGTTCTCAACATAGATGATCCTGCTTCCGACTATTATCGTCGGATTACGGCTGCTGATGTGATTACATATGGGGTAGAACAGCCTGCTGATGTACGTGCATCGAATATCCGCATTACGTCAACAGGAACCAGTTTTCATTTGACGACATTCCGTGGCGAAACCGATGTGACATTGAAAATGGTCGGTACATTTAACGTGTACAATGCGCTGGCGGCGATTACGGCAGCATTGATTGAAAATGTGCCGCTGGAACAAATTCGTCACAGTCTAGAACAGATTCCAGGTGTGGATGGACGGGTCGAACTCGTAGAGGCGGGACAGCCGTTTGCCGTCATTGTCGATTATGCGCATACGCCGGACGGTCTGGACAATGTGCTATCTACGATTAAGGAATTTGCCCAGCAGCGTATCATTACCGTGTTTGGCTGTGGTGGAGATCGTGATCGCACGAAGCGTCCACTAATGGGCAAAGTCGCTGCCAAGTATAGTGATTATACATTGATTACGTCCGATAATCCGCGTACGGAAGACCCGGCTTTTATTTTGACCGAGATTGAAGCAGGGCTGCAAGAGCAGCAAATCGATACCGCTCGTTACGAGTTGATTGTAGATCGCCGCCTCGCGATTCAAAAAGCGGTTGAAATGGCGCAGCCTGGCGATGTACTATTGATTGCGGGCAAAGGTCATGAGACGTATCAAATCATCGGTCAGGAAACGATTGATTTTGATGACAGGTTAGTAGCCAAAGAAGCGATAAGGAGTCTTTCCAAGTGATAAAAACGACGATTGGACGCATTGCACAAATGTGCGGCGGACAGCTTAGCGGAACTGCGGAGTCTGCCTGCCACGGCGTGGTGATTGATTCGCGTCAAGTGTACGAAAACAGTTTATTTGTACCGATTATTGGCGAACGCGCTGATGGGCATAACTTTGTAGCGGATGTGCTATCCAGAGGAGCTGCGGCTTCGTTATGGCAGCGTGATCGCGGCGCGGCGCCGGAAGGTAATATCATTATCGTAGACGATACGTTGGCAGCATTACAGCGTCTGGCAAGTGCTTATTTGGAGCAGAGTGAGGCGACCGTCATTGGTGTCACCGGCTCCAACGGCAAAACAACGACCAAAGATATGGTAGATGCATTGCTCCGGCAAGCGTACCGTGTGCATAAAACGCAAGGCAATTTTAACAGTCATATCGGTTTGCCGTTAACGATTCTAGGCATGCCGGAACAGACGGAAATGCTTATTTTGGAAATGGGTATGCGGGGACGCGGCGAAATTGAGCTATTGTCCAATATTGCGCGTCCGCATGCGGCAATCATTACGAATATCGGTGAATCCCATCTGGAGCTGCTCGGTACACGCGAACAAATCGCCCGTGCCAAAATGGAGATCGTTAGCGGTTTGCGTCCACAAGGGTTGCTTGTTTATAACGGTGATGAGCCGCTGTTACATCGCCTGTTAGCTGAGCCAGAACGTCACTCCCAATCGATGCAAACGATCGCTTTTGGCGTCGAACCATCCAATGATTGGCAAGTTACCGGTGTGATGTCGCGTGGACGTTCCACGATTTTTACGACGAATCGTTACCCGGATGAAGCGTGGACATTGCCGCTACCTGGTTTGCACAATGTGACCAATGCGCTTGCTGCGATGGCGATTGCCGTTCATTATGGAGTAACGATCGAGCAGATGCGTACCGGGTTGTCCGAGCTTAAGCTAAGCGGTATGCGTATTGAGCAGGTGGAAGGGGCAGATGGCGTCGTCTTGCTGAATGATGCGTACAATGCCAGTCCAAGCTCAATGAAGGCAGCGCTGGATGTGCTGGATGGCATGAAGGATTATCGTCGCCGCATCGCCGTGCTGGGCGATATGCTAGAGCTTGGCGCGGACGAGCGTATGTACCATGAACAAATGGGAGCTTATGCAGCCGAGCATACCGATCTGTTGTTCACCTATGGTGAGCGCGGACGACATATTGCCGCCGCAGCGCGTACGCAGATGTCACCGGAGCTAGTGTACGAGTATACATCCAAGTCAGCATTGATCTCGGCGCTGCTGGACACGGTGCAGCAAGGCGATGTTGTACTGTTTAAAGCATCCAGAGGCATGAGGTTGGAAGAAGTTTTACAGGCGCTGATGCCTGATTCAATAAGCAACGCAGAAGCGCTGGAGGAATAACAAGATGGATTTTCAATTATTGCTATTGGCGGCTGCCGCCTCGTTTATTTTATCGATCATTGCGATGCCGATTCTAATTCCGGTGTTGCGCCGGATCAAATTCGGACAACAAGTTCGCAATGACGGCCCGCAAACTCATTTGAAAAAAGCGGGTACGCCAACGATGGGCGGCATTGTAATCATTTTGGCGGCAACGGTCGTATTTATTAAATTTTCGGTCATCGATACGAATTTCTGGGTGTTGTTAACAGCGACAGTAGGATTCGGCTTGATCGGATTTTTGGATGATTATATCAAAATCGGCTTAAAGCGTTCACTTGGGCTGACGGCAAGACAGAAACTGGTCGGACAATTGATCTTCTCAGCGATTATTTGTTATTTGCTGATCCACAAAGGACATAGCACCGCGCTTAACATTCCGGGTATCGATGTAACGTTTGACTGGGGCCCGTGGTTTTATTATCCATTTATCGTGGTGATGCTGCTTGCGATCAGTAATGCGGTTAACTTTACGGATGGTGTGGACGGCTTGCTGTCCGGGGTGAGTGCGATCGCATTTGCAGCTTATGCGGTCATTGCGATTCAGATGTCTTCGCCTGCTGCTGCTGTATGTGCGGCGGCGATGATCGGTGCAGTGCTCGGCTTTCTCGTCTTTAACGCTCATCCAGCCAAAGTGTTTATGGGCGATATGGGTTCACTTGGCATCGGCGGCGCAATCGGCGGAATTGCCATCGTTACGAAAAATGAATTGCTATTTCTCGTGATCGGGCTTGTATTCGTGATCGAGCTGTTGTCGGTCGTCATTCAGGTCATATCGTACAAAACACGAAACGGCAAACGGGTATTTAAGATGGCGCCGATTCATCATCATTTCGAGTTGTCCGGCTGGTCGGAATGGCGCGTAGTGACGACATTTTGGGCAGTGAGCCTCATTTTGGCTGTAATCGGAATTTATATTAGCAAGGGGTTGTCCTGATGAATGCTCCTGAATCGTATCAAGGTCGTCCGGTCGTCGTCATCGGTCTAGCACGCAGTGGGGTGGAAGCTGCCAAAGCGCTGCATCGTCTAGGCGCAATCGTCACCGTTAATGACCTAAAGCCAAGAGAACAGTCGCCAGAAGCGGCAGAGCTGGAGGAATTAGGGATTGAAGTGATCTGCGGTGGGCATCCGGCAGGGCTAATTCATCCAGATGTGGCGTTAGTCGTCAAAAATCCGGGTATTCCTTATAGTGCACCACCGATCAAGCAAGCATTACAACTAGCGCTTGAAGTCATTACCGAGGTGGAATTGGCGTATCGATTGTCCGCTATTCCGATGATCGGTATTACCGGTTCCAATGGCAAAACAACGACAACAACCTGGGTTGGCAAAATGCTGGAAGCGAGCCATTTGCATCCAATCGTCGGCGGCAATATCGGTATTCCGCTCTGTCAGGCGGTTGCTGAAGCCGATCCGGCAGTCAAGCCGATCATCGTTGCCGAGCTAAGCAGCTTTCAGCTGAAAGGTACACAGGATTTTCGTCCGCGCATCGCCTGTCTGCTCAATGTGGCGGAGACGCATCTCGATTATCATGGCTCGATGGACGATTATGTACAATCCAAACGCAAAATTTTTGCCAATCAAGGTGATGGGGATACGGCAGTGCTCAATTGGGACGATAGCTATTGCCGTAGCATTATTCCTTATATGGAAGCGGAGCGTATCATCCCGTTTTCGATTTACGAAGAACTGGGAGCGACACTGACGGCGGCATCGGAACAAGGTCATTTTGCGACCGCTGCATTGTATGTTTCGCCTTCCTTTATCGAAGGCGTCGACGATGATATGCAGCGTACAATTATGTATACTGATGGTGCGCAGCAACTAGCGATTGTGCCGGTACATGAGCTGGGCATTCCGGGGCGCTACAATGTCGCGAATGCGCTCGCCGCCTGTGCGATGGCGATCGCTGCAGGTTGTCAGCCGCAGGAGCTGGCAGAGCCGCTGCGCACATTCCGTGGTGTTGAGCATCGGCTTGAATATGTGCGTCAGCACGATGGAGTCGATTACTACAACAATTCCAAAGCAACCAATGCAAGAGCGACGATCATGGCGCTATCAGCATTTCAAGATCAGGACATCGTACTAATTGCGGGTGGTCTTGACCGTGGCTCCGATTATATGGAGCTGCTGCCTGAATTGCAAAATGGCATCAAAGGCATCGTACTGCTTGGACAAACGCGTCATAAGCTCGCTCACGTCGCAGCGCTTGCCGGCATAACGAATATCGCTTTGATCGACGAGTCTGAAAATACGGTAGTTGCGATTGAAGCAGCAGTGTATGAGGCAAGCCAAATAGCAAGTGCGGGTGATATTGTGCTATTATCTCCAGCATGTGCAAGTTGGGATATGTTTACTTCCTATGAAGTGCGCGGTGATCAGTTTAAGCGTGCTGTTCATAAGCTGTAATCGTTAAGAATAGATTATATTTCACTGGAAAGGGGGGGCGATGATGCGAATTATTTTAACTGGAGGCGGTACGGGCGGACATATTTATCCGGCACTGGCGATTGCTGAGCAATGCAAAGAGCAAGGTATCAAAGCTGAGTTTTTGTACATTGGCGGTAAACGGGGATTAGAAACGAAAATTGTGCCTGAAGCGAAAATTCGCTTCGAATCGATTGATATTACCGGATTCCGAAGGAGTCTGTTTTCGCTTGAAAATATTAAAACGATCAATCGCTTCATTCAGGGTGTGAAAATTTCAAAAAAGCTTATTCATGAATTTCGCCCGGATATTGTAATCGGTACAGGCGGTTATGTATGTGGTCCGGTCGTTTATGCGGCAGCCAAGCTCGGCATTCCAACGCTCGTGCATGAGCAAAATGCGATTCCCGGTTTGACGAATTTGTTTTTAAGCGGTTATGCGAGTACGGTCGCGGTTAGCTTTGAAGATGCATTGCCTCGTTTTAAGCGTGCTAAGCGGGTGCTGTTTACCGGCAATCCACGGGCGACGATGGTGCAGCATGCTGATCGTGAACGCGGGCTTGCCTCACTAGGTTTGCCTGCCGATGCACAGATTGTGCTGATGGTTGGTGGCAGCCGTGGCGCGCGCGCGTTAGTCGAAGCGATGGTACAGGCGGCGCCGTTATTGCAGCATAAGCCGGATGTGCATTATGTGTTTGTGACCGGCGAAATTTATTATGATGAGATTTATGAGCGTATTGAAGAAGCGGTGGAGACGATCCCGACTAATTTGCATGTGTTGCCGTACATTCCGAATATGCCGGAAGTGCTTGCTGCCACATCGCTGCTAATCGGTCGTGCCGGTGCTTCATCGCTGGCGGAGATCACTTCGCTTGGTACACCGTCGATTCTGATTCCATCTCCGAATGTGACGAACAACCATCAGGAAGCAAACGCATTGGCATTGAAAAAAGCAGGTGCCGCCGAAATGTTGCTAGAGCGCGATCTGAGCGGGCAAGCGCTCGTTGCGATTGTAGATCGTATTATGGACGATGAAGCGGAGCGTAAACGGATGTCTGATGCTTCTTCGGCACTGGGAACGCCGCAATCTGCATTTTTGTTACTGGAAGAAATGCAGCGTCTAATTGCCGAGCACAAGTCAGTTAAGCACTGAGCAGAACGTTTGGCGTTGTCTGCTGACGTTTGCCGGATGAATGAGCAGCAAAGGGCTGCACATCTGCTAAGTTAACCGAAATACGAATTACTGGAGACATGCCATGCCTAAGCAAAGATTAAGTATAGTACCAAAAAATGAACCTTCTGCCCAGACGAGACCGTCCCCCAAACGCAGACGAAAAATTACTCCGCGTTTCAAATGGATCGTGATGCTGAGCATTTTGTTTGTTGTCATGCTGGGTGTCGTATTCTGGTTTTCGCCGCTCGGCAAAATATCGCAGATTACGTTTACCGGCAATGCTTTCACTTCCAAGGAAGATTTACTTGCAGCGACCAAGCTTGCCAAAGGTGATGCGTTTTATGGTACGTCAGCAGCGACGATCAAAGCGAGATTGCAGACGATTCCAGCGATTGAAGATGCTACGATTACGAAGGATTTTCCGGGTAAAATCGATATCCATGTGCAGGAATATCCAGTCGTCGCTTATGAGCTTGCCACTTCCGGCGAACTGACCGCTATTTTGCAAAATGGTACCGCTGTGCGTGCCGATGATCGCGGTGTTGCCGTGGAGAAGCCGGTGCTAACCCAGTGGGCGGATTATGAGCAGGAAAAGATTGCGCTTTGCAAAGTGTTAGGCACGATTCCGAACGAGTTAACATCGGACATTTCGGAAATTATGCCATCACCGACAGTTTCTTTTCCAGATCGCATTATGATCTATACCCGCTCTCAATTTGAGGTCATTACGAGCATTTCACTGCTGGCGGATAAGGTGGAATATTTGAATCAGGTAATTGAGACACAACCGCCAGGCATTATTACAATGCTGGAAGCTGATTCGTACACGCCGTTTGTGCCGCAAAAAGACGATGGCGAAACCGATGACGGTACAGGAACACAATAAGTCGATGTCGCATTTTGTCTACTTATTACAGTAGTTTGAAATGAATATTTATGTCGCTTATGATGCAGATATGATGTCTGCACTTTCTGTACAGCCGGAAAAATGCTAGAATGAGGTTGGAAGATATTAAATTTTTGTAAACTTTGACTCCCGTATGGTGCAGCCGTGACTGAATATCGGTACAATCGTTCTTTTTTCTTTAAACTTTTACAGCTTCATAGGGAATTTAAAGTTCACAATACATTTAAAAAGTTTGTAGAAAAAAGAGGGAAAGTATGGACCATGTGGAATACTAATGTAGAGCGTAATGTTAAAAAATGTTTTTCGGACATTGAGTTTCCATCCCCGTACAACGTACAGGGAGTGAGGAAATTCGTCATTTTATGGAATTTGCAGGAGGTGCCAGGGGCTTGAGCAACAATGACATCATTGTTAGTTTGGACATCGGTACATCCAAAGTTCGTGCTATTATCGGGGAAATTAACAATGGAACCTTTAATATTATTGGAGTTGGATCTGCCGACTCGGAAGGGATTCGCAAAGGCGCAATCGTCGATATTGACCAGACTGTGCAATCCATCCGAAATGCAGTTGATCATGCAGAGCGTATGGTCGGCATTCAAATATCTGAAGTGATCGTAGGTATTTCGGGAAATCATATCGGACTTCAAACGAGCCATGGAGTTGTAGCCGTCTCCAACGAAGATCGTGAAATTGGCGAAGAAGATATCGAGCGGGTGTTAAAGGCGGCAGAGGTGATCGCACTTCCTCCTGAACGTGAAATTATCGATGTTGTCGCCAAACAGTATGTGGTCGACGGACTGGAAGGTATTCAGGACCCGCGCGGCATGATCGGCGTACGACTGGAAGTGGAAGCTACCATTATTACCGGCGCCAAAACATCCATTCACAATTTGCTGCGCTGTGTGGAAAAGGCGGATTTGCATATTAAAGATTTGGTGTTGATCTCGCTTGGTGCAGGCCAATTGGCTCTGTCCAAAGATGAGAAAACGATGGGTGCGGTGCTCGTTGATATCGGTGCCGGTTCATCCACGATTGCGGTATTCGAGGAAGGAGCGCTTAAGGCGACTGCGACGTTGCCGATCGGCGGCGAGTTCGTAACGAACGATATCGCTTACGGACTGCGCACACTGACCGAAAATGCCGAAAAAGTAAAGTTGAAATACGGCTGCGCGCTCGCTGAAGAAGCGGCATCTGATGTCGTGTTTAAAGTTCAGCGCATCGGCAGCAATGTTGACAAAGAGTTCACGCAGCAAGACCTGGCCGCGATTATCGAGCCGCGTGTACAGGAGATTTTCGAACTGATTCGTCAGGAAGTTGTAAAGCTCGGTTATCAGGAGCTTCCTGGTGGTTATATACTCACAGGAGGCACAGTTTCCATGCCGGGCGTGCTTGAAATCGCTCGCGAGGAGCTGGCAGCTTCCGTACGAGTGGCGGTTCCTGATTATATCGGTGTACGTGATCCTGCTTATACAAGCGGTGTAGGCATTTTGTATAATGTAATCCGTAACATTCGCGGTGGCGGCGGTACGGCTGGTGCAGGCAAAAAAGCACCGGTGCGCAACAAGGCCGCATCGACCCCGGATAACAGCGCAAAACCGGGCTTGATTGAACGGCTCAAAAATATGTTCAGTGAATTTATTTGATGAAGTTCATTCTAGACTGGAAAATAGCCATTCATGGACATTAAGGGGGAGATGGGATAGATGTTGGAATTCGATTTTGAAATGGAAAGCCTGGCCCAGATTAAGGTCATCGGTGTCGGCGGCGGCGGAAGCAATGCCGTCAACCGAATGATCGAAAATGGTGTACAAGGCGTGGAGTTTATAACGGTAAATACAGATGCACAGGCATTGCATCTTGCTAAATCCGAACATAAGCTACAAATTGGTGATAAGCTGACACGCGGACTCGGCGCTGGCGCTAATCCGGAAGTCGGTAAAAAAGCAGCCGAAGAATCCCGTGATCTGATTAGCAATACGTTAAAAGGTGCAGACATGGTATTCGTAACTGCCGGTATGGGCGGCGGTACAGGTACAGGTGCAGCACCGGTCATTGCTGAAATTGCCAGAGAATGCGGCGCGCTGACTGTAGGCGTAGTAACTCGCCCGTTCACGTTTGAAGGACGCAAGCGGTTCTCGCATGCAGAACAAGGCATCGAAGCATTGAAGGAAAAAGTAGACACACTGATCGTTATTCCAAATGATCGTTTGCTCGAAATTGTCGACAAAAAGACACCGATGCTGGAAGCGTTCCGCGAAGCGGACAATGTGCTGCGGCAAGCGGTGCAAGGCATTTCCGATTTGATCGCTGTACCGGGCTTGATTAACCTTGACTTTGCCGACGTTAAAACGATCATGACCGAGCGCGGTTCGGCATTGATGGGGATCGGTGAAGCGACAGGTGAAAACCGTGCAGCTGAAGCAGCACGTAAAGCGATTATGAGCCCGTTGCTAGAAACGTCGATCGAAGGTGCACGCGGCGTAATCATGAACATTACAGGTGGCGCGAACTTGTCATTGTACGAAGTTAACGAAGCGGCTGAAATCGTAACTAGCGCTTCCGACCCGGAAGTGAATATGATTTTCGGTGCGATTATCGACGAGAATCTGAAGGAAGAAATCAAAGTAACCGTCATTGCGACCGGATTTGAACATAAGCCTGCACAACCGCTGCAGCCTGTACGTCGTCCGGCAGCTAGCCAACCAGCCCAAAGCTCCACGAGCGAGCCGCAAGCTGAAGAAAAGGCACCTGCTCCGCGTCAGTTCAACAATCAGCAGCAGCCAAGTGGTGATCAACTGGACATCCCGACCTTCTTGCGTAATCGTTCCCGTCACAAAAACGACTAGAACATCATTTGCGCAGTAGTTACAGGTTATGATAAAAGGGCTTGTTTTCTGCGGAAAACAGGCCTTTTTTGTTTAGGATGATCGATGTGATCGCGCAGCATATGCTACAGTAATAAATACAGATGCATACTTATATTGGCTGATAATCTGTCATCGTAATTGCATATAATAAACAACGATAAAACGGTATGATCGTAACGCTCGATTGGGCAATAGATAGCAAACATAGCGAGGTGCATAATGGAACCATTTCAAAGTAATCGGCAAGGCGAAGCGGTATCCGAACAGCCGGAGCTGTTCCGACTTGGCAGCACAGCTTGGCGTCAAGGGATACAAGCCGGTTTTACCGGTAGACGCGGAGGGATGAGTACAGCGCCGTATGATTCGTTTAATCTTGCCTATCATGTTGAGGATGAAGCGGACGCTGTACTCGCTAATCGTCGTCTGTTATGTCAGCAAATTGGTTTTGACAGCCAGGGCTGGGTATGTGGCGAACAAGTGCATAGCAACCATATTGCTTGTGTAACGGCAGATGATGCCGGACGCGGTTGGAGCGATCGGAGCAGTGCTTTTCAAGAAACAGACGGATTGATTACCGATGTGCCGGGCATACTGCTGACTTCCTTTTATGCGGATTGTGTGCCATTATATTTTACAGACACTGTACGCCGTGTCGTCGGGCTTGCTCATGCAGGCTGGAAAGGTACAGTCGCAAACATCGCTGGCGAGATGATTCGTACGATGGAACAGCAATACGGCAGCAAGGTAGCCGATATTCATACGGCGATTGGCCCGTCGATCGGGATGCAGCAATATGAAGTCGATCAACGTGTGATGGAGCATGTCGATGTTTGGACGGCGAAGCTGGCGGGTAATGGACAATTGCCTACATACGCCAAACTAGGCGCTCCGGGCAAAACATGGCTCGATTTAAAACAATTAAACCGTGAATTGATGATTTTTGCAGGAATACAGCCGCAGCATATCGAAATTAGTCGTTGGTGTACGTACGAGCGCCACGATTTGTTTTTTTCCTATCGTGCGGATGGCGGTGTTACAGGCCGAATGGCAAGCTGGGCTGGCATAGAAACGGAGTGACTACAAAGTGGGATTGCAGGAACGAATCGCTCGGGTAGAGCAGCTTATTGAGGCGGCATGCGAGCGCAGTGGACGTCAGGCAAGCGATGTGCAGGTCGTGGCGGTAACGAAATACGTTTCGACCGAGAAGACCGGTCAGGTGCTGGATGCCGGGCTGCTGCATGTGGGTGAAAATCGCTGGCAAAATGCGAAGGATAAATGGGAAGCTCTGCACGAACGTGGAGTTTGGCATTTTATTGGACATTTGCAGACGAATAAAGTCAAAGATGTTATCGGTAAATTTGAATATATTCATTCACTTGATCGCTTATCACTCGCTAAAGAGCTGGAGAAAAAAGCAGCCGAGTTGGAGCTGATCGTCAATGTGTTTGTGCAGATTAATGTATCCGGCGAAGCTTCCAAATATGGGCTGGAACCGGATGAGGCGGAGAACTTTTTGCAGGCATTGCAGCAGATGCCGCATTTGCATGTTGTCGGGCTGATGACGATGGCTCCGGAAGTCGATGAGCCAGAACAGACACGTCCGGTATTCAGAGGACTACGTGAGCTGCGGGATCGGTTGAACACGCTCCAATTAACGGCAGCGCCGATGCAGCATCTGTCGATGGGCATGTCGGGTGATTTTGAGATTGCTGTTGAGGAAGGGGCGACATTCGTACGCCTCGGTTCCATCCTGGTGGGCAAAGAGGAGGATTAACGATGAGTGTAATGAATCGGTTTATGAATTTTCTCGGGCTTCAGGAAGAACAGGAAGTCGTGGAACGTGAGCAGATTATCGAGGAAGAAGTCGATTCTCGTGAAACTTCTCCCGCAGAAGCACGTAGAAACAGTAGAGCCAATAATGTCGTCAGTATTCATTCACAGAAAAATGTCAAAGTCATTTTGAACGAGCCGCGCAGTTATGATGAAGCTCAAGATATTGCGGATCATCTGCGTTCCCACCGCTCGGTTATCGTTAATTTGCAGCGTGTGCGCAACGATCAAGCGCTGCGCATTATCGATTTTATGAGCGGCACCGTCTATGCGCTTGGTGGCAGCATCTCCAAAATCGGCGGTAATATTTTCCTGTGTACACCGGATACAGTCGAAATCGAAGGCACAATCGCTGAAATTATGAGCGACGATTTTGATTATAACAAGATGAGGTGATCGGACGTTGAACGTATTTTTTGAAGTGCTTGGTATCGCATACCGAATTTACATGTACATGATTATTATTTATATTTTGATGTCCTGGCTGCCTAGCGCACGGGAGAGCTCGTTTGGTCAATTGCTTGCACGCCTGGTTGAACCTTATCTTGCGCCGTTCCGACGCTTTATTCCGCCGATTGGTGGCGTGCTGGATATTTCGCCAATCGTTGCCCTGTTTGTGTTGCAACTGGCGTTTAGCGGACTGATTTATTTGTTGCAAACGATTCTGTTCTAATCGTTGCTTATCGCTTGAACTAATTTGAACGATTCAAAGCTGAAGCAAGAAGCAGACAATAGCCGGATCATTGTGCTGCTGCATGCTTCGGCTTTTTATTTTGCAGCGCTTGCCGATTGTAAATAAATGATACACTTTAGCAAACATAGGCAGTCGCGTATGGGGAATTGTAGCGATTGCGGTTGTGTGGCGGAAAGGTAGTTAGCAGGTATGAACAAAACTATTTTTAGTCATTTTCATCCGGATGAGCGTGAGTTTGTAGAACGAGCTGCGGAATGGATTGAAAGTGCGGCGCGTTATCATGAACAAAAGCTGACCGATTTTCTCGATCCGCGTCAAGCGTATATATTGTCTACATTGGCTGCGCGCGAGCCGGATGTACAAGTCCGGCTGAATGGTGGTTCAGAGCATGCCGAGCGTAAACGCGCCCTGGTCGCGCCTGATTATGCCGACTTGTCGCAGACGGATATGCAGCTGAACGTTCTGCAAATTACACCGGAAGGACAGCGGTTTACCGAGCTGGAACATGGCGATTATATGGGCTCTCTGCTTGGGCTTGGTATGAAGCGGGAGAAGATCGGTGACATCCATGTGCTGGATGACGGTTGTCATACGGTAGTGGCGACCGAGATTGCGTCTTATCTCCATCTGAATATGAACCAAGTACACCGGTTGCATGTGCTGACCGAATTGTTGCCTATCGAACAATTGCGCGCTGCCCAGCAGCAATTGCAAACGATGGAACTGTCGGTGGCGTCGATGCGACTGGACGGTATCGCAAGCGATGTGTACCGGCTAAGCCGCAGCAAAATACTGGTGCCGATTAAAGCGGGTCGTTGCAAGGTGAATTGGAAGCCAGAGGAAGACCCTTCCCATGCGTTAAAAGAAGGCGACGTCGTCTCGGTACAAGGAATGGGCAGGTTTAAAGTGCTGGAACTGGAAGGTGTGACCAAAAAGGGTCGTTATCGCGTAAAAATCGGAAAATTCATCTAAAGCGTCGGCAGGAAGATGAGGTTACTCTGTTGAATAATAAATATTAGAGTATCTACTTGTTTCAAAGGAGCCCCATATCGGTGTATATACAACAGGATCACGGCATTTGCCGGGCTGATTATGTATAATCGATACGAACTGTTGGTTGCAGGTAGCTGGGCGCAACACGACGAATCAGCCAGTAACAGAGCGCCGCTGATCTCGTTATCATGGGGGTTTTTTCGGCAGCGACATAGTGTTCAACCATGCTGAAATACAGTATGATAACAATACACAAGGCAATTCAACGGCCTGAATATTATAGGAGGTGTCTACCATGCCATTAACCCCGCTGGATATACATAATAAGGAGTTCTCGCGTCGGCTGCGTGGTTATGACGAAGATGAAGTGAATGAGTTCCTCGATCAAGTAATTAAGGATTATGAGGGACTGATCCGCGAAAACAAAGATTTGCAAAATCAGCTGCTTGCCGTGCAGGAGCGTCTGGATCATTTTGCAAACTTGGAGGAGACACTGAGTAAAACGATCATCGTCGCCCAGGAAGCGGCAGATGAAGTGAAAAACAACGCCAAAAAAGAAGCCCAACTCATTATTAAAGAATCCGAGAAAAATGCGGATCGTATTATTAATGAGTCGCTGTCAAAGGCGCGCAAAGTGTCGATGGAAGTGGAAGAACTGAAAAAGCAAGCTTCCATCTATCGTACCCGTTTCCGCACACTAGTTGAAGCTCAGCTTGAGCTGCTCGGTCAAGACGGTTGGGACGCACTCGAAAATCAAACCCGTGAGTTAGAGCGTACAAGCAGCGAACGTCAGGAGCGCAATGAGCGCGACCGTGAACAATGGAATCGCGAGCGTCTGGATGAGCGCGATGCCGAAGATCATCGTCCGACCAGCTCGGATTTGTATTAATTCGTCTTCATTCGCACTAACCGTCTTTCAAAAAGGCACGGTTGTGCCGTCTTGCAGGTCATTCATCTATAGCGTGCGGTGAGACGATTGCCGGAGGATGGCAAATGGTTGACATTTTGCGATCAAAGCGCTATAAATATTTTATGACCGTGACATCTTCTTCGGAAGTCGTCACTTATGAACGACTCGGTGACAGAAGTGTGCTTCTGTGCCGCAGTATAGTTGCATACATTCTATGATGGGGCCAGTACAGGCTATGTTCGTTTGTAGAGAGTTGGCGGTTGGTGCAAGCCAATAAACGATGAGCTATGGAAAATCTCCCCGGAGAAGCGCGGCTGAACCTGTTCAGTAAGCCAAGCCGGATTGCCTGCCGTTATCAGGGCGCCGTATGAATCGTACGGGCATAAGTGTCATTTGGATACGGGGATGGCGTCTGTTCTGACAGAGCTGAATTCCTTTTGGATCGGAATGAAACAAGGGTGGTAACGCGAGCAACCTCGTCCCTTTCCAGGGACGGGGTTTTTTTGATGTTTTGGCGATGGATACGATAGGTGGCGCATACGGTTCATCCCGTGTTACGGTCACCGATGGATAAGAACAGACGCATAAAGGTCTGAACTGGAGAGAGGATGGGGAACAGATGCAAAGAGTAGATGTCAAAGAAAAAGCGCGCGCACGCGATTTGCGTATGCTGAACAAATGGAAAGCGGAGCGCACATTCGAGCGCTCGATCGAAAAGCGGGAGGGCAAGCCGAATTTTGTGTTTTACGAAGGGCCGCCAACTGCAAATGGCAAGCCGCATATCGGTCACGTACTTGGCCGTGTGATCAAAGATTTTATCGGTCGTTACAATACGATGAAAGGCTATCGTGTCGTTCGTAAAGCAGGCTGGGATACACACGGTCTGCCGGTCGAACTGGGCGTACAGAAAAAGCTCGGCATTTCGCACAAATGGGAAATCGAAGATTACGGTGTGGAGAAATTCATCAATGAATGTAAAGCGAGCGTATTTGAATATGAACAGCAGTGGCGTGATCTGACCGAAGCGATCGGCTATTGGACGGATATGGATCATCCGTACATCACGCTTAATAATGGATACATCGAGAGCGTATGGAACATCCTCGCTACGATCCATGACAAAGGATTAATGTATCGCGGTCATCGGGTTAGCCCGTATTGCCCTTCCTGTCAGACGACACTTAGTTCGCACGAAGTAGCCCAAGGCTACAAAGACGTAAAAGACTTAAGTGCAACGGCTAAATTCAAACTGCATCGCAGCGGTGAATTTGTACTCGCCTGGACGACCACACCGTGGACGCTGCCATCCCACGTTGCGCTGGCGGTTAATCCGGAGATGGAATATGCACGTGTACGTCAAAATGATGAAGTGTATATCGTCGCCAAAAATCTGGTCGAAAAAGTAATGGAGCCACTGAAAGCGGAATACGAAGTATTAAGCACATTGCCTGGTTCCGAACTGGTCGGTCAGACGTATGATGCACCATTCAACTATATTCAGGCAGAAAAAACGAATATCGTGCTTGGCGCAAGCTTTGTTACCGATGCAAGCGGTACAGGTATCGTGCATATGGCACCTGCACACGGTGAAGACGACTATCGCGTCTGCCGTGAACATGGGATTAGCTTCGTCAATCTGGTTGATCTGGAAGGTAAATTCGTACCACAGGTCACCGATTTTGCCGGACGTTTTGTAAAAGATTGCGATGTGGACATTATCAAATATTTGTCTGAACATGGCACATTGTTTAGCAAAGAGCGCTACGAGCACAGTTATCCGTTTTGCTGGCGCTGTGATACACCACTGCTTTATTATGCGATGGACAGCTGGTTTATCCAGACGACTGCGATCAAAGAGCAACTGATCGCTAACAATAACGAAGTGACCTGGTATCCGGGGCATGTTCGTGAAGGACGTTTTGGTAAATTTTTGGAAGATTTGGTCGATTGGAACATTAGCCGTGACCGATATTGGGGTACACCGCTGAACGTATGGGTATGCGAGGAAACGGGCGAGCAATTCGCACCGCACAGCATTGCCGAAC
The DNA here is from genome assembly GCF_034659835.1 of Paenibacillus campi. NCBI lineage: Bacteria > Bacillati > Bacillota > Bacilli > Caryophanales > Paenibacillaceae > Paenibacillus > Paenibacillus campi. The sequence goes on from NZ_JAXSQZ010000002.1 coordinate 415,582, forward strand.
TGCGCGAGCGCGCCATCGGTGATGTGCCGGAAAATTTGGAGCTGCACAAACCGTATGTGGATGAAGTGAAAGTGCGCAGTTCCTGTGGTCAATACGAAATGAAACGGACACCAGAAGTGATCGACGTCTGGTTCGATAGTGGCTCGATGCCATTTGCCCAGCAGCATTACCCGTTTGAAAATGAACAAACATTCAAGCAGCAGTACCCTGCCGATATGATCTGTGAAGGGATCGATCAGACGCGCGGCTGGTTTTACAGTTTGCTTGCCGTATCGACATTGCTGACTGGGCAGGCGCCTTACAAAGCAGTTATGGCAACCGGGCACGTACTGGATGAAAACGGACAGAAAATGTCCAAGTCCAAAGGCAATGTGATCGACCCGTGGGAAGTAATCGAAGAATATGGCACCGATGCATTCCGCTGGGCGCTGCTGTCCGATAGCGCACCGTGGAACAGCAAACGTTTCTCCAAAGGTATCGTCGGTGAAGCGAAGTCCAAGCTGGTCGATACGCTCGTGAACACGCATGCGTTTATGACGTTATATGCGACGATCGATGGCTTTGATCCGGCTGAGCATCCATTCCAACTGTCCCAACATAAACTGGATCGCTGGATCGTTTCCCGTTTGAACAGCTTGATCATCGTGGTGGAAAAAGCGCTGGCTGTAAATGACTATCTGAACTCGTCCAAAGCGATTGAAGCGTTTGTCGATGAGTTGAGCAACTGGTATATCCGTCGTTCCCGTGACCGTTTCTGGGGTGCCGGGCTGACCGAAGATAAGCTGGATGCATACCGTACACTGACCGAAGTGTTGCTCACAACCGCGAAGCTACTGGCACCGTTCACACCGATGCTAGCGGAGGACATTTACCTCAACTTAAGCAGCGGTGAGAGCGTGCATATGGATGAATATCCGGTCGCCAATGAAGCGCTGATCGATGCTGAGCTGGAGCGCGATATGGAAACCGCACGTCGAATCGTAGAGCTGGCGCGTAATGTGCGCAACGAAACAGGCATCAAAAATCGTCAGCCATTGTCCGAGCTGATCGTATCGCTCGACCAAGACTTTGATCTGGCAAGCTATGAGGACATCATCAAAGAGGAGATCAATGTAAAAGGCATCCGCACCGAGCATGATGACGCCGGCTTTGTTGATTTCAGCTTTAAGCTTAATCTGAAAGTCGCTGGCAAAAAATACGGCAAAAACGTCGGCTTCCTGCAAAATTTCTTCAAAGAAATGACGGCGGAAGAAACGCGTCATGTCGTACAAGCAGGTGTACTGAACATCACTTCGCCGGAAGGTGAAGAACTGCATGTGACGAGCGAGGAATTGCTGGTCGAGAAAAAAGCAAAGTCCGGCTTTGCCTCCGCTTCTGGTTACGGTTTGACGGTAGCGCTCAACACCGATATTACACCGGAGCTGGAGCAAGAAGGTTGGGTACGCGAAGTAGTACGTACCGTACAAGATTACCGCAAAAAACTGGACCTGCCGATCGAGAAATACGTGCATTTGACGCTGAATGTAAGCGACGAACTGCGTGCAGCGATCGAAGCGTTTGATAATGTGCTGCGTGAAAATGTACTCGTTACCGATGTAACATTCGCTGAAGTGGAAGGGATGGAACAGGTAGAACTGGTCGGTCAAACAGTCGGTATTCATGTTTCCTGATGCAATGCTAGACTGTTAACGAGAGCGATAACGATCGTTTAGCTCATTAACTTCAAGCTATATTGGATAAGCCTGTCGTCAACTGGCGAACCATCGAATAGGATGGTTGCCTGCTGGCGTCAGGCTTTTTTGTAAACAGAAATGCTTGCGGAACGTTCAATAGACGCACTCTGCCCCCTATGCTACAATAAGAAAAGCTGTGTTCACGATGCCATCGGACAGAATGTAATGTGCTCCGCTGCCGCCGGCACAGGGATCGAACAAACAGGGTGGAGGATGAACGTGATCTATTATGTAATTGCGCTCGTGGCTATTATAATCGACCAGATCAGCAAACATCTGGTGGCGACACGGATGGAGCTGAGAGAGCAAATTCCGGTAATTGGTGACTTTTTTATGATTACATCACATCGTAATCAAGGAGCGGCATTTGGTATTTTGCAAAATCAACGCTGGTTTTTTATCGTGATTACGATTGCGGTAGTCATTGCGCTCGTATGGTACATTCAAAAAGTAAAATCTCGTCCGGATAAGCTGCTGCCTGTGGCGTTATCGCTCGTGCTTGGTGGAGCGATCGGCAATTTTATAGATCGTTTGCGTATGGGAGAGGTCGTTGATTTCTTTCAGTTTAATTTTGGCAGCTATACGTTCCCGATTTTTAACGTTGCCGATTCATGCATCGTCGTTGGGGTGGCGTTGATCATTTTGGACGCAATTATCGATATGCGTCGCGAGAAAAAGTAGCCTGCCAGCAGGAAAGAGGAGAAGAACAAATTGAGCAATCATGAACAAGAACAACAACGTGTACAACACGTAGAGGAACTGGAACGGCAGTCCGTTGATATTGAATTGGCGGATGAACTGACAGATGAGGACGAAGCGGAACAGCAAACTTTTCAATGGACGGTCGAGGCGGACGATGCCAAAGCACGGATTGATAAATACATTACCGATCGCATGCCGGAAGGCTTTTCCCGTTCGCAGATTCAAGGCTGGATCGTGGATCAGCATGTTACCGTGAATGGACAACCGGTCAAAGCTAACCGCAAGCTTGCGGAAGGGGAGCAGGTTATCGTCAACATTCCTGATCTGTCCATTACCGGGCTGGAACCGGAAAATATTCCACTTGATATCGTATACGAAGACTCCGATCTGATCGTTATTAACAAGCCAAGCGGCATGGTCGTGCATCCCGCTGCCGGTCATTATTCCGGTACGATGGTCAATGCTTTGATGTATCATTGCACCGATCTGTCCGGCATTAACGGCGAGCTGCGTCCAGGCATCGTGCACCGGATCGACAAAGATACAAGCGGTCTGTTGATGGCAGCCAAAAATGACAAAGCTCATGCATCGTTATCTGCCCAGCTCAAAGACCATTCGGTCACACGTAAATATATCGCGCTCGTGCACGGTAATGTTGAACACGATCACGGTACGATTGAAGCACCGATCGGACGTGCCTCGCAAAACCGCAAAATGTTTACTGTCACCGACAAAAACGGCAAACATGCTGTTACTCATTTTGCTGTAAATGAACGTTTTGGCGATTTTACGCTAGTAGAGCTGCGACTTGAAACCGGTCGTACGCATCAGATTCGTGTGCATATGAAATTTATCGATCATCCGCTTGTTGGCGATCCGATGTATGGACGCGTACGCGCAAAAGCATCGTTTGTGCAAGGACAGGCGCTGCATGCTGCTGTACTTGGATTTGTACATCCAACGACCGGCGAATATTTGGAGTTCCATGCTCCGCTGCCAGACGATATGGAGCAAGAGCTGTTCGCGCTGCGCAATCGGTAAGCTTAGGCAATCGGTTAAATGTACCAGGCTTGAATATACTAAGTTTGAGCCGATAAAGGCGATGACCATAGTATTGTCCTTCATATAGGCATATGGGAGCAGTAAGCTGGGATTGAGCTGTGCAGGCATAGTAGTTTGACAGTGTTCAAGGCTGGCTTTGATTTCTTGTTTATGTCGATAGCAAAGAAAAACTCTAAGCTGCTTTAAAGCTCAAATGAATCATAGTCAACGTAATAGTAAGTAATAGACTTAGTTGTAAAACAAACCGTATCTGCATACTGTGTAGATACGGTTTTTGTTGTATTTTTGTTATATGTAGATTGGTATGAGATTGGCTATGAGATAAGTATAAAACGTACAATGTGCGCAAACGGATAAGCTTTAATAATAGCGCAGGTTCAAATACAGATTTAATGTAGCGCAGATATCGAGCCGTTAGCGGTATAACGAACATACCGTGATCAGCTTGTAGCTTGTACGCTGTTGACGCTGTTAACCTAGTTACTCCATCAAATACGCTGTTCATCATAAACAGATCGCGATCCATCCCGCTATAGCGCCATATTTATGCGGTTGACAGACTGCATGATCTCTGTCATAATTCAGTTCAGATGAATAAGCACCTTTAATTCAGTCCTGTGAGACTGGCAAGGTAACGTGAACGATGTTCACTACAGCTACACACACCCTCCGCTGGAGTGGTGATGCTGTGGTGCGTCCAAGTATGACAGTCATACCGCTGGTAGATGACTGCACACTCCTTGCCGTTCGGGGCAGGGAGTTTTTTTATGCCCTGTGTTGGACGGTATAGCCGCAATGGCACTGGAATGTACAGTATGACCGTAAGACGATATGCCTGTTAACCACGGGGCCTTAGGTGTAAGCAACATAAACCTGAGGAGGCTACAAATCATGACGATGGATATGCATATCAACATGATTATGGATGAGACGGCAATTCGCCGGGCATTAACCCGTATTGCACATGAGATTTTGGAAAAGAATAAAGGGATCGAAGATTGCATTATGATCGGTATTCGTACACGCGGTGTCTATTTGGCACGACGCATCGCTGCGCGCATTCAGGAAATTGAAGGCAAAACGGTTGCTTACGGTGAACTGGACATTACAGGTTATCGCGATGACCGCAGCGATGAACCTAAAGCTGCGCTGGGCGAGCAAGTACGATTGACACCACAAAACTTAAGCATCCGCGATAAAAAGATCATTTTGTGCGATGATGTGCTGTACACTGGTCGCACGATTCGCGCCGCGATGGATGCGCTGATGGATTGCGGACGTCCGAACCAGATTCAGCTTGCTGTGCTCGCGGATCGTGGACATCGTGAACTGCCGATTCGACCGGACTATATCGGTAAAAATGTGCCGACGTCCAAGCTGGAACAGATTGAAGTGCGACTGAGTGAAGTGGATGGCAATGACCAGGTTAACATTTTGCAGCGTCGGGAGGTCACGGTATGATCATGACAACGACTAATCTGAAACAACGCAGCTTGCTTGGACTAAAAGGCATGAGCGCTACGGAATTGACTTCGATTCTCGATCGCGCCGCTTACTGGGATGCACATACGGAGAAACAAGTTTCCGTACTGCAAGGCAAATTTGTAGCAAATATGTTTTTTGAAAATAGTACCCGTACGCGCTTCTCGTTTGAAATGGCGGAAAAGCGGCTCGGTGCCGAAGTGCTGAACTTTACCGCCGCCGCATCCAGTGTCGAGAAAGGCGAATCGATCTATGATACGGTACGCACGCTGGAAAGTATGGGCATCGATGCTGGTATTATCCGCCTTAAGCCAGCAGGCGTGCTGCAAGAGCTGGCAACGAAAGTGAATGTGCCGCTTATTAACGCGGGAGACGGTAACAACGAGCATCCGACACAGGCGCTGCTTGATCTGTACACGATGCGCAGTCATTTTGGCGATGTACGCGGACTGAATGTTACGATTGTCGGTGATATTATGCATAGCCGTGTCGCTCGCTCCAACTTCTGGGCATTGCAAGCGATGGGGGCAAACGTTACTTTCTGCGCACCGGACAATATGCGCGCAAGCGACATTGCGGACATGCGTTATGTCACGATGGAAGATGCGCTGCAAGCCGATGTCGTTATGATGCTGCGTGTACAATTGGAGCGTCATACAAGCGGCATGCTCAAGTCTGCCGAAGATTACCGTCTGCATTATGGACTGACCGAAGCACGTGCTGCTCAAATGAAAGAACATGCAATCATTATGCATCCGGCTCCGGTTAATCGTAACGTCGAAATCGACGATGCACTCGTTGAAAGTGCTCAATCCAAAATTTTTACGCAAATGCAAAATGGCGTGCCGATCCGCATGGCAGTCATCGAACGTGCACTGCGCAATTAAGCATATCGATACGAAACTTTGAATCATAATTCAGGTATCCGTATATGCACGCTTTATGCAGCAGTATGGATACCGAAAATTCATAATCGCGTGGATAGCGGTTAACAATTTCGGAGGTTAATGATGACACTTTTTATCAAAAACGCAAATGTACTGAACGGACAAGGCGAACTGCAATCGCGCCACGTATGGGTCGAAGATGGCATCATCAAACAGCTGTACTCGGCGGATACGGCGGCAGATGACATTTTGCGCCAGCATGGACAAGGACAGCACGTCACCGAAATTGACGGCACAGGCAAGCTGCTTGCGCCGGGACTAATCGATATGCATGTCCATTTGCGCGAACCGGGTTTTGAGCATAAAGAGACGATTGTGACCGGAACAGCAGCAGCGGCAAAAGGCGGCTATACGACGATCGCCTGTATGCCGAACACAAAGCCGGTAACCGATAAAGCGGACGTCGTGCAGCTTATTCTCGACAAAGCGGCACAAGCGAACGGTGTCAAAGTGCTGCCGTATGCAGCGATTACGTACAATGAACTCGGACGGGAATTGACCGATTTTGCCTCATTAAAAGAAGCGGGCGCGATCGGTTTTACCGATGACGGTGTAGGCGTACAAAACGCACAGATGATGAAAGATGCGATGAAGCTGGCGACTTCGCTTGATATGCCGATCATTGCGCACTGTGAAGACGATTCGCTAGTAGTAGGCGCAGCCGTAACCGATGGCGAATTTGCCCGTAAGCACGGATTGAAAGGCATTCCAAACGAATCGGAAGCGATCCATGTCGGACGCGATATTTTACTCGCTGAAGCGACCGGTGTGCATTATCATGTATGCCACGTTAGCACCGAGCAATCGATCCGCCTTATTCGACTGGCAAAGTCGATCGGCATTAACGTAACTGCCGAAGTGTGCCCGCACCATCTTATTTTGTCGGATGAAGACATTCCAGGTCTGGATGCAAATTGGAAAATGAACCCGCCGCTGCGCTCACCGCGTGATGTGGAAGCATGTATCGCTGCATTGGAAGACGGGACGCTAGATATGATCGTGACCGATCATGCACCGCATAGTGCGGAGGAGAAAGCTAAAGGTATGGAGCTAGCACCGTTTGGTATTACCGGCTTTGAAACGGCATTTCCGCTGCTGTACACTAAGTTTGTCCAAACCGGACGCTGGTCGCTAGAACTGCTCGTACGACGTATGACCGCTGATCCGGCACGCGTATTCCGCCTTGATACAGGCAGACTGGAACAAGGTGCACCTGCCGATTTGACGTTGATCGATCTGGAGCAAGAGCGCGCGGTTGATCCGGACACATTCCTGTCCAAAGGGAAAAATACACCATTTACCGGATGGAAGCTACAAGGATGGCCTGTACTGACGATTGTGGATGGTCAAATCGTGTGGTCGGAAAAATCCATAACCACTAGTGCATAAATATACCATGTTGTGATATAATTATTCAGACCTTGATTAGGAAGGACGTATGATCACCATCGTCCATCATTATAACTTATAGGAAAGACAGAGGAGTGAAACGGAATGCAGGCAAAATTGTTATTGGAAGACGGAACATTATTTACAGGCCGCAGCTTCGGTGCGGAGGGCGAAACGACAGGCGAGGTTGTATTTAATACAGGGATTACCGGTTACCAGGAGGTACTGTCTGATCCATCGTATTGCGGACAGATCGTGACGATGACCTACCCGCTGATCGGAAACTACGGTATTAACCGTGATGACTTCGAATCGGTTCGTCCATACATTAATGGATTCGTCGTCCGACGGCATGAGCCGGTTCCAAGCAACTGGCGCGCACAATATTCGATCGATGAGCTGCTGCGCGAATACGGCATCATCGGCATTAGCGATATCGATACACGGATGCTGACACGCCGCATCCGTCACCAAGGTACAATGCGCGGCATTTTGACAACAGCAGCGCTTGCGCCGGAAGAATTGATGGAGCGCCTGCAAGCGAGCGCTGCGGCGAGCGATCAAGTAAGCCGTACTACGACACAACATATGTACAGCAGCCCAGGTGCCAAAGAGCGCATCGTGCTAATCGACTACGGCGCCAAAAGCGGGATCGTACGCGAACTGACACAGCGCGGCTGTGATGTCGTTGTCGTGCCACAAGATACAACGGCTGAACAGATTCGTCGCTTGCATCCGGACGGGATTCAGCTGTCCAACGGCCCTGGGGACCCGAAAGATGTACCTGCTGCGGCTAAAGTCATCGCTGAGCTGCTCGGTGAATACCCGATCTTCGGCATTTGCCTCGGACACCAGTTGTTTGCACTCGCATGTGGAGCGGACACGGAAAAGCTGAAGTTCGGTCATCGCGGTGGTAATCACCCGGTCAAAGACTTGAGCACAGGCCGCTGCTACATCACATCCCAAAACCACGGCTACACTGTCAAAGAACAATCGATCCAGGGTACGGAACTGGAAGTTACGCATATTAACAACAACGATAAAACGATCGAAGGATTAAAGCACAGCAAATATCCGGCGTTCTCGGTACAGTATCACCCTGAAGCGGCGCCAGGCCCATTTGACAACAGCTATCTGTTCGATCAGTTCCTCGCGATGATTCGTGAGCATAAACAAAATCAACCTCAAACAACACGTCAGACCGAAATGTTCGCCGCTTTGAAAGGAGCACGTTAATTATGCCTATCAATAAAGAGCTCAAAAAAATTCTCGTCATCGGCTCTGGTCCGATCGTTATCGGTCAAGCCGCTGAGTTTGACTATGCCGGTACGCAAGCATGTCAGGCGCTGAAAGAAGAAGGCGTTGAAGTTGTACTGATCAACAGCAACCCGGCAACGATTATGACGGATACGAATATGGCAGATAAAGTGTATATCGAGCCGATCACACTGGAATTCGTGACCCAAATTATCCGTCAGGAGCGCCCGGATGGGCTGCTGCCAACACTCGGCGGACAAACCGGTCTGAATATGGCGGTTGAACTGGCACGCGCTGGCGTACTGGAAGCCGAAAATGTAAAGCTGCTCGGTACGCAGCTGAACTCGATCGAAAAAGCGGAAGACCGCGATTTGTTCCGCGACCTGATGCGTGAGCTGGAACAGCCGGTACCGGAAAGCGTCATCGTGACTACGTTGGAAGAATCGCTGGCATTTGCGAATGAGATCGGTTATCCGATTATCGTTCGTCCAGCGTACACGCTTGGCGGTACAGGCGGCGGTATTTGCGCTGACGAGGAAGAACTGCGCGAGACGGTAGCGGCAGGTTTGCGCTACAGCCCGATCGGACAATGCCTCGTTGAGAAAAGCATCGCCGGTATGAAAGAAGTCGAGTACGAAGTGATGCGCGATGCCAACGACAACTGTATCGTTGTATGTAATATGGAAAACTTTGACCCGGTTGGCGTACACACGGGCGACAGTATCGTTGTCGCGCCAAGCCAAACACTGTCTGACCGTGAATACCAAATGCTGCGTTCCGCATCCTTAAAAATCATTCGCGCTCTGAATATCGAAGGCGGCTGTAACGTACAGTTTGCCCTTGATCCGCAGAGCTACCAATACTATGTGATCGAAGTAAACCCGCGTGTGAGCCGTTCCTCGGCGCTCGCTTCCAAAGCGACTGGCTATCCGATCGCCAAAATGGCAGCGAAGATCGCACTCGGCTACACGTTGGACGAGATCGTAAACCCGGTTACCGGTCAAACGTACGCTTGTTTTGAGCCGACACTGGACTATATCGTGGCAAAAATTCCACGCTGGCCGTTTGACAAGTTCACCAGTGCCAACCGTAAGCTCGGTACGCAGATGAAAGCGACCGGTGAGGTGATGGCGATTGGGCGTACATTTGAAGAAGCGATTCACAAAGCGGTACGCTCGCTCGAAATCGGTGTCCACCGTCTGTATTTAAAAGATGCGGTAGAGCTGAGCGATGAGAAGCTGACCGAGCGTCTAATCAAAGCGGATGATGAGCGTCTGTTCCTCGTCGCTGAAGCGTTCCGTCGCGGCTACAGCTTGGAGCATATTCATGAGCTAAGCGGAATCGACTGGTGGTTCCTCGATAAAATCGAGCGTATCGTTGCCTACGAATCGGTGATCGCTTTTGAAGAACAATTGTCTGATGAAACGCTTTATACGGCGAAGCGTCTCGGTTTTACCGACCGCGCCATCGCTGAACTGCGTCAACCTAACGATCCAAACGGCACATTCAGCAACGAACATTCCATCCGCACGTACCGTAAAGAGCTCGGATTAGTGCCAGTATACAAAATGGTAGATACGTGTGCGGCAGAGTTTGAAGCGACGACGCCATACTACTACTCTACCTATGAAACCGAAAATGAAGTCACCAAAGCCGACAAGCAAAAAATCGTCGTGCTCGGCTCCGGGCCGATTCGGATCGGTCAAGGGATCGAGTTTGACTATTCGACCGTGCACGCGGTATGGGCGATTCAAGAAGCGGGCTATGAAGCGGTTATTATTAACAACAACCCGGAGACGGTATCGACCGACTTTAACACATCGGATCGACTGTACTTTGAGCCGCTGTTTTTCGAAGATGTAATGAACGTGATCGAGCAGGAGCAACCGATCGGTGTCATCGTACAGTTTGGTGGACAAACAGCGATCAACTTGGCAGCTCCATTGCAAAATGCAGGCGTCAACATTCTCGGCACAAGCTTGGAAAGTATCGACGAAGCGGAAAACCGCAAAAAGTTCGAAGCGCTGCTGTCCCGTCTGAACATCGCTCAGCCACAAGGCAGCACCGTTCAATCGGTCGACGAAGCGGTCGAAACGGCACAAAAGCTCGGCTATCCGGTATTAGTACGTCCATCTTACGTACTCGGCGGACGTGCAATGGAAATCGTCTACTCTGACGAGGAATTGTTGCGCTATATGGTAGAAGCGGTAAAAATCAACCCGGAACATCCGGTGCTGATCGACCGTTATATGCTCGGTAAAGAGGTGGAAGTCGATGCGATCTGTGACGGCGAAACGGTTGTCGTGCCAGGCATTATGGAGCATATCGAGCGCGCAGGCGTTCACTCCGGTGACTCGATCGCCGTGTATCCGCCACAACATGTATCGCCAGAGCTGAAAGAGAAAATCGTCAACATCACAATCAAAATTGCCAAAGAACTGAAAACAGTCGGTCTAGTAAACATCCAGTTCGTTATTTTCCAAAACGAAGTGTATGTGATCGAGGTTAATCCTCGCTCCTCCCGTACTGTACCGTTCCTAAGCAAAGTAACGAATATCCCGATGGCAAACATCGCTACCCAGGCGATCCTCGGACGCAAACTGGCTGATCTCGGTTATACCGAAGGGCTGTGGCCGGAAAGCGATTATGTATCGGTTAAAGTACCGGTGTTCTCGTTTGCCAAGCTGCGCCGCGTAGAACCAACGCTCGGCCCGGAAATGAAATCGACCGGCGAAGTGATGGGACGTGATCTGTTGTATGCCAAAGCACTGTTCAAAGGTCTAATCGGCGCAGGGATGAAAATTCCGTCTACCGGCGCACTGATTGCGACCGTAGCAGACAAAGACAAAGATGAGGCTGTACGCCTGCTCAAAGGCTTCTACCGTCTCGGCTACAAAATTATTGCAACTGGCGGTACAGCCGAAGCGCTGAAAGCAGCAAACATTCCGGTTACGGTTGTGAACAAGCTGTCCGAAGGCACGCCGAACATCCTTGATCTGATCCGCAGCGGACAGGCAAACTTCGTCGTCAACACATTGACGAAAGGCAAAACACCGGAGCGTGACGGATTCCGTATCCGCCGTGAAGCGGTAGAAAACGGCGTCGTCTGTATGACATCGCTCGATACGGTCGAAGCGCTGTTGACGATGCTCGATACGATCAATTTCTCCTCCTATGCAATGCCTGCGCTGAGCCAGGAAAAACAAGCGGATCAGAACAGTCGAGACATTCAAGCCGCTGTAGGTCAATTGCAAGATCAAGAAACGATTTTGAGCTAAACCCGATACAAACCACATATGCGGCGGACCATTGACGCGTCCGCCGTCATTTGTGTGCGTATTTATGAATGGAGCAGTGATATTTAGATACGTACAAACTTTATGTTTGATGGGGGCGGCGGCATATCCGCAGGCGATCTCGATTAAAAACTGGTACTTTGACCAAGATTAATCTGAGTTTTGAAGTTGGATCAAGCCCTTATTGATAAGGAATTTAGTATACAATCAAAGTTGAAATTTAACTTGGTCTGCGTAATAGTCGCTTGTCTTAAATGTATTTACAGTTTGTCTATCTAACCATCGCTTGGTGATGAATAGGTTAAGGTACGTTCAAACACGATTTTCATTTGAGACAGACTACTAGGTGTAAATGCACCTGAACTTGTAATTTATTCATAGTCAAGCGAGCTTGAGATAGGCATACGATGAATTAAAGTGAGCTAAAGTATTAGGTCGTGTCTGCAAACGGCTTCATAGGTAGTTCGATGCGCTTTTTCATTAGATTACGCTTGTATACGCAGCTCAACTCCCTTAACACGCCACCTACTTGAATAATAAAATGACAACGAAATGACAACGTTGAACGTTTGAAGACACTGCCTAGTACAATATAACCAAAATAGCAATAGGACAAGGAGATGGCAAACGATGACCGAATATGTACATACCGCTGCTGCACAGCGGCTAATCGTGGCGCTTGATTATCCGAATGTGGAGCAAGCACGTCAGCTGATCGATGCGCTGCAAGGCATTCCGTGTTATATCAAGGTAGGCATGCAGCTTTTTTATGCCGCTGGGCCGGAATTTGTGCGTGAATTGAAGCAAAAAGGGTACTCGGTCTTTCTTGACCTGAAAATGCACGATATCCCCAACACCGTCAAAGGCGGCGCACATAGCATTACACGCCTTGGCGTCGATATGTTTAATGTGCATGCCGCAGGTGGCAAGGAAATGCTGACAGCAGCTGTAGCTGGCATGGAGCAAGCGCTTAGCGAAGATGCAATGCTGACGCGTCCGCTGCTCATTGCAGTCACCCAACTGACCAGCACATCGCAACAGACGATGAACGAGCAGATTGGCATTCCAGGCAGTGTGGAGGAAACGGTCGTACGATATGCAGCTCTTGCGCATGCATGCGGACTGGCTGGTGTCGTATCGTCACCACTGGAAGGACCGGCGATTAAGGCAGCATGTGGCGGTTCTTTTATCACGGTCACACCAGGTGTCCGCCCGGCTGGTGCCGATGTAGCCGACCAGACACGCATTATGACGCCGGGACGCGCCATTGCAGCTGGTAATGACTATCTAGTTGTAGGACGTCCCATTACCGCTGCCGCCGATCCGAGAAAAGCAGCCGAGCAGATTATAAAGGAGATGAATGAACATGTTAACGATTGAAGAAATTCCAGCTCATATTGCAGCCGCGCTGCTGAAAATTGAAGCCGTCGCACTTCGTCCACAGGAGCCATTCACCTGGACATCTGGCATTAAATCACCGATTTATTGCGACAATCGCCTCACGATGTCATATCCGTTTATCCGCGACCAGATCGCTGACGGATTCGCTACGATCATTCGCAATCAATACCCGGATGTGGACGTCATTGCCGGCACGGCAACCGCCGGCATTCCGCATGCGGCATGGGTAGCTGAAAAGCTCGATTTGCCAATGGCGTATGTGCGGGACAAAGCCAAAGGACATGGCAAGCAAAATCAGATCGAAGGGCTAATCAAGCCTGGTCAACGTGTCATTGTAATCGAAGACTTGATCTCTACAGGTGGCAGTTCGATCAAAGCGGCTGAAGCGATTCGTGAAGCAGGCGCAGAACCGCTCGTAGTGCTGGCGATTTTCAGCTACCAATTGGACAAAGCAGTACAAGCTTTTGAAGCAGCCAATCTGCCTTTGCAGACGTTATCCAACTATACTGCTTTGATCGAAAAGGCAGTCGAATTAGGCACGGTAAAAGAGGAAGATTTGGAACTGCTGCACTCTTGGCGCGCCAACCCGGAAGCATTCGGCAAATAAGTGAATAGGCGGGCAGTTGATACGCTGTCTCAAATACAATCAAGTTTGAACATGTCTCCACGTATAGATGAGCAAGCGATGATTAAATAGATACACCATCCATGTATCTGAGACATGCTAAGTGTATGTTGATTGCTTTTAATAGCGGCTTTGAATCTACTGTATGCCTTATTTATAGCGGGAATGTACACGATTTTAAACTATATATTTAAAGCGGTCGGCGTATGAGGCTGTGTCTTCAAACGATCCTACACATTATTTTATTATTCACAAAGGTCTCTTTTACAATGAAACAAGACACTGTACAACTTAGTCTGACGCAAACTACCCGTATCGAACGTTCTGTACGGCAGTTTGAAGACACGCGCTAGTGTCATGTTCATTTGATTGATATTTATTAGTGGATGATCTGGTGTGTAATGAAGCTGTATGTCTGCACAAGCGGCATACAGCTTTTTGTGTTTATGTTAATCGAATACAGGCATCGTTTCGTATGTGTTTAAAAAGCATCTGATTAAAAGCAAATGAGCTGGAATATGCGTATTATGTTCAGCAAAAGAGTGTCACGATGAGCGAAACCGCGTATCATCCGCATGATGCCGAACTTACGTAGCATACGACGTCCATACAGGCATTCCACCGCAAAAATGTTGACAAATACGTGGAAATTGCGGTATATTAATTTAGTCGCTGTTTACTAGATACGTTGAAAGAGAGCACTCTTTCCGTTATACGGGCCTATAGCTCAGTTGGTTAGAGCTACCGGCTCATAACCGGTTGGTCGGGGGTTCGAGTCCCTCTGGGCCCATACGCAAAAAAGAAGATTCATTCGCGCAAGCTGCGAATGAATCTTCTTTTTTGCGTTTAATTTGTGTTTTGAAATGGTATAGTTAGCACTACACCTTATTATTTTTTATGTTTGTCGCCGCTAAAGTCGTCTTCGAGCTTCTCTACCGATTCATCGACTACTTCCTCTAACAGGTCGGCAGCGCGATGATTGGCATTTGGATCAGGTTCAGGAATCGGGTCTACACCTGAGCCTGTACCTTGTTCGAAAGCTTCGTCATCACGTTTAGGTTTGTTATCCGAAGTTGAATTATTATGTTGTGTATTCATCTGTATTCATCCTTTCCTAAATGCGCTGCATTTTGAGCGGTATCGTCTAATTTATCCAGCATGTAAAGTCATGGCACCTATGCTATCGAATAAACCATAACGAGAGCGGCTGAATCAGCTAGTAGCTTGTCTCAAATTTATTCAGAGATTGCGTTCGTCTGAATGCTGCATGGTTCAAGCAGAGTTTAGATGGACGCAACCTTACATCTTCCTGAGACAAGGTACTAGTAATTTGTCTTAGATACATTCATGGTATATTTATCTCATCATGACTTGATCACAAACGCGTTTAAGTAATTTTATTTGAGACAGCTTATTAGGTATGTTTTGGAGTGGAGATGATATAACTGTAATCTACCACTTTGGTTGAACCTGCTTATATAAACCGATCTTGTCACTATATAAGTAGCTCTAAATACTCGTTTAGCGATAGCGCTTTCCCAATCGCAAATTATGCGCTAAAATGATTGAAACTGGTTTCAATAACAACATTGGAGTGTGACGTATGGTCAATATTATTGATGTGGCCCGCCAAGCGGGTGTGTCCAAAACGACCGTATCTCGTGTCATTAATAATTATCCCCATATTTCACCGGATAAACGGCGTCAGGTAATAGAGGCAATGGAACAGCTTGGATTCGTTCCTAATCCGTCTGCACGTAAGCTGCGCGGGCAAGTGACAACAACGATTGCAGTCATCGTGCCGAAAATTGTAAATCCATTTTTTGCTTATCTTGTTGATGCGATTGAGCAGGAAGGTTATCGGCAAGGGTATCAGACATTAATCTGCCAAACGAATGAGCACAAATCCAAAGAACTCGCCTATTTGGAACTGCTCAAAAACAAGCAGGCAGACGGGATTATTATGGCAGCGATCGAAAACGAATGGTCAGCAATCGAGCCGTATACCGCCTTTGGCCCGATTGTGTTATGTAATGAATATGTAAATCAGAGTGATGTGCCAACGATCCGTGTCGATCAACACGAAGGCACCTATGCAGCGATCCGGCATCTGATTGACCGTGGTCATCGCAAAATTATGTACTGTACAGGCGGGCTTTTTACTGATTACGGCAAAGATAAAGACCGCAATCAGGCGTACCAGCGTGCATTGGAAGAAGCAGGCATTGCGATCAATCCAAGCTGGATTCTCGTCGATCGGCATACGATTGAAGATGGTAAAAAGGTGATGGAGCTTATTTTGGCTATGAACGATCGCCCGACAGCGGTATTTACCGGCAGTGACGAGATTGCTAGCGGTTTAATGATGGCAGCACGGAAGGCTGGTTTAAGCATACCGGCTGATTTGGCGATCATTGGCTTTGACGATCAGCCACTTGCTGAAGTGCTTAGCCCCTCACTCACCACGATTCGCCAGCCGATCGCACTGATGGGTAAACAGGCGGTCACGATGCTCGTTCAGTTAATGGATCAACAGCCACTATCGTCCTCACTGTGTAAACTTCCTGTAGAACTGGTCATCCGCGAATCTACTTAACAGGAAAAGCAGGAGGGGCGTAGGGCGGTTATTTTTGGGAACGTTCCCAATGGAGTGGCGGTATGATTTTAGCAGAAATCGGTATAATGCAGCTCATGATTAGATCGTCGTATAAATGGAGAAGGGAAGCAAGGCTGTAGTGAGGATGAAGGGTGAGCGAAGTTTATGAATAAAGAAGTTGTTCGCTTGTGATGTAGTTTGTCTTTCTGCCCTACTTAAACTGCCCTACTTAAAAAATGAATGGCTGATTGGCGTAAATACATTTGATCATTGGCTTACATGCTCTAAGTGGGGTACGGGATTATAGGATGAAGTAAACGATTGTTTGTAGCGATAGCGTTTTACCGGTTGCTATCTACTATCTATGCCGCAGCTACTTCTCAGCGCGAACCCCAAGCTCACATTAAATCCCTGGGAGGTTCGCGCTCCTTGCCCTGTAAGGGATTTCGGCGTTTTTGTTGTATTTTTCCCTGTTTTCAGCTACCCTAAAAGGGAGGTTCGCGTTTTTGCCTTGAAATGCCTTGTAGGGTAAAGGGTGAAAGAGCGTGCAGTCACTCTCCGTGCGAGAGTGTGGATTGAAAGGGATTACGCTCAACATAGTAGGTGTCGGCATCCGAAGTCACTCTCCGTGCGAGAGTGTGGATTGAAAGAACCCACTAAAGTTACCAATAAAGCTCGGATAGGGTCACTCTCCGTGCGAGAGTGTGGATTGAAAGTACTTATGTTGAGTTGCGCAATCAGTTTTTTGGGTCACTCTCCGTGCGAGAGTGTGGATTGAAAGCGCTCTAGTTTCTCCAGATACATCAGTTGGGATTGGAGTCACTCTCCGTGCGAGAGTGTGGATTGAAAGGACAATTCCGCAGGACTGACATTAAAGTACGGCGAGTGTCACTCTCCGTGCGAGAGTGTGGATTGAAAGGTGATTACCGGGGGTACATTGTTTTGGAATACGACCGTCACTCTCCGTGCGAGAGTGGATTGAAAGTTATTAAACGATTTGACTATGTTATCTGTGACTCTAGTCATTCTCCATCCGAAAATTAGAGATTGATAATGTAACTTGCTCCTGTTTATCGCTCCCCGCATACAATCAACCCATATGTTTCACCTGAAAAAGGCTTCTTTTTTGAGAAGCCTTTTTGCGTTGCGCTGTCTATAATACTTCGATCACTTTACTAACACACATCGGCAATCCATTCTATTTTTCAGATCAACATCCAAACACAGCCGTTCGCATTCGCAGTCTCAGACGCAGTGCACATCATAAGCTCTTTCCAAGCCCTATTTACAGCTACTACTCCTACACGATCTCGCCCATCAAACTGTAAACACAACGTAAAAAATATAAGTCTCTAAAATTAAAATTAGTTATTGAAACCGTTCCCAATCGATGCTATATTTAATTCACAAAGCAATTCACTTGCTATAAGCTGCACTTTAGTCGTAGCTGCAAGCTTCAATCCAGTCATTGAAACCGTGTCAATCCTTACACTCATTATTGCAAGGCGGGAAATTTGGTAGTTATTCTGCATAAGCAATAACTATAACCGCTCCTACACAGCCGGTTATCATTTGAAGCTTAGCCACGATCTGCACAACACGATCAATCATTTTGCATAACAATAGCTTTAGAAGGGAGTGCAGCTACTATTTTATAATTTTACGTATGATAACAACGAATAAACGATATTTTTTTAGCGGGATGTATAACTGCAAGCAGCTTATTACAACAGCAAACGAAACGATAGTCACTATAGTTGCTGCAAAGCAAACTTACCAATCATCACAAGTTATTTTGCTGCATGGACGTACCAATACTTTCATTAGGCTAGATCATTATACCGTCTGTCCGTTATACAAACGATCGCTGTACGGATCACTAGTGAGCGATTGAATTTCAAGCTACTATTAGCAATGTGAGAAGCTAGTAATTCAGACGAAACATTCAGATAGACGTGAATGTAGCACTTATAAGCATTCATCGATCATTACAACTGAAAATGAAAGCGGTTAATATACGTATTTTTGGTATCGTTCCCAATCAAGGCTACACACACACATACTCAAAATGGAGGGATTTCTGTGAAAAAGACTTGGAAAAAAACATTGGCTTGGACAATGTCCGGCGTACTGGCGTTGACGTTGGCAGGTTGTGGCAATGCTAGCTCACAAACCGATAATGCGGCGCAAACAGCCGATGGCAAAGTGAATATTGTCATTACAAACGGTAAAGGTGAGATCGCAACCCAATGGGCGCAGGCGGCAAAAGACTTTATGGCGGAAAATCCGGACATTCAAGTGGAAGCATTATCCGGCGCGGTCGGCGATACGGTCAATTTGCTCGACAAGCTGACCGCTTCCGGTAAAACGGTCACAATGGCGATGATGTCGCCTGATTCGATCACCAACAAATACAAAGATTTTGGCATCGACCTGTCACAGGAAAAATGGAATCAGGAAACACAATACGGCGTCAAGGACGCAAGCGGCAAAATCGCCGGTTTCCCATTCTCGATCGAAGGCTTCGGACTCGTGTATAACAAAAATGTAGTGGAAAAAGCGGTCGGCGGCTCATTTGATCCCTTTTCGATCAATACACGCGACAAACTAAAAGCGCTGTTGGACAAAATTAAAGCATCCGGCGTCACGTATCCGGTCGCATACCAGACGGAAAACTGGTCGGTGGCGAATCATTATAGCACACAGTTCCTCAATCAAGCGGCTGACCCAGCGACGATTGTTGATCAGCTCAAAGCCGGCACATTTGATCTGGCAAGTAATCCGGTCTGGAACGGCTACTACGATACACTCGATCTGCTCACTTCACCGGAATATAACAAATATGGTGAACGTCCGCTCGGCAAATATTATGATGATGCCCATGTGAGCGTCGGCAAAGGCGAATCGGCAATCTTGTTTAACGGCAACTGGGCATATGATTCGTTGAAAGCGGTATCTGGCGAATCGTTTGGTTTTATGCCGGTGCCAGTAGATAACAATCCAGCCAATCCGCTTAACAACAAAATCGCTGTCGGTCCAACGAATATTTTGGTCATCAACAAAAATGCAACACCAGAACAACAAGCAGCCGCGAAGAAATTCCTCGACTGGATCGTATTTAACCAAAAAGGTCAGGACTTCCTGGTCAATCAAGCGCAAGTGATCTCGGCATTCAAAAACAATCCGTACAAAGTAAGCAACCCGCTTGGTGCCGCGATTGCCGATGCAATCAAAGCAAACCGCACGATGCCATTTAGCTCCAACTATGTCAAAGTCGAAGATTGGGGCAATATTTTGGCACCGGACATCCAAAAATATATTGTCAAAAAAGAAACCCGTGCTGAATTGGCACAGGCGATCGAAACGTATTACAAAAACCAGAAATAAGTGTTGCTGTTTTAAATAAAGAGATAAGTTTACCCGTCTAATTGGCATATTCATCGTGCTTTATGTTTAAAATGAACAAAATGATCAGCCCAATCTCAACTCCATAACTCCGGTAAAAAAGCAGTCTGTCTAGCCCATCATTACAAACGAACAGTGACAGACTGCCTTACCGGATAAGCGGACAATGCATATAGCCTATGAAATGACGAATCGCCATCCATTTATGCGTATCCTTCCAGCGGCGAACAGATGAGTTCACTTTTGTGATCATCTAATCGCCATCCACATTCTACTACAGCTATAGCTAATAATGCTGTACGGCTAACTTCACGCACGCTGTTCCCCCAACCAAACCGTTTACAGACAGGTGGTATGTATAATGATGTTTGATAAAAATCCAGCCCGGCGCTGGTTATTGCAACTGTTTTTTACCGGACCGACGATTTTCTTTTTCTGTCTCGCCGTTGTTGTGCCGTTTGCCTATGGACTGTATATGACGTTTAACACCGTCTCGTCTCCGATCGATCCGCTGCAATTTGCCGGGCTAAGCAATTATCGTGAAGCATTTCAAGATCAGCGCTTTTGGGATGCGCTTTGGCTGACGGTCAAGTTTGTGTTGGCGACGGTCATTTTGATTAATATACTCGGTTTTTTGCTCGCTTTTCTCGTTACATCCGGGGTACGGTTGCAAAATTTCTTCCGCACGGCATTGTTTACGCCGAATTTGATCGGCGGGTTGGTGCTCGGTTATATTTGGCAGTTTATTTTCGTCCAGACATTACCGGCGCTCGGGGAGAAATTCGGGATCGAATCGCTGCGTCTTGGCTGGCTTGGTGATGAGACGATGGCGTTCTGGGCGATTGTGATCGTATCGATTTGGCAGTCTGCCGGTTATA
This sequence comes from Paenibacillus campi, assembly GCF_034659835.1. Lineage (NCBI taxonomy): Bacteria > Bacillati > Bacillota > Bacilli > Caryophanales > Paenibacillaceae > Paenibacillus > Paenibacillus campi. The sequence continues at coordinate 436,355 of NZ_JAXSQZ010000002.1, forward strand.
TGATGATCATTTTTGTGGCAGGGCTAATCAATGTGCCGAAGGATGTGTTGGAAGCGGCAACGATTGATGGCGCTAATGGCTGGCAGCGCCTGCGTGCGGTAACATTGCCTCTGATGGTGCCTTCATTTGTCGTAACCGTGTTCCTAACACTCAAAAATGCGTTTATGGTCTACGATCTGAACTACTCGCTCACTGCTGGCGGGCCGTATGGCAGTACGACGATGGTATCGATGCAAGTCGTGCAAAAAGCGTTTAACGAAAACAATTACGGCGTCGGACAAGCTGAAGCATTTGTATTGTTTGTAATCGTAGCGGTCATTACCGGATTGCAAGTCTATTTTAGCAAAAGACTCGAGGTGTCGGCATAATGGTAGCGAACAAAAAAGTGACATTGCCACTCATCTATGCGTTGCTGATCATCTTTTTCATCCTGTTTGTATTTCCGTTCGCGCTCATTATTATTAACTCATTTAAAAGTAATGGTGAGATTTTGGAAAGTCCGTTTGCGTTGCCGACGAGTTTTAGTCTGGCGCATTTTGCAGAAGTGATTGAGAAAATGAACTTTTTCTCGTCATTTAGCAATACGGTCATTGTGACGATTGGCTCGGTCATTTGTATCGGTTTGCTAGCGGCGATGACGGCGTATTATATGGTGCGGCGTGGTGGACGGTTTAATAATGGACTGTTTGCGCTCATGGTCGCTTCGATGATCATTCCGTTTCAGTCGATTATGATCCCACTCATTTACATTTATGGGGCAAAGCTGCATTGGATCGATCTGTCACCGCTCGGCTTTCTGATCGTGCTGTATATCGGTTTTGGCAGTGCATTGTCGGTGTTTATGTACCACGGTTTTGTTAAATCGATTCCGTATGAGTTGGAAGAAGCATCTTTGCTAGATGGCTGTACACGCCCGCAAACGTTTTTCAAAATTGTATTGCCGATGCTGTCGCCCATTACGGTTACGATTGCGATTTTGAATGTGCTGTGGATATGGAATGATTATTTGCTGCCGTCACTTGTGCTAACAGATGAGCGTTATTTTACGATGCCGATCAAAATGAAGGCGTTTAACGGTACGTATATGAACAACTGGGAACTGCTTATTCCCGCATTGCTGCTGACGATTTTGCCGATTTTGATCGCCTATTTGTTCGGTCAACGGTATATTATTCGCGGTGTGAGTCAAGGTGCGATTAAGTAAAACAGAGTGCTGGATAGCGGGTAGCACGAGCGGCAGTATGTGGGTGATATGTTCGTTGTTCTCGTGCATTGACCGAGATGGATTTAAATTTAAAAACGGCTACCAGCTCTTATTTAAAAAGGTTTGAGCACACGATCAAAGTTAATGTTTAACACGGTCAAAGGATTAGTAGCTTGTTTTACGTACATGTACAGTCTGTCGATCGAACCATCGCTTACTGATGAATAGGTTAAAGTACGTTCGAACACGATGTTCACTTGAGACAGCCTACTATTAGCTTATCTCAGACACATTCAGGATATGTCTTTGTCATCATCGCATCATTATGAACGTGTTTAGGTACGTTTGAACCTGATTTTCACTTAAGACAAGCTACTACGTATGTTCGCTGGGAATTTGCTTGCCCACATAAGTTGAATCGATGCAAATTAACGTTGTATTTATTTAAAAGTGTCTTTAGTCAAAATGAAGTATTGGTTATATATCGCTGTGTTGCTTGTGCTGTACAGAGAAACCTTATATAGATAGGAGCCGAATAATGATGACTAAAATAATCAAGATCGACGCGCCTGATCCACAAATGATCGTAGACGGTAGCACGAACAAAATAGCTCACAATCGAACTGCTCAAACAGCTCAAGCCGGGCAACCGACTCCAACTACGAGCGCAATAAACGCCGCAACCGTTGAAGCAACTCCCCCCGCACAGCAGGAAACAACACCATTATCCGCTAGCCAAACTGGAACCGATTCCGCAACAGCTTTTTTGAATCGTCGTCCTGGTTGGTGGAAAGAAAGCATCGTGTACCAGATTTATCCGCGCAGTTTTCAAGATACGAATGGGGATGGCATCGGTGATCTGCGTGGCATTATCGAGCGACTTGATTATATTCATGCGCTCGGTGCCGATGTGATCTGGATTTGCCCGGTATATGATTCGCCGAATGATGATAACGGCTATGATATCCGTGATTATTACCGCATCCATGAAGAATTTGGCACGATGGACGATATGCGTGAATTGATCGACCGTGCGGCGGGGTATGGTATCCGCATCATTATGGATTTGGTTGCCAACCATACATCAGATGAACACGCTTGGTTTGTAGAATCGCGCAGTTCACTTGTTAATGATAAACGAGATTGGTATATTTGGCGGCAGGGGGAGCAGGGGCAGCCACCGAACAATTGGACGTCCTTTTTCGGCGGTTCGGCATGGCAGTTTGATGAAACGACTGGCGAATATTATTTACACTGTTTTTCACGCAAACAGCCGGATTTAAATTGGGAAAATCCAGATGTGCGTCATGCGTTGTATGACATGATGAACTGGTGGCTTGAGCTAGGCATCGCTGGTTTCCGTGTCGATGCGATTACAGTCATCAAAAAAGATCAGCATTTGTTATCTTCAGCATATGACGCTGACCAGGGCACGATTCCGGTCGCTTCCGTCTGTCTCAATCGTCCGGGCATTACCGACTTTTTGCAAGAAATGAAACAGGAAGCGCTGTTGCCGCATCACGCATTGACCGTCGCAGAAGCGCCTGGTGTGCCGGTTACCGATATGGAGCATTATGTCGATGAGGAACATGGTGCATTTAATATGATTTTCCAATTTGATCATGTCGATCTCGATTGGTCGATGTATGAGCGTGCAACATACAAGCCGTGGAAGCTAAGTCAGTTTAAGCAGGCGTTGTCCAACTGGCAGACTGCAACAGCAGAGCGGAGCTGGATGGCATTGTATATGGAAAATCATGATCATGTGCGTTCGGTGTCCAAATTTGCCAATGATGCTACTTATCGCGAGCGTTCCGCCAAAATGCTGGCGGCGTATTATTTCTTAATGCGTGGTACGCCGTTCATTTATCAAGGGCAAGAGCTAGGTATGACCAATCATTATTTTGACTCAATCGAACATTATCGTGATTTGGACAGCATTAATATGTACAATGAGCAGCTTGCGCGTGGACGTTCTGAACAGGAATTACTCGATTATTTGCACAAACGCAGCCGTGATCAAGGGCGGATGCCGATGCAATGGGATGACTCCGCCAGCGCTGGCTTTACGACTGGACAGCCGTGGTTGCAAGTGAATCCGAATTATACCGAGATTAATGTGGCAGCACAGCTTCAAGATGAGCAATCGGTGCTGCATTTTTATCGCCGTCTGGCAAGTTTGCGTAAAGCGCATCCAGCGCTCATTTATGGAGATTATGCGGCGCTTTATACGGATTCCGAACAAATTGGTGCTTATACGCGCACATACAAGCAGGAATTTTGGACAGTTTGGTGTAATTTTACAAATAGCACTATTTTACTGTCCGATATTAGCGGCGGCGAATGGATGCTCGGCAATATGGACGATCATGAAAGCGGTACACTTCGTCCGTTTGAAACGGTGATTTACCGTACGATTCAAGCTAACTGACCGTACATTTAAGTGAGCCAATGAGCGTGTAGTACTAACACGATGAAAAGGGGAATCCGTACATGTCGAAGTCGATTCAAAACAAAGCAATGCTCATTACGTATGCCGACAGTCTAGGCAGTCATATGGGCGAGCTGGCGGACATTTTGGACCAGCATTTGGAAGGTGTTATTGGCGGTGTGCATTTGCTGCCATTTTATCCGTCTTCCGGCGATCGTGGTTTTGCGCCAATGGATTACACTCAAGTTGATCCAGAGCTAGGCAGCTGGACAGATGTGCGCCGGATGAGCGACAAATTTTATATGATGTACGATTTTATGATTAATCATATTTCACAGCAATCGGCATATTTTCAAGATTTTTTGGCGAAAAAGGACGAGTCCGAATATGCTGACCTGTTTATTCGGTACAAAGATTTTTGGCCAAATGGCGAGCCGACCGCTGCGGATGTGGACTTGATCTATAAACGTAAACCACGTGCTCCTTATGTGGAAGTGACTTTCCAAGACGGCACACAGGAAAAAGTATGGTGTACATTTGACGAGCAGCAGATCGATCTGGACGTTACGACCGAGACGACCCGTCGTTTTATTCGGGATCATCTAAATTTCCTCGCCGAGCAAGGCGCATCCGTTATTCGTCTGGACGCATTTGCCTATGCTAACAAAAAGATCGGTACTAACTGCTTTTTCGTTGAGCCGGACATTTGGAATATGCTCAAATATGCTGCCGACCTGACCGAAGCGCATGGCGTTGAAGTGTTGCCGGAAATTCACGAGCATTACAGCATCCAGCTCAAAATCGCTGAGCAAGGCTATTATGTGTACGATTTTGCACTGCCAATGCTCGTGCTGCATGCGCTGTATAGCGGACAAACGAATCGTCTGGCACATTGGCTGCACATTTGCCCACGCAAACAGTTCACCACATTGGATACACATGACGGCATCGGTGTCGTCGATGTCAAAGACTTAATGACCGACGAAGAAGCTGAAATGACGCGCGAAAGTCTGTACAGCAAAGGTGCCAATGTGAAAAAAATCTACAGCAGCGAAGCGTACAACAATCTGGACATTTACCAAATTAATTGTACGTACTACTCTGCGCTCGGCAATAATGATCAAGCGTATTTGCTCGCACGTGCGATCCAATGTTTTGCGCCAGGCATCCCGCAAATTTATTATGTCGGCTTGCTGGCAGGGGAAAACGATATCGAGCTGCTGGAACGTACGAAGGAAGGGCGCAATATTAATCGTCACTATTACAGCAAAGATGAAGTGGCACAGCAAGTACAGCGTCCGGTCGTACAAAAGCTGTTTGATCTGCTGCGTTTCCGCAATACGAGTCTAGCATTTGACGGTGAGATTGCGGTGGAGGAAGCTGGCGACAATGTGCTGCATATCACGTGGACGAATAGCGATACAGCAGCTCGCCTGGAAGCGAATTTGAAAACACATGCGTTTACAATTAGCGAGAATCGTGCTGGTGCGGGATGGGTTAAGGTGTTTTAAAGTCTTATTTTTAAAGTGGGAGTAGGGATAAGAAGGGAAGCTCGTCGTGTTGGGGGAAGGCACGATATATACACGATATGTAAAAGTTTGGTTTTGCAGCGAGAAAGGAGCGTGTGTAGTCATACGCTCCTTTTTGTAATGTGCTTATATTCATAAGTGTGTTCACAATCGCAACTTGGTCATAGTAACGGTCGAAAAGATCATGTTGTAGTTGTCAATGAAAGCAGTGGCATATACAGCTTAGTCGGAAGAAGACGAACCATATGAGGAACGATCTGTAAAATAATTTAAAGATGGACACTAGAGCGTGTACGCAAACCTAGCGTTTTGGAGCCTCCCCACTGCGGTACAGAATAAAGGGACGGACGTCCGTCTCACAAGGGAATCTACGAATAGGGAAAGGCGGTAAATTTCCTTGTTCAAAAGTCGTCTGTACTCCTTATTTCCTTCCCACAGTGAAGTGCGGCTCGCAGCTTACGAGTTTGCGTATACGCCTTAAATAATATGGCTGCTGGAAGTAAGCTGAAAACGTCAATTGCTAGGTGAGAGTATACTTGTTTTTGATGAGAAATGCTTGTCGTGATCGGTATTGTGAAGGCTTAGCTTATAATGGGTAAATCGTATAAAAAATTTTGCTTTACAAGTTGAACAATTCGTTATATGATATATTGGTATTCGGCAATCACAGTAGCTATCATCGAATGCAAGCATACATAGTATAGTATGGTAACTAAGGCAACATCTGTGACAGAACTACACTTTAATATTATGCCGGGGTGGCGGAATAGGCAGACGCACAGGACTTAAAATCCTGCGGTAGGTGACTACCGTACGGGTTCGACCCCCGTCCTCGGCATACGTATAAAATCCGCAAAGGTATGGGGTTTACGGACGGTTTCTTCAATAAGAAGGAGCCGTCTTTTTTGTGTATCCATGTAATTATCTGCAAAAATACTACGATACGCTGTTGATTCTTACCTACGTATCTGATGCACATACAAATATTACAACGGAGTATAGAAAGATGCATTTAACGACGCAGTTCCTTACGGAATTACGTCTTTTTTATCTCGCCTTGTCCTATATGCGATGATGTAGCAACGTCATTGAATAGCTATGATATTGCGTTTTAAGGTTGGAAAAATTCAGCCTCATTTTCATATTAGGCTATAATATAAAAACAAAATTTTACGCTTGATTTGTCGATATAGTGTTTATATAGAAACTTGTTAAACTGTGTAGCATATATTCTTAATATCTGTATTTATTTTCAAACTAGAAAAGAGTTGAATATGGATGAGTAAAAGTCTATTAGCAAGCAATAGTGGCTATAATTATTTAACTAAAACATTTAAAATCACTCGTAAAACTACGTTTGAAGAATTAAATGATATAAAAATGATTTTGAAAAAGACTTTTAGCATAGAAGAATTAGGCTTGCTGAAAGACGATTTACAAGGAGAATTTGAAAGTGCAAAAGCAGGCAATACTTTGATTGCTGGATTTGCTATATATGCTACTTTAGGAAATGCTGCGCTTACATTTGCTAGTAATTATTCAGCTAAGGTACAGGAGCAATTGGAAGGAGTAAGCGGTAAAACAGGATACATGTTATCAAGCGCACTCATAGCAAGTTTAGGACTTTTTGCAATAGGAATACTTGCAATGGTTTATTCAAGAAATATTTACTCTAGAGTAAAACGCACAAGTATTTTATGTTCGATGGTGAACAAAATTTATGAGGAGAAGATAGAAGAAGATAAGGTAACAAAAAATATTCAATCTTTAATTATTGCCCAACCTAAAAAATAAGGGGTAACAACCTATAATCCATCAATTGAAAGCGTATCCAAAAATGGTACGATAAACAGAACAGACTACACCACAGGAGGACAATCATGTCAAACCAATCTTACTCCGCTGCATCATTATCTCAATCATCGCAAACGATCCATACCGAACGTGATCTGCAACGCTATGAAACCGGCTACGATGCTTGGCTTTCTTATCTGCCATTACCAACATTCCCGGCTACCGACAATGCAGAAGCATGGGCAAACTGTTGTCGTCATATCCATGTCATCGCCGAGCAACAGCATCCGGTTGTACAGACAGCAGCAAGTGAGCTGGCACGCGGCATTAGCGCGATGCTTGGACAAAGTGTGCAATATAACTATATGACGCCGCACACCGAGGCGAAGTCGGACACTCATACCGCTACACATATGGACACCGATGGCACTGCCAATCCAGAGCCATTCCCTTTTATCGGACAACATACAGGCATTTGGCTCATTCCGTTACATACGCTGATTACACCTACCCCAGCACCTGCATCAGCCCTAACATCAACATCCAACATATCGACACCGAACGCCTACGAACTTCCCGAATGGCTAACTACGATGTACCCACACGCATATGATGATATACAGCAATGTATCGGTTATGGAGAGGCACAAGGTGCTGAAGGTTATGTACTGCGCGCATTGCCGGCTGACAGTAGCGATGCTGTACATAGCGATCGTACTGCACAAGGCGATCATACCTACGCTACTGAAGCAAAAGCGCACGCTCATACTAGCTCTGACGCTATCTCCACTGCTAACATCAACCTCAATACAGCAGGTGCAAGAATCATCATCCTTGCCCCAACCGCGGCAGGGCTGCTGTATGGTGCATTCCATCTGCTGCGCCATCTTGGCACCGGACAGCCGTTGGAACAATTAACTACCGTCAGTCGCCCGGCAAATCGATTACGTATGATCGATCATTGGGACAATGCGGATGGCAGCATTGAGCGCGGTTATGCTGGACCGTCTTTTTTGTATCAACATAATGCGTTTACCCGTGACTGGGATAGACTGCATGATTATGCGCGTCTGCTTGCTTCGGCTAGTTTTAATGCAATTGCGATCAACAATGTGAATGTGCATGCGACAGAGACGTTGTTTATTACCGATGCTTTTTTGCCGGATGTGGCGGAGGTAGCGAATATTTTGCGTCGGTATGCGATTCGGCTTTATTTAAGCGTGAATTTTGCGGCACCGATTGAAGCGGGCGGATTGTCTACGGCTGATCCGCTTGATGAAGCGGTGCGGCGCTGGTGGCAGGAAGCAGCGGCAAATGTGTATCGGTATGTGCCTGATTTTGGCGGTTTTCTGGTGAAGGCGGATTCGGAAAATCGCCCAGGGCCATTTACATATGGGCGTGATCATGCAGATGGAGCGAATATGCTAGCGGCGGCATTAGCACCGTATGGCGGGCAGGTCATTTGGCGTTGTTTTGTGTATAACTGCAAGCAAGATTGGCGCGATCGGACGACAGATCGAGCGCGGGCGGCATATGATCATTTTCAGCCATTGGACGGAAAGTTTGCCGACAATGTGATGTTGCAAATTAAAAATGGGCCGCTTGATTTTCAAGTGCGTGAGCCGGTATCGCCGTTATTTGGCGCGATGGAACAGACGCATCAACTGCTGGAATTTCAGATTACGCAGGAATATACGGGACAGCAGCGCCATGTATGTTATTTGGTGCCACAGTGGAAAGAAATTTTGGACTTTGATACCGGTGTCCATCAACGCTTTGCTCCGGTAAAACGAATTGTAGATGGCTCGATCTGGCAGCGGGAATGGAACGGGATTGCCGCGGTTGGCAATACGGGCGCAGATGGGAATTGGACGGGACATTTGCTAGCACAGGCAAATTGGTACGGGTTAGGACGACTTGCCTGGGAGCCGGATTTGAGTGCAGAGCAGATTGCACGCGAGTGGGCGACATTAGTATTTGGACAAGATAGCGAGGTCGTTGAGGCGATAACGGCGATGTTGCTTGCTTCGCTATCGATTTATGAAAATTATACGTCTCCGCTCGGCATTGGCTGGATGGTCAATCCGAATCACCATTATGGGCCAAATGTGGACGGTTATGAATATTCGCCGTGGGGCACGTATCATTATGCTGATCATGTAGGCATTGGGGTCGATCGGACGATTACCACCGGAACAGGTTATACGGCGCAATATGCAGCGGTGAATCGGGAGCGGTATGATTCACTGGAAAGTTGCCCGGATGAGCTGTTGCTCTTTTTCCATCATGTGCCGTATACGCATGTGCTGCATTCAGGCAAAACGGTTATTCAGCATATTTATGATACGCATTTTACCGGCGCAGAACAGGCATTTGGCTTGCTGCAAAGATGGCAAATGTTAAAAGGGCAGATCGCACCGGGTTTGCATACACAGGTGGCAGAGCGGTTAGCAGAACAAGCGGAGCATGCCAAAGAATGGCGCGATGTAATTAACAGTTATTTTTATCGTAAAAGCGGGATTGCAGATGTGCATGAGCGGGTGATCTATTGAGTCTGTTAGTACGGACATTAGCCCAAATGACCGTATAGCAGCAGGGATAGACCGTATAGCAACAGTGATAGATAGAAAGGAGCAATCAATGTACGATGAAGACGGACATGTCCCATCATACCGATACACAAGGCACAAACTACACAGTACAGCATATTATGAACGAGCTGTTCGGAGTCGATTCCGATACGATGAGCAAGCGCCAACAAACGGGAGCGACCGTCGACGGTTTGGAAACGGGGGCAGTGGATACGATCGTAACCGGTATTGTGACTGCCTTTTCCGCTAGTCAACGTATGATTGCGCAAGCGGCAGCATGGGGCGCGAATGTGCTGATTGTGCATGAAGGGCTATTTTATAGTCATCATGATCAGCACGAGCTGTTACATGCTGATCCGGTGTATCGGCAAAAGCTCGCTTTGATTCAGCAGACGGACATGCATATTATTCGTGTGCATGATGTCATTCATCGTGAACAGCCGGATGGCATTATGGAAGGGTTGTTGGAACGTCTACAATGGCGTAGCTTGGTTGTGGAAGAAACGGCAACATGGGCGATTGTGGAACTGGATCAAGCACAGGCTCTGAACGACCTAGCGGTATCGCTAAAGCAGCAGCTAAAGGCGCGTTATATTCGTCTATCCGGAAAAGCAGAACAGCGCTGTCAGCGCATCGGTCTGCTGGTAGGTTATCGTGGCGGAGCAACACTTGGTTTGCCGCTGCTCGGTCGGGATGATGTCGATGTGCTAATCGCTGGCGAAGGCCCGGAATGGGAATTGCCGGAATATGTACGTGATGCGGTCGAGCAAGGGCGAATGAAGGCGCTTATGATGGTTGGACATGCCGAAAGTGAACAACCAGGGATGGAGTGGCTGGCAGAGCGTCTGCGCAAGCGGTATGAAGGGATAGCGGTACATGATGTGGCAAATGAGCCTGTGTTTTGGATCGTATAACCATTTGGCTATAGCTTGGATTGTAATCAACTTATGCGCTTCATAAGCTTGAACAACCTAGTACCTTGACCGAGATTAATCTGACTGTTGAATCTGTTTTAAAATCTGATTTATCAGGATTTCAGTACATGATCAAAATTAACATTTAACTTGGTCAACGTACTAGCGCTACATTTTCCGGGAAATAATAGCGACTTGACTTCGCAAACAGAGCATCACCAATCCAGCTCCACCTAATCAGCATCAATAAATATCAGTGCCGAGGTGGAGCTAGGCGATTTTCCCGCATCCGCTCTGTATTTGCTAGTTTACCGCCGTTCGGACGGACTACAACCGCGCAATTGGCGAAATACACGGTTAAATGTGCGTACATTGCCAAAGCCGCAGTCAAGCGCAATATCGATCAGCTTGCGTTCACGGATCGTCATTTGCTGTTCGGCGCGCTGGATACGCAGCTCGTTAATGTAAGTATTGTAGCCGATGCCAGTTACATTTTTGAAAAAGCGAGAGAAGTGAAATACGCTCATCCCTGCCTGATCCGCACCATCTTGCAAAGTGAGCGGTTGCGTGCAATGCTGTTCCAACCAGTCGAGCAAGCGTTGCATAACGGCAAGATGAGCAGCGCTCGCTCTGCGTCGGATGGCAGGGCCATGTGCAGGCATGCAGCGCAAACAAAGCCCGCCCAGCATATGCAGCAGTCCGGTGATGACCGTTTCGGCATGAGCTTGCTGGTGCTGTTGTTCGGCAAGTAGCTGTTCCATAATGGTGCCGAGCTGCTGCCGCATATGTTGTCCGGTCAGATCAGTGTGCCCGAATTGCGCCATTTCAACTTCCGAGCGCAAAATAAAGCCGGAATGCTGACGCTGCTCAGTCGGCCAGCCCGCCGGCGCACCGATTAGCCGTGGATTAAAAATGACCATAATTAGCTCAGAAGCGGCACCGGTATGTTCATAATAGTGAATATCTCCGCTACCGCAAAAGGCAAATTCACCAGCTTGCAATGTTTGTACTTCAGAATTGATGCCAACACGCACCGATCCGTGACGCACATAAATAAACTCCAAATCATGATGCCAGTGTGCGAGAAAGCTCATATTGTGCACTAAACCGATCTGCACTGGCCAACCTTTATGATAAGAACGTGTTTCATGAAATGCGCGCATGATCATTCACCTCATCCGTGCTCTTTTACCGACTGTTTGTTAAGCAGCGATAGCCAAGCGATTGGGATTAACCGTCATTGTCTGTCAAAAAGAGTAGCAGTTCGATTGCAATTCACCATACTTTTTATAGGTCACTCTGTACGATATTAGCAAAAAATGTCCACTGAAACAATGAAATTGGCGCGCAAATTGTATGCGCTTGCATTACAATTTGGCTATACCTGCATAGAGCAGAGACATATTTCAACTGAAGATAGGAGCGTATCGATATGAAAAAACAAGCATTGCTCGTCAGTGGTGGCTGGGATGGACATCAGCCGAAAGAAGTTGCCGATATTTTTGCCGATGTGCTGCGTAATGAAGGTTTTGAAGCCGAAATTTCGTATACGCTGGATGCTTTTCTCGATGAGGAACGTTTGCAAAGCCTCAATCTAATCGTGCCGATCTGGACGATGGGCGAAATTAAAGATGAGCAACTGCAACCAGTACTACGCGCTGTACAAGGCGGTGTAGGCATAGCAGGTTGTCACGGCGGTATGTGTGACTCTTTCCGTAACAGTGTTGAGTGGCAATTTATGACCGGATCGCAATGGGTAGCGCATCCGTTTAATGATGGGGTTGACTATGAAGTGAATATGGTACGTACTTCATCTAGCCCACTGATCGAAGGTATCCCGGATTTTCAAGTTAGTTCGGAGCAATATTATTTGCATGTCGATCCGGTTGTAGACGTGCTCGCCACGACGACATTCCGCAAAAGTGAAGGCGCTCATTCCGCCAACGGGGAAATTGTAATGCCGGTTGTGTATACGAAGCGTTGGGGTGAAGGCAAAGTATTTTATAACTCACTTGGTCACCAGGCGAATATTTTTGATATTCCTGAGGCAAAAGAACTGATGCGCCGTGGAATGGTGTGGGCAGCACGCTAAACGGTACATACACCCGCTCGATTTAGAAAACCAGAACATTACTACATTTGCAGTCACACTGAATTTGCAACCATGCTGAGAAAGGCGGAATCTATTATGCGTAAAGTGAAAATCGGCATTATCGGCTGCGGCAATATTAGCGGCATTTATATGGAAAATCTGACCCGTACGTTTGCCAATACCGAAGTGTATGCGTGCGCCGATCTGCATCCTGAAAAAATGGACGCGGCAGCAAGCGAATACGGCATTCCACATCAATGGACAGCCGCGCAAATTATCGCTAGCGACGAGATTGAAATCGTCGTCAATCTGACTACGCCCAAAGACCATTTTGAATTATGCCGTCAGGCGCTGGCAGCGGGCAAGCATGTGTATGTAGAAAAACCGTTGTCCCTCTCATCCGAGCAAGGCCAAGAGCTAGTACGCCTAGCCGAGGACAAAGGTGTACTGCTCGGCGGTGCGCCAGACACATTTCTCGGTGCAGGTTTGCAAACATGTCGCAAGCTGATCGACGATGGTTTTATCGGTGAGCCGGTAGCGGCAACCGCCTTTATGGTCAATCATGGACATGAAAGCTGGCATCCGAACCCATCGTTTTATTACAAAAAAGGCGGCGGCCCGATGTATGACATGGGTCCGTATTATTTAACCGCGCTCGTTTCCTTACTCGGCTCGGCACAAACGGTAGCCGGTATGACCAAAAAATCGTTCGCACAGCGCACCATTACGAGCGAACCGCGCTTTGGGGAGGTGATCGATGTCGAAGTACCGACTCATATCGCCGGTACGGTTCGTTTTCATAGCGGTGCCATTGCTACGCTTATTACGAGCTTTGATGTATGGAGCAGCACATTGCCATGTATTGAGATTTACGGAACACAAGGTACACTGATCGTTCCCGACCCGAATACATTTGGCGGTCCAATTCGTCTGCGTACTGCGCAAGGAGACGAATTTATGGACATGCCACTGCTGCATCAATATGCGGACAATAGCCGCGGAATCGGTATCGCTGATATGGCGGACTGTATACTAAACGGCGGCACCCCACGCGCAGGCGGCGATTTAACGAGTCACGTACTGGAAATGATGGATGCATTCCATAGCAGCGCCGATTCCGGCACCTACGTGACCCTGCAAACAAGCTGCAAGCAGCCCCGTTCACTGCCAACCGGACTTGTGAAAGGGCATGTAAGGTAAAAGGAATGTTAGCACACAACATCGTCTATGCATAATCGATGCATTATCCACGACCGTAGAGGCATATAAACAGCGTATAAAAGAACGTAAAAAATACGATCCACCCCAATTCTTATCCTGTGGTGTGGACAGGATAAATGAACGCTTTGCCTTCTCGCTACGCTAATGTGGCAAGAAGACAAAGCGTTTTTGTTTGGCATGATCTAAATTATATAAATCCTTTAAAGCACTAAGCTATACAAAGTCACGCTAATGCCTTTCATCACGCCCTACAAGCATTTCAAAATGAAACCTTCCCTGAAGCCCTGCTCCATGCGCGACAAACTTCATATTGTAAGCAGCACTTCGCGGAGTGGTACCTGCCACGCAGATAAAGTTTGCAAGAGCATCCTCCCAAAACAAAAAACAGCTGAAACAAACCCCAATATACATTATCATAAAAATAGGGTAATAACACAATGAAGCACGCTGAAAGTTTAGTATCGATCATAGATACAAACAAGCGCATAATCCGCTTGTCATAACTGTTGACCTTGATGGAAAAAAAGAAAGGATGTTGTTTATGTTTGGAAACGACTGGGACGATATATTAAAGCACGAAATGGAGCAGCCGTATTTTCAGGAACTGATGAGCTGGTTGGATGAAGAATATAAGGAGCATACCGTGTATCCGCCGCGTGATTTATTATTTCAGGCACTTCGTTTGACACCCTATCATGAGGTGAAAGCAGTCATTTTGGGGCAGGACCCGTATCATGGTGCCGGGCAGGCAGAAGGGTTAAGCTTTTCGGTGCAGCCCGGTGTGAAAGTACCACCATCTTTGCGCAACATTTACATAGAGTTAAAAGAAGATATCGGTGTACCTGTGCCAGCGCACGGTTCGCTCGTCAGTTGGGGTCAGCACGGTGTGCTGCTGTTGAACACTGCGCTGACCGTACGTGCAGGCAAGCCGGCTTCGCATCGTGGAAAAGGATGGGAACGTTTTACCGATACGATCATTCGGCTGTTGAATGAACGGGAGCAGCCGCTCGTATTTTTGCTGTGGGGTAATCATGCGGCAGAGAAGGAAGCGCTGATCAATACGAAGCATCATCTAGTCATTCGCTCGGCGCATCCGAGCCCGTTTGCCGCACGCAAAGGCTTTTTTGGCAGCCGTCCATTTTCGCGCACGAATGCATTTTTGCAAGAGCATAGTCAACAGCCGGTAGACTGGGCAATTCCGGAGTTGCATTAAGCATGGGGCGTGGAGGTGGGATTATGAAACAGTGGGAAGGCAAAAAAGTCGTAATCACGCGGGATGACGAATATCATTCTAGGCTCTACGGCACGATTCAGCACTGGGATGTGGACAAAAATCGGCTCGTTTTACAGCCAGGCTCGATCCATATTTTGCTCAACGATATTTTGCATATTAAAGAGCTGGATATGCTGCCACAAGATTTAAATTCCGCCGCATGGGAGCTAAATTCGGTCGGTTATGTGATGAAGCAGCCGGTTCAGTTTGACAATGCGATTTTATTCGGCTCCAAAGTGATGATTTGGAAGGGCGATCAGCTAATCGAACCGTTTGCACGGCTGATTCAGCACAATCGTGAACGGGTCGTGCTTGATGATCAGCGTGTATTTACGAAGGCGGATCATGTGTTTGTCGTGCGCTCGCGTCGAGGCTGCTAAGTATGTTACTATAATCATAACAAAACAAACGAGTACTATCGTCGCTACATACGGGACGATAGTCTTATTTTGGCAAAAAAATGAGCTTTTTTACAGTCGATGCTTCAATTTTGGGCGGTTGGTTCCGATATTAAGTAAGGAATGAACACAGACGAAACTATAACTCAAGGAGAGAAATGAATGACACATACTGCGAAATTAGGAAGATGGATGTTGTCGCTTCTGCTCATGAGTACACTGCTTTTTCCAAGTGGAGTATTCGCTGCTGATACAAGTGCGGTATCACTAAAGTTTGCCGATGACAATGCGCTGACTTTATCGCTTGATGATAATGCAAGCGACCAGACATTGTATACGGTAGATGGAAAAGGCGACAAAACAGACGTAACGGATAAAGCCACATGGTCTTCAAGCACGCCTACTGTAGCTAAAGTCGATAAAGAAGGAAGCGTCACCCCTGTAAGTGCAGGTACAGCTACGATCACAGCCAAATACGGTGATCTCGCTGCCACCAAAAAGGTGACGGTTACCTCGCCTTATATCACTCTGACACTGTCTCAAACTGAGCCGGTGAATGTAACGATCGGCACACCGTATGAATTTACGGCAACAGCTACGAAAGCAAACGGAACGACTGTAGACGTTACCGATACGGTTACCTGGTCTACATATGACAGCAAAGTAGCCAAAGTAGTTGAAGGACAAGTTACCGGACTTTCCCAAGGCACGACTACACTGACAGCCAAATACGCTGGTCTGACAGCAAGCACGACACTGTATGTACGATCTTCTTTCCAAGGACTAATCCTGACACCTGAAGACGATCAAGTGATGTTTATCGGACAGCCTGCACTGCCGGTTAAAGGGGAAGTCGTAAACGCAAGCTCGGTTAAAGATGTGACTGCTGATGTAACATGGACATCGTCCAATCCGCTCAATGTGACTGCTACCGGCGGTTTGCTGACTCCTTGGATCGAAGGCACGTCAACGATCAAAGCGCAATACCAAGATTTTACTAAAAGCTTTAAAGTGACCGTATACAAAACGATGAAAAGGCTGGAACCAAGCGTAACTTCGATTGAATTAGTAACAGGCAAATCGGTACCCGTTCCGAAAGTAAAAGGTATCGCTGTCGATGGCACAACCGTCGATCTGTCCAAAGATATCGATTGGAGCATCGATAGTTCAGTCGCGACCATTAACAACAACAAGCTGACCGCCGAAGATGCTGGTGATGTGACATTGGTCGGCAAAGTAGGCAATATGCAAGTCAGCATTCCGGTTAGCGTCAAAACAAAGTTGCTGACGATGATGCCGTCGGTGAATAACATAAGTGTTGTTGTCGGTTCTTCGGCTGCATTGCCAAGCGTAACGGCGATCGATGCCGACGGTAATACGGTGAACGTAACGGATAATGTGGAATGGACATCCAGTACAGATAAATTGTTAATTCAAGGCAAAAATATCAAAGCGCTTGTCAAAGGCACAGCTAGCCTTAAAGGAACGTACCTGAACGATTCCGTACGGGTAAGCGTGAAAATGGAAGGCAAAATTCAGTCGCTCGACGTCTCTCCACTGAATATGGAGCTTGGCTTAAACAAAAGCAAAGCGATCAAAGTAGTCGGCACGTATACAGATGGCAAAAGTGTGACACTATCCACCAAAATGAACTGGGTATCTTCTAATCCGGCTGTAGCTACCGTAAAAGGTGCCAATGTAAAAACGGTAGGCGTAGGCACAACTACATTGACTGGTTCGTATCAAGGTCTGTCTGCTACCGTTAAAATAACGGTCAGCGCACAACTGAAAAAGCTGACTGCCTCCCCAAGCTCATTCAAACTGGCAATCGGCACGAATGCGGTCGCTACGCTGACGGCGGAATATGATAGTGGCGATGTGATCAATGTGTCCCCAAGCGCGATCTGGGTTTCGTCGAACTCCGCGGTTGCGACGGTAACATCCGGTCGTATTACAGCTGTAGGCAAAGGTAGCGCGTCGATTAAAGCCGAGTATGGTGGCAAACGAGTGACAATTAACGTATCTGTCAAAGATAAGTTTTAAATCATCGTGCTCTTTTGGCAGGGCTACGTGTTCAGTCTAACAAATGGTGAACGAGCATCACTTCAGCTGTAGTTTGTTGGTAGCAGCACATTGCAGCATAACGTTAGTAGATTGTCTCCATTAAAAATCAGGTTCGAACGTACCTGAATACGTGCATAATCAAGCGATGATGATAAAGACATACACTGAATGTATATGAGACAAGCTACTAGTGACTTGTCTCAAGAAGATGTAAGGTTGCGTTCATCTGAACCCTGCTTGAACCGTGCAGGATTCAGATGAACGCAATCCCTGAATAAATTTGAGACAAGCTACTAGTCGTGGTAGTTTATATGGAATCGGCACCGCCTGTAACATCTTCAGCGATGGGACAGGCGGTTTTTTGTATGCACATCAGGCAAATAGTCGCGAATCTGTATCAACCGATTATTTTCCCGAATGTTTACAAGTTAGATACAAGCGCGAGCCGGAAATGATACATTTGTAGTGTAATCTGTTTACAGAATACAAAGAGCAGCCTAGTATCATCTACCAGAATATAACATTACAAAGGAGACCTGATGATGAAAACGAAAAAATGGATAGCAGCTGCAATGACAGCAGGCTTGGTTATGACAGGATCGGCAGGCGTATATGCCGGCACACAACTGGAAGCGATTAAAGCTTATATGAATTACGGTATCCAAATTGAAGTCGATGGCAAAGCCTACACACCGAAAGGTGCTAACGGCACTGAGCTGGCACCGATTACGTATAATGGTTCTACCTATTTGCCTGTACGCTCACTTGCCGATGCGCTGAATGTACCGGTTAACTATAATGCAGCACAAAGTAAAGTATCGATCGGCAAAGGAAGCACTTCTTCCGGCACAAACACTAGTAGTGGCAACCCTTCTACGGGTAATACAGCTAGCAACGGTGTTAAAGCCGTTTCCTACACGGCAAGCCAAATTCAGCAAATGAAAGAGGCGCGTAGCGACTTCGGCGTACCAAGCTTTGCGACACCGTATGCGCCTACCCAAATCGGCAGCCAGGATCAATTTGTCAAAGTTGCCGCTGCTGACGGCGCAGACAGCGTAAACCTGCTCTACAAGCATATGATCGTATCGGCAGCAGCACGTGACAATAGCGGCGGTGACTTCGGCAAAGGCGGCACCAAAGTACAACTTGCCAATGGTGTAACAGGCACCTATTATGCAGCGACGTCAACAATGAGCGCGTCACTCACCTTCGAGCTAAACGACAACTACTTCACGATCCGCACACTCGATTCTTCGTTGACTAAAGATCAACTCGTGGCGATTGCAGGCTCGGTGAGCAAGTTGTAAAAGGGATCATTGCTAAAACTGAAATGGTCAAATAAACAGTATCTGAAATAGAGCCAATAAATACAAAATAATGAATAATGCTATCTCGACCAAGTTAAATGTTAATTTTGATTGTGTATTGAAATCTTGATCCATACGATCTTAAAACATATTCAACACTCAAATTAATTTCGGTCAAGATAATGCTTTTAGAAAAAGCTGCAAGCAGCAACGTACTTGCAGCTTTTTCTATTCGTTTTTATATCGATATCTGGCTGAGATCGGCATAATATGGTTGTCCAATCATTAGTATTACTTGGACCGAGATTAATTTTTATTTTGACACTGGCTCAAGCTCTTATTGATAAGGATTTCAGCATACAATCAAAATTAACATTTAACTTGGTCTGTGCACTATATCTAACTAACGATCAAAGCAGGTTATTTAGTGCTTGACGTCAATTGTATAATTTGATATATTATATCTTGTTATTGTAATACGACCTGTTAGCTCAGCGGGAGAGCACTATCTTGACAGGGTAGGGGTCAGTGGTTCGATCCCACTACAGGTCATCGCCGAAAGTCCTTGAGGAATCAAGGGCTTTTTTTTATAAAGTAAGCGAGGCTTAGAAAAGAGACGTGATACGAATTGGATGCGAATCCTGTCATCGATCATAGAGTGAATGACCAAATGAGCTTAATTTTACACAGGTTATTTTTATAAATAACAAACGAACAAAACAACGAGGTCGGTAAACTTGCCGGCCTTTTAGCGTGTCTGTATAGCTCAATAAAAGAGCAGGCGTTGCAGCCTTATGCAAGTTCGATTATAGTCATAGGCATGGATAATTTTATATTTCACCAACTGTTGATTTTAGTTTATGATGTATAAGTAACTAAACTAATCTAATTAGGATGGTGAAATATATGGACGTGCGTGAAGAATGGCGAAAAGAACTTGAGGAAAGAAAGCAAGCATTAAAGGAGCAAAAAGACAAACTTGAATCCGAAACCTATAATCTCGAATTCAAATTCAATACATTGACTAAAGCTCATAGGGACAAGTTTGATGAAGGTGTTCTCCATCTTTTTGAAAAAGCGAAGCAGGATTTGGACGTGCAGATTGAAGAACGTAATAATGAAGTCAAACAGATTGAAACCGAATTAACCTTTATAGATATTATTTTAGTTCACCTGTCTGCTGTTAATTAAGTGTTGTAGACGGTCTACTGTTTATTGGAACCGCTATATGTAGCGGTTCTTTTTATGGCTATATAGTTCAACTAGAGCAATAATTCCATGCATATGCATCATGTGGTGCTATGACGTGTACGCCAACTCGTATGCTAGGAGAAGCACTTCATTGTGGAAAGGAATAAAGGGTAAGGAAAGACTGCTAGTGACTTGTCTCAGGAAGATGTAAGGTTACGTCCATCTGAACCCTGCTTGAATCGTGAAGGATTCAGACGAACGCAATCCCTGGATAAATTTGAGACAAGCTACTAGTAGTCTGTCTAAAATGGAAATTGTGTTTGAACGTACCTTAACCGATTCATCATCAAGCAATGGTTAGATCGATAAACCGTAAATGTATTTGATACAAGCTACTAGTGTTTGTGATTTTCAACCACGGAGTGCAATAAAAAGATGTTTTTGCGCAGCCAAATATCCTAATAATATTATCTTTTAAATGACCATTTCAATTCATAACAACATATCGACCACGAGCCTGTTGCTTTGTTCTTTTGCGAACAAAACAACAGGCTCGTTTGCTTGATCACCGATAACAGACCAAAAATATAAAATTCATATAACAAGCATGAATACATTTTTTATGTCAGTTATCCTATTATTCATATGTCTTTCTTTAAATTATGTATAAATCTAAATTTACATAACAAAACTAAATACGTACACCTAAAAAACAGTTATCAGATTTTAGTTATAAAAATAGATTGCTTGTGAGTCACCTTTTTTGTATCATAATACTATAAAGGGTTAATTTTCCAAAAAAACTTTTTTAGATAATAATATACAAAAAATGTAATATAAACTGAATTGCATCCAAATCGATATCAAACATAAAATCCTATTTCATAGGCGTACAGAAAGGGAAAATATGCAGAAATTTAACGGGAAAACCGAGAATTTGCTAACTGGACGTTTATTGGAGCTGCCTAGTACATACATACATGATCACATTTTATATCCGCAATTTCAGTACGAAGTGCAGCATTTGCTAGAGTATTACATAACGATTGAAAAAGTAATGGCAATTGAATACGAACGACTGGGAATGCTCACACCGGAAGCTTTGCAGACTGTTTTGCAAGCGCTTGATCAAATAGACCAAGATTCGCTCGTAGCTGATCCCGGTGAAAATATGACCGATATTTTGTTTGCGATTGAGCGTCATGTTAACAGGCATGTGCCGGAACGTATAGCTGCATGGCATTTGGATCGCAGTCGTAATGATGTACAGGCAACCGCTCAATTAATGTTGGCACGAGACCGCTTGCTTGATTTGATCGCTGATTTATACATATTGGCAGAGCGTATGCAGCCGCTTGCTACAGAGCATGCCTATACGCAAATGCCTGGGTATACGCATTATCAATCGGCACAGCTAATTAGCGTAGGATTTTATTTGGCGGGAATGTCGGAACAGATTATGCAAGTAGCGGAGCGACTTTATCAGCATTGGCAAAGCTTGGATGAATGTCCGTTAGGATCAGGGGCGATGGCGGGGTTGGAATTGCCGTGGGATCGGCAACGTATGGCGCAGATGCTAGGGTTTGAAAAATGTTGTCGCCACGCGTTAACAGGGGTTGCTTCCAAAGATTTTATGCTTTTAATTGGAGCTGAGCTATCTAACGCCAGTGTTACATTTAGCCGATTTATGACTGATTTTATGCATTGGGGAAGTAGTGAATACCGCTTTTTTGATCTTCCGGATCATTTGAGTAGTATTTCTTCGGCTATGCCTCAAAAGAAAAATTTTACTATTTTGGAAAGAATAAGAGGTAAGTTTGCACATATTCCGGCTTATTACATCGATATTGTGATGGGCCAACAACGTACACCTTATACGAATATGGTAGAAACCGCCAAAGAAGGAGGAAGCGGATTTGCTACATTAATCAACACGATGAGCATGGCACTGCAACTGTTAACCTATGTGCTTCCACATATGAAATTTAATGTTGAACATATGCGTGAGCGGTGCAAGGCAGAGTTTTTTGGTGGTTTTTCGCTAGCTAACCAACTTACGTTAATGTTTGCGATTCCTTACCGAACAGCGCAAATTTTGGCAGGACAATATATTACTCGGATGATTGAGCAGCACCGCATGCCGGACGATATCGATGTGGATTATTTACAACATTTATGTACAGCAGCTGGTTATACGGTAATGATCTCACCAGCGATGTTGAAACAATGCTTTTCGGCTGCCGAGGCATTGTTCGCTAAACGTTCCGCAGGCTCTACGCATCCGGAGGAAGTGTTGCAGCTACTGTCCTTACAGCAAAAGGAGCGCAGTTTGCAATGGCAAAAACTCAACATAGCGAAGGAACGAAGCCAAACGTATCTGTTTTGCTGAATCAGGAGGGATGAACAGATGAGCTCATATTTGGAACACAAACATGCAGCCTTGTTAGTAGGAACAGGCAAATCATTTGGTACTTTTGGTGAATTGCTTCAAG
The DNA here is from genome assembly GCF_034659835.1 of Paenibacillus campi. Classification (NCBI taxonomy): domain Bacteria; kingdom Bacillati; phylum Bacillota; class Bacilli; order Caryophanales; family Paenibacillaceae; genus Paenibacillus; species Paenibacillus campi. The sequence continues at coordinate 458,856 of NZ_JAXSQZ010000002.1, forward strand.
GTGTAGGTAGTGATCAACATCATTTTTTGATCACATTGCCGATTAACCGTTATTCACAGGTTACGTTTCGTTCGTTACCGGATGCAACGGAATTGATCGTATCACCGAGTCATCGTTTGAAATCCAAACAGATTGCGCAAAAAATATTAGAACGGTATGGGCTTCCGCCAGGTGGCTGGATTGAAATTGACAGCAATCTTCCGATCGGCAAAGGGCTTGCCAGTTCTTCTGCCGATATTGTCGCTACTGCTCGTGCAGTGGACAGTTGCTTTCAACTGAATCTGTCGCAATCTGAATTGGAAGATTTGATCCGGGAAATTGAACCTACGGACGGAGTAATGTATGAGGGCATCGTTTCCTATTATCACCGTGAAGTCAGGTTGCGTGAATGTCTTGGTCCGGTACCGCCACTTTCCATCGTGAGCATTGATGAAGGGGGGGAGGTGAGCACAGCTGAATTTAACAAAATGTCAATCCGCTTTGAACCGGAAGACCGACTGGAATATGACCATTTGTTAGATCATATTTCACTGGCGCTTAAACAAAATGATCTGCTGACGGTCGGACGCATTTCGACCCGTAGTGCGATATTGAATCAAAAGCTATTACATAAACAACAACTGCATGATGTGCTTGAAATTTGCGATACGGTCAAAGGGCTAGGGATTATTATTACGCATAGTGGCACATGTAGCGGCATTTTGCTCGACCCCGGCAATGCGGAATATTGCCGACAATTGCACCAAACGTATCATTTGATGAATCAATTGCAAGGCGAAGTGACGATTTTTCATACTTACGGCTAGGCTGCATTTGTACATGAATCATCATAATATCGACGATATGAGAGGGGTAGTAGTCATGGATTCATTCACACGCAAAGATACGGTTTCTACATCTAGACAAGCATTATTACATAAATTATTACAACAAAAACAACATCAGCAGCCTGTCGATGCTACAATCCAGCCTGTTGAGCGTAATGGGGCATGTCCCGCATCGTCTGCGCAAAAACGGATGTGGTTTTTAAATCAATTGTATCCACAACATGCGTTTTACAATGTTCCATTTTTGTTCCATATTACCGGTGCATTGCATAGCGAGGCATTAAAACAAAGCATTACGCAAATTGTGCAGCGACATGAGGCGCTACGAACGACATTTACTTCGCAAGATGGCGATGTGTTTCAAACGATTAATCCGCTTCCAATTTATGATTGGACATTTACGGATGTGTCTCATCTGGCGGATCATATCAAATCAGTGACTGCAAACGAGTTGTTTCAACAGGAAGCGGAAGCTCCATTTGATCTGGCGACAGGCCCCCTTTTGCGTGCGCATTTAATAGCTGTCGGGGCGGAACAATACTTTTTTGTTTTAAATATTCATCATATCGTATTTGATGGCTGGTCGATGGGCATTGTGTGTAAAGAGCTGGAGCAATTATACCAAGCGAACAAAAATGATACCGCGTTTCCGTTACTGCCTTTGCGTATTCAATATGCGGACTATGCGCACTGGCAAAACGAGTTGATCGAGCGTGGCGAAATGGCGCAGCAGTTGCAATACTGGAAGCAGAAGCTAAGTGGCCATCTGCCTTCTTTACAGCTTCCATATGATTTCCCGGCACCTTCGCGTCCGGCATTTAACGGAGCTTTTATCGCTTTTGCCATTCCGGATGAAGTTACACAGGCATTTAAAGCACTCGGTCGTACTTATGGTACTACGCCATTTATGTCCTTTTTGGCGGTTTACAATATTTTGCTGTATCGGTACACCCGCCAAACAGAACTGGTCGTCGGTACACCTGCTGCCAACCGAAATAGCGAAGAAGTGGAACAGCTGGTCGGTTTTTTTGTAAATACACTCGTAATTCGCACAGCGGTAGCGGCGGAAATGTCATTTGTGGATGTGCTCAAAGAAGTGCAACGCGAGACGCTGGACGCTTATGCCAATCAGGATGTACCGTTTGATATGGTCGTAGAAACAGTACAGCCGGAACGCAAAGCAGGCGAAACACCTTTGTTTCAAATTTTGTTTAATCTGATTGATGATGCTCATTTGCAGCTTGAAGGATTGCATGTGCGTTCATTGGATACAGATAACAAAACATCCAAATTCGATATGGAACTTACGTTGATCGAGCATGGAGATACGATGTCAGGTGGAGTCGAGTACAATACCGATCTGTTCAAAGAAGCAACGATCACACGCATGATCGGTCATTATGTGCAATTGCTGGAAAGTGTGATACAGCATCCCGAGCAAGCGATCGCTCAATTGGATTATTTATCGGAGTCGGAGATCAACCAATTAAACGCATGGAATGCTACCGAAACTCCGTATCCAGACCAGTTGTGCATGCATCATTATTTTGAACAACAGGTACAGCGCACACCTGATGCCGTAGCGGTCGTTTTTAACGAACAGCAGTTAAGTTATCGAGAGCTGGACAGATTGTCCAACGGACTGGCTATCGTTTTGCAACAAGATGGAGTAGCACCTGATGTTTGTGTCGGGATTTGTATGGAACGCTCATTGGAAATGATAATCGCGGTGATGGGTGTTTTAAAGGCAGGTGGAGCCTATGTGCCGCTTGATCCTTCTTATCCATCGGATCGTTTGCATTATATTTTGGAAGATACTGCCATTTCGGTCGTATTGACACAATCTTCTCTGTTTTCGTTACTGGAACAAGCGCCGATTACACGCTTAGTGTTGGACGATTGGCGTGAACTTGAAGCTGCGGATGAAGCGCCTGTATCGGGTGTTACACCGGATCATATTTTGTACATATTATACACTTCCGGTTCAACTGGAAAGCCAAAAGGTATCGTTATGGATCATCGCCCGATCGTCAATTTGCTCGCCTGGCAGATGAAAAATGTGACCCATACCGGTCCAACAACGATATTGCAGTTTTCGACTTTGAATTTTGATATGTCATTTCATGAATTTTTCTCAGCATTTTGCACGGGCGGGAAGCTAGTGCTAATCGATGAACAGACGCGCAAAAATCCTGAGCGATTGTTGCAGATCATTATTGACGAGCAAGTGCAGCGACTGCATTTGCCTTATATTAGTTTGCAGCAGGTGGCGGAAGTAGCAGAGCATGTAGAACATGCCGACTACCAAATTAAAGATATTACCGTTTCAGGCGAACAGCTGCGCATTACGCCACAAATCAAAAAGTGGCACAAACAACTTGGCGAATGTGTGCTGCAAAATCATTATGGGCCTACAGAAACGCATGTAGTTACCGCGCAAATGATCAACAATATGGACGATATTCATCCGTTGCCACCGATCGGACATGCGATCGATAATTGCGAAATTTATATTTTGGACCCTCAATTGCAGCCTGTACCGATCGGTGTATGTGGTGAGCTGTATATCGGTGGCATATGTTTGGCAAGAGGGTATCTGAATCGGGAAACATTAACGGCAGAACGCTTTATTCCTAATCCATTTGCCGCTAAACGAGGTCAACGGATGTATAAATCAGGCGATCTAGCGCGTATGTTAGCCGACGGTAGTGTGGAATTTCTAGGTCGGATCGATGACCAGATTAAAATTCGCGGTTTTCGTGTTGAACCAGGCGAAGTGGAAGCCGTAATCGCAACGATGAACACGATTAAAGAAACGGTAGTCGTAGGCTACTCCGGTGAACAGCAGAGCATTCAGGAATTGGTTGCTTACATTGTATCCGATCAGCAGATCGATGAACTGGAATTGCGTAAATATTTAAAAACGCAATTGCCGGATTATATGATTCCGACGATTTTTATGCAAATTGAACGTATGCCATTAACACCGAGTGGCAAAATAAGCCGTTCCGCATTGCCTGAACCGGTGCGAAATATGGGCATTGCCAAAAAGCAGGAGCCGGTTACCCATACGGAAAAAGCAATCGCTGCCATCTGGGCTGAAATTCTCGGCCATCACAATATCGGACAAGAGGATCACTTCTTTGAACTGGGCGGACATTCATTGCTGGCGATCAAAGTAATCTCACGCATTCGTCAGGTGTTCTCGATGGAAGTGCCGCTGCACAGTGTGTTTGAATATCCGAGGCTGGTCGATTTTGCCAATGATGTGGATGAATATGGCAAGCAGCAGCTACAGCAGACGGAAAAACCGATTATGCCTGCGCCGCGTCAGTCTTATATGCCATTATCGTATGCACAGGAACGAATCTGGTTTTTTGAACAATGGCATCAATCGACAGCGGTATATAACATTTCCAAAGCGATTCATATAGATGGACAGCTTGATATCGAAGCGCTGCAACAGAGTTATCAGCAGTTGATCGATCGCCATGAAAGCTTGCGTACTAATTTTGTGAGTCCGAACGGTGTACCGCTTCAGGTGATCCATCCCGCACGAAAAGGGGAGCTGAGCATCATCGATTTGCGGCAGCAGCTACAGCAGTTGGAACGACTGCATGCTGCGCTGCAAACGGAGGAACAACAACCGTTTGACTTGGCGGTTGATCCGTTATTGCGGGCGTATGTGTATCGATTGAACGATACGGAAGCGGTGTTGTTGATCGTTGTACATCATATTATTTTTGATGGCTGGTCGATGTCTTTGCTTGAGCAGGAATGGTGGCAAGCTTACGAAGCTTACCGACAAGGGCTTACACAACCGCAAGTAGAGCGGACGCTGCATTATGCCGATTATGCACTTTGGCAACGCGAGATGTTGCAAGGTCAGCGTCAGCAGCAGCAACTGGAATATTGGCAGCAGCAACTGCAAGGTCAGCTGCCAGTTATGCAGTTGCCTGCCGATTATCCACGACCGGCACAGCAATCTTTTAACGGAGCGCAATTTAATTTTCACATTGAAGCTGAGCTTGCCGAGCGGATTAAACAATTCAGCAATCAACAAGACGTATCGTTATATATGACGATGCTGGCTGCCTTCAAAGCTGTACTGTATCGTTACACAGGCATTGAAGATGTACTGGTTGGTTCACCTATGAGCAATCGTAATCGTGCGGAGTGGGAGCATGTTATCGGTTTTTTTGTTAATACATTGGTGATACGTACCGGCATCAATGCTGAGACAACATGGCACGAATTGGTGCAGCAGGTCAAAAAGACCGTGCTGGAAGCATTTGCACATCCGGATGTACCGTTTGAAAAGCTAGTACAGGAGCTGAATTTGGAACGTTCAGCCGATTTCTCACCTTTGTTTCAGGTGATGTTTTCGCTGCAAAGCGATCCGTTTCATAGTGCTGATCTGTCTGTGTCGTGTCGTCCGTATGAGCTGGACACGGTAAATTCGTTGTTTGATCTTAGTATGTTTATTGAGGAGCAAGATGAGCTGTATGTGACGATTGAGTATGCTACAGATTTGTTTGCACCGGAGACGATCGAGCGTTTTGCCCGTCATTATATGCGTCTGCTCCATCAGATGCTTGTCCAGCCGGATGCGCCAGTATCGCGAACTGCCATTTTGGACGAACAGGAAACAGAGCAGATCGCCGTCACCTGGAATGAGACGAAGCGGGTGGATAGCGATCCAGAATGGGAACAACAAGGAGTGTATCGGCAATTTTCTCATATCGCTAATGTGTACCATCATGCGATTGCGATTGAAGATGCCGAGCGCATAGTCACGTATGAACAACTGCAAGCGCAAGTTCAATCGATCGCACAACGGCTGCAAGTTGCCAACACGAATCGCAACACTGTGATCGGCATTTATATGAAACGTTCCATTGAATTGATTGCGTCTATGCTGGCGGTGTTGAAAACGGAAGCTTGTTTTGTTCCGATGGACCCGGAATATCCGACAGAGCGCATTCAATGGATGGTACAAAATAGCCAAATGTCTGCTATTTTGACGACGACTGCCTTAGCTGACATCTTGCCGGTTAGCCATCCATGTGTGATCACAGTGGATTCGTTACAACAAACCGATCCGCAGCTTGCCGTTTCAGAGCCAACAATGACGAGCGCATTTGCGGCACAGATCGATATCGAGCATGCCGCTTATATGATTTATACTTCCGGTTCAACCGGGCATCCGAAAGGCGTCGTCATTCCTGAAATTGCTTTGCTGGATCATACGATGACAGTGATGGAAAGCAATCATTTGCTTGCTGATGATCGGGTAGTGCAATTTTCAGCGATTAGTTTTGACTTTTCGATCCACGAAATATTCCCAACTTTATTGGCAGGGGCGACGCTTGTATTACGTCCGTCATCGGTTGTAGATACACATGAATTTGTACGTTGGTTAAATGAAAAACAAATCAGTGTGCTATATTTGCCTACCGCTTACTGGCATTTGCTCGTTAGCGAATGGAATGACAGCGATCATATACCGGATTCGCTCAAACTAGTATCGGTTGGTGGAGAAAAAGCATCTGTATCTTTGTATCAAAAATGGAAAGCGATAACCGGTACGCGTGTGCGCTGGAATAATGCGTATGGGCCGACGGAAGCTACGGTAGCGGCAACTTCTTTTTATGATGATCAGGATCAATGGATCGAACGACGCGGTGATCTTCCGATCGGTCGCGCTTTGCCCAATACACGTTTATACGTACTCGACTCGGCGTTACAGCTCGTGCCAATCGGCGTAACAGGCGAGCTGTTTATCGGCGGCACACGGCTTGCTAGCGGGTACTGGGGGCAGTCGGAATTGACCGCACAAGCGTTTATTGCCAATCCGTTTCGGGCAGAGGAGCGTTTGTACCGTACCGGCGATTATGTGCGTTATTTGCCGGATGGTCAGATCGAATATATCGGACGCAAAGATGCACAGGTTAAAATTAGAGGTTATCGGGTAGAGCTGGGTGAGATTGCCAATCAGCTGGAACAACTCGAAATGATCGAGAAAGCGATCGTGATCGTCAGTCAGCAACAGCCTCAGCATAATAAACAACTGATTGCTTATTTAAAATGCAGCACGCTTGATGTGTCATTGGACGAGATTCGACAACGCATCAAACAACAGCTGCCGGCGTATATGCAGCCTGCTTTTTATGTGAGCGTAGAGCAATTCCCGATGACCGCAGGCGGCAAAATCGATTATGCGCGTTTGCCGCAACTAGATCATGCGCGGTCGACTACTGAAACGGTGAAGCTGCCTGTCACTGCGACCGAGCAACGATTGGCGTTAATCTGGTGCCAATTGCTACAACGTGAACAGCTCGGTATTGACGAAAACTTTTTCGATATCGGTGGTCATTCATTATTGGCGACACAGATTGCTTCAGCGGTACAAACGGAATTTGCCAAGCAAATACCGGTCAAAGCGATCTTTGATGCACCAACGATTGCAGAGATGGCACAGTTTTTGGATGAACTCGAACAGGCAGGCACTGCCGCTACAGTATCGATTCCCAAAATGTCCAGACTGCCACGTAGTTCCAGCCGTTAACAGGTGTAATCAGTGTAAAGTATGAGCTCGAAAAGGAGGACTGAACGATTGAGTACAACATTTGATACGAGCCATTATTCGTTTCCGGCTTCTTTTGCACAGAGAAGAATCTGGTTTGTGCAAGAGACCGTGTCTGATCCGGCAGTTTATCATGTGCCTTTATTGTTCAAGCTTACAGGTCATCTGTATGCGGAAGTATTGCAACATAGCATAGATCGTTTGGTGGAAAGGCATGAATCGTTGCGCACTTACTTTGCTGTCGAAGACAGTGAGATTATGCAGCGGATCGTACCGGAGCTGAAATGTGATATTCAATACGGTGTATTACCGAATGGCGACATGAATACGGTAGAGCAGCGAATGCTGGCGCATATTCGTGAACCGTTTTCCTTGGAGCAAGCTCCGCTTTTTCGAGTGTATTTGGATACAGTTCATCCGACCGAGCATTATTTGTTGCTCAATATGCATCATATTGTGACGGACGGTTGGTCTTGTTCGATTTTGCTGCGCGAGTTGAGTATAGTATATCGTTCTGAGCTGCAAGGGATAGCCGCACCATTGCCTGAGCTGGACATTCAAGTCGCTGACTTTGCGCAATGGCAAAAAGATTATTTACAAGGGGAGCAGTTGGAACAGCAACTGCGCTTTTGGGAACAGCATTTGCAAGGGGAACTGCCTGTGTTGGATTTGCCTGTGCCGGCAAATCGTCCTTTGCAATACGATAATGCAGGAGCGACATTTGATTTTCGGATTGCAAGTGATCTGACTGAACGGTTTTCGCAATTGTGCAGCAGCAAAGGCACGACGCTGTATATCGGTCTGTTGGCTGTGTATCAGGTGTTGCTTGCTCGTGTTTCCGGACAACACGACATTGTGGTGGGCACACCGATTGCTAATCGCAATCATCCCGAGCTGGAACCGATCGTAGGGATGTTTGTCAATACGATGGCATTGCGAACGAATGTGCAGCATAACCCGACTTTTGTCGATCTGTTGCTGCAAGTGCGTACAACGATGCTGGAAGCTTACGATCATCAGGATGTTCCATTTGATCTGGTAGTCGAACGATTGGCACCGGAACGGCATTTAGGGCAGACGCCTATTTTCCAAGCGATGTTTGCTTTTCAGAACGATTCCAAATTGGAACTGGATTTGACCGGACTGACTATTCAGCCTGTCGACCTGGCATTGGGCACAGCGAAATTTGAGTTGTATCTGGATATGATGCACACAGAGGATGGCTTGTACGGAATTTGGGAATATCAGAAACATTTATATGATCAACCGCTAATTGCACAACTGACGCAGCATTTTGTGCAGTTGATCGAGCAGATTGTGAATGATGAGCAGCAGCGGATTTGGCATCTTCCGGTTTACGATGCACAGATGGTGGCAACGAATGAACCCGAGTCGTCTTCATCTGCATCGGCATTAGCACAGTTGGTGCACGTACAAAGCTGTTATGAACGGTTTGAATATTATGCCAAGCATACGCCTGATAAGCTGGCGCTTCGTCATCAGGGCACATCGCTAACGTATACACAGCTTAATGAGAAGGCAAACGGGATTGCCGCTCATTTGTTAAAACTCGGCATCCCAACAGGGGCATATATCGCGCTCTGGTTGGAACCTTCTGCCGAGGCGATTGCTAGCCTGTTAGCGATTTGGAAAGTAGGGGGTTGTTGTGTTCCTTTACATGCTGCCCATCCGGCTGCTTTTAACGAGCGACGTTTACAAAGGACAGGTGTACACGCTGTCATCACTAATGAATATTTTGTTCGCCATCTGTCCTCATTGTCCGCGCATATCGTATGTCTTGAACAGGTAGACGATTGTGCACAGCAGGGCATTGATCCGAATCGGCATGTGGCTGCCCATCAAGCTGCGTATATGTATTGGACGGCAGAAAGCGATGCAGCATCGGTTGTCGTGCCACATTATCGTTTGTTACGGATGAATGAATTAGCTACACAGGCGTTTACGTTGGAGAAGACGGATGTGTGGGCATGGTCGCAACCGCTTGACCATGAGTTGGCACTATGGGAAATCGGCGGCGCATTGTTCAGTGGGGCGACATTAGTAATCGTACCGGATTGGATGTATGACCAGCCGCAATATGTGTTGGAGCTTGTACAACTGGAAAAGGTGACTCGTTTTACACTAGGCTGTCATTCGTTAACGACATGGATGTCATTAGCTGATCGTCATGAACAGCACAAGCTTGCACTAAAAACGCTATTTATTACAGGGAAAACGATCACCGTACCATCGATGCAAACATGGTTAGAACGGCATAACGTTTCCAGCGCGCAATTGCAGCTTGTTCATATTCATAGTGTGCGTGCATGGGGGGGTGTCATTAGCTATCGAACGCTTCCGCTGGACGGTAATCGTTATGAACGTACGGATCGAAGCATCGGAGTTGGCTTGGAAAGCCAGCCATTGTACGTGCTTGATCAGGCGGGGCAGATGATGCCACCTGGTATCGCCGGAACATTGCATATCGGTGAATGGGATTGTCCAGCAGCAACCGTTTTCCATGCCGAGTTGTCAGATGCGCGCTGGAGCGAGCGAGTGGATCATAAAACCGATCGCCTCTGGTTGTATCGAACCGATGATTATTGTCGACTAGGGCGAGATGGACAAATCGAATGGTTATACAACAAACAAGATGAAATCGAGCTGAACGGCTCACCGCTTCCGCTGCCGTACATACACGAAGTTTGCTTGAATATGCCGCAAATTCGTGAAGTTATGGTTGAAGTTAATGCCGCTCAAATGTTGATTGCGTTTGTAGTCGTTCAGCCTGGCGCAGCGATTACGATGTCAGAGCTGCAATATCGTTTGGGTGAACAGTTGCCAGAACATTGGATTCCGCGGCACATCTACACTGTAGAGCGACTGCCGGAAAAGTCAAACAAACGCCGTCTACCATCACCTCATCGTTCAGTCGTAACGGGGACGGTACAACCGACGAATGAAACGGAAAAAAAGCTTGTCCATATTTGGCAGCAAGTTTTACAGGTGGAGCAGCTCGGTATTCAACATAATTATTTTGCGTGCGGTGGCGACTCGATCCGTATGTTAAGCATGATCGCGCTCGCTAAAGAGCATAATTTGCACCTGAGCATCAAAGACATATTATCGTATCAAACGATTCAAGCGCTTGCTCCCCATGTCACAGCAGTGAGCAGCGAAACTGTGCACATAGATGTCCCATACGATCTAATTACAGCGACCGAACAAGCTCTTTTGCCTGATGATGTAGAGGAAGCGTATCCACTTACCCAAATGCAGCAAGGCATGTTATTTCAAAATGAATTGCATCCGCATGCCAAGTTGTATCATGATTTGATCCACTTTTCCATCCACGGTCATTTTGAGCAAGCGATATGGGAGCAGGCTTTGCAGCGGTTAATGGAGCGTCATGCTGTGCTGCGAACGACATTTGATCTTACTCATTATCGTGTGCCATTACAACTGGTACATACACAAGGGAAAATGTTGATCCATTATGTGGACGAGCGTCATCATGCCGAGGATGAACAGCATGTAGTTCGCCGTTGGGTAGACGCGGAAATGAATACGCCGTTTGATTGGAGTCAAGCTTTGTTGCGTGTTCGTATCGTACAAGTGGCTGAAGATCATATTTATATGATGCTAGTGATGCATCATGCAATTTTGGATGGGTGGAGTGTAGCGCATTTTACGACAGAATGGTTTGAAACGGTAGATCGATTGTTACAAGGGCAATCATTACAGCCGCTAGTGCCATTGCAGTCATCGTTTAAACAGCATGTGAGAGAAGAACAGCTCGCGTTGCAAGCGCCGGAACAGCGTGATTATTGGAAGCAGGCACTGGACGGATTTGCGCGTACCGTATTGCCGCGTTGGAGGCTGAAAAAAGCGACCGCTCCTGCGATGCAGCTGCAAGACGTCGAGATTCCGGCTGCGCTGTCTTTGGCACTGCGCGAATTGGCACAAACGACAATGATTCCGTTAAAAAGCTGGTTGATTGCCGTCCATATGCAAGTGTTAAAAACGATTACGAACGAACAGGATATTACATCTGGCGTTTTATTTCATGGTCGTCCACAGCAAACAGATGGGGATCGCATACTCGGTTTATTTTTGAATACATTACCGTTTCGACTGCGTCTTGATGGTGGAAGCTGGCGATCGATTGCACAACAGGCATGGGAAACGGAAAAGGACATGTTACAGCATCGCCATTATCCGATGGCTCAAATTCAACACGATATTGGTGGCGAGCCACTGTTTGAAACGTTTTTTAACTTTACGCATTTTTATGTGTCAGAGCAAAAGCTTGGTTCTTACCATGAGTTGCGTATTGTTGAGCAACCAGGCTATGCGGATAACAGTTTTCCTTTTGGAGCGGAATTTTCGCTGGAAGGGGAGCAAGGCGAGCTAAGACTGGCGTTACGCTGGGATCAAAGCTTGTTTGACGATGAGCAGATTCGGCGTCTTGCGGGCTATTACTTGCAGGCGCTCCATTATGCGGCTCACGATACGGATACCGAAGCTGATCGTCAATCATTATTGACGGCTGCTGAACAGGCAGAAATAAACAGTTGGAACGAAACCGCTCGTTTATTTCCACGTCCTCATCTGCTGCATACATTATTTGAACAGCAAGCGGCTTGCACACCGGATAACATCGCGATTATGTATCGTGATCAACAACTTAGCTATCGTGAATGCAATGAACAAGCTAATCGAATCGCGCATTATTTGCGTAAACATGGATTGGATACGGAGCTGAAAGCTGGTGTTTGTCTGGAGCGGTCAGCCGAGTTGCCGCTCGTTTTAATGGCTATTTTGAAAGCGGGTGGTGCGTATGTGCCATTTGATCCACAGCATCCTGTTCACTATATGGAGGAGATCGTTCAAGATGCCGCTCCAACATTAATTATTACGAATCAGCAATCGGCAGCTTTATTTGCGCGCTATGCGGGAACGGTGCTGGATATCGAACAGTTGTTACGTGCGATCGATGAGGAGTCATGCGAAAATTTGGAGCTGGCGTATAATCCTGGGCAATTGGCGTATATGATTTATACTTCCGGTTCGACCGGTAAACCGAAAGGAGTGCTGATTGAACATAAAGCGATCGCCAATCGTTTGTTATGGATGCAGGAACAATATCAATTGAGCGTTACGGATCGAATTTTGCAAAAAACGCCATTTACGTTTGATGTATCGGTATGGGAATTTTTCTGGCCATTAATGACCGGTGCCGGATTGGTGATGGCAGAGCCGGATGGACATAAAAATCCGCAGTATTTGCTAGATACGATTTGCCAATACCAGATTACGATCGTTCATTTTGTACCTTCGATGTTGCACGCTTTTCTGGCACAGCCTGGCGTGGAGCAATGTAGCTGTTTGCAAAAAGTGATATGTAGCGGTGAGGCATTATCACCGGCTTTGCAACAGCAGTTTTTTGCACGTTTATCGTGTGAGCTGCACAATCTGTATGGTCCTACCGAAGCGGCGGTTGATGTGACAAGCTGGGCTTGTCGCAAAGGGGATACGATTGTGCCGATCGGGATGCCGATCGCCAATGTGTATATACGTGTGCTTAACCAGCATGGTAGGCGGGTTGGAGTAGGAGTGCCTGGAGAGCTGTACATTGGTGGCGTTTGTCTGGCGCGTGGTTATCACAATCGACCGGAACTGAACGCGGAACGATTTATTGCCGATCCGTTTAGCGATGATCCGGCAGCGCGTTTGTACAAAACTGGTGATCAAGTGAAATATTTGACCAACGGGGCGATTGAGTATCTCGGTCGTTTCGATCATCAAGTGAAAATACGCGGTTTTCGGATTGAACTGGGTGATATTGAAGCCAAATTGGCAACACATCCACATGTAGCTGCATGTGCATTGTGTACGATTGGAGATGCGGATCATATTCAACTGATTGCTTGTATCGTGCCACAGCTGAAGGGCGACACACCTGACATAGACGAGTTATACGAATATTTAAAATTGTATATGCCTCATTATATGATTCCGTCTCGTTGGATTTGGCTGGACAATATGCCGGTGACAACAAGCGGGAAAATCGATCGTAAAGCGCTCGCGCATACGGCTATGCACGCTCATCCAGAGCCTGCTGCCAATTACCGCGCAGCTAGTAGTTGGACGGAACATCAACTGTTGAAGTTATGGGAACAGCTTCTCGGTGTGCAAGTTCCCGGTGTAAATGAATCATTTTTCCATTGGGGCGGTCATTCATTGTTGGCGATTCAATTGGTGGCGCATATCGAACAGCAATTTGGCAAAAAGCTGCCGCTGTCGGCTGTTTTGGAGCATCCTACGGTGGAGCGTTTAGCTTTGTTGCTAACGGATCATTCAGCGGCAACGCCATCTGTATCCGAGCTGATTGCTTTACGTGCGACAGGTTCGCGTTTGCCGCTGTTTTGTATTCATCCGGTTGGAGGCAGTGCGATGTGTTATCACACTTTGCCGGATGCGCTCGGAGCAGATCAGCCGGTTTATGCGATTCAGGATCAGCGTTTATATGCTCATGAAGCAGAGCGGGTGACCGAACTGACACCGGTTTCGATCAAACAATTGGCGGCGCAATATATACAATCGATTCGAACCATTCAGTCTGAGGGCCCGTATTCATTGCTCGGTTGGTCATTTGGCGGTGTAGTTGCGCATGAAATGGCGTGTCAGCTCGTACAAGCGGGGGATGAAGTTGCGCATTTAGTACTGCTTGATTCCCGAGTGAGTCAGCCGCATGAACGTTTATCCGATTACGCTAGCACAGAATTGAAACAGCACTTTTTACATGATCTGCACGGTGCTCAGCAGCTGGACGTTGGTCAAGACGAGAAGTCTGCGGTAGATATCGATTATACCGATGAGCAGACCGAGCATTTTTATCGTCTGTTTCTGTCCAACTATCAGGCGATGATCGAGCATACACCGCAGCGCTTTGCCGGTACATTCATGTGGATCGGCGCACAATATGAAGGGCAGGCGCTGGAACGTGCAGCCGACTGGCAGCCTTACGCGGAACGGATCGATACGATCATCGTAGCAGCTGATCATTATTCGATGATGACTAGCAAACATGTTAAAGCGATGGTGTCGCATATAATGCCATATATTTCGGAAACGAAGGAGTAGATCAAATGTCGACTCATTTGCCTTATATTACGCTTATCAATCATGAAGGTCAGTATTCCGTATGGCCAGCTGAGCAAAGCATTGCTCACGGCTGGATACGTACAGGGTTTGCGGGCACATTTGAACAGTGTTTGCAGCATATCGAAACCGTATGGACGAATTTGCAGCCGCTGCATTTGTATGATGCGTCCGCATCGGCACCTGCTGCATTTGCCCCACATTGGAATACACCGGATCAAATGGTAACTGTACCGGACAGATGGCTTGTGCCTGCGGGCAAATCTTCAAGCGGCAATGAATCGCCCGAACAGGAGCCGATATGCATTCATGAATTGTTTGAACATGCGGCACAGACAACACCGGACAAAATCGCTTTAACGTATCATGCAGCTCATATGACGTATCGGGAAGTGAATGAAGCTGCCGAGCAGCTTGCCGACAAGCTTGTCCAGCTTGGCGTCAAACCGGATCGCATCGTAGCGGTGTTGGCTGATCGTTCCTTTGACTTGATCATTTCGCTGTTGGCTATTTTGAAGGCTGGCGGTTGTTATTTGGGGCTGGAAATCGGCATACCGGCAGCGCGATTAGCCTTTATATTGGACGATGCTGCGCCTTGTCTAGTCATTACGCCAAGTCAGTTTGTAGATCGGTTTGCCGAGCAGTCGATTCCTTTGTTCGTGCTGGATGCGCCGCAACCTACACCGGTTGCACCTGCCCGGGGAGCTGTAGCGGTTACACCGGAACATCTCGCTTACATTAGTTATACGTCAGGTTCAACGGGTACACCAAAAGGCGTATGTATTCCCCATCGCGCAGTCGCCCGTCTAGTGCGTAATACGACCGATTTCTCGTTTACAGCAGATGATGTGTTTATGCTCGTTTCTCCTGTTGCTTTTGATGCGTCTACGCTGGAAATGTGGTGTTGCCTAGGGACAGGTGCACGTCTAGTCATTTACGACGCTGGGATCGTGCGCCCTGATCAGTTAGCGGACACGATGATGACGGAAAGGGTGACGGTTGTCTGGTTAACCGCCGGCTTGTTCCAATTGATGGTTCATGCATACTTGTCTGCTTTCCAGCATATTCGACATGTGCTGGCAGGCGGGGATGTCATTTCGGTGCCACATTTGGAATTGTTGCTGCATACGTATCCACATTTGCGATTTACGAACGGATACGGTCCAACCGAAAATACAACATTTTCAACTTGTTGGACGACATCGGTGCTAACCGAACAGACAACCGTGCCGATCGGTACACCGATTAACGGCACGTGGACGATCATTTGTGATGATGAATTGCAGCCGGTCGATATCGGTGAAGTAGGGGAGTTGTATGTAGCCGGTGCAGGGCTTGCCAGAGCATATTTGCATCGTCCTGCCGCGACCGCCAGCACGTTTATAGCGAATCCGTGGAGTGAGCAGCCAGGTGCACGGATGTTTAAAACCGGTGATCGTGTACGCCAATTGCCGGATGGAACGATTGAATTTATCGGTCGGGTAGATCGGCAAGTTAAAATTCAAGGCTACCGGGTGGAGCCAGATGAAATTGAAAAAACGATCATGCAATTTCAAACGGTACAGTCAGCTGTCGTGATGCCTCAGCAAGACCCGAATGGCAATAAACGTTTGATTGCTTACGTACAGTTGGAGCAAACGAGCGCGACCGAAACGGAATGGTTGGCACAAATCGATACGTATTTACGGCAGCATTTGCCTGCTTATATGATTCCTTGGGCGATGATAGCACTGGACGATATGCCATTGACGGCGAACGGAAAAATTGACCGTCAGCAGCTTCCGGTTGCGACACGCTCTCCGCGCAGATTGCAGACGACGTATGTTGCTCCGCGCAATACATTGGAATCGACGCTAGCCGCATTGTGGGGCGCCAAGCTATCCGTGGAACCTGTCGGTATTCATGATAACTTTTTCGCCATCGGAGGAGATTCACTTATTTTGTCTGAATTGATTATCGATATGGAACAGATGCTGGATGTGCCAATTCCGGCACGCTTGTTGTATTTACAACCGACGGTCGCTGAACTTTCGGTCATTGTTGAGGATCAGAAGCAAGCACTTAAACGATAATGAAAGTTAAAGGAGGCGTTGAGTTATGTCATCTGCTCATGCGATGAACGAGTCGTTGATCGATATCGGGAAAATCGATTTGACCGATCCTTTGTTATATAGCCAGGGAGAACCGCATGCGGTTTGGCGCAAAATGCGTCATGATGCACCGGTGCATTGGCAGCAAGTCAATGCGGAACTCGGTTTCTGGTCGCTCACCAAATATAAAGATGTGGTGCAGGTGCTCAAAGACTATGAAACATTCACATCTGAACGGGGAACATTGCTAAATTTGCTAGGCATAAAAGACCCTGCGGGCGGCAAGCAATTGGCAGCTACAGACCCACCGCGTCACGGTCAAATTCGCCGTCCATTGCAGCGCGGATTTAATCAGCAGCCTGTTACAAACAATGAACAGCAATTACGCGCCAAAATTCGTACGCTGCTCGCGCCCAGTTTGGAAGCGGATGGACTTGATTTCGCACATGCGATGTTTGAACTTTCGATAGCGGTGAGCGGTTATATGTTGGGCTTACCTGAACAAGATTTACCGTTGCTTACTCGGCTCGTATTGATGTCGATCGCTCCTGATGATGCGGAATACCAATTGTCTGAAGGTGGCGAAGCAACATTACAGCAAGCCCACCGCGAATTGTTTGCTTATTTCCTTGATATGGTCGGTCAACGGCGGCGCTCGCCAGGTCAGGATTTGATTAGCGTATTGACCGGAGTGGAATTGGATGGGGTCAAGATGGATACCGGTGCGATCATTTCCAATTGTTACAGTTTGATTCTGGGCGCTACAGCGACGACTCCGCATGCGGCAAGTCTTTCCTTTTTGGAGCTGGTCAAGCAGGATTTGTATCACGATTTTGCCGCCCATCCTGAATGTATGGATAGTGGGTTGGAGGAAGTGTTTCGTTGGTCTTCACCAGCCAGTCATTTTATGCGGTATGCGACGCGTGATACTGAAATTAACGGTACGCCGATTCGTGAGGGTGATGCTGTTGTCGTTTGGCTCGGTTCAGCTAACCGGGATGAGGATATTTTTGATGATCCGTATACATTTAATATTCGCAGAACGCCGAATCCGCATATTGCGTTTGGCAGTGGATCGCATTATTGTATCGGTCACAAAACAGCCAAACAAACGCTAACGATGCTGTATGAAGAAATGTTCGCACATTACGACCATTTTGAGATTACCGGTACGGTCGAATATTTAGGCTCTAATTTTATTAGCGGCATTAAACATATGCCTGTACGTGGATATGCCCGAACATAAAAGGAGTGATTGCTATGGAATTTATGATGGAAGAACAAGGAATGAGGACGAATCCTTGGTTAATTAAAGAGCCTTCCCCGTTTGCCAAAGCACGCTTGTTTTGTATTCCATACTCCGGTTGCGGAGCAAGTATGTATCGTCATTGGCCCGAATTTATCGGTAAAATTGAAGTTTGTCCGCTGCAATTGCCCGGACGGGAAACTCGCTTCCATGAACCTACCTATACTTCGTATGAGCAATTGGCACAGCAATTAAATGAAGCGCTGCAACCGTATATGGATCGTCCATTTGCTTTTTTTGGTCATTGTGGATCAGCATTGCCGAGTTATGAAGCGTCCTTGCAATTGATGCAACATGGTGGGCCGTTGCCGTCACATCTGTTTATTTCCTCACAGGTGGCACCGCATGAAGGGCCGTATGGTCGTTTTTTGGAGCTGGATGATCATGAACTTGCTGCCGAAATCGAGCTGCTTACTTATAAAATGGGCGGGGTGCCGATTCCGGATATGATCGAATTGAATACAGGCATTATGCGTGCTGATTTGGAATCGAACCGCCGTTATATGAAACAGCAACCGGAACAACTGGCGTTTCCGGTAACGATTATCGGCTGGCAGGAGGACCAAGAAGTCGATCCTGCTCTGTTAGATGGATGGAGTGCGTATGGATCGGTATCTTACCAAACTTTAAGCGGAGATCATCATCATTTTTTGCAGGCTCCGCTGGAATTGATGACCGTCATTGCTGAAGCGATGCGGCGTTATATCTAATCTGCCAGTTGTGCAGACGGAATACTATGTTAGTTGTGGAGGCATACCGATGGACAAACAGATCAAAATTGAACTTCGTAGCGACACGTTTACGTTGCCTACACCAGCCATGTTAACCGCGATGACCGAAGCGGAACTTGGCGACGATGTGTACGGCGAAGACCCGACCGTACGAAAGTTGGAAACGAAAGCAGCGGAGATGTTAGGAAAAGAAGCTGCCATTTTTATGCCTAGCGGAACGATGGCGAATCTCGCTTCCATTATGGCGCATTGTCCACGTGGCACAAAAGTGCTCGTTGGCAATGAGTCGGATATTTACATTTATGAAGCAGCTGGTGCCAGTGTGTGCGGTGGAGTAATGTACGAGCCGATCAAGACACAACCGGATGGACGCTTGGATTTGTACGATTTGCAACAGGCGATTCCGCGCGATCCGGATGATCCGCAATTTGCTTTACCTAGTTTAATCTGTCTGGAAAATCCACATAATCGGATGGGTGGACGGGTATTGCCTTTATCTTATTTGGCGGATGTCCAACGTTTTACACAGCAACATCGTATTCCCGTACATATGGACGGTGCACGCATCTGGAACGCTGCCATAGCGCTGGGTGTACCTGCTGCTACGATTGCCGCCTATGCCGATTCGATTCAGTTTTGTCTATCTAAAGGGTTATCAGCGCCGATCGGTTCGATGGTTGCGGGCAGTCAATCATTTATTCAAAACGTATATCGTATCCGCAAAATGCTCGGTGGCGGTATGCGGCAAGCGGGTGTCATTGCCGCGGCAGGCATCGTTGCATTGGAGCAAATGGTCGAGCGGTTGGAAGAAGATCATATCCATGCCAATCGTCTGGCGGCAGGATTGGCTGCTATTCCGGGCATTGCTTGCGAGCCGACGGTGGAGACGAATATTGTATTTTTCCGTGTGACCGATCCGCGTTTTACTTGGGAAATGGTCGTACAGCTTCTGCAACAACATGGCGTATATGTTGACGAATTGGGACATGGGCGCATCCGTGCGGTGACACATGCCGGCATACGAACGGAACAGATTGAACAGGCGTTACAGGTGATCCGGCAAATACTTGCATAATGAGGACAGGGGGAAACGAAGTGGATGTGCTAAATATGAATCTTCATGAATGGTTTGAGCAGCAAGCAGCAGAGACACCGCAGCATATTGCGGTCGTGATGAATGATACGTCTCTTACATATGCACAGTTAAGTCAACAATCCAATCGGCTTGCCCATATATTCATCGATAAAGGTATAACTTCCGAAACGCCTGTAGGGGTATGTATGAACCGCTCGCCAGAACTGGTTATCGTATTGTTGGGCATTTTAAAAGCCGGGGGCGCGTATGTACCGCTTGATCCCGATATGCCTGCTGTAAGACGAGCGCAAATCATTCACGATGCCGGCATGCGTGTTCTGATTACGGACGAATTAGCAATCGATCAACCAATCGATCAAGCATACTCTGTTGACCATACACTAACATGGCGCATGTTAGAAGCACAATTGCCGCTTCAGTCAGCAGATCGTCCGTTTGTTCCAGTGCAAGCAGAGCAGTTGATTTCCATTTATTATACGTCCGGTTCGACAGGCACACCGAAAGGAGTAGCCAATACGCATCGCGGCTGGGTAACTGCGATTTGGTCGATCCAGCAGGAACTGAAATTACAGCCGCATGAGACGATTTTGCAAAAAACGAATCTTGGTTTTGACGATGCGGCATTGGAGTTATTTTGGCCGCTGCTGACCGGTGGTACGGTCGCATTGCTTGAACCTGGACTCCATCGTGATCCGGAAGCGATCATTCAGGCGGTTATCCGTTATGATGTCTGTTTTCTAGTGCTTGTTTCCAGTATGTTAGGTCGGGTGCTTGATGTAGTGACACCGGAACAAATCGAGCAGATGCGACGATTAAGAGGCTGTTTTGGTGGAGGCGAGGCGTTGCCCGTACAGCTTGGACGTCGCTATATGGAACTCGGTATGCCGGGCAGTCTGTACAATTTGTGGGGAGCGACTGAATTATCGATCGGTTCCACTTTGTATCAATGTACCGAAATGGATTTGGCGACTAATGAGCCCATTGCGATCGGCAAACCGTTATGGAACAGTCATGTTTATATTTTGGATGAGCATTTGCAGCCTGTGAGCACAGGGGTAGTTGGCGATTTGTATGTGGCAGGTTATGGTTTGGCACGCGGATATATTCATGATGCCGAGCGTACACGGCAATCGTTTATCGCCAATCCGTTTAGAGCGGGAGAGCGTATGTATCGCACAGGCGATCAGGCGTATAAGCGAGCAGATGGCAATATTCAGTTTACAGGTAGAAATGATCATCAGGTGAAAGTACGTGGAGTACGTGTTGAGCTGGGCGAAGTGGAGGCGGCGCTGCTTTCCATTGCCGGCGTTCAGGAAGCGGTCGTTATATTGCGCGAAGACATTCCGACCATTCAGCGTCTGACCGCATATATTGTATACGAACCCGGATGTTCAAAGCAGACAATCGATGTGAAAACACGACTGCAAAGCGTATTGCCGACCTATATGATGCCGCATTTTATAATCGAGTTGGATCGGTTTCCGTTAAATCAAAACAGTAAGCTGGATCGCTTAGCATTGCCTGTTCCGTCTATACTTCGTTCTTCCGAACAGAGTACAAAGCGGCTGGCAACAAAACTGGAACATTGGATTGCCGCAACGATAGCGGATGTGTTGCATCTGGAATATGTTGAACCTGACGATGATTTTTTTGAAATTGGTGGAGATTCCATTTCGGCTTCCAAAGTAATGAGCAAATTGCGCACAATGACACAACAGTCATTGCCATTCACATTGTTATTTGAATATCGTACAGTACGGCAATTGGCACAGCAATTGGAGCAAATAGGCGATCAAGCACATTCTGATCTAGATCGCTCGCTGTTGGCAGCGCCACGCTTCGTTGCCGATGCCCGATTAGAAATGTCGTTTGCCCAAGAACGACTATGGTTTATCCAGCAAATGGAGCCTGACAATCCGGTTTATAATGAGCCGCTTGCTTATCGGATTGAAGGGCAGCTTGATTTGCAAGCATTACAGGCGGCATTTGCGGAATTGATTCAGCGGCATGATTTGTTGCGAACGACATTTCAGGTCGTAGACGATCAACCTGTACCTGTAGTAGCCGCACAAATTCCGCTTCCATTTGTACATGTTCCACTTACAGCCGCTACAGCTGATGAAATGGAGCAATTGCTTGAGCAGCGATTGAGTGAAGAAGCAAGCCGACCATTTGATCTGGAACGAGTGCCGTTGATTCGAGTCTGTCTATTTTCGCTGTCACCTACTCAAGCTGTAATCTGTATCGTGATTCATCATATTATTACGGATGCATGGTCAAATGTAGTGTTGCTCGATGAATTGAATATGCTCTATACAGCGTATGTGAAAGGCAAATCTTCTCCATTATCTGTATCTGTATGGCAATATGCCGACTATGCACGCTGGCAGAAAGCGCAGATGACATCACATCGTTTACAGAAACAGCTTGCATTTTGGAAAACAGAGCTTGCCGGTGAATTGCCAGTATTACAGCTACCGACCGATAAACCGAGACCGCCTGTCCAAACATTCGAAGGGGACAAATTATATTTTGAGCTGCCGGCGGAGCAGATGAAACAGCTTGCTTTACTGGCACAGCGTACGCAAGCGTCTCCTTATATGATTTTGCAAGCCGTATTTAATATTATGTTGCATCGTTATTCCGGTCAAAATGATATTATTATCGGTTCACCTGTTGCCAATCGTAATGAGGATGAACTGGAACGAATGATCGGCTTTTTTGTAAATACGGTAGCAATTCGCAGTCGATTCGATAAACAACATTCATTTTTGACCTATTTGGAGCAGGTGAAAGAGCGTTGTTTGCGTGTGTATGATCATCAGGATATGCCATTTGAACTGCTCGTCAAAGAGCTACAACCGGAACGTAATCAAGCGTATTCACCGATCGTTCAGGTGATGTTTGCTTATCAAAACCAATTGGAGGAACGATTGGAGCTGAACGGTTTGGCTGTGTCTCCGATCGAGGTGAACAATGGTACAGCACGTTTTGAATTGACTTTATTTTTGAAAGAACTCGCTTCCGGAGCGTTGGCGGCTACTTTCGAATACAATCGTCGTTTGTTTAGTAGACCCAAAATAGAACATATGCAATCCAGCTTTTGTTCGTTATTGGCTGGGATGTTAAGCCAGCCTGACATGAATATCGCCAAATTACCGTTATTATCGCCAGAACAGCAGCATCGGATGATTTATGGGCAAAATGATACAGTAACTCCGTTTCCGGCGCATGTTTGCTTGCATGAACTGTTTGAACAACAGGCAAAGCTTCATCCTGAACGGATCGCTGCCATTTATCGGGATGTGCCGCTTACTTATGGCGAACTGGAACAACGCTCCAATCAATTGGCACATGAACTAATGCGCTATTGGACGGATTCGGCTGTTGCCGATGTGCATAAAGTCGTTGCTGTAGGAGTAGAGCGCTCGCTGGAATTGGTTATTAGCTTGCTAGCAATTTTAAAAGCAGGAGCTGCTTTTGTGCCGATTGATATGGCGTTGCCGGAAAGCCGTATCCGACATATTGTACAGGACGCAGGCGCAGCGTTATGCCTCGTACAGGAGCATACACAAACGAAGCTTCGTACAGCTAACATTCCGATTTTGTGCATCGATTCGCAGTGGGCTATCGTACAAAAGCACCCACATACGAAGCCGGAATGTGCGGTAACACCGCAGTCGCTCGTATCGCTCTATTATACGTCCGGCTCAACCGGCAAACCAAAAGGTGTGCTCAATGTGCATGCAGGATGGGTAAACCGGATATGCTGGATGCAAAATCAGTTTCATTTGCAAGTTGGCGAAACGGTGCTGCAAAAAACGACGTTAACGTTTGATGATGCCGCTGTTGAATTTTTTTGGCCGCTAAGTTATGGCGGTTGTGTCGCTTTGTTGGAGCCAGACTTACATCGCGATCCACGCTCGATCATTGATGCTTGTATCCATTATGAAGTGGTGCATGTGCAATTTGTACCTAGCATGTTGAATTTGGTGCTGGATGAACTTGCACCGGATGAGCACCTAAAGTTGCGGCGACTACGCAGTACGATCTCATCTGGTGAGCCGTTAACAGCTAGTATCGTCAGACGATTTTTGACCAAAATGCCGGGTACGTTGAACAACACATGGGGAGCGACCGAAGTGTCCATCGATTCCACTTTGCATGTAGTTGTCGAGCAAGATATGGAGGCAGAAGGCGCAATCTGTATCGGCAAACCGATCGATAACAATCGCTGCTATGTGCTGGATGAATATTTACAGCCTGTTCCACCGGGAGTAACCGGTATGTTGTACCTCGCCGGTGTTGGTTTGGCTCGTGGCTATCAGCATTTGCCTGATAAAACGGCACAGTCATTCATTCCAGACCGTTATTTTCCAGGGGAACGCATGTATCGTACAGGCGATTTGGGCTTTTATCGTTCAGACGGTGCATTGCAATTTAGCGGCCGCATCGATAATCAGGTGAAAATTCGCGGTATGCGTGTTGAATTAGGTGAGATTGAAGCCGTATTGCTGCTGCATCCTGATGTGAACGAAGCGGTTGTGATGCTGGATGAAGAAGTGTCTGGCATCAAACGTCTGCTTGCATATATCGTGCCAACAAATCGAAGCATTGATTTCAGTGAGGCGGCAGCGGCAAATGTGACCGAGCCTATTCGTGCCTATGTACAATCGTTATTGCCTGATTATATGGTGCCCACCTTTATTATTCCGCTAAAACAGATGCCGTTAAACGCAAATGGCAAAACGGATCGCAGCCAATTAAAAAAGCCTGACAAACTGAGCTATCATCAGCCATCTTCTACGAACGCGCCGGAATCGGAAATGGAACACTATGTCACCGGCATCTGGACTGAATTGCTGCACATCGAAGGGATCGGTGTTGATGATCATTTCTTCGATGTAGGTGGACATTCGCTGCTGGCAACACAAATAGTGTCCAGAATCCGTCGTCAATTACAGCTTGAGTTGCCTTTACGCGATGTGTTTTTGTATCCAACGATTCGGCAATTCGCTGCTATTGTAGAAGAACGTATGTATGCGCATATGGAGCAATTAAGCGATGAGGAAGTGGATGCTTTACTCAAATCATAATGTGCACACTAGTAGCTTGTCTCAAATTTATCCAGGGATTGCGTTCGTCTGAATGCTGCACGGTTCAAGCAGGGTTCAGATGGACGCAACCTTACATCTTCCTGAGACGAGTCACTAGGTTAAAGCGGATCATGCTGCGAAAGGGGGACAGCCATTTGATAAGTATGAATATGATTGAAGCGATTGGACATACGCCTTTGGTGCAATTAAAGCCTGCTTCTGCGAATGACAGCTCGATTTATGCCAAATTGGAATTGATGAATCCATTTGGCATGAAAGATCGTGTAGCCAAACAAATCCTTTTGGAAGCTAAGCGCACAGGGCAATTGCAAGAAGGAGCACCTATTATTGAAAGCTCATCGGGGACGATGGCTTGCGGGGTAGCGATGGTTGGCGCTTGTCTAGGACATGATGTGCATATTGTGACCGATCCGCGTATGGATGCGATTACGATGGCAAAACTGACTGCACTCGGATGTCGCATTGATATCGTATCCGCAATGGGTAGCAACGGTTGGCAAAGTGCGCGTCTAGAGCGGCTGGAACAGTTAATGACAGAGCTGCCAGGTGCATATTGGCCACGACAATATGATAATGCCAACAATCCTGCCGCATATGAAGCGCTCGTTCAGGAAGTGATGCAAGATATCGCACAAATTGATTATCTCGTTGTCTCTGTCGGTAGCGGAGGTTCAATGAGCGGCACGGCGCGTGCATTAAAACGGTACAATCCTCAATTGCGCGTCATTGCGGTTGATTGTACAGGCAGTGTTATTTTTGAACAGCCGGATTGGCCTCAGCGATTACAAGGAGGGCTTGGCAATTCACTTGTTGCCGCGAATGTCGATCATACACTTGTGGATGAAGTGCACTGGCTCAATGACGAGGAGGCATTTGCTGCCACGCTTGACCTAGCCAAAGAACAGCATATTTTTGCAGGTAATTCTTCCGGCTCTGTATATGCGGTGGCAAGATGGCTACAAACTCAAGTGTCTGATGGAGCTAACATACTCGCTATTTTCCCTGATCGTGGCGATCGTTATGTCGATACAATCTACAATCCAAATTACAGAATAGCCAAACAAATCGATCGGTTGCGTTTGCCTGAGCAACCGAGGCATGTACCATATCGAACCGTTGTCCATTCATGGTCTTATGCGGTGCTGTCAGGAGTGATTCATCGTGTCTAAGTTGCTATTTATCGAAGCGAATACGACCGGTACTGGTATGATGGCGTTAGCTCGTGCAGCAGCATCGGGGCTGGAGCCTGTATTGTATACGAATCAGCCGCAGCGATACCGGGGATTAGAGGATATACCGTGTGAAGTGTATGTGTGTAATACAAACGATATCGATGAGTTGCAGCGGCAGATTGCCACAACGATCGATGTTGATTGTATTCGTGGCATTACAACGACAAGCGAATTTTATTTGGAGCAAGTAGCAAAGTTAACTACATTTTATGGGCTACCCGGTAATGATGTGGACACGGTACGTTATGTTCGTAACAAAGCGCAAACCCGGCGTGTACTGGAGCAAGCTGGGGTGTTACAACCGCGTTTTGAAGTAGTGCATACCGAAGCGGAACTGGATGAAGCGATCCGGCGCATCGGACTGCCTTGTGTAGTCAAACCGACCGAAGATAGCGGCTCCAACGAAGTACGACTGTGTACGAGTATGGAAGTTGCGCAAGCGCAAGTACGAATGATATTAAGTCATCAGGTGAATGTACGCGGGCAAGCTGTTCCACATGAAGTGTTGATTGAACAATATGTCGACGCTCCTGAATACAGTGTGGAGACGATGAGCTGGCAAGGACAGACGACCGTAATTGGCATCACGCAAAAATCGCTGGCAGGCTTACCTTTTTTTGTGGAAGCAGGTCATCTGTTTCCAGCGGCGCTGTCAGCGGATCAATACCGAAATATGACGGACACAGTGTTGCAAGCGCTAAACACCGTACAGTTTAAAAATGGGGCGGCTCATACCGAAGTGAAATGGACAGAAGCAGGCTGCTCCATTGTAGAAATTAATGGGCGTCTGGCAGGTGGTATGATCCCTGAATTGATCCGGCTTACAACAGGGATCGATCTGCTGGAGCAACAGATGTATTGCGCGGTTGATGGCCCCCGTCTTCCACCGCTTCATTATACAGGCACAGCTGGTATTCGTTTTGTAATGTCAAGCGTGAAAGGAGAGTTGGAACAATTAACAGGCATCGATCGCGTACAGCGGATGAATCATATTCAAGCTAGCCGGATTCATATTCAGTCAGGCGAAATGATCGTTCCTCCGCAAAATGCTTATCAACGTTTAGGCTATCTTATCGCCCATAGCCCTACAATGGATGAAACGGTGCAGACGTTGGAGCAAGCGCTTGAGCTAATTGAAGTTAAAGTGAAGTAATTGAATTTCAGGAGGATGTTATGAGTAGAGTTTCATTAGGTTTATTGAAGCATCATGATTTTCGGAATTTCTGGCTAGGGCATACGATTTCATCGTTTGGCGTACAGATTACGACCGTAGCTATTCCATTGATCGCGGCGTTAACATTGCATGCTTCACCACTGCAAATGGGCATTTTGACAGCAGTTGAATTTTTACCTTTTTTACTGATTAGCTTGTTTGTTGGTGTATGGGTAGACCGTAAAGCAAAGCGTCCGATGATGATTGTGTCCGATATCGTGCGTGCGATCGTATTGATCGGTATTCCAGTAGGGCTGTTTTTCGATGTGCTAAGCATGCCGATGCTGTATATTATCGCTGCGATCGTAGGCGTCAATACAGTCGTGTTTGAAATTGCCCACGTATCTTATTTGCCTACCGTGGTCAAAAAAGACGAGCTGGTGGAAGGCAACAGCAAATTGGAATTTAGCAGTTCAAGCGCTACGGTCGTCGGTCAAAGTATCGGCGGCGCGCTAATTCAAGTGTTCTCGGCTCCAATATCGATTTTGTTTAATGTCGGTACGTATTTGCTGTCTGCGGTATATCTTTCTTTTATTAAAAAGAAAGAGGACGTTATTGTTGTGCCGGAAGGAACCGAACAAAACTTGTGGAGTGATATCCGCGAAGGAGCGGGCTTCGTCTTTAACAACAATGCATTACGTGCCATTTTGATCGGTACTGTCATTTTCAATATGTTTACGTATGTGATTGAGCCTGTATTCATTTTGTATATATCACGTACGTTAGCGTTAGCGCCGATCTATATCGGACTGATTTTTTCGATGTCCGGGGTCGGTGCACTGCTAGGAGCTTTTCTGGCAGGACCTATGGTTAACAAGCTCGGTATCGGCAAAACATTAGTGCTGTCTTTGTTTTTGGCGGGCTTCGTATCGCTGATCATCCCGGTGGCGACGCTGCTGCCCGTATTACCGGCGGTATTGCTCATTATGGTCATGTATATGATTGATGCGGCGATGGTGATCGTCTACAACATTAATCAGCGCAGCTTGCGCCAGGCGATTACGCCAAATCAATTGCAGGGCAGAATGAATGCTTGTATGCGTATGTTTGGGATGGGTGTTGTACCTATCGGCGCACTGTTAGGTGGATGGCTTGGTGGCTTTATAGGCACGACGCCAACGCTAATTGTAGGCGCGATTGGCTTAATGTGTTCATCTATTTTTATTATGTTTTCCTCTGTACGTACCCTTTCTTTGCCGACAGAGCCGGATGCTGAATAAACGGCACGGTGTGCAACAATCGAATTTGTATAGTTCAACGATGATTATGCTTGCGATTGCTCTATCACATCAAATCGATAACAGGAGGAACAAAAAATGAACGAGAAATGGGATTGGAATGATTGGAAAGCACAATTCAGAAATCGGATTCAAACGGTAGATGCTCTGAAAAACTATATCGATCTTAACCCGGATGAAGAAGAAGCGATCAGCAAAAGTGAAGGTTTGTATCGCTGGGCAGTCACGCCTTATTATGCTTCTTTGATGGATAAAACCGATCCCAATTGCCCGATTCGTTTGCAAGCTTTGCCTGCCGCAGATGAGCTGATCGTAAACCAGTTTTCCGATGTTGACCCGGTTGGCGATATGAAATATCGTGTGACGAATCGTATCGTTCATAAATATGCAGACCGCATCGTACTGCTTGTGACCGAACAATGCTCTGTCTATTGCCGACATTGTACACGCAAGTATCATACAACAGATGTAAATGGAACGTACTTTGAAAAACAGGAAGCCGAATCGTTTGAGGAAGATTTTAAATACATTTCCGAACATCCCGAAATTCGCGATGTGTTGCTCACAGGCGGAGACCCGCTTACTTATTCAGACAGCAAGCTAGAGCATATTATTTCTCGTTTGCGCAGCATTCCGCATGTGGAAATTATTCGAATCGGCAGTCGGTATCCGGTATTACTGCCGCAACGAATTACGAAAGAATTTTGCGAGATGTTGGAAAAGTACCATCCAGTGTGGCTGAATACTCATTTTAACCATCCTAAAGAAATTACCGAGGAATCAGCAAGAGCGTGTAACTTATTGTTAAAACATGGCGTACCTGTGCAGAATCAATCGGTTCTATTAAAAGGAATCAATGATGATCTCGATACGATGAAAGCACTATTACACGGATTGTTGAAAATTCGCGTAAGACCTTATTATTTGTATCATTGCGACAATGTGACAGGTGTATCTCACTTTATGACAACACTCGAAAAAGGTATCGAAATTTTGCGTGGTCTTGTAGGGCATACAACCGGCTTTGCCATTCCTACATACGTGATCACGACGATTAACGGCAAAATTCCAATTTCGATCGATACGATTATGGATTATTCGGAAAAGGGATTAACACTGCAAAGCTATCTAGGCAAAAAAACGTATATCCCGTATCTTAAACCGCAACAAGTAGTGCAAGCTAAGTCGTAAATAGTACAATCCAAGTCATAAATAGTTTGCTGATCCGTCCAATCGCATTCATTGGACGGATCATTTGTATAGGATGGGAGCATGCGTTATATTCAGACATAGAGGTGATTTTAAATGAAATTATATGCTTTTCCGTATGCAGGAGGTTCTGCATCCGTATTTGTGCGATGGCAAAAACATATGGCATCTTTTATTGAACTGGTGCCTGTCGAGCTACAAGGACATGGAGCTTTAATGAATCGTCATTGTTTTACGCGCATGGATGATTTGGTGGACGAGCTGTATGTACGTTTATTTAGCGAAACACCTGCCGAGCCATTTGCTTTTTTTGGTCACAGTATGGGTAGTCTGATTGCGCTGGAATTGAGTCGACGCTTAAGCAAAGCTGGGCAATGCCGCCCTGAACATCTATTTTTATCCGGCATGTTGCCGCCTCATTTGCGAGTGACCGAGCCGGGAACAACTGCAACTATGACAACTTTACAATTAAAACGGAAAGTCGCTGACCTCGGTGGAGTATCGGATGAAGTTTTGGAAAACGATGAGTTTTTCACTTTGTTTGAACCTATTTTGCGTGCTGATTTTGAAATATGCGAATATTATGAAGCGCCTGTCATCGAAAACAATAATAGTGCGCTTACCGTGTTTGTAGGCACAGATGATCCAGCTACCGATCAGCGTGTCGAGCAATGGGCATTATATGGAAATGATCTGAATGTATACTATTATGAAGGAGGGCATTTTTTTATCCATACTCATTGGGTAGACATTATCAAACGTATCCATGTGGCGCTAGCAGCGAGCAGGAAACAGTAAACATGCTGGAAAAAGCGATGATCCAGCTCGATTCACATAATTTTATTTGGAGTGTAGCAGGAATAGTTCAACGTCAGCGCGAATTAACTAAGTGGCTTATCTAGTCGTGAATTTAGCTGCTATTACTCCATAGATCAACATATACATACCATAGAGATACGTTTAGCGGTCATAAAACACGAATCATTAATCTAACTGAAAAGGAGGAGTTCGTATGAAACAAATATTGCCAAGAATAGTGTTCCCATTACTATTTTTGTGCGTGCTCACATTTCCAATCTTAGCGCTCGTAGAGACATTACGACTTGCGCTGCGGGATGTTCCGTTGCCGATCATTATGTTTGTAATATTGCTGTTAGTGCTGTTCAGACTGGCTGCGTATATGTATTACACGAACAAGAAGCATTTGATGAATCGGTAATGAGATGAATGTAGAGTAGTATTTGCAAAGGAGGGCTACTGACGCCACACCGATCATGTAAGTTAACGCTGGAGTGGTGTCGGTTAGCGTTCTGTTTTATGCGGCAGCAAGTAGATTCAGGTAGATTGACATACAAGTGGAGTAGGTACACGTTTACTTAAACCGACCGCTCCGTTCTCGATGATCCGTTATTACCGTGCATAAGCAATAGATTGTTATGGCTCCCTGCTAGCGGGGGCTTTTTGCATTGTGTATAATAAAACTTTGAAAATGAGCAAAATTAGAGGAGGTCTATTATGGCCCAGCGTTACCGCATTACACGAGAAATGCAGCAAATCGATGATCTGCACAAACCGATTACGCTTGAAGAATGCAAAGCGTATTTTGCTACGCAGCCTGATATGGAATATACATCCGTATTTACGGTGCAAGGCGAAGCAACGATGTCGATCGAAGGCGACTTCTTTTTATGGCATGAAGGCACAGCGGTCATTCCGTTCCGGCATTACGACGGCGATTTATACGTATCCGGCACTAACGAAGTGGTCATTCCAAAAATGATCCAGGTCGCCAGCGTCTTACGTGCCGATATTTCGGAAGATTAAAAGTTATTGGACAATAATATTATGTTGTGTATTTATGCGGGCATAGAGTATACTAAATCTACTAAATTATGAGACATCTGGGGGAACAACTTTGCTGGATATTGTGAGGTTTTTGTTCTTTTCGAGCGTTGAATATTATGCTCTGTTTTTCTTAATGCTTTCTATTTTTAGATTGAAAATTTTAGATCAAGGATGGATGCCGGCGTTTATATTTTTAATTATGTCTGTAGTTTCTTATTTGTTGCGATCCGAGCTACATCTTTATTACATTGTGCCAACACTTGGAATTATCGTATATTTACTTATTTTAGTTACCATCACTAGACTTCCATTTATTTGGGCTATCGTTGTTTCAATTGTAGGAACTGGAATTTATATGTTTTTACAAGCGATTATTATTATGGCTCTTTTTGGAAACTTTAGTTCAGACATGCAGTATTCATCTACCGGCAGCTTGATTCAAGTGATTACATCAATCACGGCAGTCGGAATTGCTTATACTTTGTCTTTTTTCAAGATAGGATTCATTGCTTATTTTGAAAAATTGCGTTTTAAGTTTGAGCTTTTCTTTATTTTGGCGATCATTTTAATATCTATGATTGTTGTTTGCGTGCTTATGTATCAGAATAACTTATTGCATATTGGTTTGTTTTTTATTCTTTTAGCTGGCATTTTCTTCTATTATTCTTTGCGAAATGAAAGAAAAGCTTTTCGAAAAAGTTCATAAAATTATAAGTTATGGGGCGAATAGAGATGAAAAAAACTTATTTTTTACTAGCTAATTGTTTGTCTGCACTAGCATTATTTTCGGTATCACTGGGTAGTTTCGGATTTGTTTTCAACCCCGAGCCTCCAGAAGAATTACTGAAATAAAGCAAGGCAAAAATTCGAAATGAATAATAAGATTTGTAGTAAATGAATTGTTACGCGAATTGAATAAGGGAGACTCCTTTCCAACAGGAGCCTCCCTTATTTTATTGCCAAAACCAGTTTTTTCCGTATAATGGAAGTATGTATGCTACATAGCTAACTATGTAACAATAGATGATATCACTGTAGTTTTAACGATGAGGTGGCAAATGATTGAACATATAGCTCAATATGTAGCCGAGCATATTAAACGGGTCGTTCCTGAACACCCGGCAAGTATTGCTAGACTAAAGCATGCTTTAGCTATTTTGATTAATATGGTAGGCATTATTGTGATCGCGCTTATTTGTAGTTTACTAATCGGGACATTTTGGAATACGGTCATCATTTTATGTGTGTTTGCCGTTTTGAGGCAAATTACTGGTGGCTATCATTTGAAATCCGGTATAGCTTGTATGATCGTCTCATCGTCATTGTTTGTACTGTTAGCGCTGATTACGATTTCGTCTAACATGGTTTTACTGTTGAATAGTGTAAGCATCGTACTCGTCATTGCTTTTGCGCCTTCCAATATTAAAAACCACTCTCGTATACCTGAAAAATGGTATCCATTTTTAAAATTGTTGGGCATGCTGTTTATTAGTTTAAACTTTTGGTTTGGATCAAGTTCGTTTGCGCTGGCTGCTTTTGTGCAATGTTTGTTGTTAATCAATTTCAAACCATTGCTCCGAAATATTGAAGCCATTACTAAAATTCGATGATATAGGAGTGATTATGTTGTTGGAGGTTATTAGAGAATTAGACAAGTACACGACAGAAACAATCCAGCTTATAGCTGATGCTGTCTGGTATATGGAATATGATCGTCGTAAAGATCGGATTATCGTTCATGCACAAGACAGTACATATTATATGACAGGCTCGATCAAGCATATACAGATTTCGCTGCGTGATGAAGGATATCGTTTTCTTGAAGTTGACCGTGGCACATTAATTAATGCGGATAACATCGTATGGATCAATCTGGTGCGTAAGGAAGCTTATTTTGAAACTTATCCGACACGCAAATCCAAACGTTGCAGCATCGCCCATCATCGTTTCCTGAATACGGTCGATGAGCTGCATCGTATGAATCCGAGTCTGAGTATAACTTCGCCTGCCTGAATGGCAGGCTTTTTTGTTAGGTGTGTTAGGGCGTGTACGCAAACTCGGATGCTGCGAGCTACACTTCACTGCGTGATGCCCCAACACGCTTAGTTTGCGTACACGCCTTAGTGTAATGTAATAGCTAAACTTAAGCCGCCAACCGCTGGAACAACCAGAATGCCGCGATACAAACGGTAATCACACTCAAAATCGGCAATGTGCGCGCATAGAAGCGTGAGCGATGCCATAGCGTAAGTAATGGCAGTGCAATCGCGAGCAATGCCAGTTGCGTTAGTTCGATGCCCAGATTAAAGCCGACGAGGGCGGGCACGAGCTGACTGTTCGGCAAATTCATTTCCATCAGCAAATCGGCAAAGCCGAGACCGTGGATTAAGCCGAACAGAAACGTAATCCACCAGCGATTGCGTGCATTACGTTGGAAAAACAAATTTTCAAGCGCGACATACATAATGCTAGCGGCGATCATCGATTCGACGAATTTGGACGGCAATGTGACGATATGCAGTACAGACAGTGCGAGCGTTAGACTATGGGCGATCGTGAATGAAGTAATAATTTTGACGTAATCGCGTATGCGCATGCGCAGTGCCAACAAAGTGAGCAGAAATAACAGATGATCAGTGCCGGTCAAAATATGCTGTGATCCGAGCCAAATAAAATTAAGCCAGCCGCCATGCTGTACTTGACTCGTGCCGTTCGCATGATTCATCGTGACCGTAAACGTCCACGGCGACTGAAACAGTGCTGAAGTGGATTGTATTTGTCCGTTGTTAAGCACATTGATAAAATTGGCGTATTCGCTTGGGATCACGCTATGAAATTCATCGTCAAGGCGAATACGGTCGGTCGTGCCTGCGGCAGGGAAAGTTACGGTTAGCATAACCAGTTTGGCATTAGGCATGAGCAGATCGCCATATTTCATACTATCTTTAAAATGAAAGCTATCTTTGTCCGGCAGCTCGCGATTGAGCGCAAGCTGTCCTTTACTCAGATCGACCGGATGATCGTTATCGCTTAGCTGTAAGTGGGCAGTGATCCATTGCATAATCCGATCATGCCCGGTTTGAACTTCCTGCTCATCTAGGTAATAGTCTCCATTTGTATCGATGCCAGGCAAAGCTTCCAGTACAGACAAATCATCAAGCGCGTATTGTAGCGTCATTTGACCATTAGCATAGCTAATTCTCGTAAAGGCAACACTGTATGCGTGCGCCGAAGCGACCGGAACCGACAAACTGCTGCAACATAACACCAGCAAAAAGGCTAGCGTATACGTTCTCGCCAGCCATGAGCCTCCGTTGTGCGTACGATAAAAGATCATATTGCATTTGTTCATATTATAAATACCCCATTGGATCGACCGGCGTTCCATTTATACGCACTTCAAAATGACAATGCGGGCCGGTTGAATTGCCGGTTGAGCCTACTTCGGCAATCTGTTGACCGCGTTCGACAGTTTGACCGACATGGACGAGTGTGCCGCCATTACGAATATGCGCATACAGTGTTTGGATGCCATTACCGTGATCGATAATGACCACATTGCCGTAGCCGTTCATCCAGCTGGCAACGACGACGGTGCCGCTATCTGCCGCATAGATCGGTGTACCTTGTGGTGCGGCGAGATCGACACCGGTATGCATTTTGTATTCGCCGGTAATCGGGTGGATACGATAGCCAAATGGCGAGGAAATACGCGCACCAACGACCGGCATCGTCATCATACCTGAGCCGCTAGGCTGTGCATTGCCACCGGAATCTGCGCCGCTGTCGGTGCCGGAGTCGCTGGAACCGGATGAAGACGAATCGTTTGTGCGTGCAGCCGCGGCACGGCGTGCTTCCTCTGCCGCTCTGGCACTCGCTTCTGCTTGTGCGCGTTCTTCACGTTCTTGTGCTTCGACGGCTGTTTTTTCCTTATACAGAGAAGCGCGTTGATCGGCTAATGCCCATAACTGCTGTTCCTGATGAGCGCTAATATCGTCCGCATTTTCGATCTGTGCATTGTATTTGGCGATCAATACTTCTTTTTCATGTTCCTTGGCATTGAGTTCTTGTTTGCGTTGCGCTTTTTCGGCATAAAGTGATTTGGCTAGCGCATAGTCGGAATTAAGCTGTTTTTGGGTGATGATCACAGCCTGTTTATCTTGCTCTTGCTGCTGTAAAATGTCTTGATCTTGCTCGACGATCATCCGCAACGAATCGGCTCGCGCGAGAAAATCGGAAAAGTTAGTGGAGGACATGAGCACATCCAAATACGATACCATACCGTCGGTGTACATCATACGCACTCGCGTATCGATCATACCTTCGCGTGCTTGGATGCGTTGCTTGGCGGCTGCGAGATCGATCTTTGCCTGGCGCAAGCCGGTTTCCGTTTGAGAAAGATTGTTAGAAACACGCGCCAATTGGCTGCTCACATCGTTAATCGCTAGCAGCACATTGCTTAAATCTGCCTGTGTACGCTCTTTGAGTAGCTGGGATTGTTGCTTTTGGGCTTGTGCTTGTTTTTGTTTGACAGCAGCATCATGAGCTTGCTGATCAACAGCATCCATTTCCTTTTTAATATCGCTTGAAGATTTGGCTGCATAACCGGTTTGGGTTAATGCGCTAACTAGCAGCAGTACGGCTGCAAAGGACACGAATGTTTTCAATAGTATGCCATCCTTTGTATACAAATTTCGTTATGATCTCGTCTAAGAAGTAATGGAGCAAAAATGACGCATCACCGTTCTGTGCGACAGAGCGGTAGTTTCGATTAGTTTCGAACGGCTGTCACGACTTCCTTAGCAATTTTCACATTGTTTTTTGCATCATAATGAATATGTATTATATTCATCGGTCGTCCTTTGTGGTGTGTTGACCCCTATATACGAAAATGTGCTCAACATTTATTTGTTTAAAAAGTATGTTCGACCACAACATGTCGGTTCCCTGCCACAATGAAACAATTTGCCATCATTTAATGAAAAAATCGTAACCTTTACGACACACAACATATCAATACTTATGTAGAATATATCAGCATTTATAATGGTGTCAATTATTGCATAACAGAAGTGTAGAAGAAGAAACCAGTATAAGAAAATAACGGTAAAGCCGCTTAATATAGCCTGTTTTTCCCGATCAGATCAAACGTAAAGGCAGGCGTACAGATTAATAGGATTTGGTAAAAAAAGTATGCAGCAACTGTTTTAAAGTTGTCTTAAACGGGTGATATACAATTATGAAATCATCATGTATCGGTATTGCCGCATATTGAATATAAGAGTCGGCAGCCGGTTCATACTATTCGATTAACAGCATAGATTCACATGTATGATTAGGATAGGAAATGCATTTAATTTGTTGGAGGGAATGGCATCATGAAAAACACAAACAACCAGACTACACTTGAAATGGCACGTCCTGAACTTGATCTGATGACGCAGTTGCGTCAAATCGTGACCAATCGTGAAAATTCCGATCTTGCGGTACGTGGTAAAGTTACACAATTGCTGAATCAATATATGGAAGCTAATTAAGCCGGCTCTGTTATGAAGCCGGATGATAATACGGTTCGATGATTGTAGTGAAGTGGTTAGCATTCGAGAGTGGTCATTTGCAAATAGTATGGAAGCAGGCTTGACCAATTTAAGTGCCCAGTTGATCAATTTGGAAATTTTGTATGTTGTGAATAATACGCCTTATTAGGCGACATATTGCACGCGCAGAACGGTAGAGACATACCGGACTGTGCGTGTTATTTTATGCGCCTAATATAGCGTATGTAGATCGTATACTTGCCAATCTGAAGCTAGTCGCTCGTCTGAAGTACTTTTACAATTTGTCGATCTAACGATCGCTTGATGATGAATAGGTTAATGTACGTTCAAACACGGTTTTTACTTGTGACAATCTACTATTACATTGACTGCTTTCAATATTGGCTTTGAATCCACTGTATGTGCTTATTTGTAGCAGTAATCTACATCGTTTTAAACGATATATTTAAAACGGTCACAGTATTAGGGCGTGTCTTCAAACTGCTTTACAGATCGTTCGATACGGGTAGTTTGTGTCAGACTACGCTGTACATGGTTTTATTTCTGACCT
The DNA here is from genome assembly GCF_034659835.1 of Paenibacillus campi. Lineage (NCBI taxonomy): Bacteria > Bacillati > Bacillota > Bacilli > Caryophanales > Paenibacillaceae > Paenibacillus > Paenibacillus campi. The sequence goes on from NZ_JAXSQZ010000002.1 coordinate 496,618, forward strand.
TTGTGAACAATAAAATGATACGTAGCATCGTTTGAAGATACCATCTCGTATTTTGACCATGTTAAATGTTAATTTTGATTGTGTACTGAAACCCTGATCCATACGAGCTTAAAACAGATTCAACAATCAAATTAATCTCGGTCAACGTACTCGTTATGCCGCTGACCCATCTAGTGAGCATGGATGAGCTGTTATTAAATAGGGGGTTAAACTAGCGTCTATTTTCTGATATGATACGAAGGTCAATGTCGATCAGGAGGTGAATGCAGCGATGAGCATCCGCCATGCTGTGCCGAGATACTGGACGATTCAGTCTCAAGACGCTTGGGAGTCTGCGCAAAAGATCGGATTTTTGCACGGTCATGCCAAGCATATTATGTTTAGTGAGCCTTATCATTGGATGATGAGCCAGATGGGTCAGCGTCTGTCTGGTTATGATGGAAGTTACCCGGTGTGGGTATGGACGGAAAAGCCTGATCTGTTACAGCTTCATCATTATACAGGACGTGCAGGTTTTGTTTGTCTAACGTTGGAGTTGAAGCATGATGAAGTATTGCTGTCGGATTTTGATGAATGGCATGCGGTATTAAATGATACGTTTAACGCACGTACCCGGCGTGAATGGTTGCGCTACTGTGCAGGTCGCTCCGCGATCACAAAAGAAGAAAGCTGGCAGCGTATTTTCGAGTTGGAGCCGCCTGTTGCGGATCATGTTAAACGAGGCGGGCAACAGACGCGTCGCTTGCAAGGGGTAACCGGAGCGGTACCACTGGAACGTGTAATTCGGGTGGAACATCTGGATGAAGCGTTGCGAGAGCGTCGTTTGTATTATGTGTAGCGATAGGGGAGGGCTGCAGCGGGGAAGCCGGCAGTCTTTTTGCTGTGGTGTGAGGCTATTACACGTTATGAATAAGTTGGTGCTTAAGTTGCTGCTGTTTCTGGAAGCGAGCTGTCGGTAAATGGGAGCGTCGATCCATAGTACCGCTGTATGGCAAACACAATGGATAAGGATGAATATCGTCCGTATTGGCATGCTATATGCGCTAGCTAAGGAATGAGACAGATGGAGCAGCCAGACGTGTTTGTAATGTTAAGCCGGCACATGATCGGATATAGTGATGGTTCCGTAAGCTACGATATGGTGTAAAGAATAGAATGAGCAATGCCGTGATGTCATTTTGATTTGATGTTACATTGGAGCTGGTCAACGTAGCCGTATAGGATGCAGCAAGGCATGTACAGACAGGAGAGGATAGAATGAGTCGTTTTACATATACAGGGTTAATGCATCGGGTGATGGATATATATGCCGAGCATGGCAGTGCGGCAGCGTATCATTTTATATGTGAACATTTGGAAGAAGGACAGGCGAATCCGGCGCAAATGTACAATTTGCGTTATTCGTTGCTAGCTGCTTGTGGACGTAAGGATGAAGCACTCGCTTTGTTAAAAGAAGCTGTGCTGGAGCAAGGGTACTGGTACAATGCGGATGATCTAAGCGCGGATGATGATCTGGCAGTGCTGCAAGCTGAACCGGATATGCAGCATGTACTGGAATTGTGCAGATTGCGAGAAGCGGAGGCGCTTGCCGAGAGCACTGGGCAGCTTCATATTGTGCTACCGGAAACAGGCGCAGCACCGGCGGCATATCGCACATTGCTCGTGCTACATGGGGAATTGGAAAACAATGAAGCGGTAGAGCCGATATGGCATACTGCACTGAACAGCAATTATAAGCTGGCACTTCTGCAATCGTCACAAATTCAGTTTTCCGGTGCTTATGATTGGTCTGATCTCGAACAAAGCAGTGATGAGCTGGAACAGGCATTGCTAGAACTGGGGCGTATCGATGGACGAATCGGTGTGGATGATACCGCTGCTACGTCAGAGCAGCTTCAACAGGTGGAAGCGTTACAACATCATGTGCCAGCGCCGCTAGAGCAAGCGAGCGCTGCATCCATCAAACCGATTATCGCCGGATTCTCGTCTGGCGCTCGCGCTGGTCTGCATGCGGCAGCAACGTATCCGGCAGCAATCGCTGGGTTGATCCTCGTTGCGCCGTGGCTGCCGGATGCGACCGAATGGCAGGAGGCGCTGACATATTGGCAACAATACGGTGTGAAGCTGTATATCGTATGTGGGGAGCATGATGACGACTGTTTGCCTGGAACTGAAGAACTGGTAGCTGAACTGCGCCTCAAAGGAATTGAACATCAACTGCATCTGATGCCTGGGCTTGGGCATAATTATCCGGTTCATTTTGAGCAATTGTTGACGGCTGCATTAGCTTGGATGAATGAATCGTAATTTGCCGGTACGTCAATATGTTCAATTAGCACAGAACAAGCTATAATCATACATGGAAAAAGACCGGCATCGTTCGAATCGAGCGAACAAGCGGCGAATGAATGGACAGAAGGATGAGTGAACGGAGTGAAGATCGCAATATTTGATTCTGGCATTGGCGGGCTGACTGTATTGCATGAAGCGATGAAGCTGCTGCCGGACGAGGATTATTTATTTTATGCGGATACAAAGCATGTGCCTTACGGTGAAAAGAGCAAGCAAGAAGTCAAACAATATGTGCTGGAAGCGGCACAATATATGGCACAGCAGCAAGTGAAAGCGATCGTGCTCGCATGCAATACGGCGACAAGCATTGCGGTAAATGAGCTGCGCCAGCGATATGACTTTCCGATTCTCGGCATTGAGCCTGCGGTCAAACCGGCGGTACAAAACAGTACAATCAAACATAAAAAAGTGTTGGTGATGGCAACCCGTCTGACGCTAAATGAAGAAAAGTTTCATAATCTTGTAAAAAGTATCGATATGCACGATATTGTGGAAAGTTTGCCGATGCCTGGTCTGGTAGAGCTGGCGGAAAAGCGCCAATTTGACGATAAGCATGTGATCGCTTATTTGGATACAGCGCTTGCCGGTTATAAACTGGATGAATATGGAACGCTCGTCTTGGGCTGTACGCATTTCCCGTTTTTTCGTGAGCATTTGCGTCGCTATTTTCCGCAGGAAGTGGATATTATCGACGGCAGCAATGGGACAGCACGTCATTTACGCCATGTATTGGAAGCGCGCGGACAACTTGGCGGCGGTAAGGGGAAGATTGAATTTGTGCGCTCTAATGAACGTGTGGAATCTGCGACAGAATTGGCGGATTATGAGCGGTTGTTGAACCGGCTTGATTAAATACAGATGCATGATTTACGTAATATGAATATATTGTATAAAAATCCAATAATATATAAAAGCAGCGGCATTGTATTCACGGATGCCGCTGCTTTTGTTTAAGCTAACGGTACATACAGTTCAGTCGTAGCTAAGTTGTTGTGTCTGTTCATTTATAGTGACGAAACATGCGAGACAGTAGCCGCAGGAGACGATAAATGAAGCGCAGGTTGTTTCGTTAGTGAAGCCGCTGAATAAGATCGTGTTGCTGATGAAGTAGCTGTCGCAGATTGGGATCGTTGGTTATAGTTTGGCATTTGCACTGTTGGTGTTGAAATGGCAGACACAGATGTCGTTACAGCGGCTGAGGCGGGATTATTGCCTGCTATAGCTGTAGTCATTGCAGCAAGTTGTTTGACCGAAATGGTAGGTCGGATCGCTTTGGAAGGCTGCCAGGCGAGAATATTTTCCAGCTTGAATGTGCGTGGTTCACCGGAGCGCAAGCAATCGGCATATACCCGTCCATTGCGAATATGCTTGATCTCGATTCGACGCTGGGTCAACTTGCCTGTCTGATCCATATAAACAATTTCAAGCAATTCGCCAATATGGTGAGCTAGCATAATCATCCCTCTAATCAGAACGAATGTTCTTGTATTTGTTTTGATTATATACGAACAAATGTTCTTTTTCAAGTGTTGATTTACACTTATTTATTCAAAAGGAAAAGCTGTGCCTAGCCAGCTTTCACGATTAGCTGCCTGCTCTGTAGCTGCATTCTGTTTGCCGTAATGTTCTAGTAAATGCTGAAATCGGTGCATTTTGTTCTCATTGCGCAAATGGACATATGCACGTTGGAGCGCCGGATTTTGCAGCAGTGGGATATAGTAATCGGCTTCCATTTCCCATGCTTCCCGTTGCACAAATTCAGTCAATACGGGCGCTGTTTGCAAGCTGTCCAGCTGACGCAACCCTTTCATATTGTATAGCTCGATTTTACGCAGTTGGTGCAGCTGATGAAGTGCAGGCAGCTCGTGAACATGCGGCATCGCCCCGATTCGAATATATTGCAATCCGGTCATCGCTGAGATGAAATCAAGCTTTGTGATGCCGCGTATTTGCGCTAGATCGATATATTTTAGCTGTTTTAACTCGGCAAGTGTATCCAAGCGATTTGTACCGCCCCAATGCAGCTGCAACGACCATAGCTTTGGAAGTGTCAACAGAAAGTCCAGCTTTGGTAATGTCATATGATGCAAACGAAGCTTTTGCAAATGAACAAGGCTGGCAAGCTCATCGATCTGTTTGGCATGACCTTCAATCGTGAGTTCCTGTAGCTTAGTAAAACGGGAAATGCCTGCTAGCGACGGCTTTTTCGATGCTGTTTTACCGAGCGTGAGTGAGATGAGGGCAGGTGTAAGCTGCTGCAATAAGTCAAAGTGATCCAGTTTGTACAGCCGCAAACGAAGCTCCTGCAACTGTCCGAGCGTGGCGATTTGTTCCAGATTGGCAAATTCGCCTTCACACATTACTTCCAGCCGCCGCAATGTGGGCAATTGGCTTACAAATGCCAAATCGCACACCTGCCCGTAAAAGTGGTATGCCCGTATGCGCATATTCGGACACGCCGGCAGCACGATCGTATCGATATGCTGAAAGCTCTGCCCTTGCAGTGCAGCGGTAAATTGCAGCGTATGGATGGAAGGCATATCGGCAATTTCATTAGCTTCGGCGTGCGTAAGCTGCCCTTCAATCTCAACGACACCGGTATTCAAATTACGATACATGCTGTCACCGTCCTGTTGCTAAAGTAAATAGTACTAATCTTACTTGCGGTGCGCCGCTATCGTTTAGTCGGGCAATGTGTACCGTTTATGCTGCTCGATAAATTCCATCTCTGCCGTTTTGCCGACAAAATCGTCTTTAGTGTCGTTATAGTGCATTAACTTCACTGTCGTACGCACATCTTCTGGCAAGCTGAGCAGTTCATCTAGCGTCGTATGTACGATGCCTGGCGGATAAAGCTGGCAATCATGCAAAATCGTATGCACACCACGTTCGCGCACAAGCTGCTCCAATAGTTGCGGCTGAAACTTCATATCTGCACTGTAAAATATACGGTCATTGAGCAGGATCGAATAGCTATGTTTACCCTCGATATGCGGCGTTTGCAACAGTTCGATTTTGAGTCCTGGCGCTAGCTGTACCGATTGTTCAGCTACAAGCGGTCGCACATCGAAAATATCGTCCAGCGAGGCAATGCCTTCCTGCGTCATCCCGCCACTGAGCGTATGATCCCATAACGGCGAGAGCAATGTGCTAGCAATATACAGCACTGGCTTACGCTGATGCACAAAATAACCGCGAAACCCGAACTCCTCCAAGCCGCCCACATGATCGCCATGAATATGTGAAATCAAAATGGCATCGATCGTATCCAGTTCTCTGCCTAGCTGATGCAGTGCGATCGGCGCTGTAATCCCGCAATCGATCATCAATGTGTAATCGTCCGCTTCAACGAGCGCGTTGTTGTTGTAATATTTTTTGGCAAACGCATTGCCAGTGCCTAACATTTGCAATGTAATGGACATCATAAACCTCCTAAGTTGGATATGTTGTAACTCCACCATAAGCGAAATGGGTAGGGTCGATCAAGTAAGTGGTGTGTTTATGTTCAGGTAATGATGACTTGCTAGAGCGTGTACGGTATTTTGCTGCGCAAACACCTTTTTTCATTGCTCCCGTGTTTGAAGAACGTAAACACTGAATTCGTCCGTACCCCTATTCCTTCCCGCAGTGAAATGCTGCTCGCAGCCTATAAGTTTACGTACACACTCTAAAACGACTATAAAATAAAAAAGCTTTCTACTGTTGATAAGGTCATCAGACAGATCGAAAGCTTTGGTGGGTGAATGTATTTATTGGGCGGAGCGCATTATTTGACTGCGTAAGGTTTAATTATAATATAAGCCAGATCAGCATTACCTATTAATTTTTGTGTTTTGGTAATGGATTGTCCTGCTTTTACGGCTTTGTGTTTTTCGCGCATGTAGTTATACACTGTTCCATTCTGTGAAACGCCATTGACTAGCATCATAGAAGACTGCACGTCTTCTTTTCCTTGCTCGATCGTATGGTCAGTAATGTTTTTAAACGTGTACGTTAGAGTACCTGTCCAGGAACGAGCTTTTTTGTCTGTTGCGTTCAAATTAATTTGATACGAAGTTACGGCAAAAGCATTTTGATCTTCATTCAAATTTATTCGGTCATGAGGAATTTCGGTCAATTGCGGTGTGTTTTTCATATATTTAGGATCATTTAATTCGATTGTTTTCGTTTCAGCATGATAAGCTCCGTTCACTGCCAAATAATCGATCATGACTTTCAGTGGCACAAATAGAGCGTTATATTGTTGTACAGGAACCGTATCCATCGTTTTGGTCTGTTGATCGACAATGGCAGTTTTAGAATTGGCGGTTAGCACTAATTGATGACCATCCAATTGAATGGTTGCTTGTTTGGTAGCTGCATCATAGTCAACTTTAGCGCCTAACAAATCGCTTAGTGAACGTAAAGGAACGAGTAAACGATTATTTTGATCTACATAAGGCGAAGTGGGATAAGTGAATAAAATATAGTATTGGTTGATTTTAAGAATGGGCGGTGAAGATACATGTAACGCGGATTGAGCATAAGTCGAATGCGGCATGCTGATGGCTATAGTTGTAAAAAGTACCAAGAGCAGTTTGAAATATTTCATCAATATCCTCTCCTAAACGAATAAATTAAATTCTACAAGGTAGACGGTATGAAAGTAAATTATGTTTCAGAGTTTGAATATCAATATAACGATGTACTGTTTCTCTATGTTGAGAATAAAAGAAACAGTACATCGTTAGTTAGGATATAGATTATAAATGGATATTTACTGTTTCTTCCCCTTGATTAACATAAGATACTTTTATCTTGCTACTATTAGGATAAGAACACATTCCCCCTGTTTGAGCTGAACTATTCCATGCAGTATTAGAAGTTGAACTTTTACCAATATAAGTGTTATACCAGTGAACATTATTCATATAACTACCTGTAGATAAATTTTCCTTACCTTTATTTTGACCAATACTTGTAATTCTTTTTAAAATATTGCTTGATCCATTTGTAGTAAAGCCTTGGACATCTGCAGTTACTGTTTGCGAGTTTTTAGTACCATCAACTAATATTCCTGTAACTACCAGTGTTACTTGATTGTTAGCATTTACATAAAATTTCATTTGAATATCTTGGTTTGGTTGATAACGAGTTGTCATATTAAGTGGTAATTGACCAGAAACCCTAATTGCGCCAGACCAATTTCGACTAGCAGTATTATGTTGCATTCCAGCATCAACAGCTTGTGACTGATCTCCACCCCAACCACCTGTGTAAATATAACCTGTATCCCCAGTTGAACTGTTAGGTCCTGAATCTTGTATTTCTGTCTCAGACGGCAGATGTACTTTCATAGAAATCCATGAGTACCCTGTATTGCTATACACCCTTCTATAGGGTCCTGTTCCGTCAGTTTGGCATGTACTGGGAGCACTTACTTTGTTTATTGAAAAATAAGTATCTTTTGTTACTACGGGTCTAGGCTCTAGCTGCGGAAATACGAATTTCTCACCTTCGCTGTTTTGATAAACGTTATTTTTTACTGTTGTTAATAGTTCGATATCATCCTTTAATTCAGGTTTATTTGCGTAAACATCCCCCTCTTTATTGACGTAAATTACATTTTCTCTATCTTCCACCGGGAGAGTTGATATAACATTTTCCATAACTTGCCGTTCCGAGCCTTGTATAGCGTTACTTATGTATAAGTCTGGTTGCTGATCGCCTTGTGCTTGAACCTTATGAATGCCTAAAACTGATGCTGTTAATACAAAGCTTGTTAATAAAATCCTCATCGCCTTAGTAAACAAAATAGATCACGCTCCTATTTTATATTTAAATATAAGCACCTTTAATATGATTGTATTTACGCGGTAACTATATAATTTTTTTGTAAAGTTGTAAATTGTTAATTTTGGATAACATTTTATAGTTTATCTAAAGTATTACTTTGGTTTCATTTCTCAAACGTACAATGCAAATCTAATGGGAGCATCCCTTATGCAACACATAAAAACAAAACAATCAAGCACCTAAAAAATTACAATTTTTTTACCGCAACACAACGGCTATGATGGAGTATACATGTATAGAAGATCAGCATGTTTGCATGCTTGGTATATAGTCGAAGGAGGAACAGTATGATGAAATGGAAAATAGTAGTGTCCTTTACGCTCGCCTTCTTTTTGATGGGCAGCTCGGTGTTGTTTGCGGATGCTGCTTACCAGCAAGTACGGGTCTGGATTAACGGCAATGAAGTGGAAGGTGGTTCCTATATCATTGACGGCAAAACGTACGTTCCATTGCGTGAAATTGACGGGCTAGTTGATTATGACAATGATGCCAAAACCGTAAAGTTGTACAAGCCGAATGTACATATTTTCCTGTTCAAAGGGGATACCGCGTTTGGAAATGTGAATAAAGGCAAAGTGAAATTTAATGTGTTCACCCAAGTGGACAATTTGAAAACAGACATTTCGGCGGTAAAGATTGCAATCACTGATCCTTCCGGCGATCAAAAAGATATCCAGAGTCAGACCATTTCGCAGCAAAAGGACAATTTTTGGTTCCGTACGTATGACTTTACGTATAACTTTGATACGACAGGTCAATATACGGTCGGGTTTTATATGAAAAAAGCGGGGGCGAGCGAGTATACGCTCGTATCGCAAAAGGTCATTACAGCGCTCAATTAGAGCTGAACATACGCTGTTATACTGTATGCTGTTCAATTGACCTATAGTAGGTAAAGTGGTACGATACACAGGTGTTATTTTTAACTTCCGGACAAGCACTATGCTCCGGACTGAAGCGGAGCCGGGCGCACGAAGCAATAGCTGCGGATCGCCCGATCGAACTACTGGACAGCTGCCGGCTGTACGCAAGTGTAAAGATATCATATTCAAATTATATCGAAAGTAGGTTATAAGATGAGCGACAAACACGTACACGATGAAAACTGCAACCACGATCATGATCATGAGGTGGAGGAACTTACACTGACGCTGACAGACGAAGATGGCAACGATGTCGAAATGGTACTCGTTGAAACATTTGATGTAGGCGAAAAGCTGTATGCACTGCTGCTGGAACGCGGCAATCCGGAAGCAGATGGTTATATTATGCGCCTGGAAGACGGAGAAGAAGGTACGGTACTGGCTAACATCGAAGATGAAGCCGAATGGAAAGCGGTTGAGCAAGCTTATGAAGAACTGGTTGCTCATTCTGAAGAAGGTTAATACATGATATGTGAAAAAACCACTTTACTTTTAAGTAAAGTGGTTTTTTTATTTGCTTATGTATATCATATTTATATAAAAGTGAAAATATCACTGGAGGGAACGCGATGCTAGTTAATTTCCGGGTGCAAAATTTTTTGTCTTATCATACGTTGGAACAGTTCTCTATGGTTAAAGGAAGTACGAGAAGACATAAAAATCATGTTGTAGATTTTAAATCAGTTTCTGTACTAAAGTTTTCTGCTTTATATGGAGCCAATGCTGCTGGTAAATCTAATCTAGTAAAGGCAATTAAATTTTCAAGAAATATTATCGTAGATAGTTTGGACAAAAGTATAACATTTGATAAATATTGCAAAATAGATTGTGGAAATCAAGAAAAATCGAGTCAATTTGAATATGAGATTTTGATTAATGGAATTGTATACGCATATGGATTTGCCATTCATTTACTTGAGAAAAAAGTCGAAAAAGAATGGCTATATTCTTTAGAAGATGAGCAAGAAACAGAATTATTTACTAGAGCATGGAATGGTGAACACTATGAATTGAAAATTAATTATGCCGAGCTAAACTTAGAAAAAGATGACGAAATGAGATTAAAAGTTTATGCGGCAGATTTGTCAAATTTTCCTACTACATTATTAATTACGGAATTAAATAAAAACAAAAAAACTTTTGAGGTTACAGGGAAAATATCGATTTTGAACGCTATATATGATTGGTTTGAAGAAAAGTTAGAAGTTATAGCTCCTAATGAGTCTTTAGCTGAAAGCGGCATTACATTTATGGATCAAGATAAAGCATTGGCGCTATCTCATTTTTTGGAGGAATTTGGAACTGGAATTACTGAAGTATGTACTAAAAAAATACATGAGAAGGAGTTATACAAAGAATTACCTCAAATGATCGTAAAAAGAATTTTGGATCGGTTTAATGAATATACTAGCGATAAAAACGAGAAAAGTAAGCATAGCAAAAGAAAACACTTATTCATAAGAACGCCATACAATATTCATCAAATTGAGAAGCTGGGCGATAAAATTCAAATACAAACGCTTACTTTTAAACATGCAGACGACGATGGTTTTTACACATTGGGGGAAGAATCAGATGGTACTATAAGATTGGTTGATATTTATGATATTTTGGCTAGCGAAAGTGAGAAGGTATTTGTAGTAGACGAAATTGATCGAAGTTTACATCCAAATCTAACATTCAACTTTGTTAAAAAGTATTTGAATAAGAATACTATCTCTCAACTGATTGTAACAACACATGAGGATCGATTGTTAGACCTTGATATGCTTAGAAGGGATGAGATTTGGTTTGTTGAAAAGCAAGACAATAATGAATCTCGTCTTTATTCTTTAGAAAAATATAAAGAAAGATTTGATAGGGACATACTGAGAGCATATTTGGATGGTAGATACGGAAGTGTTCCTAAATTCAAATTTTTTTAAGTTGATATTTTTAGATGGAGGTTAGTGATATGTCGTTTAGGTTGTCGAAGACAATGCCATCTGAATCTCGTATACATGTAAAGCAAGAAGCTAAGAAAAAGTTTTTCTTTGTATTGGAAGGAGAAAAAACGGAAGCGATCTATATTAAAGCGATATCTCAGTATATTCCGAAAAATCTTTTAGTAGATATAGTTATTTTAGAAAGAGTAATTGCTTCTGAATCCAATCAATATAAAATGACAGCTAAAATTGAAAGTTATTTATCAACTCAAGCTGAATTAGAAATTACTATCATAGAGGAATTGCGCAGATTAACGAATTGTTATGAAGAAGATGAAATATCTGAAGAACAGTTAGTCGAACAAGTACAATTAATTTTAGGAGATCGCGCAGAAGCGCTTATAACTCAATTTAATGAAAATGTAATCGAACAAATTTATGCGCTAAATGAAATCAGTTCTTATGAGAAAGGGTTTGATAAAATTTGCTTGATTGTTGATCGAGATTATAGAAGTTTCAAAGAGAAGCAATATGATGAAGTGATCAATATATGTGAAAGATCAGGTTTTTTACTGGGCGTAACCAACCCGAATTTTGAGTTCTATTTATTGTTGCATATTAATGACTGTAACCATTTAGATCATGAAATTTTAAGAACTAATCCAAAGCAAACTAGCAATAAAAAGTATATAGAGTATACTTTGAATCAGTATTTAAAAGATTATAAACAAACGTATAAAAAAAATAAATATGACGCTAATTTCTTTATTAATAAGTATCCAGATTACAAAGAAAACATCAAAAATTATAAACAAGATAATCGATTATTAAAGCATGAGTTAGGTAGCTCATTACATCTAATCATAAATCAGTTATTCGATTGAAATTATTCACAGCTATCTTTTGAAGCAAGTAAGAGTTTGTAATACACAAATAGCCTTCATTCTTTTTAGAATGAAGGCTATTTATATTGCAATTAAAGCGATAGGCTGGAGTAATCTTTTATTTATTAGTATAACATTCGACGCTATTTACATTTTAATATGCTCGACCGAACCCAATCAGGAAATCGGATCAGCCTCTACAATGACTTTCACATTGCGGACGGTGCGATCTTCCGGCCCTTTGACCGGTAAACCGACTTTAACGTGATCGGTAATGTAATCGATATTTTCTTGCGAAATCACTTCACCTGGCAGCAAAATCGGGATGCCTGGCGGGTATACATAAATGAACTCGGCAATGATCCGCTCAGCGGCTTCAGCGAGTGGTACCGTTTCGGTATCGCCGTAAAATGCATCGCGCGGGATCAGCGCCAGCTGTGGAATTTCCGGGATTTTTACGACCAGTTCATGAATCTCACGATCGGAGCCGTGGAATTCGGCAGACATTTGTGTTAATGCGGCAACGAGTGTGTTGACGCTATCTTCCGTATCACCTGGTGTAACGAGACAGAGTATGTTATACATATCACTCATCTCGATTTCGAGATTGTAATGCTCACGCAGCCAGTTTTCCGCATCATAGCCCGTAATGCCTAGATGGCGAATATGAATCGTCAGCTTGGTCGGGTCATAGTTAAATGTCGCTTCTCCGCCCAACAGTTCTTCGCCAAAGCAGTACAAGCCTTCGATTTCATTAATGCGGCGGCGTGTATCCTGTGCCAGTGCAATCGCTCGCTCGGCAATGTCATGACCGTTCAACGCCAGATTGCGGCGCGATGTGTCGAGGGAGGCGAGCAAAATATAAGAAGTTGATGTCGTTGTCAGCATGCTGATGATCGTTTGAACCCGCTGCGGGTTCACATGTCCGTTTTTCACATTAACATTCAGCACCGAACTTTGTGTCATCGAGCCGCCCAGCTTGTGTACGCTAGTCGCAGCCATATCGGCTCCGGCAGCCATCGCAGACATTGGCAGCTTTTCATGAAAATGAATCAGAACGCCGTGTGCTTCATCAACAAGCACAGGTACCCCACGGCTATGAGCCAGTTCCACAATTTCCTTTAGATCGGCGCAGACACCGAAATAGGTTGGATTGATAACCAATACGCCTTTGGCGTCAGGATGGCGATCGAGCGCACGGCGTACAGACGCTGTCGTAATGCCGTGATCAATGCCGAGGTTTTCGTCGCGCACAGGCGAGACGAAGATAGGCTTGGCACCCGCAAAAATAATGGCTCCCATGATCGATTTATGCACATTACGCGGTACGATAATTTTATCGCCCGGCGAGCAAGTAGCCATGATCATCGTCATGATCGCACTGCTAGTGCCCTGTACAGAGAAGTACGTATAGTCGGAGCCGAAAGCGTCGGCTGCGAGCTTCTGCGCCCTTTCTATAACCCCCATTGGCTGGTGAAGATCGTCAAGTGGCGCAATGTTGATCAGATCTATGGAAAGAGCATTGTCACCAATAAACTCTCTAAACTCCTGATCACTGCCGAGTCCTTTTTTATGTCCCGGAATGTGAAATTGAACGGGATTGCTGGCCGCATGCTGCTTAAGCGCAGTGAAAAGCGGGGTTTGCGTATGATCCATTTTAAGCTGTCACAACCTTTCGGAATTGGAGTAAGTGTGCTGTATTTAAAAACCAAACAAAAATGAGTATAGCAAAAAGAGTGACGAATGCAATAGTTATCTTGTGTCAGATTTTGGACAAGCGCCAAAAACGGCATCATACCGCTATGTTATGGGTAAAAGTTGTTTAGCTGGCAATGTGCAAGCAGCAGTATGAAATTTGCTGAATACGTGCTTAGCTGTGCTACAATAAAATAGGTAAACGACGAAATTCGTAACGTTGAAGGGAGTACCCATGTCTTCATTCACTTATCAGGCTGCATCTAAGACTGGAAAAAACAACCGATTGCTGTTTGTGTACTTATGGTTGCTTATTTTTTTCGTGGAATTTGTAAAAGGGGGCTTGCTCGTTACGCTGCTGCCTCTGTATATGGGACATCGACTCGGGTTACCAGCGTTTGCGATCGGGATTGCGTTTGCTTCCCAATATGTCGGTGATAATGCGCTGCGTAGCCCGGCAGGTTGGATGGCGGAGCGGCTCGGGTTCCGGCTGACGATGACGCTCGGTATGCTGCTTATTTTGGCGGCGGTCGTCGTTATGTCTACCGTTCAACATCCGGGCTGGTTGATCGTGGCATGTGCAGCTATGGGCGTCGGTAGTGCACCGCTCTGGCCGTGTGTGATGTCCAAAATTACCGATATTTCCAGCGAGACCGGCAATTATGGTACTCATATGGGCATTATCGAAATCGCTTCGCTCGGTGGAGCGGGTTTGGGACCGGTCGTCATGAACTGGCTGAGCGGGGATTCGTATGCTTTTTCATTTGGCATGTTATTGCTCTGTATGATCGTAGTCGTTGTAGTGGCATTGTTTTTGCCTGGACGTACGGCTCGGCGCAGACCGCTTACGGATACAGTAGGTACAGGCGATCAAGCTGTTACACAAACTACAGCAGCTGTGGAAAGCGGTCATGAAGCAGCTTCTGCCGCTTATATACGCCAGCCTGGCGAAGGGCGGCTGCATTATTATGGGCAGCTTTTGCGCTCGCTTCATATTCATCCGTTGCTGTATCCGGCGTTATTTATGCAATCTTTTGCATTAGGTGTATTAACGCCGATTGTTACATTGTATGTAGTAAGTGAACTGGGGCTGACGCCTGCTTATTTTAATGCATTGCTGATCGGTGGCGGTGCGGTGACCGTGCTCGGACTTATTCCGGCTGGACGTCTAATTGATCGGCTCGGCAGCAAAATGTTTTTGCGCGCTGGCTTTTTGCTAGCGTCAACGGCATTGTTAGGACTGGCTTCAACACATATGTTACTATGGATATGGGTGTTTGTATTATGTGCCGGTTTTAGCTATGCAATGATTTTGCCAGCATGGAACGCGCTGCTGGCTAATCTGGTACCTGCCAAAGAAAAAGGGGCGGTATGGGGATTGTTCCTAACGTTACAAGGTTCTGGCTTAGTATTGGGGCCGATCGTATCCGGTAAAATCTGGGACGAAATTAGCCCACAGGCACCGTTTTATGTGAGTGCAGCGGCGATGTTGCTGTTGTTTATTATTCACTGGTTAATGGTACGGCAACGCCCGGACATTCGTTAAAAGAGAGCAGCAGCAAAAGGAATACACAATCAGCAGAATGTGCAACTATTCGCGAAGTTGCTCCCAAAGCAAAGCCGTACGTTTTCACACCATGCTATTCATGGCAGAAACGTACGGCTTTTTGTACAATAATGATATGGAAGAAGTCTTATAAAGAAGAAGCCTTATAACTATGAAAACCTAATCATACAAGCAGCGGATGGCGGAAGCTACATAGGTGGGGCTGCTTTTGCTCCGCTATTGTCTGCATATCGCAAACGTAATAAACCGATAGTCGCTACTATAATCATTTTAACGCGAACGTCATTTGCAAATGCCAATCAGCATTCACTGCCCAATATAGCGAGATCGCCTATAAATTGAGACTTGTTTCCGAAGCTTCAGACGGATGCCATCTGATATAATGGAAGCAGTTGCTGAAATGTATGTTCCACCTGACGTACGAAAGCGTCACCGTCACCTAGTAGCGGATCATGTTTATCGATGCGCAAACCGCAGATGATTTCGGATTTTTTGACCGTTTGCAGACGGTTTGCCATGTCCAGCAAATGCTCATCCGACCAATCAGCTTGTGGCGTGCACTGTGGAGACATATGGTCTAGTGACCAGTAATAATGGTCAGGTACGATCGCTTTCACTTGGTCAAGCTGAGCTGCCATTGCACGTCCGAAATCAACTTTGCGGGGACTTTCGTAAATGATGGCAAATACGACAAACACGTGAGTGCCAAACATGCCAACTTCAAAATGTGGCAGCGCCTTGTAACCGCGCTTGCTGGATGCCCATGCGACCCAAGTATCTTTGGGCGGATTAACCGTGCGGCGTGCATGCTTAGCAACATGCACGTACATTTCTTCACCGCACAGCGTTGCCAAATGCGGCTGAATGAGCTCACCTAGTGCAGTCAGCTTTGGGCGCACACGGGCGATTAGTGCCTCCATACGCGGCTCCAGTCCATCAATGGCAAATACATCAAAGTCTGCGGCGGTAAAGCCGGAAAATGTCGTTGTTGTCGTCGAATTCATCGTTAGATTAAACCTCTCTTTCGATCCATCGTTATCATTGTTTCTTACTTGGATAAGTCACAGTTATAATAGCATATTTGTTCGCGATGTTTTCATGAAGATTACGTGTGCCAAGGCGCTTTGCTGCTTAGACGAACAGGCAAACGGGTAAAAATAATCAAGCTACTCCGGTCTATCGCAACATCTCGATCCACCGGATCAGGTTATGACAGCAGCAATGAAACATTACCATCACATTACTAATCACAACATAACGCATAATGATAACAATACACGCATGAGTATAAATGATAAGGCACAAAGGAGGGATTACTATGAACAAAAGCTATGAAGTGGAATATTGCAACGTGGAGCTTCGCTTTGCCCGTCGCGATATCCAGAACCTGATCCGTGATTTGATCAAAGAAGGGTATTCTCTGTACTGGCGTGAGACAGATGATTGTTTTATCGTGTCGATCCGTACGGACAACCATATGACTAAGCTGCGTTTTCAGCAAAGTCAGGAAGGCTATAAACTGATCGGTGATTATCGTATTCATGACGCACGGCTTGCCGAGTGGATGGAAAAGCTGATCGGTGATACGAAAGGTCATGCGATCGTAAAGCGTTTCCGTGACCAGCAGATTTTGGTGGAAAATATTTTGTTTGGCGAAGTCATTCGGATGGTGGAAATTTCCGGGTTGGAACAGCGCATCCTGTATCAGAAAGAAACTACCCCTAACCGCGAATCACTGCAAAATTTGTATCTATCGATGGAGGGAGAACAGCGCATCGCTTCCACTGAAACCCAAATTGATGAACTGCTTGATCGTCTCAATGAAGCGTTAAAAGCAGGCGACCAACAACAGGTGGAAGTGTGTAAAAAAATGTTGGAAAATCTGCGTTTTGAACTTATTCGGTTGGAAAAGTGAAATATTGGGCGTGATATACATGCGATTCATAAAAATAGTTAGAATTTTACACAAAAATTCAACGTTTTTATGAATTTTCATGGGATCACGCCTTTGGACTTTCTTTATATGCATAAAACATGTAGAATGTTGAATGTAGTCACATGAAAGATTCAAATGAGCACATACAAATACTGATGTAAAGGATGGAGAACCGGAATGTCCAAACAACAAATTGGTGTAGTTGGTCTTGCCGTTATGGGTAAGAACCTGGCTCTTAACATCGAAAGCAAAGGGTTTAGCGTATCTGTATTTAACCGCTCCCCGCAAAAGACACATGATCTGCTCGAAGAAGCAAAAGGCAAAAATCTGGAAGGATTTTTTTCGATTGAAGAATTCGTACAATCGCTGGAAGTTCCGCGCAAAATTCTGATCATGGTTCAAGCAGGCCCGGCAACCGACGCTACCATTGAGCAACTGGTTCCGCATCTGGATGAAGGCGATATTATTATTGATGGCGGTAACGCCCATTTCCCTGATACACAGCGTCGCAACAAAGAACTTGAAGAAAAAGGTTTCCGTTTTATCGGAGCTGGCGTATCCGGCGGCGAAGAAGGCGCATTGAAAGGCCCAGCGATTATGCCGGGCGGACAGGAAAGTGCGTACGAGTTAGTTGAGCCGATCCTGACTTCCATTTCTGCCCATGTAAACGGCGATCCGTGCTGTACATATATCGGACCGGACGGTGCAGGCCACTATGTCAAAATGGTTCATAACGGTATCGAGTATGGCGACATGCAGCTGATCGGTGAAGCGTACAATCTGCTCACATCCGTACTAGGTGCAGACACTAAAGAACTGCATTCCATTTTCGATGAGTGGAACAAAGGCGAGCTGGACAGCTACCTGATCGAAATTACAACCGATATCTTTACTAAATATGATGAAGAAACAGGCAAGCCAATGGTGGATGTGATCCTCGATGCAGCCGGTCAAAAAGGTACAGGCAAATGGACAAGCCAGAGCGCACTTGATCTGGGCGTACCATTGTCGATGATTACCGAATCCGTATTCGCACGCTTCCTGTCCGCAATCAAAGAAGAACGCGTAGCAGCAAGCAAAATTTTGAGCGGTCCTAAAACCGAACCGTTCTCCGGCGACAGAGCCGAATTTATCGAAGCGATTCGCAAAGCGTTGTACGCTTCCAAAATCGTCTCCTACGCACAAGGTTTCGCCCAAATGCGCGCTGCTTCCGATGAGCACGGCTGGGATTTGAAATACGGCAACATCGCTATGATCTTCCGTGGCGGCTGCATTATCCGTTCCCGCTTCTTGCAAAACATCAAAGACGCATACGACAAAGATGGCGGTCTGAAAAACTTGCTGCTTGACGACTATTTCAAAAACATCGTCGAAAATTACCAAGACGCATGGCGTGAAGTCGTTGCCACAGCGGTAAAATACGGTATCCCGGTGCCTGGCTTCTCCAGCGCATTGGCTTACTTCGATAGCTACCGTACGGAACGCCTGCCAGCTAACCTGCTGCAAGCACAGCGCGACTACTTCGGCGCTCACACCTTCAAACGTGTGGACAAAGAAGGTACATTCCACTACGAGTGGATGAAGTAATTGTATTGATGTGCACGAGGAGCTGAGCGGACAAAGTTATTTCATCATCTAACATGTCACAAGCTTCATCGGTAGTTTTATTCGTAGTTTTAAATGAAGGGAGCGGATCATTTCCGCTCCTTTATTTTACATACAGTTATTTAATGACAATGAACTTATCACTTTTTGCTCCCATCTAGCAATGAGTTCACATCCGCCCACAGAGGATTGTCCAAACTTCCCCCCATATGTTATGATGTGTGGAATAAAACAGATGCTGAAAGAGGTGTGCATATTGCATCAGGAAAGCGAAATTCAGCATTCCAATATTATTCTCGTTGGTATGATGGGAACCGGCAAAACGACGGTCGGCACGCTGCTGGCACAGCAGCTATCGTATCCGCTCGTGGATATGGATACGATCATTGCCGAGAGAGAAGGAATGTCGGTACAGGATATTTTCCGTACTAAAGGTGAAGCCTATTTCCGCGATCTCGAAAGTCAGGTATTGGAAGAAATGCTGCAATCGACCGGTCAGGTGATTTCCACTGGCGGCGGCTGTGTACTGCGGGAGTTGAATCGTGCAGTGATGCTCGCTAAAGGCTTAGTCGTGGCACTGACAGCGGATGTGGATCATATTGTAGGTCGTGTAGCAGGCGATACGAATCGTCCATTGCTCGCAGGTGATACAAGGGAACGGGTACAGACGATTATGGAAGAACGTAAAGAGGCGTATCATTTCGCTCATGTTACGGTGGATACATCGTTGTTGACTCCGGATGAAGTCGTCACGCATGTTTTATTACGTTACCGCGTTCAAGCTTCTTGGCTTTCGGGTGAGAAAGTAAAAAGAGGTGAGCGATATGAGTGATGCCGAATTATCGATTACAGAACAAGTCCAGCAATTCCAGCAAGCTTTTACCGGGCCTGAGCTGGATATTATTGCATTAACCGGGGCTAATAGCGCTAGTCTTGGTACAACCGGTGGCAAACAGGCATGGAATGCTAGAATTTCTATTACAGCCTGGCGTTTGCACGATCATGAAGAAGTTCAGCAGGGCGAATTTTTTTTAACAAACAAAGGCGAGCGAACACAGCTAGAGTTATTGTTTAATCCGCTACAAGCGGATCAAATCTGGCAAATGACTGTCCGTCATGCAGACAATCGCTTTTTATTGTTGAAGCTCAAACAGCAACACGATGCCGCGCAGGAGCCTAAGCTTGCCAAAATACGAGAAGAGCAAACGCGTGAGGTGAACATTAAGCATGAACGTCTCGGTACGTTCATGCTAGACCGCAGGTTCAATACATTACGCGGACAAATCGAGTGGTTAGGTGAAACGGTCGGGGTAAGCATAGACTACGATGAAAATATGCAAACTCAATTCGATCACCTGATTCGCCTGCTTGATGATGCCGTCAAGTGGGATAAACGTATTCGTACTTTCGCTGCTGAAGAACTGACAGAGCTTAAAAACGATAGCTGGCTGGAGGAAGACGAGCAGGAATGGAGTAAAGCGAATGTTTCCAAGCAATTATCGCTTCAGCAGATTAGTTTCTCGGAACAGGAGTTTACATTCTGGTTCGATGATGGTGATCTGTTCTGGGGTCATGCCGTGTGTGTAAACAATACGGTGGAGGATGGGCCGTACGATGTAAGCATAATGGGGTGATACACCGATTAGGATACTTTTTACAGTACCAGTCCAGTGATCTCCTCATCTTAGCGGCTGCTTTTATTGTGCACGAGCTGGATTCAAGCAGATTACACAACAAATAGCTAATATGTGCTGCTCATAGGGACGAAGTTCAGCTTTTAGAGCAGGTTAAGAGTGAATAGGGTAAAGCACGAAAAAAGGCGGGGGCTATTCGCCCTCCACCCAGTCCATCATACCGCCTTCCATGTTCAGGCAGTTGGTATAGCCATGTTGGCTTAAATATTCGCGTACACGCTCGCTGCGATAGCCGCTGCGGCAGATGAGCACGGTCGTTGCGTCCAGATCAATTTCGTCCAGACGACCTGGAATTTCACCCATCGGAATGTGACGCGCGCCATCGATCATTCCTTGGATGACTTCTTCATGCTCACGCACATCGATCAGTTGCAGCTGTTCGCCAGCGTTAATACGCTCACGCAGCTCGTCTGTCGTAATCTGTGTTTGGTTCGACATCGTTATCCCTCTATTCATTAAGTAGTTCACACATATGCCGTATTGTGATCGATAAGGCAATCTGTGTTCATCATACCAAACCCCGAAGGAGAATAAAACTATGGATGTTATTGTTACCCCTACATCGAAGCTGAAAGGAGAGATTGGAGCCCTTTCTTCCAAAAACTATACGACCCGTTATTTGCTCGTTGCTGCACTGGCAGAGGGCACAAGTACGATTCATTTTCCGGCTCATAGTGAGGATAGCGATGCGATGCGTCGTTGTATTGGCGATCTTGGGGCTGTGCTTGAAGAAGATGATGAGAAGATTGTCATCCAAGGATTTGGCAGCAAACCGATCGATGTAAAACAACTGAATGTAGGCAATGCGGGTGCGGTATTGCGCTTTTTGATGGCGATTGCAGCGCTTTGTCCGGAAGTGACATTTGTCAATACATATCCGGATTCGCTCGGTAAACGTCCGCATGATGATCTGATCGAATCGCTTGGTCAGCTTGGTGTGGAGGTGGAGCATCAGCAGGGACGTCTGCCGATTACGATTCGCGGTGGCAAGCCAAAAGGCGGTAAAATTACGGTTTCCGGTAGCGTTAGCTCGCAATATTTGAGCGCATTGCTGTTCCTGACTCCGCTACTGGAGCAAGATAGCGAGATTACGGTGCTGCATGATCTGAAATCGAAAGTCGTAGTTGGACAGACGCTGGAGGTGCTGGAACAGGCGGGGATTACGATCGAAGCGAGTGATGATCTGATGCATTACCGTGTGCCAGGACGTCAGCAATACAAAGCGCAGGAATATACAGTTCAAGGGGACTATCCAGGTTCGGCAGCCGTGCTGGCAGCGGCAGCGGTAACCGTGTCCGATGTGACGATTCATCGTCTGCCTGTTCAGAGCAAGCAAGGGGAAAAAGCGGTTGTTGATGTGCTGAAAATGATGGACGTTCCGCTTACTCATGAGAACGATATCGTACATGTACAAGGCAATGGACAGCTTAAAGCGGTGGAGTTTGACGGTGATGCGGCTACTGATGCGGTGCTGGCGATGGTAGCAGCAGCCGTATTTGCCGAAGGAACGTCCCGCTTTTACAATGTAGAAAATTTGCGCTACAAAGAATGTGATCGGATTACCGATTATTTAAATGAGCTGCGCAAAGCGGGCGCAAATGTGGAGGAACGCCAAGCGGAAATTATCGTGCACGGTCGTCCAGAAGGCGTTGAAGGCGGCGTAACGATCGATGCGCATTACGATCACCGCGTCATTATGGCATTGTCGATCGTCGGTCTGCGTGCCAAACGACCGATCCGTATTCAGGATGCGCATCATGTTGCCAAATCGTATCCGCAATACTTTGATCATATCCGCTCGCTTGGCGCTAACGTAGAATGGGTATAGGAGCATGTCAGGGTTTGTAGGTGAGCAGCTACAACGCTTGACGATGTGTTCAAGATGACAAAGGAGGCGTCCGCAATGGCTTTTGAAAATCCTTCAAGGGAAGAAATTAAGACCATTCTGGAGCAAACCGGTAATATCGCGGTAGTTGGATTGTCTGATAAAACAGATCGTACATCGTATATGGTCGCGGCGGCGATGCAGCAGCGTGGCTATCGTATTATTCCCGTCAATCCAATGGCAGCCGGAACAACGATTCTCGGTGAAAACTGTTATGCTTCACTGGCAGAGGTGCCGGAACCGATCGACATGGTCAATGTGTTCCGCCGTAGCGAATATTGCACCGAGGTGGCGCATGAGGCGGTACAGGCTGGTGCGCGTACACTATGGCTACAGCTTGGTGTCATTAATGTGGAAGCGGCGACGATCGCTGCTGATGCGGGTTTGACGGTCATTATGGATCGCTGTATTAAAGTGGAAGACGCGATCGTCCGTCCAGTGCGCAGCTAAAATAAAGCTTGACAGGTCACGTAAGCGTTCCTACACTTGCCCAGAGCCAGAGCCAGAGCCAGAGCCAGAGCCAGAGCCAGAGCCAGAGCCAGAGCCAGAGCCAGAGCCAGAGCCAGAGCCAGAGCCAGAGCCAGAGCCAGAGCCAGAGCCAGAGCCAGAGCCAGAGCCAGAGCCAGAGCCAGAGCCAGAGCCAGAGGATTGTGCTGTGGCGTGCATTATAGGTATGTTCCGCTAGCGACAGGCAGGGACGTATAGACGGCAAGCGGTCAATAAGCCGCTCCAGCAATCGATAACAGGTTGCTGGAGCGGCTTTATTTTTACATATTCGTAAACGCTTGCTCGGTGCTTGTGCACGCTTAGGGTAGAAGGTTTCATATATCACCTAACATCATGCCGAAATGATGCTGAAATGGTGGCAAAGTGCTTTGACAAAAGATGGCTGACAGCGTACCATCAGGTATAGGAAGGGGGAAGACGCGTTGAATTGGCTAGGTTCCCTGCAGCAGTTCGGTAGAGCCATTATGCTTCCAACGATGGTGCTTCCAGCTGCAGCCATTCTGCTTAGCGTGGGCGGCTTGCCCTGGGGGACATGGGGATTGCCCATGGTTTCGGAAGTCGCTACGATTGCAGGACAGAGTATATTTCATTATTTGCCTTTTATATTTGCGATCGGTGTAGCGCTTGGCCTTGCCAATCAGGAAGGAACGGCTGGACTCGCAGCATTTGCGGGTATGGCTTTATATGATTATGTGGTCAAGCATTTTAGCGATGCTTTGCTGCAACCATCGACGCTGATCGGCATTATTATCGGTGTGATCGCTGGGGCGGCATACCGCCGTTTCAAAAATGTCCGTTTGCCCGAAGCGATTCAGTTTTTTGGCGGTTCACGGTTCGTGTTATTGTTCATGGGCCTGTTTTCGTCCGTTTTCGCCTGTCTGATGTTATGGCTTGCTCCGCTGTTACAGGAAATGCTCAATGCGTTAACGTGGGTGCTGTCCACAATGGGCGGCTTTGGTCTGTTTCTGTACGGGGCGTTGTATCGGATTTTATCGGCGTTTGGACTGCATCATTTGCTGAACAATATCGTCTGGTTTCAGATTGGATCGTTTGAGGCGCATGGAGATATTGTACAAGGCGATTTGCCGCGCTTTTTTAGCGGCGATCCAACGGCAGGCATTTATATGGCGGGTTTGTATCCAGTCATGATGTTTGCGCTGCCTGCGGCGGCATTCGCGATCATTCAAGAAGCGCGGGAAGACTTAAAGCCCAAAGTTCGCAAAACATTTATGCGGGCGGCATTGGTCTGCTTTTTGACCGGGGTATCGGAACAGATTGAGTTTGCGTTTTTGTTTGCTTCACCGGGGTTGTTTGTTTTGCATATTTTTCTGTCCGGGCTGGCGATGTGGATTACGTATGCGCTCGATATTCATCATGGGTTTTCGTATTCCGCTGGTGCGATCGATTATGTGCTTAACTATCATTTATCAACAAATGCCTGGTTGCTTATTCCGATCGGACTCGTATATGCCGTTATTTATTATAATGTGTTTCGCTATGCGATTCGCACATTCCGCATTCCGACACCAGGTCGGGAAGAAGCGTCCACACTTGGAGATTGGGTGGGCAATATTCCGTATCAGGCACCGCTCATTTTGCAAGCGCTTGGCGGTAAAGAAAATATCGTGCAGGTAGAAGCATGTATTACCCGTCTACGTCTCACGGTAGTGAACGACCGGATGCTCGATGGCAAGGCGTTAAAAGAACTCGGTTCCGCCGGTTTGATCAAGCTTGGCGGCGGCAATGTACAGATCGTATTCGGCACGTATTCGGAGCTAATTCGCGAAGAAATTCGCAAGCTGATGGATCGCGATCTGTCGCATGTCAAATTTTGCGCACCGGTACAAGGGAAGATGATTCCGCTAACCGATGTGCCGGATCAAATTTTTGCGGGCAAGCTTGTTGGTGAAGGGGTAGCGTTTGTACCGGAAAGTGGTGAGCTTGTATCGCCGGTCGCGGGCACGATTATCCATCTGTACCCAACGATGCATGCGCTCGGCATCCGAACGGTGGAGGGATTGGAAATTTTGCTGCATATCGGGATTGATACGTCTCAGCAAAAGGGCTGTTTTGAAGCGCATGTCGCTGCCGGTGATGTGGTGGAAGCTGGACAGTTATTGATCAAGTTCGACCTGGATACTTTGCAAAAAAACGCACCGTCACTTGCGACACCAATGGTAGTTACCAATCCTGACCGCGTGAAGTCATGGAGCTATGCACCTTTTAAACAGGTGAAAAAGGGACAGGGCACGGTAATGTCGGTGGTCATGTATGACAAGAACGGTGGGGAGGAAAAAGCATGATTCAAGGAATTGCGGCTGCTGCTGGAGTAGCCATTGGCAAAGCATTTGTGCTGCCAACCTGGGAATGGGATGTGCCGGATCAAAAGCTGGATGCGGTTGACCTGACTCGGGAGTTTGAACGCTTGTACGAAGGAATTCGTACGTCCAAGCATGAGATCGAATCGATGAAAACCGAATTTTCAGAAATTGCCGGGCCGGAGGAATCGAGCATCTTTGATGCGCATATTGCGATTTTGGAAGACCCTGAATTTATGAACGAAATTCGCGGCATTATTGAACGTCAGTACAAAGCGGCAGAGGTAGCTGTGCAGGAGGCGACCGACCACTTTGTAACGATGTTTGATCTGCTGGATGATGAGTATATGAAAGAGCGTGCTGCCGACATTAAAGATGTGGGCAACCGACTGCTCAAACATTTGCTCGGTGCACCCGAAGTGAAGCTGCCGAGTGACAATGAGCCGTATGTGCTCGTAGCGAAGGAGCTTCCGCCGTCACAGCTTGTGCATCTTAATCCACAGCATGTGCTCGGTATTATTACATTAATGGGCGGCAAAACATCGCATTCTGCGATTATGGCGCGTGCGCTTGGCATTCCGCTCGTTTCGGGACTGGAAGTGGAGCTGGACAGTCTCGTACAGACCGGACAAAAGGTCATCGTGGACGGAGATAACGGGGTAGTACACGTCAGCCCAGATACCGATACGGTAGCGCATTACCGTAAGCTGCGGGAACAGCAACAGCAGCGCAAACAGCAGCTTGAACTGCTGAGCAAAGTCGATTCGGTAACACGCGATGGAGTACGTGTGCGTTTGTCCGCCAATATTAGCTCGGTGAAAGAGCTTGAAATTGCGCTGCGAAACGGTGCCGAGGGCGTCGGTCTGTTCCGGACCGAGTTTATGTATATGGATCGGCAGTCATTGCCAACAGAACAGGAACAGCTTGATATTTATCGTCTTGTTGCCGAGAAGACAAGCGGTGAGCCGGTCGTCATTCGTACGCTGGACATCGGCGGTGATAAAGAGCTGGATTATTTTGAATTGCCAGAAGAAGAAAATCCATTCCTCGGTTATCGTGCGATCCGTATTTGTCTTGATCACCGCGATATGTTCAAAACACAGTTGCGGGCGATTTTACGTGCCAGTGCTCACGGTAAAGTGAAAATTATGTATCCGATGATTTCGTCACTAGAGGAGCTGCGTGCTGCCGGTGATGTGCTAGACGAAGCGAAACGAGAGCTGGATCGGGAAGGGAGCGCTTATGATCGCGGCATCGAAGTGGGCATTATGATCGAGGTGCCGGCAGCGGTAGCGATTGCCGATCTGTTAGCAGGAGAATGCGATTTCTTTAGCATCGGCAGCAATGATCTGGTGCAGTATGTGCTTGCCGTTGATCGGATGAACGAGCATATTGCCCATATGTACAATCCGTATCATCCAGCCGTACTGCGTATGCTGCGTGCGACGGTAAATGCCGCACATGATGCAGGCATACCGGTAAGTGTATGCGGTGAGATGGCAGGGGATGAGCGCTCGTTGCCATTTTGGCTACATCTCGGTGTGCATCGGTTAAGTATGTCTCCACAATCATTGCTGCGCATTAAGCAGTCTGTGTTGCATACGACCGCTCGTGATGCATCTGCGATGGCGTCGGAGTGGATGAAGCTGCGTACAGCAGCGGAAATTGAACGTGAGCTGGACGTGTATGTAAAAGCATTTCATGCGCTTGTACATCAAGATCAAAAGCTCGCTTCACTTGCTTCTTGTAAAGCGAATTGATGCCTGGATGTAGTGTAACTGCATGCGCGATATGTATAGGGTGGCAGTGAACTGCACACGATAAATCATAAGCTAAATGCTAAGCATGCGATCGATCACCGTACTTGCACTCAATCGCGATTACGGTGATTGATTATAATAGAAACAGCAGCGTATCGAGTCGATGATACGCTGCTGTCATAGCGTTGATGATATGAGAACGTGTACGCAAACTCGTATTCCGTACAGCAGTGGTTGATGCACCATTACACCAAGTTTGCGTGCATGTCCTAGTGAAAAAGCGGCTTTCCTTTGCAGGAGAGCCGCTTTTTTATGATCTGTTATTCATGTTTGTTCTGTATGGATGCAGCCTTATTGTATTTCGGTGCTGTCACCGCATTTTGTACATCGATATGACGATCCAACGATTGGATATACTTTCGAACCGTACAGTACCCCAAAATGAATATTTGATACGGTCAAAGTATGAACCTACCTGCGGCAATCTGATTTCACTTAGCAAGCGCATCGCAAAATGCCAACCCATACGGCGGCAAATCAGGCGGACGACGAGCCGAAATAATATGTCCATCCACGACGACAGCTTCATCTTTCCAAATCGCACCGGCATTTTCCATATCATCGCGAATGCCTGGCGTCGATGTAACGGTAATACCGTCCAAAATTTTAGCGGAGATTAGCACCCAGCCAGCATGGCAAATTTGCCCGATCGGTTTGCGTGCTTCATGCATTTCACGCACCAATTCCAGCACTTTTGGATAACGACGTAGCTTGTCCGGCGCCCAGCCACCCGGTACGAGAATGCCGTCGTAATCCGCGCTGTTTAGCTCATCAAAGCTATATTCCACTTGTGCAGGTACGCCGTATTTACCAATATACGTTTTGCCTTTTTCAGCGCCAGCCAGATGCACCTCCGCACCTTCCTCACGCACGCGATAGACAGGATACCATAGTTCCAAATCTTCAAATTCTTCGTCGACGAGTGCAATGACTTTTTTGCCGTCTAATCTCATCTAATCGCTCCTCTCGTATGACTATTTTGAATGCTTATAACTCATTCCTGTTCTATTGTAACAATAACTGTTCAAACGAGCTATCCGTGCAACCAATGAAGCAGAAATGAGCGATTATTAACCCATTTTTGAAATGGAAATGATAACTACCATGAAAGTTACATTGTACAAGAAGGGCGAAAAAAGCGTTAACATTGACAAAAAAATAGATTTTTTAGCCCTTTTTTGATAAGATACTTATGATAGTTGATTATGAAAACGTTCTTACATTACAATATAACTAAAAGGGATGTGTGGGTAAATGGCAAACGTAACGGAATTGACAACGATCGAACAGTTGAATGAAGCTATCGATCATACCGCACAGAAGCCGCTTCTCGTTTTTAAACATAGTACGCGCTGTCCAATCAGTGCAGGAGCGTATCAACAATTTCAGTCCTATCTGGGCAGTCAGCCCAATGAAGATGTCGATTATAGTCTGATTTATGTGGTGGAAAATCGCGATGTTTCGCTGGCAGCCGCAGATGCGCTAGATGTACAACATCAATCACCACAGGTCATTTTGATCAAAGAAGGCAAGCCGGTATGGGACACTTCTCATTCCAGCATTACGGCTGACGCGTTGCGTAAAGCGCTATCTTAAATAATTGTTAACATGATTGCATCATAGTGCAATTTATCGTATTATGAATGTAAATGAAAAATTAAGAAAATCGTTGAAAACATGACGAAAATTTACCTGTAATGGAGAGAATGAACGTGACAGTAACTATTTACGATGTAGCACGCGAAGCCGGCGTCTCTATGGCTACCGTATCTCGTGTAGTCAATAACAATCCGAACGTCAAACCGCAAACCCGTAAAAAGGTGTACGAAGCGATCGAGCGTCTGGGCTATCGTCCAAATGCGGTTGCCCGCGGCTTGGCAAGCAAAAAAACGACGACCGTAGGGGTCGTTATTCCCGATATTTCCAATTCGATTTTCGCGGAAATTGCGCGTGGAATCGAGGATATTGCCAATATGTATCATTACAATATTATCCTTTGTAATGCCGATAAGAAAAAGGAAAAAGAAATTCGCGTTGTGAATACGTTGCTGGAAAAGCAAGTAGACGGATTGCTGTTCATGGGTGGTACGGTTACAGAGGATCATCTGCAAGCGTTTCAAACGGCGGCAGTGCCAATCGTACTGTGCGCAACACGCGATGAAGAAGGTATTATCCCGTCTGTTGATATCGATCATGAGCAAGCCGCTTTTGATGCGGTGAACACGCTTATCCGTCACGGTCACCGCGATATCGCGATGATTAGTGGTACATTGCAAGACCCTGCGAACGGTTACGCTCGTTTTCAAGGATATAAGAAAGCGCTTGAAGCGGCAAATATCGAGTACAAAGAAGACTGGGTACGGATCGGTAACTATCGTTATGAATCCGGTGTGGAAGCGATGAAATATTTTATCGGTTTGAAAAAGCGTCCAACGGCTATTTTTGCAGCTACAGACGAAATGGCGATCGGTGCGATTCATAGTATTCAAGATGAAGGCTTGAAAGTACCGGACGATTTCTCGGTCATTTCGGTGGACAATATCCGCCTTGCTTCGATGGTTCGCCCGCAGCTTACTACTGTGGCACAACCGATGTATGATCTGGGTGCAGTGGCGATGCGTCTGCTCACCAAGCTGATGAAAAAGGAAAATGTAGACAACTCGCGTGTTATTTTGCCGCATGAGACGATTTTGCGTCTGTCTGTGAATCAGCGTTAATACGAGTTTGAATGGACGATAAGTCTGTTATCTGTTATAGCCTGCTTGTAGGAAGTACATCCTGCAGCAGGCTATTTTGGTTGCAAGTATTGTAGCTATTCGTAGTTGTATTCATGTTATATAGCACAAAAAAGCGCCTCTCCTATAATCTACGAGAGGCGCTTTATACTATTTTTGGCAAGGCAAGTCAGCAGCCAATAAGCAATTGTACGATCACTGCATTAAACGAGGTATGGGTATCCCAATTTCATTTTAATACGATCCAACACCACAATCCGACACGATGCACATAGGATGCAATATTCATAACATCCTATTCACATCTGCTCGTATTCAGCTCCACCTTATTGTGCTTGTGCGGCTGCAGATGGTGCTGACGATTTTTTGCCGTTGACAGCGACCACATAGAACCAGCCGCCTTTGGTGGAGCCAGCGTTATATTGGAACGCCGTGTCTCGTACCGTACCTACAAGGCTGAAGGGGCCGCCATTATTCTGACTAAAATACACTTTGTAACCGGTCGTTGGTTGAGCGGATGCTGCCCAGCTCACATTGACGATGCCGGAGCCGTCTGCTTGTGCACTTACTCCAGAAGGTGCGGCAGGTGCTTCTGTATTCGTTTCGCCAGGCGTATTTTCACCTGTTTCCATCCCCGGTTTGTCCATCTCGGGAACTTCTTCGCCTTCTACTTCTACAGGCGGCAATGGCGTTGGAATCGAGCTGTAGCTGACCGAGGCGCTTGGCGATGATTCATGCCCGCCCACATCGACCGCTGTTACATAAAATGCCGTATTGCCATTGCCGGATACGGTAGAGCTAAAGCTTCCTGTACCGAGGCGACCGGATTTTTGATATTGATACGATCCACCGTCGCCACTAGAGCGGTACAGACGGTAACCGACCACATCGGCTGAGCTGCTGCCGTTAAATGTAATGCTTGCATTCGTGCCATTGATCGCAATACGCACATTGCTTGGTGCGGTTGGCGGATTGCCGTCATCATGACGCGGATCGACTTGAGTCGGTGCATCAGCACTAGCATCTTCCGGCAAATAGTGACTTAGTGAATAGCGATTGCCTTTCATTTTGGACAAAGCGTTTTGCAAATCTTTGATCAATTGCGAGATTGGCATTTCGCGTTTCACTACCGTGCGCTGGCTAACCATATCGTCCGGTGTGCTGTCCTGTGGAATATAGTTGACTCCGTTGTACGTAATGTACTTGGCGTACGATACGCCATCATCGAAGTCTTTTGGTACATATTTGGCATTGAAAATATCGGTGACGAGTTTGCCCGAAGCGCGTGTTGCGCTTGTTGGCAATTTGCCGCTATAACCGGATACCGTCTGAGTGACGATACCGTCCGGTTTGCTGAACGAATCGGTCTGGAACAGCTCGGGATCGCGATCGGTCACTTTGTTCATAATCGCTGCCCAAATTGTCCGTGCACGCTTTTTGCCGTCATTGGATAGCGTATTGATCGGTTCACGATAACCTGCCCATACGCCAAGCGTCACATCCGGCGTATAGCCCATAAACCATACATCTGCATAGTTTTGCGTCGTACCTGTTTTGCCGGCAATTGGAATTTTGCCGTATTTGTGAAATAGACTTTGCATCGAGCGTCCGGTACCGTCGGAGCTGGAGATGACCGTACGCAGCATATCGGTCATCAAATACGCGGTTTGTGTGGAAAAGACGCGTTTTGGATCAGCTTCGTGTTTGTAAACGGTAGCGCCGTACGGATCATCGATTTGTCGGATCATATATGCATCATTGTATACACCTTGATTCGGAATCGAACCGTACGCATTCGTCAATTCCTCTACTGTTACCCCGTATTTCAGACCGCCGAGCACACCGGTTTGAGCGGAATAATCGGCATCCTGAATCGTCGTAATGCCAAGCTTTTTGGCAAATGCCCATGCTTTGTCGATACCGACTTTGTTTAAGAAAATTTTCAGTGCTGGCAAGTTGAGCGATTCATTGAGCGCTGTACGTGCTGTCACAAGCCCTTGATAACGCCCGTTAGCATTGCCTGGAATATGGAAGCCTTTGCTGCCATCTTTCAGTATAATTGGCGCATCGTCCAAAATGCTTGCCGGTTGTACGGCTCCGCTTTCAAGTGCGGGCAAATAAGCGGCAATCGGCTTCATTGCCGAGCCTGGCTGACGCGTCATCTGGGTAGCATAGTTCATTTGTTCTTCCTGGAAGTTGCGTCCTTCGATCATGCCGAGAATTGCCCCGGTTTTGTGATTGATCATCATCGCTGCCGTTTGTTCTTTGCCTTTTGTTTTGCTGTCTGGGGAGAAGTTGCTGCTGTCTTCAGCGACTTCATGCATCGTATTGTAAACCGATTTGTTAATCGTCGTATAAATGCGATACCCGCCGGTCAGCAATTTTTGTCTTGATTCTTCAAACAGTTGATTATATTCCGCCGTTGAAAGTTTGGACGTATCCAGCTTTGGATTTTCTTTTTTCATAATCAACAGCGCGCCTTGACGCTCGATTTCCATCATCAAATACGGATAGGTGGAATACGCTTTGGCAGTTGATTTGGCAAGTGCACCTTTAATGTTAAAGGCAAGCGCGTCATTGTATTGGCCGCTCGTAATTTTGCCCAGCTCTTGCATGCGCTTGAGCACAAGCTGTTGCCGCTGTACGGCACGTTTGAAGCCTGCTTCATTAAATTTACCGCCGCTGCTAAACGCGGAGTAGGCACTTGGCAATTGCGGCAGACCGGCGATATAAGCCGCTTCTGCAATGTTGAGTTGCTCCAAATCATTGATGCCAAAAATACCTTTGGCGGCTGCTTTAATCCCAAAAATATTATAGCCGTTGGAGCCTTTACCAAACGGCATTTTGTTCAAATAAGCAGTCAAAATTTCGTCTTTCGTCAAAAAGCGTTCAATTCGCATCGACAACAGCATTTCTTTAATTTTGCGATCTGCCGTTTTATCTGCACTAAGAAACACACGTCTGGCAAGCTGCTGGGTAAGTGTACTGCCGCCCGTCTGAACGGATTCGTGCAGCACTTTTTGTTTGACGGCACGGAGTGTACCGTTCATATCCACACCCATATGTTCATAAAAGCGGTTATCTTCGATGGAGATAATGGCATTGATAACGGATTGTGGAATTTGGTCAAATGTCACCAGACGCCTGTCTTCTTCCGTACGCAGCTGTCCAATTGGAGAGCCGTCACTAAAATAGGCAAACCCGGTTACGGCGTTTTCATTAATAGCTTTAACAATCTCATCACGTGAACGTACTGGCTCGTCTTTTACAATTGCAGACACATAACCGAGCATCATTCCCCCACCAAGCAATCCAACCGTAACGCAGAAAATAACGGTCCACTTGAATGTGAGCCAAATTCTGCGCCCCCAAGTACGGCCACTGGAAGTACTAGCAGGTTTTGTGGATGGGCGATTGTCATTCTTTTCAGCCATTCTTTTTCCCCCTTTTACCAGCCACTATTATAGCATAAAATACTAGTCAGCAATCAGTTTCTTATGGAGCATAAGTGCGGGATAGGTCAAAAGTCGGAGTATGCTATGATTGACTTGTTGTAAGCAGTCGTGATATAAAGGTAGGTATATTTAAGTTTGGCAACAATTTCATAGGTGAAAAGCGTGGACAGACGCCCAGTAGAAGTGGAGAGCACTCTTGACAGAGAGCCGGTGGTTGGTGCAAACCGGTAGAGACTTCCTTTGAATTACACGTCCTGAGCTGTCTGGCAGTCCTCTGTATTCGTTTGTTCCTTAACAGGAGACGCGATACCGTTCTGTCCGACCGGAATATCCATTCCGTTATGTCAATGAAGTGGGAATCAGCCTGTTGAAGCTAGTTTATGATGCTGAATCGTTGTGTATATTCGTCCTGTCATGGACGTGAATAGGCACGTACGAGGAAGCAATGATAAGCGGTGAGACGGTAAGGCGATTTCAATTAGGGTGGTAACGCGAGACTTGCTCGTCCCTTGTGGGGCGGCAGGTCTTTTTGTGTTGTGCTGCCTTTAAGGAAAAGACATTTATCGGTCTGTCATCCGCGCTTAATCTGTGTTATGTACGCATAATGATTCATCTATCATGTGCGCATGGTCGTCAATATAATGAAAAGAGGGACAAAACAATGGCAAAATGGGAACAACTAACCGCTCAGCAGCAAGCAGAAGTTGAACGTCAGCTGAGTGTGATCCAACGCGGTACGGTAGAAATCGTACCGGAAGATGAACTGCGCAACAAAATTATGAAATCGCTCGTTACCGGCAAACCATTGACCGTAAAACTCGGTCTTGATCCGTCAGCGCCGGATATTCATGTCGGTCATACGGTCGTTTTACAAAAGCTGCGCCAGTTTCAAGAGCTTGGTCATGTTGTACAGCTAATTATCGGTGATTTTACCGGACGTATCGGTGATCCGACCGGCAAATCTGAAACGCGCAAACAACTGACTGAAGAACAGGTGAAACATAATGCCGAAACGTACCAAAAGCAGATTAGCAAAATTCTTGATCCCGCGAAAACGACCGTATACTTTAACTCTGAATGGTTAAGCCCGATGAGTTTTGCCGATGTCGTTAATTTGGCGGCAAAAGTGACGGTAGCCCGTATGATGGAGCGCGATGATTTTACGAAGCGTTTTCAAGGCGGCTTGCCGATTAGCATTCATGAGTTTTTCTATCCGCTGATGCAAGGAATGGATTCGGTGGCATTGGAAAGCGATATCGAACTTGGCGGTACAGATCAGAAATTTAACTTGCTGATGGGTCGTACGCTGCAAAAAGAATACGGCAAAGAACAGCAAGTGGCGATTATGTTACCGTTGATCGAAGGTTTGGACGGCGTGCAAAAAATGAGTAAAAGCCTAGGCAACTACATCGGTATCGACGAGCAACCGAATGAAATTTACGGCAAAGCGATGAGCATTCCGGATGAGCTGATGGCTAAATACTACGAGCTGGCAACCGACATTAACAATGACGAGCTGGAAGTGTTGAAAAAAGGTCTGGTAGATGGCACCGTTCATCCACGTGATGCCAAAATGAATTTGGCGTATACGTTTGTACGAATGTACCACGGTGTGGAGGCAGCGGAAGCGGCGAAAAATCATTTTGTGACCGTATTCCAGCAGCGCGCGCTGCCGGATGATATTCAGGAGTTTGTACTGGAACCGTCCCAACTTGAAGATGGTCGCATCGGTGTCGTTGAGCTCGTAAGCTTGCTTGGTTTTGCCGCATCGAAAAGTGAAGCACGGCGCAGCATTCAGCAAGGTGCACTGAAAGTAAATGAGCAAAAGCTGGATGATGTGAACGCAGCGATTGAGCCGAAAGATGGTGATATCGTACAGGTGGGCAAACGTAAATTTGCCAAACTGAAGCTGTCTTAGTTTTGCTCGCTAAAATAAGCAATTATTGCTGATCGGCTGTCGTTTATCGATTGTGTTTATGCATAAAACAGCTTATTTGCCTGAAAAAGCGCCTCCAATTACGGAGGCGTTTTTTCTGTCGAAATTTTACATAGTATAGTTCATCATTTATTACAGTATTGTCGATATTGAAAGTATAGAGCCTTATATATTAGGAGGAGAAAGCATGCTGAAATACCGTTTCCGCAGTATTAAAACGAGAACGATGGCAACGTTAATCCCGATCGTACTGATTACGCTGATTTTGATTAGTCTGGTGTCGTATTTATTTTCGCGCGCCTCATTAAGCGAACAGGTCGATCAAAGCACGATCAAATCGCTACAACTGATTACGAATGACATTAACGCCCAACTTGTCAATCATGCTGCTTTCGTCTCAGCGATGGCAAGTGTTGCCGGCACACTTGAAGGAAGTACAGCGATTGCAAATTATGGCCAAATCGGCATCGACAATTTAAAATTTGCTCCATTCACGTATGGAACAGGTGTCTTTTTTGCGAATGGCGCGTATGCGCCAAATGTGAAATATCGTTCGATTTATGCGTATCGTGAAGGCGATCAACTTAAAGTGACACAGACGTACGATGATCCTGCCTATGATTATTTAAACCAGACATGGTATACCGATAGTACAGCAGCACAGGGGAAAGTAGCTTATACGGAGCCGTATTATGATAAAACACTGAATTTGACGCTCATTACAGCCGGGCAAGCTTTTTATAAACCGAACGGTGGCGCGCTCGCTGGTGTAGCTACAGCCGATCTCGATTTGAGCAATATCGAAAATACGGTGCGTAAGCTTGATGTTGGCAACAATGGCAGTGCGATTTTGTTTGACAAAAACGGTATGGTGCTGGCGAGTGGCACATCGTTGACCAAACAGGGAGCACAAGCATCGACCGTACTTGGAGCAGACCTATCTGCTAACATGTTGCAAAATGATACAGGCGAAGGGGTGCTGCATGCCGCTGTAAACGATAAAGTGATCTATGGTACGATCGCGCAAACAGGCTGGAAGATCGCTGTGTTGCTGCCGCTTGCCGAAGTGGAGCGACCGATGAATCAATTGTTGCTGCTGCTTAGTGCGGTTGGCATCGTCGGCTTGTTGATCATTTTGGCTTCAATCTGGTGGAGCAATCGCGATCTGATTCGCGAAATTCAGACGATTCGTAAGCTGAGCGGACAGATGGCAGAAGGCGATTATGCGCACCATTTGCAAACGACACGCCGCGATGAATTTGGACAGATGTCGGAAGCCTTTAATGGAATTATGGCAGGTACATCGACGATTGTCGGCACATTGCGTGAAGAAGCCAATACGATTCATCATTCTGCTGATCGCTTGTCCAAGGGCATGCAGCAAGCCGCCGCTGAAGCGCGCTTTAATGTGGAGCAGATGGAGCAGTTGCGCCAAGGTGCGGAAGTGCAGTTAATCTCTACATCTGAAAGCACAACCGCAATGGAGGAAATGGCGATCGGCATTCAGCGAATTGCAGAATCGGTACAACAAGTATCGGAAGCGACATATGGCATCGAGGCCAAAACAGAGCAAGGCAATGAACATATCGGTAAAGTAAACCAGCAAATTCATATTGCCAAAGGTGCATTAGATGAAGTGGGCGAAGTGATCCAATCGTTGAACGAACGCTCCGAACAGATCGGAGAAGTGATTCATTTTATCCATGAGATTAGCCAGCAAACGAAATTGCTCGCTTTAAATGCATCGATCGAAGCGGCACGTGCGGGAGAACATGGACGCGGTTTTGCGGTTGTCGCCGCCGAGATCGGCAAACTAGCGGAAAGTGTCGGTACATCGGCAAGCCGAATCACATCCCAAGTTGGCGAAATGCAGCAAGAAACACGTAATGCACTGCAAGGAATGCAGGAAGGCAGCTTACAAGTAGGCAATGGATTGCAGCTGCTCGATGAGATTAAGGAACGTTTTGCCTTGATTCGTACGGATATCGCTCGTGTTGCCGATGAGGTACAGGAAGTATCGTCGGCATCGGAACAAATGTCGGCAGGCTCGGAACAAATTAGCGCATCGCTCACTCAACTGGCGAATATCGCGCGCACATCGGCTACGTATTCAACCGAAGCGCTGGAGCGTTCGCGTCATCAGCTACATTCACTGGACGAGCTGAATAGTTCGACCGATTCGCTCCAGGAAGTTACGGTGAAGCTGAACGAAGTGATCGGCAAATTCCGAATTCGTGAGTAGATGTAACAGGTGAGCTTAAGCATGCGCTAAAGTATAGCTGGAGTGAAATAGAAAAGGAATACGGGCAAATCCAAATTAATATGCCTCAAGACTGCATACATCGTGTATGCAATCTGTGCACAATGCATTGCTGGGCGTATAAAGCTTTGCTATAACGGGTGTCCATTAGGGAATCTTCATATTAACGAAGGTTCCTTTTTTGGTGAATACCTATGTAGATCGAGCGCACTATGAAATAGCAA
Organism: Paenibacillus campi; assembly: GCF_034659835.1. NCBI lineage: Bacteria > Bacillati > Bacillota > Bacilli > Caryophanales > Paenibacillaceae > Paenibacillus > Paenibacillus campi. The sequence continues at coordinate 534,174 of NZ_JAXSQZ010000002.1, forward strand.
CCGATGCGAAAACTAATTTTATTATAAATTTATTTTGGAGCAACAAAACCATCACTGCGTGTAACTTAAGGTAAAAACGCTTTTGACGATTTTGGCAATCAAAGAGCTGAATATAAACAACATATCGTCCAAAATGAGAGTAAAACAAAGCTAAATATATGCGTCATTTAACCGATATATATAAATTGTGACGTGAACAACGCATCACTACATACAAAAGAGGAGACAAAATCATGCTGCAAAAATTGCAATTTAAAAGTATCCAGGCACGCACATTAAGCACGCTATTACCGATCGTGCTCATCGTGGTTATATTGATTAGTTTGCTGGCTTATCAGTTTGCCAAACAAAAACTGAATGAGGAGATGGGCAGAACTGCCAACAGCACATTAGTTGGCGTGACTTCAAATATTAATGAGCAAGTATCACGCAATTCCATTATCGCCACTTCGCTGGCAAATGCGGTTGGACAGAGCGGTTCGGCGATGACGATGGAGCAATATGCACAACTGGTAGAACGCTGGACGATCATGAATCCGATGACGTACGGAACTGGAATTTATCTAGCATCTGATGTGTATAATGATGGCAAAACATATCATTCAGTCTATGCATCCAGAGATGGCGATCGTATTAGTGCGACATTTGAATATGATGCGGCGGAGTACGATTATTTAAATCAGTCGTGGTATACAGGGACATTGAACAATTTCGATAACATTTATTATACTGAGCCTGAATTGGATACAAAGACGAATATTCGTATGATTACCGCAGGCAAAACGATTCGCAATAGTGTTGGACAGGCGATTGGTGTAGCGACTGCTGATTTTAATATTGGCAGTATTCAGGATTATGTAGGCAATATGAACATTGGCAATGTAGGACATGCTGTTTTGCTTGATCATACCGGTCTTGTACTGGCGAGCAGTCAGGCGGATTTGAAGCCAGAGCAGCCGTTTAGCGGAGCGGATGGAGTGAATAAACAAGCATTAGCATTAATCGAAAGTCAGCCGAAAGGCACGACATCGGTAATGTTGAACGGTAACGCGTATATGCTTTATTTTAATACATTGAAAGATACCGGCTGGAAGACGGCGGTATTGCTATCGGAAGCCGAAATTCAACAGCCTGCACGCGAAATGCTGAATACATTGCTTATTATCGGTGCCGTGAGTCTGATTGTGCTAACAGCAGCGATTTTGTGGAACAATTTGGGCATGATTCGTCAAATTCGTAGTATGATGCATATGAGTCGCCGTATGGCGAATGGTGATTATTCCGGTCGTTTGCAGGTCGATCGTAGAGATGAATTTGGACAGATGGCAACGGAGTTCAATCGTATTTTGGCAGCGACGTCGCAGATCGTGCGCAAGCTTAGTTTGCAAGCCCATGCGATTCGCGATACATCGGCTGAAGTAGCTCACCGTTCTGCCGCCAATGCGGAGGCAGCCAAATACAATGTGGACGAGCTAAAACAAGTCGAGCGGGATTCAAGCACCCAGTTGCAGGCGACAGACGAAAGCACACTAGCGATGAACGAGATGGCGATCGGTGTGCAGCGAATCGCGGAGTCGGTACAAGAAGTCGCTGAAGCGGCGCAGCAGATGGAGCAGCAGACGCGTACAGGCAGCGAGCAGCTACGCAAAGCGGTCAAGCAGATCGATTCCGCCAAGCTCGTTATGGATGAGTCCGGCAAAATGGCAAGTATGTTACATGAGCGTGCATTGCAAATTAACGGTATTATCGATATTATTCATGGCATTAACAAACAGACGACATTGCTGGCGCTAAACGCCTCGATTGAAGCGGCTCGTGCCGGTGAAGCCGGGCGTGGATTCGGGGTCGTCGCCACCGAAATTAGCAATTTGTCCGGTCATGTAGCAGACTCGACACGCATGATCACCGAACAGATTAAAGCGATGCAAGAAGAAACGGCAACCGTGCTTGCCGGAATGGACAATGGGGCGATTCGTGTTACTAAAGGCATGGCTTCATTGCAAGAGACGAGCCTTTTATTTGAACAAATTCAGCAAGGGGTAGAGCGCATGTCTGCCGAAATTCAGGAAGTATCCTCTGCCTCAGAAGAAATGTCGGCAGGCTCTGAACAGATTAATGCTTCATTGGAAAACTTGGCAGAGATCGCTAACTATACTGCACAGCGTGCCTCGGTAGCAGCGGAACGTTCGACTGATCAGTTGGAATCGCTGGAGCGTCTGGAAACGTCCGCTCATTCCTTGCAACAAGTTGCCGATGTGCTGAATGAATTAGTTGCCCAGTTTAAGACGGAAGCAGAAGTGACAGAGGCGACGCCGACGCTGGAGGCAAATGACGCTACTGATCCGGCTGCCCTAGATAGAGCGCCTACAGCAGTTGAACATGAACATGATGAATCGGAGACAGCAGCTAACGAGCACGATCAGAACGTACAAGCGAAACGAATCTCATAACGATACATTCGTCATCGCTCAGTACGAAGTCATACGCTGTAAAATAAATAGCCTGACCTTTATTGCCATGCATAGCAGGTTATAAAGGTCAGGCTATCGCTATATCAATCTGTAACATTTACGCGCGCCATGATGCAGACGAGTATACGAAAAGCAAATTTCGCACCGTTACGTTACATACCGGATCATTACATACTCGATCGCAGAGTAAATTAGCAAACAAAAAAGCGCCGGAATATTCCGGCGCTTCGGGTTCGTTAAGATTAACGGTTGTACCACTCAACGATTTGTCTTTCGTCGATGTCTTGAGTCAGCTCAGAGCGCTCAGGCAGACGAATGTATTTCGCTTCAACTGCTGCTTCGTTGAATTCAACGTAAGCTACCAGATGAGTGCGGTTTTCCAGAGCTTCTTTAACAGAGCTCAGACCACGACTTCTTTCACGCAGACCAATAACATCACCTGGTTTTACGGAGTAAGAAGCGATATCTACTTTTTTGCCGTTTACAGTCACGTGACCGTGAGCAACGAGTTGGCGTGCGCCAGGACGGCTGTTCGCGAAACCAGTGCGGTAAACGAGGTTGTCCAGACGGCTTTCCAGCAGGAACATAAAGTTCTCACCAGCGATACCGGACATTTTTTGTGCTTTTGCAAACAGAGTTGCGAATTGTTTTTCACCCAGACCGTACATGAAACGCAGTTTTTGTTTTTCTTGCAACTGCATACCATAGTTACTCATTTTTCTGCGTTGGTTTGCACCATGTTGTCCCGGAGGGAAAGGGCGTTTCAGTTCTTTACCAGTGCCGCTCAGGGAAATACCTACGCGACGGCTAAGTTTAAATTTTGGACCAGTGTAACGTGCCATTTATAGCAAGCTCCTTTTTAAATAAATATAGTTGGTTAATATCGGGGCTTTGGGTCTTTGATTCATGTTGCCGCGTTTTGTCTGTTGTGGGTCGGATAGAAAACCGCACTACTACTAGGAGAGTTCAGCCGCTGTCCTAGTAGCGACAAAAAGCGCGAGGGTGAAACAACGTTACGCCCAAATAAGAATCTATCCATTCTTCATCAAGGATAAATTATATCTCATCAAAAATAGCAAAGTCAATCATTTTCGGTTAAATAATTATTGATATTTTTTTTAGAATTGCCGATATAAATAATAAAGCAACTTAGCCCGCATTTGACTGAAAATGTAATCGGCTTTTCGGTATAACATAAGCGATGGCAAGTATGCATAGAGCGATTTATACTATTTTTGTTTAACTTTTTCTTTTTCTGGATAACATCATGTTAAAATGACATATACGTATGTAACTGTATAGATTACAGCTAACGTGCATACACATTTTATGGAATATACAGGGTAGAAATTGGGGAGGCTTTTATGTCAAACAATTCGTGGAACTCGCCTGCACATAACTGGCGTGCTGAAGATCAAATGACCTCATATCCGGTCGTACCAGTGGCAGACGAATCGTTCTGGCTGCAACATGTCGATATTACAGCCTCTGATTTCCCACATATTGAGCCATTGCTGGAGGAGAGCTTATCCGAATGGTTGCAGCAAAATCGAGCGTTGGACAGAGTGTGCAAGGCAAGCTGGTTTTTGTTCAGCGATGAATTAAAACCGCTTGTGCGTCCAAATCATTCACATGATGACCTGTGTGAACAGGTGCAAAAAATAGCTGGTGAAGCGTTGCGACTGCGTGTCCCTGTCGAAAGTCAGCTCGATTTTAACGCTGCTGGGGGGCATATGCTTGCGATGCCGCTGTACACACGCAAACATCAGAAATGTTTTGCACTGCTTGGCTGTATCGCTGCTGCCGAGCATCCATTGTCTTTGAACGAACTGGAGATTTTGGGCATGTATTATGTGGCGCTATTTTACAAACGGTTTGAATATACGTATGTGGCGGATATGCTTTATTCCGCTAAAATCGTAGAACGTGAAGCACAACGTCGTTCGGTACTGTTTCAGATGATCCAGCGCATGTACGATAAATTCGAGATTGATGATCTGATTCATGAAATGTTCGATATCGTCGATCAAATGTACCCACAGGTACGATTTGAGCTGCTGGTGGCGCAAGATTACGAAAGTAGCATTCCACGCGTCAAGCTACTGCAATTGCAAAATCCGCTGGAAGATATGTGTGTACGTTCGTTTACGACAGGCCAGGTAGCGATGGAAGTGCATTCCCGCTCTGAAGGTCATTCTGATCGTATGGAGACGGCGATTCCGCTGATGGGCAAGCAGGGCGTATACGGCGTATTTCATTTATTATCCGATGTGCCGCTGGACGAGGAAGACTTGGAGCTGCTGGCGGTAATTGCCGATGCAGCGGGGCGTACATTTGAAAATGCGAAGCTGTATGAGCAGTCCAAGCTGATGAATGAAGACTTGCGTCTTATTAATGATATATCGAAACGGATGAACCAAAGTTTGCATTTGCAGCAAATTTTCAAATTTGCGGCGGATGAGCTGCTTGAAGTGTTTGGCGCTGACTTTGTAGTTGTGATGTATTTGGACCCAGCACAAGGGCGGTTTGAAGTGATCGATGGCAATGTGGACACGCTCATTGGCGGAACGGTGGAGAAGGATGAAGGGCTGACCGGTATGTTGTATCGTGATCAGGAGCCGATCATATTGTCCGACTATTGCAGCAATCCGAGCGTAGAGTCTGTGTTTATGCGTGCAACCGGGGCATGCTCGATGATTGCTTCACCGATGATGAGCGGTGGAGAAGTGAATGGGGCGATTTTTCTCGGGCATCGGGATCGGCGCTATTTTTCCTATGATAACTTTAAATTGTTACAGGTTATTGCGACCCATATCGGTCTGGCGGTATCCAATGCTAGCCTGCATGCCGAATTAAGCCGGATGGCGAGCAAAGACGCATTGACCGGTCTCTATCAGCGTCGCTATCTGGATGAATCGATCAAAAATTATCAAAATGCGACCTATAGCGGCGCATTGCTAATGGTCGATATCGATAAATTCAAAGCGGTGAACGATACGTACGGTCACCAGGTCGGTGACGAGGTGCTTAAACAGGTGAGCCGGATTATTCAGCGTCTAACTCATGATGGCGATATTGCCGCTCGTTGGGGTGGTGAGGAGTTAGCCGTCTATTTTCCGCAAGTGGATAAAAGCCGTGCGCAGACGATTGCAGAAGAAATACGCATGAGCGTAGCTCAAGAAACGAATCCGACGGTAACCGTATCGTGCGGCATTGCGGATTGGAACTGGAAAGATCATGATGTGAGCGTCGAATCGTTATTTTATCGTGCTGATCGTGCACTATATCAGGCGAAGCATAGCGGACGTAATCAAGTGTGCCTCGATCTGAGTCTCCGCTCTTAAGCTGCCATGTGTAGCTCAAACGAGTAGCTTGACCAGTTTACTTATGCTATCTGATCGATTCCATCGTCTGAACATACCCCTTCCTACATCACACGATATATGACGTTAAACTCTACACGCAGTGTGATCTGCCTACAGGATGCGAGATGCAGCGAACGGAGGGAAGGAAATAAGGGGTAAGGACGAACTTCAATGTTTGCGGCTTTCAGACACCGGAATCTACATTCCCTCCTCATCGGTAGATTGCTGTGCGAGACGGGCGTCCGTCCCCTTATTCCGTACCGCAGTGGTAGCTGCTCCAGCACATCAGGTTTGCGTACAAGTCCTAGTAGGCTGTCTCAAATGGAAATTGTGTTTGAACGTACCTTAACCTATTCATCATCAAGTGAGGGGGAGATCGACAAACTGTAAATGTATTTGAGACAAGCTACTAGTAGGCTGACCGCGTTAAATAAGTAGTTTGCTAGTGCAGAGCAGCGATGTTATCCTGCTACAATTCCAGTGTATTCTCATAAGATAAAGTGAATGAGACACTGAATGTAAGCTGGTCAGCCTACTAGAAAATATAACCCAATAACATACAGCAGTTAAATCGACCCGTCGTATATGTCCTTGTTAGCGGACATTACGGCGGTTTTGTGTGTCAGCAGGCACCAATCTATTGCAGATCATATGGCTTGAATTAAAGACAATTGCTATCCAACATGGTAAACTAAACGATGAATAATTAACCGTTGTTCAAAAACTGGAGAGGATGAATATAAATGCAGGACCCAAGAGTAGCAACATTAGCCAGAAATCTGGTGCACTATTCGGTTGATGTACAGCCAGGTGAAAACGTACTGGTGGAAATGATCGGAACCGAGCGTGATCTGCTGAACGCTATTATCGATGAAATCGGAGCGCGTGGAGGCAATGCGTTTGTACAATTGATCGACCGTAAAGTGCAGCGCACGATGCTGATGAATGCAACCGAAGACAGTCTAATGACATGGGCAGCGCTCGATTTGGAGCGGATGAAACAGATGCAAGGCTATATCGGTATTCGTGCTGGTGAAAATATTAACGATCTGGCTGATGTGCCGGATGATAAGTTTACTATGTATAACCGTCTCTATCACCATGTCGTACATAGCGAGCAACGTGTGAAGCATACGAGATGGGTTGTGCTGCGCTATCCTAATGCAAGCATGGCGCAACTGGCGGGCATGAGCACCGAAGCGTTTGAAGATTTTTATTTTAGCGTATGCAATCTCGATTACGCCAAAATGGACAGAGCTCAAGATGCGCTTAAACAATTGATGGATCGTACCGACAACGTTCGGCTCGTTGGCAAGCAGACCGATCTGACATTTTCGATTAAAAATATCGGCGCGCAAAAATGCTCTGGTCATCGCAATATTCCGGATGGCGAAGTGTATAGCGCACCGGTACGTGACTCGGTTAACGGTATGATTACGTACAATACGCCAACTATCTACAATGGCACCAGCTTTGAAAATGTCAGCTTCCGTTTTGAAAACGGTAAAATTGTAGAAGCGACAAGCAACGATACCGCGAAGCTGAACAGCATTCTCGATTCGGACGAAGGCGCACGTTATATCGGTGAGTTTGCAATCGGTTTTAACCCGCATATTTTGCATCCGATGAAAGATATTTTGTTTGATGAGAAAATTGCCGGTAGCTTCCATTTCACACCTGGACAAGCGTATGACGAAGCTGACAATGGCAATCGTTCTGCGGTGCATTGGGACCTTGTGTTCATCCAACGTCCGGAATACGGTGGCGGCGAAATTTATTTTGATGATGTGCTAATCCGTAAAGACGGACGATTTGTGTTGCCTGAACTGGAGCCGCTTAACCCGGAACATTTAAAATAAATCGTCTCGCAATATAATACAATTCCGGCGTTAAATCCGCTAACAAAAAGGGTTATAAGATAGGTAGGGCGCCGTATGTGGCGCGCTTATCGCTTATAGCCCCTTTTTCATATTTTATGCGCAAGAAAGCAGTTGCATAAGAAAGCGTATTCATTTATGATGGTAGGGAAAACGGTGTTAATACACATTAAAGTGAAGGATAGGAGGGTTTCAATGGCAACTAGCAACACGAACAATGCCGCAGTAGTCGAAATCGCACAAACTGCAGGTCAGTTCACATCGTCCATCGTACTGCAATATGAAACCAAATTTATCGACGTTAAAAGTATTCTCGGGCTGTTCACTACACTGGTGACAAATCATGAGTATGAGCTTCATGTTCATGGTCCGGATGAAGAAGCAGCGAAGGAAGCGGTCGTTGCCGTTTTCGAAAAACACGGTTTGCACGTTAAACTGGCTGACAATGATTGATTGCAAAATGCTGTCCTTCCTCGGAAGGACGGCATTTTAACTTTTCAGGGAAGCGTTAGCGGAAGTATGGAATACATAAGGCAAGTTATTATTTTAAATATAAGATAATTCGCTTTGATTTGACGTGAGGTTCTTGTATTGACCTGCAATTTCGTCTAATATTAGGAGTAGTAATGGCCGAGAGTTCTCGAACATAGGGGGGAAGAACATGACTTCATCTGATCTGCAGGAACAGTTGAATATAAAAGCATTAAATCTTCTTCAAGAAGATGCAGATAAAATTGAGAAATTGATTGAAATCCAGATGGAGAATTTGGACACACGCTACTGTCCGCTCTATGAAGAAGTGTTGGACACACAAGTATACGGTTTTTCCAAAGAAGTGGACTTTGCGATTCGCGCCGGGCTAGTGTCCGAACCGGTCGGTAAGCAGCTGATCAGCAATTTGGAGCGCAATTTGTCCGTGCTGTATGAAGCGATGAATAATAAGACACAGTCTGCCGAATAGCAGAGTGGATCACATAGAGATGCCTGTACCCGATTGCGGAGTACAGGCATTTTTTGTGTGCAGATCGCTTAAGGCATGTCTTCAAACTGCCTTACAGATCGTTCGATACGGATAGTTTGCATCAGACTAAGCTATACAGGGTGTTATTTTATGTTAAAAGTGACGTTTGTGAACTATACAATGATGCGTAACATCGTTTGAAAACACCGCCTCATGCATTATGTCGTTGCGAGTACGATCTAGGATTGAATCGACTTACACGAGATAAAACGAGACGCCGAGAATAATATACACTACGATCAGCAGCAAGCCTTCATACCAGTTGGTCGCGCCATCCTGTATGATTGATTTGGCGATAAACACCGATACCATAATCGCGACCAGTTCCAGTGTTGTAAATACGATATCCATCGTATTGCCAAGGAAAAAGCTGACAAATACGAGCACCGGTGCTACGAATAAGGCAATTTGCAAACTGCTGCCGACAGCAATTTCGACCGACGCGCCGATCTTATTTTTCATCGCTAGCAAAATGGCGGCGCTATGCTCGGCAGCATTACCGATAATCGCCACTACAAATGCCCCGACAAACAGCTCGCTAAAGCCAAAGCTGGACGTGAACGTTTCCAATGTGCCGACAAGCCATTCGCTGACAAATGCCGTCATGATCGTCGCGATTAGCAAATAGGCAATCGAACGTCCTTTTGACCATGCCGGTTGTTCTTCTTCATTCGCTTCTTCTAGAGGAGCAACGCTTGCTGTCTGCTGATTTACCGGCTGGTTGCCGCTCGCACCAGCCGAAGCGACAGTCAGTTCGGCAACACTTGCCCCTGTACCGTGACCGCCTGCGCTAGCCGGGGCTACTTTTACGTCCGCCAGATCATGTTTATGCGTGACCATCGAGAAAATGAGCCAGGCGATGTAAGCGATAATGAGTAGCCCTGCCACGATCAAACTGAGCGTATTCACCTGCGGATGGGTGATCGAGTGCGTGTTCAAAAACAGTGCTGGCACAAACAGCGCAATGACCGCTACGATCATAAGCGAGCCGTTCATATTTGCCAAGGTGACGTTAAAGTTTTGCACTTTATGTTTGAGTCCGCCTGCAAATACGCTCAAACCGAGCACAAGCAGCAAGTTGCCGATAATGGAACCGGTCAAACTCGCTTTGACCATATCGTACAGCCCTTCACGTAGCAGCATAATCGCAATGATCAGCTCTGCCGCATTGCCGAATGTTGCATTCAGAAAGCCGCCCAGACGCTGCCCGGCGTAATGCGCCACACTTTCCGTCGCCCGTCCGAGAAATCCGGCAACTAGAATGACGGCGATCGCTGAAAATGAAAATTGCAGCACCGGATGGAAACCGGCATAATGCGCGATTGCACTTAATACGAAAAAGATTGCGAGTAAAATGGTAGATATGTGCTTTTTCATAAGCCACCTCACTATGTAAATTCTTAAACAATATACCCAATAAGCTTCTAAAAGTAAACGCAGTTGGCAAGATTACATAAACATATATACATGATCTTATGTACGGATAATCCTCTATCCTATCGCCAATGCCAACAGTAGACAGGTTAAATGAAAAGCAGTGGCAACTGCTTATTTTGTAGCTGCTCACTTGCAATTGAGGCATATAGCGTAGGTGACAAAATATTAATTTTGAATATCCGCGCCAGATGCAATAAAATAGAGTGGTACGAACTATGTGATTTGAACCGGTAATGTTTTAGGGGAAAAGGTTCAAGTCCGAAGGAGGATGGACATGACCGAGTCATTACAATTAGATATGGGCACAATTAAGATTGCCGATGACGTCGTAGCAAAGGTGGCGGGCATGGCCGCACTGGAAACACCGGGAATCGCTGCTATGTCGGGCGGTTTATCGGAAGGTTTTGCCAAGCGTCTAAGCGGGAAAAATGTACAAAAGGGTGTTACAGTAGAAGTTGGGCAGCTCGAAGCGGCGATCGATTTGCGTATTATCGTACTATATGAAACGCCGATTCATGAAGTATGCCGTATGCTTCAGCAAAACGTGCGCGAAGCGGTAGAAACGCTGACTGGCTTAAAGGTCGTTGAAGTGAATGTGAAGGTGGAAGGTGTTGCCTTCAAAGATGAGCTGATCGATATGGACAAAACAAGAAGCTCCAATCATTCGGTTAAAGTAATGTGATCAATCGATCCTGCATGCACATACATGAATAAAGCGAAAAAGGAACGACAGCTTAGTGCTTGTCGTTCCTTTTTTGCAGCTTATATGTGGTTAATACGAAAGTTGAATGTACTATTTTAACGATCCAATCTTTCAATGGAAGCAAAAGCTATTATTTCATCCGCATCGAAATCGATTGTCGACGTGTGCCATATTCACTGCCTGTCGCTTGCTGCTCTGCCAGCGCACGGTTGGTCTCGCGCGAAATACTCAGCATAATGCCCATACTAAGCATCGTAATGATCAATGACGTACCGCCATAACTAATAAATGGCAACGGTACACCGGTTAACGGAATCGTATTGGTCACACCGCCGATATTAATAAATGCCTGGATTGCGAACATGCCCATAATGCCGACACCGACAAGCGTTCCGAAAATATCCGGGCATTTGAGCGCTATCCATATGCCACGCACGATAAAGTAGATGTAGGCGAGCAAAAATAGCGCTGTGCCGACAAAGCCAAATTCCTCACCGATGACCGAGAAAATAAAGTCATTGTACGGATTGGGCAAATAGTGCAGCTTTTGAATACTTTGTCCGAAACCAGAACCGGTAAACCCGCCTTGCCCGATCGCTGTTAACGATTGGATCATATTGTAGCCGGCGCCGCGTTCATCGGCAAATGGATTGAGAAATGTCTCAATCCTGCCCATTCGGTAGTTGGAATCGCCTTTGTCACTGCTGTCATGACTAAACAGCGAATTGACTCCAAACACGAGTGCAGCGCCTAATACAAGCAAGGCGACCGAAGCGAAAATATGTTTGACGCTTGCCCCGCCGGTGTAGATGATCAAGCCAGCTGTAGCAACGAGAATCATACAGGAACCAAGGTCAGGCTGTAGCATAATGAGACCAGCGACAAGCCCGACGATCAACATAACCGGAATGTAGCCGGTGCGCAGATCGCGCAAACGCTCGCCTTTTTTGGCAATCAGGGCGGATAAGTACAGAATAACCGCCAACTTGGCAAACTCGGCTGGCTGAATCGATGCGCCTGCTGGCAGCGCAATCCAGCTTCGTGCACCGTTAATTTTACTGCCGATGACGAGTACAGCAAGCAGCATTAACAGCGTGACGAGAAAAAAAGGTGCAAACCATTTTTTGTATTTGCTGTAATGCGCCTTCATCGCGAAAAACATCGCCACAAATCCAATCAATGCAAAAATGATATGCCGTTTGGTGAAATACATCGAATCATAATGAAAACGTTCACTCGTAAAAGTTAAGCTGGAACTAGCACTAAATACCATTAAGATGCCAAATCCGACCAAAATAAAGGTGAGCACGAGCAATTGAAAATCAGGCGCGCCGTGCTTGATCACTTTACGATTCGGATCGGTAGGTTTTGGAATGTTACGTACATTGTTCGTGCGATTGTTGCCTCCGCTGCGATACCGATTGGCAAGACTTTGCGTGCTTGAACCAGGTGCGGGTTGTCTAATTTTGTTCATGATGTATCTCCAATAACGGAATGGATATGTACAAAAGTGACGGGAGACGATGACCATCTCGATATGTATCGGTCATGTACAAATCCTCCTTGTTTTAAGATGCCTGCAAAATTATGTTAAGTTCATTTTTTCATGATAGTACGTTTTGAGCACAGGTGCAAGCTCTGACAAGGCTTTTTGGCTGTCTAGCGCAGCTTTCCAGGCAAGTGGTTCATTATACTAGGTTTGGCTGCTAATTACGCTACCTGTGACTAGGCGATTTGGGTATAAATAACAATGTGGAACAGAGGGGGAAATGTAAAAGATGATTTTACAAACTTCTGTTTTTCCGTCAAAATAATGCCTAAAGAATTATTTAACCCGATCACAGCAGATGAATCAGCGCGGGTACAACTAAATACGAGCAAGCCGGGAGATGAAGGGAAGGATGAGTCAGATGGGGGACTATAATTGGAATGCCCTGTTTCCGGAAATGGTGCAGTGGAGGCGACATCTTCATATGTATCCAGAGCTGTCTTATGCGGAGCATGGAACGATGCATTTTATTGCAGAACGCTTGCGTTCATGGGGGGTGGACACGCGCGTAGGTGTGGGCAAAACCGGCGTAGTCGGTATCATTTGCGGCACACAGCCGGGCAAAACGGTAGCGCTACGCGCCGATATGGACGCATTGCCGATTCAAGATGAGAAGCAATGTGAGTACGCATCACAGGTCCCAGGTGTGATGCATGCGTGTGGGCATGATGGACATGTGGCTGGACTGCTCGCGGTCGCCCGCTATTTTAGTGAGCGCCGGGAACAATTACAAGGTGAGATTCGGCTTATTTTCCAGCCAGCCGAAGAAGTGTGTCCGGGTGGAGCGCTACAAATGATCGAAGATGGTGCGCTGGAAGGGGTCGACGTGATCTATGGTGTGCATTTGTGGACGCCGATTCCGTACGGTCAGCTTGCCAGTGCGCCGGGGCCATTAATGGCTTCAACCGATGAATTTTTTATCGATATTACAGGCAAAGGCGGTCATGGCGGCATGCCGCATATGGCGGTGGATAGTTTATTAATCGGCGCTCAGCTCGTCGTACAGTTACAGTCGATCATTAGTCGTAATGTCAATCCGCTGCAACCTGCGGTCGTAAGTGTAGGCACATTTAATAGCGGCAGTGCGCAAAATGTAATTGCGGAAACGAGTCGTATTACCGGTACGGTGCGCGCCTTTGACGAACAAACACGGTTGTTGATCAAGCGCCGGATTCATGAGGTGAGCGAGCAACTATGCGCATTGCATGGGGCGGAAGCGGCGATCGAATATGTGATGGGCTATCCGACGCTCGTCAATCATGAAGGAGAGACGGAGCGCTTTTTCCGTGTCGGTCGTACTGTATTTGGCGAAGCGCAGATTGCGCAAACACCGCCGATGATGCCGGCGGAAGATTTTGCTTATTATGTACAGCAGGTGCCGGGCTGCTTTATGTTTGTCGGTGCGGGGAATGAAGCGACCGGGGCTACGTATCCACATCATCATGCACGCTTTGATATCGATGAGTCGTCGATGCTGCATGCGGCGCGTATGTTGGTAGCGATGGCGGAAGATTATTTGGCGGAAGCGGCTAGATAGGAACAAATGTCAGCTCAGCTTTGCGCTCGTTAGAGGCTCTATACGAAGTGTGAACACAAGTGAACGACAACATTGCTGGCTAACCTGCTGATGGCAGGATCATTCACATGAGTAACCCGTTTTTTGGAAAGGGGCTTCTAATCTGTTCTTTTGTTATGCTATGATGATAGGGACAGTTGAAAGCAAGGCTGTCTATTATTATAGAGGAATGGGATGAACTTCATGAGCGCTACCGAGACGAGAACGGTTGATATGGCCGAAGTTTTATTATGCGCCTATGATTTGGGCGATATGATCAACAATTCTATCGAAGTCGCTAATTATTTATATTGGAAAGAGCGGATGCAGCAGCATCCGGAAGTACAGCGCTTGATCAGCAAGCTGAACAGCAAAAAGGAGCTGTTTGAGGAAACCCAGCGTTTTGGGCATTTCCACCCGAACTATCATGCCGCCCGCGCAGAAGTGGAAGCGGTTCAGGAGGAAATGCAGCAGATCGAGGCGGTTCGCCGTTTTACAGAAGCGGAGAGCAATCTGGATCGAATGCTGTATGAGATGTCTGAAACGATTGCACATTCCGTTTCACAGACGATCAAGGTTCCTAGCAATGATCCTTTACCAAAAGGAGGCGGATGTGGCAGTGGAGGCTCATGTGGATGCGGCGGATAATCATCCGCTAAAAGAAGAAGCAACATTTCCGGAGCGTATCGGTTATATTATTTGGGTCAGCGATCTGAAAGCCGCCCGCAATCTGGAAAAGTACGGTTGTGTACATTACATCTCACGCCGTATGCATTATGTAGTTATGTATGTGAATGCCGAACGGGAACCGGATATCGTAAAAAATATGTCTCGTCTCTCTTATGTACGCAAAGTGGAACGCTCATATCGTAACGAGATCAAAACCGAATATAGCAAAAAAGTACCTGATCCAACCCAGTTTTTTGGAATTTAATGCAAAACGACAGGCTAATGTATCGCTAATAAATGCAGGCGCTACACATGCCATCATCTTTTTTAGGAACGATAATATTGCTGTAGTTGCCAATAACGTGAACAATGGAGCGGCCGGAAGGCCGCTCTTTTACATAGACTGACGATCCTTTACTGTTTGTTTTGCGGCTGGATCACCGTGTCGCCGGGTTTTAACATAGGGAACGATCTCATTTTATCATTCTCTTTACATTTCAGTTAAAGTGTAAATGTAATTAATTTGAAGATATATCAGTGATATTTTTTAACTTTTTGTAGATATGGGTTAAAAGATAGTATACAAGTGTCGATATAATGCTTAGTGGGACTCTAGTACCTAATAAGTAGTACATTAAGTTATTAATTAGCTTTAAAATGCGTATTATAGGTTTGGTCGCAAAGTCGGCAGGCTATACAGCGTAAGATTGCCCCTCTGTGTAGGTCTTCAGATGCATATGGCGTACAACTAAAGGGGAGCATACTTAAAGGGAAAGACCTGTGAAGATGGGGAGTGAATAATTAATGAGAGACAAAATCATGGAGCGCTGGAGCACATATGAACCTTTCCATGTTGTATTGGGAGAAAAGAAAGTAGCCGACATCGTTATTACGAATCATGCAATCAGCCGTTACAATGACCGCATCGCCAAAGGTCAAACCCCAATCGAAGATATCGCTGGATTTATGTGGGAAAGTTTAAAGCAAACTCGGATCGTTTCGTATTATCGTAAAGAAGAAGACGTGTACCTAATCGACGAAGATATCGTCGTTGTTGCCGAATTTGCCGAATTGCCTGGAGAGTTCGATCTTACCGGTAATCCGCTCCATAAGATGATCGTTGTTACTTTCCTCGGCAAAATGTCCGAGACGATCGAGTTGCGTGATCTGAAGTCTTATTATTCCTGGCTCAGACATTCCCGTCGAATGACACTTATCAAAAATAGCCGTAAACGTAAATAGCAACTTCCAGTAACACGGGTATTCATAATTGACATATAAGCAAAAAATTGGTTCTTGTTGCAACATAAACATGCGGCAGCAGAACGTCAAAACACGCATCCTATGTATATTTTATTTTGGAAAAGAGTCTGCTGCGGCAGGCTCTTTTTGTGATGTTGGCAGCGGTTTTGTTGCTGACACCGGTAAATCGGGTACAATGGAAGACAGGATCAAGGAGGGAAGCGGAAGTGGCGTTTAATTTTCATCAATTGCATATTTTTTATACGGTAGCAGAGCGAGGCAGTTTTTCGGCAGCTGCGCAGGCGCTGCATATGACACAGCCGGCGGTGACGATGCAGGTGCAGGCGTTGGAGGAGCATTTTGGCACACGTCTGTTTAATCGCACGACCAAGCGGATTGGGCTATCTGAGGCTGGGCATGCGTTAATGCCGTTTGCTCGCCGCGGAATCGAGCTGATGCGGGAAACAGATGCGGCGATGTCGCGTTTTACAGATGATCTTGCCGGACGTTTGCTGCTTGGGGCGAGCAATACGATTGGCGAATATGTACTACCGCGTTTACTTGTACCGCTCGGTCAGCGTTACCCAGAAATGAAGGTCGTACTGAAAATTATGAATACGACGCAAATTTTGGACGAAATTAGCCGTAATCAGCTTGATTTTGGCTTGATTGAAGCGCCAGTAGAGCACCCGGATATGACGATTACGCCGGTGATGCAAGATGAACTCAAGCTGATCGTGCCTGCACAGCATCCGTTGGCAGCGCAGGAGCAGGTGACGCTGGATGATGTGTTGGAGCATTCGTTTGTGCTGCGTGAAAAAGGATCAGGTACCCGTCAAGTGATGGAGGAAGAATTGATTCGCCACCATATCGATCTGGCACGCATACGCACGGTAATGGAGCTGGGCAGCACCGGAGCAGTCAAATCGGCAGTGGAAGCGGGTCTTGGCATTACGGTGCTGTCGCCATCATCGGTTAAGCATGAAGTGGC
Organism: Paenibacillus campi; assembly: GCF_034659835.1. Lineage (NCBI taxonomy): Bacteria > Bacillati > Bacillota > Bacilli > Caryophanales > Paenibacillaceae > Paenibacillus > Paenibacillus campi. The sequence continues at coordinate 551,054 of NZ_JAXSQZ010000002.1, forward strand.
GCTCGGACTGCTGAAAGTGCTGACGATCGAAGGGATGTCCTTTCCGCGTCAATTTTATTCGATTCAGCTTAAATCTACACTGCTGCGGATGCCGGCAACGGCGTTTTTGCAGTTTTTGCAGGAGCATTCGCTTGATTAAGTCCGATTAGTGCAGCAGTTGCGATGGGTATGGATCATATATACGCATGGATGTGCTTTTTTTGCCAATTTGATGTATGAACAGGAGTGAGTGAAATGAACAATCCAAATCACGTGCAGTTAGCATTCGCTGATCTGCATACACATACACAGGCTTCGGATGGGATGAATACGCCAGCCGAAAACGTAAAGCTGGCTGCGGAAGCGGGTCTTGCTGCACTTGCGATTACCGATCATGATACCGTTGCAGGTGTAGCTGAGGCGCTCGCTGCTGCCGAACAGCATGGAATTATCGTCGTGCCAGGTGTGGAAATTAGTACGATGGAGGATGGAAAGGACATTCATATTGTTGGTTATTACCTCGACATAGCGGATACGATGTTGCTTGAGCGGCTGGAAGGCTTGCGCCGTATTCGCGATGAACGTAATGAATTGATTTTGGAGAAGCTGCGCGAACTTGGCTTGCAGATTACGATCGACGATGTGCTGGCACAATTGGGGCGTGAACTTTTACCGGATGAGAGCATTGGACGTCCGCATATGGCAGATACGCTAGTAGCGAAAGGCTATGTGAGCGATCTGCGCGAAGCATTTGATAAGTATTTGGCACAGGGAGCTGCTGCTTATGTAGCGCCACGGAGCATTACCCCAATCGAAGCGACAGAGTGGATTATCGAAGCAGGCGGCGTGCCGGTGATGGCGCATCCGGGTATTTATGGGGATGACGATTTGGTCGTACGCATTTTCGATCACAGCAGGCTGGCGGGCATCGAAGTGTATCATTCCGACCATTTGCCAGAGGATGAGCAGCGTTACTTGAAGTTAGCCGAGCAGCGCGATTTGATCGTAACCGGTGGTTCTGACTATCACGGTGAACGTCAAGGTAAAGTGTTCCACGGCCCGCTAGGCGGTCGAAAAGTTCCGGTTGCTGTCGTACAGCAGCTTCGTGAGGCGAGTCGAGTGGGGAAGAACTAAGCGGATAAGATTGTGCATTGACCATGCTATAGTTCAGGATGTGCAGCCGCTTTAAAGTTGAACTTAATCTCGGTCAATGGACTACGTTTACAAACGCAATATGATGAATGGACATATGGAAAAAGCTTCTGCCATGGCATTCATGATGCCGGACAGAAGCTTTGTTTGTCATGATAGCCTTATGAGTACGATCGTTCACTTGATCAACGAAGTAGCACTTTGTTAGGGGAACGAAGCGGATCAGGCGACTTCCAATGCTTGTGTTTGTGTCATGTCCAAACATGTATTGTACATCGTTCATCCGTCCTCGTCACAGCTTAATCGTACTATCCAGCTTTTTGATTATATGCTCATCCGGTGTAATAAACAATGTCGTCTGATGATCATAAATGACAAAACCCGGTTTGGCACCACTCGGCTTGTGCACATGGCGGATGAGCGTATAGTCGACCGGCACGCTGCTCGATTGTTTCGCTTGGCTGAAATAAGCGGCAAGCTGAGCGGCTTCCGCCAGCGTCGTATCGCTAAATTCGCTGCTGCGAATAACGACGTGTGAGCCTGGAATATCTTTCGTGTGCAGCCATGTATCATTGTTGCTTGCTAGGCGGTTTGTAATGTATTCGTTTTGCAAATTGTTTTTGCCGACATAGATTTCGATCCCTTCACTTGAAGTGTACACATGCAAGGTGGGACGATTGTCTTTTTTCTTCTTTTTCGCCTTTTTGTTACGGTTGCGCACATAACCTTGCTCAGCAAGTTCTTCGCGGATTTCGTCGATGTCTTGCAGTGCCGCACTTTGCAGTTGTTGCAGCAATGAATCGATATAGGCGATCTCTTGATCGGTTTTGAGCAATTGTTCTTCGATGACGGCAAGGCTATTTTTGTATTTGTTATACCGTTTAAAATAACGCTGTGCATTGTCGGAAGGTGACAGTTGCGGATCAAGCTGAATCGTAATAGGGCGCTGTTCTTCATCATAGAAATTAATGAGCTCGATTTCGCGATCGCCTTTGCTAAGCTGGTGCAGAGATGCAAACAGCAGCTCGCCTTGAATCCGATATTTCTCCGCATCGCCTGCTTCCAGTTGATCCTGATGCAGTTTGTCGAGCTTTTTAATATTTTTATTGCGTTCATTTTGCAAAAAGCGCAGCAGATCGCTTGTTTTCTGCTTGACCGTATCACGTTCGGCTTTTTCGCCATAATATGCTTCCATACATTCGCTAATCGAAGTATAGCTAGTTTGTTTGTCGATGATCAATGTGAGCGGGACGGCGGAAAAGACAATTTTCCCTTTGGCATTCAGACCGCTCATCGGTGCGAACGAGCCAGTACGGACTTGCTCCATCAGCTCGGAAAAATAGTGCCAGAGACGTGGGGCGGTCAGTTGATGCTCGGTTTGCCCGCTATGCTCGGCATTGTTTGCCAGCGCTTTGGCTTGTGTTGGCACCGCTTCGGCTTGTGTGTGTTCCGGCTGCTCGGTTCCGGTTTGCCGATTGTCCGAATGGGCTGCGGCTGTGCGGTGCACAATTTCATCCGCGATCAGCGGGCTAATACCGGTAAATGTTTGTACGATCCAGCGCGACGGTGCTTCTTCACTAGCGGCAAATGCTGCATCGAACTGTTCGGCTGTCGTTTCGAGCGGATTCAGTTTGTTTTGCTGTGGCGGTTCCTGGTATTGAAAACCGGGCATAATGACACGATAGCTACTAATGGCTGGTGTGACATGATGAATACCGTCCAAAATAGTGCCGGTCGCTGGATCGACGATGATGATATTACTATGACGACCCATCAGCTCGATAATAATGCGTTTGAACGATACATCGCCCAGCTCGTCGCGTTGGCGAACATGCATATGAATGATGCGCTCCATGCCGACCTGTTCGATCGACTCGATAATACTGCTTTCGCAATGCTTGCGCATAAGCATACAGAACATCGGCGCTTCCTGTGGATTCATAAACGATTGCGTCGTAAATTGCACGCGTGGATAAGTCGGATTGGCGCTTAGCAGCAGTTTGCGATTGTCGCGCTGTGCACGCACTTGAAATACGATATCGTTCTCGGTCGGTTGATGAATTTTATTAATACGCGATCCTACGAGAATCTGAAGTTCCTGTACGATCGCACGGGTTACAATACCATCCAATGCCATGTGTATAATTCTCCTATTCCTCTGTTTATCGGAAAGCGGGCGCTTGCTATGCCCGCCCTTTCTATGATGCCACAAACCATTCGCAATTGACAGCTATCTCATGCTATGCTTACCCGAGAGAGTGCATTTTGACCAGTATATAGAGCAGGGAGAGACACAACATGGAATTTACAAAAATGAATGGGCTTGGCAATGACTTTATCGTCGTCTACGGCGAACCATCACTGCCTGCTCATGCGGGAGAATTGGCGATTCGCTATTGCAACCGTTACTTTGGGATCGGTGCGGATGGACTTGTATACATATTGCCGTCAGCGCGTGCGGATGTGATGATGCGCATTATTAATTCGGACGGATCGGAAGCGGAGCAATGCGGCAATGCCGTGCGCTGTGTTGCCAAATACGTATACGATCGCGGCATCGTCGCACAACCCGATATTCGGATCGAAACGATCGGTGCGGGCGTGCAGACCGTTACGATTCAAGCGGAGGAAGGCAAAGCGAAAACAGTACGTGTTGATATGGGCGAGCCGATTTTGGATGGGGAACGCATTCCGGTTGCTATAGCTGGCAATCCAGTGCTGAATGCACCGATTGAAGTTGCCGGGCAGACGTTTACATTTACGGCAGTATCGATGGGCAATCCGCATTGTGTGATTTATGTGGATGACGCTGTCGAGTTTGATCTGCATACATGGGGACCGCTGCTGGAAAAGCATGAGCTGTTTCCACGCAAAACAAATGTCGAGTTTACGACCGTGCGTAGCCGCGACCGGATCGATATGCGTGTATGGGAACGCGGAGCAGGCGCGACGCTTGCCTGCGGTACAGGCGCATGTGCGACACTCGTTGCCTCTGTGCTAAATGGCTATAGTGATCGCAATGCCTACGTATCGCTTAAAGGCGGCGATTTGTATATCGAATGGGATGAGGCGACCAATCATGTATTTATGACTGGGCCAGCGGACATGGTGTATAGCGGGCAGACGCTGGATTAAAGCGGGTGCGTAATTTGGTGATAGGCGTCATATTTAGAGGATATTTAAAATGCAGACTAGTATCGCTGTCTGATGGATAAAGTAGGATAATGATATGCTGATGCTACAATTCCATACCGAAGTGGATGATGCCCTAGCAGCAAAGTTTGCGTACTACACTTAACAAATAGGAATATGAGTTTAATGTATCTGCAACGTAATGAAGTACGCTGTAGCCTGTATGCACATCGCTCGTTGCGCGGTTATACCTTTTAGCTATATCAGTCGATTCTGCCTTTAATTGCCTGCATTTTATGTTACATTAAGCGTACATTATGACAGCGAGGTGTACGTTTATGAAGCGTGATTTGCGGACAAGATGGACAGAAGGCGTGATCGTAGGCGATGGCGCAATGGGAACTTATTTGTACCAGCTCGGTTTTCCGGTTGGTATTTCATATGAAGAACTGAATCTGCTTAATCCGCAGATCATTGAAGATATTCATCGTCAGTATGTGAACGCAGGTGCCGAACTGATCGAAACGAATACATTTTCAGCGAACTATGAGCGCCTTGCCAAGTTTGGCTTGGAGCATAAGGTGGAGCAAATTAATCGTGCTGGTGTGCGTATTGCGCGGCAAGCTGCTGGTGACAAGGCGTATGTGGTCGGTTCGGTCGGCGCGATTCGTGAAGGCAAGCGTTCCAATACACCGCTGCCAGAGCTGCGTAAATATTTTAAACAGCAATTAAATGCGATTTTGGAGGAAGGCGTGGATGGCATTTTGCTGGAAACGTTTTTCGAGCTGGAGGAGCTTGCGTTAGCGTTGCGTCAGGTGCGTAAAATGACCGATATTCCGATCATGTGTCAGCTGACCGTGGAAGATTCGGTGCGCACGCAGGACGGATACGCTTTGCCGGATGCGTTTGCGATTCTTGCTGAGGCGGGCGCCGATATGGTCGGTTTGAACTGCCGTGTCGGTCCAAACGGGATTATGCGAGCGCTGGAATACGTGCGCGGCAAAGTCGCATTGCCATTGTCCGTCTATCCGGATGCCGGGGTGGCGAGCTATATCGATGGGGAGTATCGCTATAAAGCGAAGCCGTCCTATTTTGGACAAAGTTCGGTACGGCTGGCGGAACTTGGTGCACGGGTCGTCGGCGGATGCTGCGGCACAACGCCGAAGCATATCGCTGCGATTGCGCGTGCGCTGGAAGATTACAGTGCGCCGGTGCTTGATTTTTCCAATGTGAAGGTGCCTTCACCACAGGTGAGCATTACGATGGAAAAAGATATTTTGCACGGCTGGGATTCGATTGGGGAGGAAGCGCCGCCGACATTGGTCGATCTTGTGCGTGAGCGTCCAACGGTGATCGTTGAGCTTGATCCACCACGCGATCTTGATATTAGCAATTTTATGAGCGGAGCAGAAGCGCTTAAAAAGGCAGGTGCCGACGCGGTCACGATGGCGGACAATTCACTTGCGGTTACCCGCATGAGCAATATGGCGCTTGCACATCTTGTGCAGCGCGAGTATGGACTGCGTGCGCTTGTGCATATTACGTGCCGTGACCGCAATATGATCGGCAGCCAGTCGCATATGATGGGGCTGAATGCGCTCGGCATTGATCATGTGCTGGCGATCACCGGTGATCCGTCTAAATTCGGTGATTTACCGGGTGCCAGCTCGGTGTATGATATGACCTCATTTGATATGATTCGTATGATCAAGCAGCTTAACGAAGGTGTGGCATTTTCCGGCAAAACGCTGAAGCATCGCGCGCGCTTTGTCGTCGGTTCAGCGCTAAATCCGAATGTAAAACATCTGGACAAAGCGGTACAGCGCTTGGAAAAGAAAATCGCTGCCGGCGCCGATTATGTGATGACCCAGCCGGTGTACGATCCGAAGCTAATTGCGGATATTCGCGCGGCAACGAGTCATTTAAACGTACCGGTATTTATCGGTATTATGCCGCTTGCGAGCGGGCGTAATGCTGAATATTTACACAATGAAGTGCCTGGCATTCAGCTACCGGATCATATTCGTGGACGCATGTCCGGGCTGGAAGGGGAGCAAGGACGTCAGATGGGCGTAGCGATCGCTGAGGAATTGATCGATGTGGCGCTGGAGCATTTCAACGGAATTTACATTATGACTCCGTTTATGCTATATGAGATGAGCGCCCGTCTGACCGAATACGTATGGGCAAAAGCAAAGCAACGTCCAAACCCCTTGTTTCAAGGCAAATAATCAATTACAATAGTATAACGGATGTGATGCCGATGTCATTCAGTATGACCGGATACGGTCAGTCCGCCGTGGAATACGGTGGCTACAAAATCCAGATTGAAGTCAAATCTGTAAACCATCGCTATTGCGAGGTGATGCTTCGCATGCCGCGTGAATGGGCAATGTTGGAAGACAGCCTGCGCAAACTCGTACAGAGCAAAGTGAAGCGTGGACGGATTGACGTATTTGTAAATAAAGAACAGGATGATGGGCAACCGTCATCCCTTCAGCTCAATCATGAGGCAGCAGCAGCTTATATTGCAGCGGCGGCAGAGCTGAAGCAACATGACGAGGTGGCAGGTGTATTGGAAGTTAGCCAGCTGCTTGCGTTGCCTGGTGTGATGACTGTGCAGGAGCATAGCCAACCGGAACATGATTCCGAACGGCTACAGATGCTGTTAAGGCAAGGATTGGACGAGGCGCTGAACGGCCTAGTGGACATGCGGGTGCGTGAAGGTCGGCATTTGGTCTTTGACTTGCAGGGCAGGCTTGCTCATTTGGAACAGCTTTATAAGGAGATGCGAGAGCTTGCGCCCACGGTGGTGGAAGAATACCGTACACGGATGAAGCAGCGGTTAAATGAGCTTCAGGACGGCAGCTTTCACTGGGATGAATCAAGAATCGGCATGGAGATAGCGATCTTTGCCGATCGTTCCAATATCGATGAGGAATTGACTAGGCTGGCGAGTCATTTTGAGCAGTTCCGGCAATTGCTGGACAGCGATGATTCGATCGGTCGTAAGCTCGATTTCCTGCTTCAGGAAATGAACCGGGAAGTCAATACGATCGGTTCCAAAGCTAATCATCTGGCTCTAGTGAATCATGTCGTCGAGATGAAAGCGGAGCTGGAAAAAATCCGTGAACAAGCCGCCAATTTGGAATAAGACTAAGCAGCGACCTGAGTTTCGGCGCGATGGAGTCAAATGCATAGGGGGAAAAACCTGAACATGGCAATCAAACTTATCAATATTGGCTTTGGTAATATCGTATCCGCGAACCGGATCATTTCTATCGTAAGCCCGGAATCCGCACCGATTAAACGGATTATTCAGGAGGCGCGCGATCGCCATATGCTGATTGATGCAACCTATGGTCGACGTACACGCGCGGTCATTATTACCGATAGTGATCACGTCATTTTATCGGCAGTTCAGCCGGAAACCGTAGCGCATCGTTTGTCCCTTAAGGACGACGATAACGACGAATAAACAAAATCAGACTGCCGGTAGCTGGATACAGCGCCGGCAGTCTACATTGGAGTGTATCATGTCTAAAGGATTATTATTTGTACTGTCCGGCCCGTCCGGTGTCGGCAAAGGAACCGTCAGCGCAGAGCTGCGCTTACGCAAGCCGGAGCTAATCTATTCGGTGTCCGCGACCACTCGTCAGCCGCGTGCCGGTGAAGTGGATGGGGTTAACTATTTCTTCAAAACACGCGCTGAGTTTCAAAATATGATTGCACACGATATGCTGCTGGAATACGCGGAATACGTAGGCAATCATTACGGTACACCGCGCGATTTTGTGGAACGCACACTGGAAGCGGGCAACGATATTTTTCTGGAAATCGAAGTGCAGGGCGCACTAAAGGTAATGGAAAAGTTTCCTGAAGGTGTGTTTATTTTCCTGACGCCTCCTTCGTTTGAAGAATTGCAAAACCGTCTGCAAAATCGCGGTACGGAAACGGTCGATACGATCAACAATCGCATGACGGTGGCAGCGGATGAGCTGGAAATGATGAAGCATTATGATTACTCGGTTGTAAATGACGAGATCGAACTGGCGTGCCAGCGGATCGAAAGCATTATCGTTGCCGAACATTGCAAGATTCGTAAATAAGTTTCGGAGCGTAAATGTTCCGACAGAATATGAGGTGCGAAAACTATGTTATATCCGTCCATTGATGAAATGATGAACAAAGTAGACAGCAAATACTCGCTCGTAGTAGCAGCTTCCCGTCGTGCAAGACAACTGCGCGATGGCAGCAAAAGCGAATTGCATCATCCAAAAGCTCACAAATTTGTCGGTGTAGCACTGGAAGAAATTTACAACGACAACATTAAGATCGAGCGTCGTACCGAAGCGGAACTGGAACAAAGCGACCGCGAAAACTAAATCCTTCTTCCTCGGGCAGCATCGTTATGCTGTACGGTCAGGTAAGGGCAATGATAACAACCGTGAGGTTGTTATTTTTTGTGTGAAAATGCTCGTCATATGATCGGAACACGGGATAGAGCATAGACGAATACGTGTACCCTTTTGGTACGATTAGCGGTATAATAAAGGGATTGAGAAGACGATTTCTCAGTCCTTTTTAGTTTGAATATCAAGGTGGGCGACGTAAGCGATCATTTGGGTTTCGGAAGCGTTGAGCGCTGGAACAACGATATCGTTGATGAAGCGAGTACCTTGTTTTATACAGTGCAGAAGAAACGGGTTGAGTGTGTAATTTCATAAAAAATGTCGGTAGCATATGGTGAATGCTGATTTAACCGATTAACACTGCTGCGCTAGGCAGTGATTTCAAAATGAAAGCAGGGAATACGATGCTAAAAGGCAAAAAGATCGTGCTCGGCGTTACCGGTGGTATTGCCGCTTATAAAGCCGCTGCGCTCTGTAGTGGGCTAGTGAAGCAGGGAGCCGATGTGCATGTGGTGATGACTGAAGCGGCTGCTAAGTTTATTACCGAGCTGACTTTGCAAACATTATCGCGCAACCCTGTCCATATCGATACATTTGATGAACGCAATCCTGAAGTCGTGACCCATATTCATCTCGCTGATCTTGCTGATCTGGTGCTGATCGCGCCAGCAACCGCAAATACGATTTCCAAAATGGCGCTCGGTCTGGCGGATGACATGCTCACTTCGCTGCTGCTAGCAACGACGGCACCGATCATGGTCGCGCCAGCGATGAATGTGCATATGTACCAGCATCCGGCAATTGTTGGTCATATGAATACACTAGTTGAACGCGGTGTGATGATGGTCGAACCAGGTGAAGGTATGCTGGCATGTGGTTATGTAGGCAAAGGTCGTCTGGAAGAACCGGACACGATTATCGCGGTCGTACAGCAATATTTTGCCGATCAGGCGCGTGAACGTCAGCTTGCCGGGCTGCTGTCTGGGCGCAAAGTGACGGTTACGGCAGGCGGAACGATCGAACGCATCGATCCGGTTCGTTATATTACGAATGATTCCTCCGGCAAAATGGGCATCGCGGTCGCACGAATGGCGCAGCGAATGGGAGCGAAAGTCAAACTGATCGCCGCCTCGGTTCAAGTGCCACTGCCAGCCGAGATCGAGACGATTCGCGTCCAATCGGCACAGCAGATGTATGAAGCAGTACTGGCGGAATGGGGCGATACCGATCTGATGGTGCAAACCGCTGCGGTTGCGGATTACCGTCCCAAAACGGTGCATACGACCAAAATGAAAAAGAAAGATGCCGAACTCATACTGGAGCTGGAAAAGACGGTTGATATTTTGCAAAGTTTGGGCGAGCGCAAAACGGATCAATTTCTAATCGGCTTTGCTGCGGAAACCGAACAAGTGGCACAATATGCGATGGACAAGCTGGAGCGCAAACGCTGCGATTTGATTGTAGCCAACGATGTGACTGCTGTTGGTGCAGGCTTTGGCACCGATACGAACCGGGTGCAAATTTTTGATAAACATGGGCTAGCAGCTGATGTGCCGCTGCTGAGCAAAGACGAGGTCGCTGCCCGCTTATTGCAACTGGCGGCGCAGCGTATGAGCGGGGTGTCTGCACGATGAGCCGGATTGCCAGGGTGATCGTTGATGTTCCGAGCCGTGGCACTGACCGACCGTTTGATTATTTAATTCCGGATTCGATGCAAGGCTGGCTGGAAATCGGCAGCCGTGTCGGTGTGCCATTTGGTTCGCGTACGTTGCAAGGGTTTGTAATCGGGCTTGCCGAGCAAGCGGAAACGCCGGATATCAAGCTGAAGCCGCTTAAAGAACTGCTTGATCTGGTGCCACCGCTATCTGAAGATTTGATCGAGTTGTCCGCTTGGATGAGTGCGCGTTATGCATGCCACCGGATTACGGCGCTGCAAGCGATGTTGCCCGCAGCGCTTAAAGGGAAAGCAGAGCGTTATATTCGCGTAGCTGATCCGGCGGAATGGGGCGAACGTGAACAGTCTGTAACAGGAGTGGACGATGAGCCGGTATTGTTCGAAACGGTGGATGAGCTGGATGAAGCGGAAGCGGCAATCGTGGCGCATATTCGCAAGCAGCAGGAAGTGCGGATGGAGCATTTAAGCCGCAAATTTGCCGGGCAAGCGGATACGATCAAACGTCTGCTGCAACGCGGCGTACTGGCGGAGACGCGCAGCATTCGCGATAAAGTGCAGAAAAAGACGGTACGCACCGTTGCATTACGGCTGCCGGAAGACGATATTCGCACCATTATCGATGAATTCCCGGCGCGGGCGAGTCGGCAAAAGGAAGTGCTTGCTTTTATCGCGGATATCGGCGGCGAAGTAGCGCTGAAGCAGATTTTAACTGTGCTTGGCGTTACGGCGGGTACGGTCAAAGCGCTTGCCGACAAAGGCTATATTGCGATTCAAGATACCGAGGTATTTCGCGATCCGTACAAGGATCGACATTTTAAACCGAGCCAGCCGTTTGTGCTGACCGCTGAGCAGCAAATAGTGTATAACGCGATCGCACAGCGGATCGATAGCCGTACCGAAGGCGAATTTCTCGTGCACGGCATTACCGGTAGCGGCAAAACGGAAGTGTATTTGCAATCGATTCAGCGTGTGATGGAGCAAGGGCGCCAAGCGATTATGCTCGTGCCGGAAATTTCGCTCACTCCGCAGATGGTCGAACGTTTTAAAAGTCGGTTTGGCGATCATGTTGCCGTGCTGCACAGCCGGCTATCCAGTGGCGAACGGTATGATGAATGGCGCAAAATTCGGGAAGGTCAGGCGCTGGTCGCGATCGGAGCACGCTCCGCGATTTTTGCCCCATTTGCCCATCTCGGGTTGATCATTATGGATGAGGAGCATGAAACATCGTATAAGCAGGAGGAAAGCCCGAAATACCATGCGCGCGATGTGGCGGTACACCGTGCCCATCAGCATCAAGCCGTCGTGATTCTCGGCTCGGCAACCCCGTCGCTGGAAAGTTATCATGCGTCACGTTCGCAAAGCAATGAGGAATTTAAACCGATGTTGCTGGAAATTCACGGTCGTGCGCTTGGTAGTGAGCTACCAGCGGTACAGATCGTTGATATGCGTGAGGAACTGAAAGAAGGCAATCGTTCGATGTTCAGCCGCCCACTGCATGAAGCGATCGCTGATCGGTTGGAGAAACAACAGCAGATCGTACTGCTGCTCAATCGGCGTGGACATTCAACCTTTGTCATGTGCCGCACATGCGGTTATGTAGCGGAATGTCCAAACTGCGATATTTCGCTCACGTTCCACCAGCGTTCCAACAATTTGCGTTGTCATTATTGCGGGCACGCCCAGCCAGCACCGGAAGTTTGCCCAGAGTGTGGCAGCGAGCATATTCGTTATTTTGGCACCGGTACACAGCGGGTGGAGGAGGAGCTGGCTAAGCTGTTTCCGGGTATTCGCGTCGTGCGCATGGATGTGGACACGACGACGCAGAAAGGTTCGCATGAAAAGCTGCTGAACATATTCCGCGATCGGCAGGCTGATTTGCTGCTTGGTACACAAATGGTCGCAAAAGGGCTTGATTTCCCCGATGTGACGCTAGTTGGGGTCATCGCAGCCGATTCGGCGCTCCATCTACCTGATTTCCGGGCGGGTGAAAAGACGTTTCAACTGTTGACTCAGGTGGCGGGACGCGCGGGTAGACATCATTTGCCTGGTGAGGTGATCGTACAGACGTACAACCCGGATCATTATTCGGTCGTGCATGCAAGTCGTCATGATTACGCTTCGTTTGTGCGTGAAGAATTGAAGCATCGTCAGGTGCTAAGCTATCCGCCATATTGTCGGTTGGCGCTGATTACTTTTTCGCATGAAAAGTTGCCGCTGCTCGTACGCATCGCCGAAAATTATGTGCAAATGGTCAAAGATCAGGCACAGCGTGTCGGCTGGTTAGGCAGTCTGGAACGTTTCTCATCCGAGGCGCTCGATGTGCTTGGACCGGTCGCTTCACCAATTCCAAGGTTAAAAAATAGATACCGATTCCAATGTATGATAAAATGGCGTGGAGATATGGACGTTCCTCGACTAGCTGAATTTGTAGCTCAGCAGCTGCAAGACAGCGCGCGCGACAAAGATTTGTTGATCAGCATCGATGTTGATCCACAGGTGATGATGTAACACAAATTGACAAACTGCCCCGATTGCTCGTGCAAACGCCTATAGTAGGGTGCAGCATGAGTGGCGGGGCTACTGTTTGCGGATTAGGAATGACAAGTACACAAAATTAACTGATATGACGTAAAGGATGGATGAGACGATGGCTATTCGTATTATTGTCAAAGAACCGGATGAAGTGTTACACAAACGCGCCAAAGAAATTACTAAAATTACACCGAATGTGCAAAAGCTGCTGACCGATATGGCGGAAACGATGTATGACGCTAATGGCGTAGGGCTTGCCGCACCACAGGTCGGCATTTTGAAGCGTGCCATCGTCGTTGACGTAGGCGATGAGCACGGTCTGATCGAGCTGATTAACCCTGAAATTGTGGCGAGCAGCGGCGAGCAGCTGGGTACGGAAGGATGTTTAAGCATTCCGGCGCTGAACGGTGAAGTGCGCCGGGCGATGGAAGTAACGGTAAAAGGTTTGGATCGTGACGGCAACGAAATTACGGTCACCGGACGCGAATTGCTGGCGCGTGCATTGCAGCATGAGATCGATCATCTGAACGGTGTGCTGTTCACCGATATCGCTGAGCGTGTGTATGATCGCAGACTGGATGAGGAAGGGGAATAAACATTGACCAGAATCGCTTTTATGGGAACGCCTGATTTTGCGGTAGCGAGCCTCAAACTGCTGCTGGAACAAGGCATGAATGTAGTCTGCGTCGTGACACAGCCCGACAAACCGCAAGGCCGCAAAAAAATTTTGACACCATCGCCGGTCAAAGCCGCTGCACTGGAACATGGTCTGCCTGTATTGCAGCCGTTGCGGATGCGCAATCCGGAAGCGGTCGCTGAGTTGGCGGCATATGAGCCTGACCTGATCGTCACTGCAGCGTACGGACAAATTTTACCAAAAGCTGTGCTCGAGCTGCCACCGCTTGGCTGTGTGAACATACACGGTTCGCTGCTGCCTAAATATCGCGGTGGTGCACCGATTCAGCGCTGCATTATTAACGGCGAAACCGTAACCGGCATTACGCTTATGTATATGGCGGAAGGGCTTGATACCGGCGATATGATCGCACGTCTGGAAGTGCCGATTACCGATGAAGATACATCCGGCACATTGTTTGCCAAAATGAGCGTAGCCGGTGCCGAGCTACTACAACAACAGCTGCCGCGCCTGCTGACAGGCAAAGTGGAGGCTGAGCCGCAAAATGACGATGAAGCGACGTATGCGCCGAATTTGACGCGTGAAGACGAGAAAATCGACTGGAACAAAGACAGTCGTGCCATTTACAACCAAATTCGCGGTCTGGTGCCGTTTGCAGGCGGATTTACGCTATGGAATGGCGATGTGTTTAAAGTATGGAAAACGCTCAAACCGCAAGCGGATGATGCGTTGCCAAGCGGTGCTGCCGAGGCGGTGCCAGGCACTGTAGTTGATTTGAACAAAAACGGGATTGTGATTCGCACAGGTGATGGTGTGCTCACGCTAACCGAAGTACAGCCTGCCGGTAAAAAAGCGCTGCGTGCCGCCGATTTTGCACGCGGAAATGCAATGGCTACAGGAACGGTGTTATCGTGAATTCATTTGATAAACGCCCGCGTCGTCCGGGACAGCCATCATCGGCTAGCGCCAAAGACGGTCAGGGCACACGACCATCATCGTCGGCGAATCGTAGCAACAATAACAGCGGCGGTAAACCGCAAGCTAACAAGCCAGCTGGAGCACGCAAACTGTCAGCACGTGATGTGGCACTGAATGTGCTGACCGATGTGGAGTCAAGCGGCTCTTACAGCAATTTGCAATTGAATCAGGCGTTGCTGCAAGCTGGTTTGGAGCGTGCGGACGCCGGGCTGACGACCGAGATCGTATACGGTACGATTTCGCATTTGAATACGATTGATTATTTTCTCGGTCGTTTTGTAGCAAAAGGAATGCACAAGTTGCAGCCGTGGGTGCGCAGCTTGCTGCGGCTAAGCTTTTACCAAATTTATTATCTCGACCGGATTCCGCCGCATGCAGCGGTCAATGAAGCGGTTAATATCGCCAAGCGGCGTGGGCATCAAGGGGTTTCCGGTATGGTCAATGGCGTGCTGCGCAATGTGCTGCGCCAGTTGGATGAGCTGGTCATTCCCGAAGGACTGTCTGCCATACAGCGGATCGCGCTGCACTATTCTCACCCGGAATGGCTCGTCGAGCGCTGGATCGGGCAATTTGGCGAAACGGTTACCGAGCAGATTTGCATGTCCAACAATGAGCCGCCTGCCGTAAGCGTGCGTGTGAATACCTATGCAACGACACGTGAGCAGATGTTGGCAATGCTGAACGAAGCGGGTTATTATGCACAGCCGTCCGCGCTTGCGCCGGATGGCATTCTCGTTGGCGGTAGCGGCAATATGGCATTGACGGACTGGTATCGTGACGGCTTGCTGTCGATTCAGGACGAAAGCTCGATGCTCGTTGCCGAAGCGGTGCAGCCGCAGCCAGGTATGAGCGTGCTGGACTGCTGTGCAGCACCAGGCGGCAAAACCGCTCATTTGGCGGAAAAAATGCAAAATAAAGGTCATATTATCGCCAACGATATTCATGAGCACAAACGCAAACTGATCGACGATCAGGCACAGCGTCTGCATCTATCGATCATCGATACAGCGGTAGGCGATGCGATGATGCTGGCGGAACGATATCCGGTTGCCTCGTTTGATCGCATTTTGCTGGATGCGCCGTGTTCGGGGCTTGGCGTCATTCGCCGCAAGCCGGATTTAAAATGGAACAAGTCCGCATCCGACATTAAGGAGATTGCCGCTTTGCAGCGCCGCTTGCTGGAACGCATTTGCGGATTGCTTAAACCGGACGGTATACTTGTGTACAGCACCTGTACGATTGAACAGAGCGAGAATGAAGATGTGGTGCGCAGCTTTGTGGAAGCACATCCCGAATTTGAGCCGGTCGTCGTACCATTGTTTACGGACAAAATGACACAGGATGCCAGCTCGGATAAGACGGCGCTCGGCGTACAAATTTTGCCGCAACATTATCATTCGGATGGATTTTATATCGCTGCGCTGCGCCGGAAAGCATAAACGTAGCTCTATACAGCCCGTTGGAGCGGAGACGGAAAAGGAATGCACTATCGTTGCAATGAAGCAATGAAGCGAATTACACCAACAGAGCCTATAGCTGGCGCGTCACCAGATGCTTCAAACTTATTGTGGCACCGATTGGCAACGCGCCTCTTTAGGCTTTGTTTGTTTTGTGCTAAAATAGTAAAGATGTGAACCCGATAGTAAGTAACAGCTGTTATATTGTATAGGTGACCACGGCAAGCGAACGAACAAATTTAAGATATGAAGAATAGGTGTGATAAATCCAATGAAACCCTTTATATACGATTTCTCCCTGGAGGACCTTCAGGACTGGGTGAAAGAGAATAATGAGCCTGCATTCCGGGCAGCACAAATTTTTGACTGGCTGTATGTGAAGCGCGTATTTTCGTTTGAGGAAATGACGAACCTTTCCAAAGGGCTGCGTGCCAAGCTGAACGACCAGTTTTCTTTTGTCATGTTAAATGAAATTACAAAGCTGCAATCGAAGGACGGTACGGTTAAATTTCTGTTCGGTTTGCACGATAACCATGCGATCGAAACGGTTATTATGCGCCATAACTATGGTAACAGCATCTGTGTAACGACACAGGTTGGCTGCCGGATCGGTTGTACATTTTGCGCGTCTACGCTGGGCGGTCTGAAGCGTAATTTGACGGCTGGCGAGATCGTCGCCCAAGTCGTACAAGCGCAAAAGATTTTGGATGAAACGAATGAGCGTGTCAGCAGCATCGTCATTATGGGTTCGGGTGAGCCGTTTGAGAACTACGATGCAACGATGAAATTTCTACGCATTATGATTCACGAAAAAGGGCTTAACATCGGACAACGCCATATTACCGTATCGACAAGCGGGATCGTACCAAGCATTTACAAATTTACGGATGAGAATACACAGATCAATCTGGCGATTTCGATCCACGCGCCCAACGATAAGCTGCGTTCCAAGCTAATGCCGGTTAACCGCCGCTTCCCGTTTGATGATGTCATGGAATCGTTGCGTCATTATATGGCAAAAACCGGTCGTCGAATTACATTTGAATACGCATTGATCGGTGGCGTTAATGATCGTCCAGAACATGCCGAGGAACTGGCTAACGTGCTCAAAGATATGATGTGCCACGTCAATCTGATTCCGGTTAACTATGTGCCTGAGCGCGATTATGTACGCACTCCGCGTAAAGATATTTTCGAGTTTCAACGTATTCTGGCAGACAAAGGTGTGAACGTAACGATTCGTCGTGAGCAGGGACATGATATCGCTGCCGCTTGCGGACAATTACGTGCGAAGCACATGGAGTCGACTGCGAGGTGATCGGTGTTGATGAAAACAGCACAGTTGAGTGATAAGGGACGCGTCAGACAGGTAAATGAAGATTCCGTTTGGGTTGGCAATATACAGGATGAGTATGTGCTTGGTATTGTAGCGGATGGTATGGGTGGACATCGTGCAGGCGATACCGCGAGCCGTCTGGCTGTGCAAACTGTAATTTCGGATTTGCAAGGCCTGGAAGCGGGGCTGTCGGCTGAGGCATGCCGCGCCGCGTTGCACGATGCTATTTTACATGCGAATGATGTTGTTTTTCATACCGCGCAGATGAGTGATGACTATCATAATATGGGAACGACTATTGTTGCCGTATTGTTGAAAGGAAATCAGGGCATTATCGGTCATATTGGCGATAGCCGTGCCTATTTGATTAGCGAAGACGGATTGCGTCTGCTCACTCAAGATCACAGTCTGGTGAATGAGCTGCTGAAAACCGGTCAAATTAGCGAGGAAGAAGCAGCCGCTCATCCGCGTCGCAATGTATTAACACGTGCGCTTGGCACCGATGCCGAGGTAAAGGTGGAATTGGACGAGATCGAGCTGGTGTCCGGTGATGTGCTGCTGCTCTGTAGTGATGGGCTGAGCAATATGATTACCGGTGATCAGATCGAAACGGTGACGCTGGCAGGGATTGAGCTGGATGAGCGTGCCCGTCATCTCATTGCACTCGCACTGGAAGCAGGCGGCGAAGATAATGTTACCGTTGCCTTGTTTGAACTGGATAAAACGACATATGATTCACAACGTAAGGGGTGGACGCCATGATCGGACGTATTCTGGGCGGACGCTATGAAATTATGGAAGAAATCGGCGGCGGTGGTATGGCGCTTGTATACAAAGCGCTTGATGTGCTGTTAAATCGCCATGTGGCAATTAAAGTGTTGCGGCAGCAATTTGTGTATGATGAGGAGTTTATTCGTCGTTTTCGCCGTGAGGCGCAATCGGCGGCTTCGCTATCCCATCCGAATGTCGTGAGCATTTATGATGTGGGGCAGGAAGACGATATTCATTTTATCGTAATGGAGTATGTCAACGGGCAAAATCTAAACGAAATCATCAAAGCGCGTGCACCGTTGTCAGTTGAAGAAGCGGTTCGCATTGCGACTCAAATTTGTGATGCGTTGGAACATGCCCATCATAATCAGATCATTCACCGGGATATCAAGCCGCATAATATATTGATCGGTTTGAACGGTCGTGTGAAAGTGACGGATTTTGGGATCGCTCGTGCGGTCACATCGACGACGATTACACAGACCGGCTCGGTTGTCGGCTCGGTGCATTATTTTTCACCTGAACATGCCAAAGGTGTAGCGACCGGCGAAAAGTCGGATTTGTATTCGCTTGGCATCGTGCTGTACCAGATGCTGACCGGCAGATTGCCATTTCAAGGAGAAAGCCCGATCAGCGTGGCGCTCAAACATTTGCAAGATGAGTTTGAAGACCCACGTCTGATCAATCCGTTAATCCCGCAAAGTGTAGAAAATATTATCCTCAAATCGATGCGCAAAAATCCAGCCGAACGTTATCATTCGGCACAAGATATGCTGCTCGATTTGGATACATGTCTGCTGCCGGAGCGCAGTACGGAGACAAAGATGTATTTTCCGAGCCATGACGATGATGAGCAGACAAAAGTCATATCAGCGATTCGTCCCAATTCGATTCCGATCCCACCGCCCGCAAAGGAGGATGTTCGTCATATGGAACGCGACCGTGGCAGAACAAGCCCTGCCGCAAAGCCGAAAAGCTTCTGGAAAAAGCCGGCGGTATGGGTATCGCTCGTTGTGGTCGTATTATTGATCATGACTGCGATCGTGATGTACGTCAGCTCGACATTGGATACAAAAGATGTCATTGTGCCAAGCGTGCTCAATCAACCGGAGCAAAGTGCGGTGCAGCAGCTTGAAGCGTTAGGGCTGACCGTATCGAACAAGATCAATTACGAATATCAGGAAGGCAAAGAGGCGGGCATCGTGTTTGCACAAGACCCGCAGCCGAATTCGATCGTCAAATCAGGTGCACAAGTGACACTTAGTGTAACGGTAGACAAAGACCCGATCAAAATGCCTGACTTCAAAGACGGGCAGACGACTTATGACGATGCGCGCAAACAGTTGCTGGCGCTTGGCTTCAAAGATAATCAGATTACCCGTGAAGATAAGACGAGCGATAGCGTGGACAGCGGCATCGTCATCGATCAAAATCCGGGCGCCAATGAAGATGTAAAACCGGAAACGCAGGCGGTCACACTTGTGGTGAGCAAAGGCGCATCCACAGCGACCGTGCCGGACTTGACTAATTCGGGTCAATCTTCCGCACAATCGACATTAGCGAAGGCAGGTTTCAAACTCGGTAATGTACAACAAGAATCGAGTTATACGATCGAAGCAGGCAAAGTAACCCGTCAAAATCCACCAGCTGGATCAGCGCAGACAAAAGGCAGCAAGGTGGACATATGGGTTAGCAGTGGTTATCCACCGGAAGCACTCGACTTTACGTATTCTGTGTCTGTACCTCCAAAAACGGCAGGTCAACCGAGCAAAATTAATATTTTGTATACGGATGCGCGTGGTGCCGATCGTAACTGGGGCACGAAAACGATCGATTCGCGTCAAACGCTGCAAGTGAACATGATCCTTGATCCAAGCGAAAATGGTGTTGTCAAAGTGTATCGTGATGGAAAATTCCTCGATACGTTTGCGATTAGCTACAATGATGCGAAGCAAGGTACGGTACAGGAAGGGATCGTTGAGCCAAGCAACAGCGGCGAAGTGACGCCTCCTGATAACGGAGCAAACACGAAACCGACTAATCCGCCACCTAGTAACGGAAGCACCGATCCGAATGCAGGCGGAAATGGCAATACTCCAGACAACGGCAATGGCGCAAATAATGGAAACGGCAATGGTAGTGATAACCAGGGACCGGGTAATAATAACGGGAATAGTGGAGCCGCCGCCGACCCTGCTGCGGGAACGAGTACACCGTAAGCTCGTACCTAAACTAAGTTCAATTTTATCTTTTGTTATACATCGGTACGGTTATCCCTTCCGACTTGAACTAACTTTAACATGCAAATGAGTTCTAGTTAACGTACGAGAGCATGTCTTTAAACTTCCTTACAGATCGTTCGATAAGATAACGGTTATCGCCAAATTGCCAAGCTTAACAAATGAAAGGACGGATGGCATGCCTGAAGGCTTAATTGTCAAAGCGCTAAGCGGATATTATTATGTTAAACCGGAAACGGAGAGCGGGGATAACCCACTCTCCGAGACGGGCACAGTCCAATGTCGCGCCAGAGGCATCTTTAAGAAAAAAGGCATCTCACCACTTGTCGGTGATGAAGTCATCTATTCATTGACTGAGAATGGAGAAGGCACTGTTGAGCAAATTTTGCCGCGGAAGACGGAGTTAATCCGTCCTCCGGTGGCGAATATTCGGCAAGCGGTGCTGCTCTTTTCCGTCAAGGAACCTGATCTTAGCCTGATTTTGCTGGATAAATTTCTGGTACATATTGAGCATGCCGGATTAGAGCCACTCATCTGCTTTACGAAAATGGATTTGCTCGACCCGCAAGATAGCGCTACATTGGATGAAGTGGAGCAGGCGAGACAGCTGTATGAACGGATTGGCTATCAGGTCATTTTGACCAGTGCGGAAAATGAGCTAGGTACCGCTCAAATTCGGGCGGAGCTGAACAACAAAATTAGCATGTTTGCCGGTCAATCCGGAGTTGGCAAATCATCGCTGCTAAACAAGATCATTCCGGGCAGTGATTTGCATACAAGCGAGATCAGTATGCGGCTTGGACGTGGACGACATACGACACGTCATGTTGAGCTGATTGAGCTGGAAGGTGGCGGCTATGTTGCCGATACGCCGGGATTCAGTCAGCTTAATTTTACCCAGCTTGGCGTAGAAAACCTCGGCTCCTGTTTTCGTGAATTTAACGAATATGCCGATGGCTGCAAGTTCCGTGGCTGTACCCATCTGCATGAGCCGGGCTGTAAAGTGATTGAAGCGCTAGAAGCTGGCGAAATTGCCGCTACGCGCTACAAACATTATCAACAGTTTTACCAGGAGATGAAAGACGAGAAACGGAGGTACTAACCGATGCATAATATCAAAATTGCTCCTTCTATTTTGTCCGCCGATTTTGGACATTTGCTGGACGAAGTCAAAGAAGTGGAACGTGCTGGTGCCGACTGGCTGCATGTCGACGTGATGGATGGACATTTTGTGCCGAACATTACATTTGGCGCGCCGGTGTTGCAAGCAGTGTCCGCACATACCGGATTGTTCATCGATGTACATCTGATGATCGAGAACCCGGATCGCTATATCGCTGACTTTGTCAAAGCTGGCGCACAGATGATTACCGTACATGCCGAAGCGTGTACCCATCTGCATCGCATTATCCACCTGATCAAAGAACACGGTGCCAAAGCAGGCGTGGCGCTCAATCCGGCAACCCCGGCAAGCGTCATTCGTGAAGTGTTGGAAGATATAGATATGGTGCTTGTTATGACGGTAAACCCGGGCTTTGGCGGACAGTCATTTATCCCGCGCACCGTGCACAAAATCCGTGAAATTCGCCAATGGGCAAACGAAACCGGACATACCGCGCTCCACATCGAAGTAGACGGTGGCATCGCCGCTTCCACAGCCCGTCAAGTAGTTGAGGCTGGCGCAGACGTACTCGTCGCAGGCAGCGCCGTCTTCGGCGCCCCAGACCGCGCAGCAGCAATTCGTAGTATTCGGGATAGCTTGGTGTAATATTAAACAGCGCAGCAAAAGTGTAAAATAACTTTTGCTGCGCTTTTGTTTATTTATACATCGCCATCCGTACCCTGCATAGCAAAAAAGCACTCTCGTTGAGAGTGCTTTCTTCATCGACATATCATTATACGCGAGTAACTTTACCGGATTTCAGAGCACGAGTACTTACATATACGCGCTTTGGTTTACCGTCTACCAAGATGCGAACTTTTTGAACGTTCACGCCCCAAGTACGACGATTACGGTTGTTTGCGTGAGATACGTGGTTACCGCTACCAGCAGTTTTACCAGTTACATAACATTTACGAGCCATAGTTACACCTCCTATTTCCGAAAAAAGTGCATGGAAACAACACTCATAACATATTATCATAGTCAAGAAAGCAACGTCAACACTTCTAAATACTTTATTTATTTCTGAACTTGGTTATAGTACAATGTAACATAGTTCCGTGTGACATTTTGGCAATGGAGCAAGCTTATTTGCGGACAAATGTAAAAGCGTTTTATTTTCGGAAAACCGGACGTAAGATGTATATTTAGCCGTTGTTTATGCTTGTTATGTGGGCGAATGCCTGTTCTTGGTACTTGGTACGAATACATGGTGCTAAAATAACTGCAACGACTGTTAGGCTATTGCGTACTGTATGTCAGACCGCTTCGTTTTCGATGGGCGATGGACAATGTTTAAACCGTTAGACGAGGCTGGAACGTACTGACAACATCAGATGTACGCAATGCATGCAGGCAAATGTGAAATGAGCAATCATAACAACGAAATGAGCAATCATAACATGTGGAATCAAATATGATCGCTATGCTTAGGCAATTCGGCAAGCCGGATCATACGAGTCGTGATGATAGATGAGGAAGGGGATTTTTCATTGAGCAAGCGTTCTTTAAACGGGGTTGATTTTACCGCAATGGTACTGGCTGGAGCGGAGAAACTGCATGAGCATGCGGAGCATGTCAATTCCTTAAATGTGTTTCCCGTACCGGATGGTGATACGGGAACAAATATGAATTTGACGATGACAGCAGGGGTAGCAGAGCTAAAGCTGAACTCGTTGCCTGTAATCGGACAAGCAGCAACCGTGCTGTCCAAAGGACTGTTAATGGGAGCACGCGGAAATTCCGGTGTGATTTTGTCCCAACTGTTCCGTGGATTTAGCCGTTCTGCGGCTTCGCGTGATGAGCTGAATGCAGCCCAGTTTGCAGCAGCGTTGCAGCAAGGGGTAGAAACAGCTTACAAGGCGGTAGTCAAACCGGTCGAAGGAACGATTTTGACGGTGGCACGTGAAGCGGCAAAACATGCGGTCTATTATGCACGCCGCACGACCGACATTACCGAGTTGATGGGCGAAGTGCTCAAACAAGCGCAGACGACGCTCGCACAGACGCAAGAAATATTGCCGGTGCTGAAGCAAGTTGGCGTTGTCGATTCGGGCGGGCAAGGGCTTGTATACATTTATGAAGGGTTTTATCACTATTTGCAGCACGGTCAAGCAGCTACAGGCAATGCAGCGTCACAAGCGAATGCAGCAGCAGGCGGACAGACCGCTCCATCATCCGCTACAGCGGTAGTGATCGATACGCCGTTGTCAGCGCAGGCAAAGCTGGATACCGATGATAT
This sequence comes from Paenibacillus campi, assembly GCF_034659835.1. Lineage (NCBI taxonomy): Bacteria > Bacillati > Bacillota > Bacilli > Caryophanales > Paenibacillaceae > Paenibacillus > Paenibacillus campi. Next base: position 574,759 of record NZ_JAXSQZ010000002.1, read on the forward strand.
CGAGTTTTTGTATGATATGGAGTTTTTTATCAATCGTAAGCTGGGCGGTTCGTCACAGGTGCGCTTTGATGAAGAACAATTTCGGAAGGCGCTTGCGGTTAATGGGGATTCGATTATCGTCATTTCGGACGATGAGATTATTAAAGTGCATGTGCATTCAAAAGCGCCGGGTGAGGTGCTCAATTTGGCACTGCAATACGGCGAAATTACGCAAATTCATATTTTGAATATGCGTGAGCAGCATCGTGATTTGCTGTCGGCAGGGTTAGACGTTGCCCCACCGCCGGAGCTATTTGCGGATATTCCGCAGGAGCCGATCAATCCGCAGACCGAAGCTGCCGTGCCGGCAGAAGAAGTGGCAGCGTACGGCATGATCGCCGTATCGTCAGGTGACGGCATTGCAGAAATTTTCCGCAGTCTCGGCGTAGATGTGATTTTGGCAGGTGGACAGACGATGAATCCGAGCACAGAGGATTTTGTCAAAGCGATTGAAAGCTTGTCTGCACGTCATATTTATATTTTGCCGAATAACTCCAATATCGTGCTCGCTGCTCAGCAGGCGCGTGATTTGTTGGAAGATCAGCGGCAAGTGACCGTTATTCCGAGCAAAAGTATTCCGCAAGGCATTGCGGCTGCATTTGCCTTCCAAGAAGATGAAGATGCGGACACGAACACAGCGAATTTGAATGAGGCGCTAACCCATGTGAAATCCGGTCAGGTGACACTGGCTGTGCGCGATACGACGATGGATGAGATGTCGATCCGTCAAGGTCATTATATCGGTATTCACAATTCCAAAATTGTCGCGACAGCAGCCGAGCTAGTTGCAACATGCCAGCAATTGTTGAGCGCAATGATCGATGACGGTCAGGAAGTGATTACGATTCTGACCGGCAGTGAAGCTACGGATGAGCATACAAGCCAGCTTGCTAACTGGATTGAAACACATTATCCGGATACCGAGCTGGAAATTCACAATGGCGGACAGCCGGTGTATCATTATCTGTTCTCTGTTGAATCTTGATGCACTGCTTAGGATCAGAGCGATTCGCCGCAGTCTCATAGAGGAGGAACCCAGATGGCGTATCCGATTATTGTAACCGAAAGTACCGCCGATATTCCGGCAGAACTAATTCAAGCGTACGCTATTCAGATCATTCCGCTGCGCCTGTTTTTCGGACAGGATTCGTATGCCGATGGTGTCGATATTACGTCGGCGCAATTTTACGAGCGTTTGGCAGCAGCAGCGCAATTGCCAACCACATCACAGCCGTCACCAGCTGATTATGCGGCAATGTATGAGCGTCTGCTGCATGAACACCCGGACAGTCAGATCATTTCGATCCATCTTTCTTCGGGTTTGAGCGGTACGTATCAGTCGGCAACGATCGGTCGTTCGATGGTGGAACAGGAAGAACGCATTACGATTATTGACTCCTTGTCGGCGTCATATGGTTATGGGATGGCGGTTGTGCATGCAGCGCGCCTTGCCCGTCAGGGGGCTTCGGTAGCAGACATTCAGGCGAGTGTGGCGCGTTTACTAGCAGGGCGTGAGCTGTATTTTCTCGTCGATGATCTGGAATATTTGCGCAAAGGCGGACGGATTGGACGTGCGTCCGCTACGCTTGGCACATTGCTGAATGTGAAGCCGATTTTGTCGATCGATGAGCACGGTGTCATTTACCCGGTTGAAAAAGTACGCGGACAGAAAAAAGCGATGGCACGCATCGTAGATATGCTGCGTCAAAAGCTGACTGTACGCAAAATCCATCTGGCGCTAGGACATACGGCAAATCGTGCATCATGTGAGCCGCTGTTGCAGATGCTGCGTGAGCATTATGAGATTACAGAGCTGGTCTATTCGGAGATCGGCCCTGTAATCGGTACGCATACGGGAGCGGGCACGATTGCCGTGTATGCCTGGCCGGATGAGGAATAGATGAGGGATGAACAATGAATATCAGTCTGGATCAGATTGGCGTTCGGCAGGTCAACGGCGTGAGTGCTTCCAAAGAGGGGGAGCTTCACGCCTTTGGCATCTTTACCGTACTTGATTTGCTGGAGTATTTCCCGTTCCGGTACGAAGACTACCGGCTGCGGGCGCTGCAGGATGTGAAGGACGGTGACAAAATTACCGTCGAAGGCAAAATTGTCGGTCTGCCGATATTGCAGCGTTACGGCAAAAAATCACGCCTGACCTGTAATGTGATGATAGATAACTGGATGGTAAAAGCGACTTGGTTTAATCGTCATTTTCTGAAAGATCAGCTGACGACCGGTCGCGACATTATTTTGACAGGCAAATGGGATCAGCGCCGCGCCCAGATGACGATTACCGATTCGGAATTTCCGGATCGTGGCACACAGCGCAGCGGCAGTTTGCAGCCGGTCTATTCGATCGGCGGCAATATTACGCAAAGCTGGATTCGCAAAATGATCCATCAGGCGCTGGAGCAATACGGTGAGATGATTCCGGAAGTACTGCCGCAAGCGTTGCTACAGCGGTACAAGCTGATGTCACGCAAACAGGCAATCCGGCAAATTCATCAGCCGGACGATATGGGCGAAGGCAAACAAGCACGGCGGCGGATGGTATACGAGGAACTGTTTCTGTTTCAGCTTAAACTGCAAGCGTATCGCAGCATGAATCGCAAACGCAAAACCGGGATTGTGCATACGGCAGATAATGCGACGATTCGTGAATTTGTGCGCAGCTTGCCATTTGAGCTAACCGATGCGCAAAAGCAGGTGGAGCTAGATATTCTCAAAGACATGCGCTCGCCATACAGTATGAATCGGCTACTGCAAGGCGATGTTGGCTCCGGCAAAACAGTCGTCGCAGCGATCGGTCTGTATGCGACCGTCAAATCCGGTCATCAGGGCGCGTTAATGGTGCCAACCGAGATTTTGGCGGAGCAGCATGTACGGTCGCTGAAAAAGATGTTTGAACCGTTTGGCATTACGGTGGATATGTTGACAAGCAGTGTGACCGGGCGCAAACGTAAAGACTTGCTCGCCTCGCTGCAATTGGGCATGACCGATATTATCGTCGGTACGCATGCGTTAATTCAGGAAGACGTCTTTTTCCGCAGTCTTGGCTTTGTGGTGACAGATGAGCAGCATCGCTTCGGCGTAAATCAGCGCAGTATTTTACGGCGCAAAGGCTTTGACCCGGATGTGCTGACAATGACTGCAACACCGATTCCACGTACGCTGGCGATTACGGCATTTGGCGATATGGATGTGTCTACGATCGCTGAGCGTCCGAAAGGACGTAAACCGATTACGACCTACTGGGTCAAACACAATATGATGGATCGGGTGATGGGCTTTATTTCACGCGAAATTAAGCAAGGCAGACAAGCGTATGTCATCTGTCCGCTCATCGAAGAATCGGACAAACTGGATGTGCAAAATGCGATCGATCTGTACGTGCAGCTCGATCAGTCATTGCCGGATGTACATGTCGGTCTACTGCATGGTCGGATGAATGCTGCCGAAAAAGAAGAAACGATGCGCGCCTTTTATACAAACGATATCCAGCTGCTTGTTTCTACAACGGTTGTGGAAGTTGGAGTAGATGTGCCGAATGCGACATTGATGGTCGTGATGGATGCGGATCGGTTTGGGTTATCGCAATTGCATCAGCTACGTGGACGAGTCGGACGGGGAGAGCATGAATCGTTTTGTATTCTAGTCGCTGATCCGAAGTCGGAGATCGGACAGGAGCGGATGCGTGCGATGACCGAGACAGACGACGGCTTTGAAGTATCTCGCCGCGACTTGGAATTGCGCGGTCCCGGCGAATTTTTCGGTACCCGTCAAAGTGGATTGCCCGAATTTAAAATCGCTGATATGATGAGCGATTTTGAAGTTTTGGAAGTCGCCCGCGACGATGCCGCCAAGCTGGTAAATGATGAGTTTTTCTGGACTTCGCCGGAATATGAAGGATTGCGCGAATATTTGATGCGGCAGCAGGTGTTTCAAGGGGAATTGATCGATTGATCGTTGCTTGGGGATGTGGGCGAGATCGGTTGTAGGTTGTAGTGGTTGATATGGATAGATATTACAATTTAAATTGTAGGGCACCGGAGTTGAAGTCCGGTGTCTTTTTTGCTTGTTTACGATAAAAGATAGGGTAGTAAATAGCGGAATGATCGTTTTTAGCGCGAACCGTAAGCTCACATCAAATCCTTGGGAGGTTCGCGTTTCTTGCCCTGTAAGGGATTGCGGCGATTTTGTTGTGTTTTGGGTCTTTTTTACAGTAGTCTGAAAAGGGGGTTCGCGTTTTTTGGGGGGTTAAGCCTTGCGTAGCAAGGGGTGTGAGCGTCCGCAGTCGCTCCCCGTGCGGGAGTGTAGATTGAAATATCGGAGCGATTAGAGAAGAAAAAGTTGTTGGATGTCGCTCCCCGTGCGGGAGTGTAGATTGAAATAGCTTTTGGCTTATTTGCCATTTGTTACTCCTATCGTAAGAACATTAGTTACAGGTTTAAGAACATCATATAAACGCCAAAAAGCGTGAACTTCCAGCATACATACAGTTGCTGGAAGTTTCGCATTTTTTGTTATATAAGACTTGAAATGATATGCAAATTCAATAATTTATTGTAGTCGACTACAATAAATTATTGATTGTGTTATGATAAATGTAGTCAAGGAGGCGAGTAACATGCGCACTAATGAAATTGTTATTGAAAAGGTAAAGGCTTGGATGCAGGAACATGACAAATCGCATCAATGGCTAGCTGATCAATTACATGTCAGTAAATCATTGATCGGACACATGTTGACGGGCAATCGCACATTGTTGCCAAAACGAATTGTGCAATTGGCGAACTTGATGGGTGTATCGGTGGAACAACTAATCCAAAGCACGTCATCCGAAGAAAAACGATGTTCAGTCCAGCTACGAGGCGCGGTATCGAATCGTCGATCCAAACAAGCATTAGAAGAACTATTATTTGCGGTTGAAGATTATATTGGGTTGAAGAAGTAGGTGAGCACATGGATCGTAAAAGGCAAGCAGAAGTGATTGCGGAAGGTTTAGCTGCTGATTTTTTAGAAGAAACGGCTAATGCCCCAATCTTTATCGGCTCGTATATTGAACGTATTTTAGCTAATAAAGCGAAGGTCATTTATCAATATGTAGAAGACTCTACTTATTTTGGAGCAGCTATTCGTCATTTTTCTGGTGAGCAGTTTATAGCTTTAAATACATTGCATCCTTTGCGGATTCGTTATTTTACAGCAGCACATGAGCTGTGGCATTTGGAAGAAGCTAGCCAGCTCCAAGATGAAGATTTTGATCATGAGCGCGCCGCGGATCGATTTGCAGCAGCGATCATGCTGCCTAAAGCTATCATAAAAGAGGTATGGTCTAAGCTCAGTAACCTGTATGAGCCAATGGAAGCCATTATTCATCTAGCAGATATGGCAGCAACGCCATACGAAGCAGTTGTACGGCGCTTGAAGGAACTTAAGCTAACCGTGAAGTCAATCAAACTTACAGAAGACGAATGGCAGTTGGAGCGAAAACGACTGAATTTACCTGACAGTCCATTAGATATGCCCCAGCCACTTACGCGGTTTATTGCTTATGAAGATGTAGTGGAAGAAGCGCTATCTAATGGAAAGATCGATCTTTTGTCTGCATCCAATAAACTTGCCAAATACATTCCACAACAAACTGAAATCTGGCAAATGCAAGCGATTGAGCAAATGAGAGCAGCAAATAAGCATGAAGCGTGAGGGGAAAGTCTTTATTGACGCTAATGTGATCATTCATGCTGAAACTTTCTAACGGGCAGATGTGTTTCAATGGATCAACAATCTGTATGAAGAAATCTATATTCATATTGAGGTGCTGAAGGAACTTCAGGTCGCCTCGGTGAAGAAAAAGGTAGAGCACTTTATTGATAGCGGACAGTGGATGCTATTTGATCCGCAAGAAGAAACATATGTGCCTACAGAAGAATTATACGATTTGTACTTGATTTATTTGCGTGATATACGGGAAGCGTTCGCTCAACTAGATGTAAAAAAAGAACTTCAAGGGCGACCATTAAAAAACACAAACGATCTAGGGGAGATTCATAGCTTAGCAGCGGCTATGCTTCTCAGTGCAGGTATCATTTGTAGCAATGATTTTGACATTCGTGAAGTTATCGAAGATGCGGCTATTTATATTACGCAAGACGACGAGGATACAGAAAGCGTATTCATGCAGCAAGATACCCTAGAAGACTTCTGTTATTTTGTGATCAACTATGGAGTAGCGGAGAAAAGTACCGTTCGAAAATTTTTTAAAGCTATTCAACCGCAGCATATTTCAAGGTTGGATCGTCGACTCACCTGATCTTTGAGAGATAGGAGCTGATGAGGCTGATAATCGCTCCCCGCGTGGGGGCGTGGATTGAAAGATTAGATTGCTGGTAGCCTTACTGCTACTATTGGTCGCTCTCCATGTATGCTGTTGGCGTAAGAGCAAAGTTAGCTTATGAAGCTGCGGGGATGAAGGAGGGAGTGGATTCATAGGCTGCTACTGTAGCAGGCGGATCGGCAACCGACTCGTTTCCAACCCAATATTGCCATTGAACTTTCAACCGGATGAAGTTAATCTGAAGGTGCACATAGTCGCTATCGGCAGGGTAGTGTGGATTGAAATTACCATATGGGATGGCGTACAACTGTCGCCCCTCATGCAGGGGTATGGATTGAAATAGGTGTTCGTCATCCGGAATCATCCATGTGAAGTTGGTCGCTTTCGCTGTGTTAGTATGAGTAGTGGCGTTAATCTCTGATGCGTACCGGTATTATTTATTTTCAAAATAAGAACAAATGTTCTTGCTAGCTCTTGATTTCCTCGTTATAATGAAGTTAGCCCAAAAAGCGCCCATCGTCTTATTTACGATCCATAACTTCAATGTTGAGGTTGTTTTTAGTTGTAGAGGAAGACGAGGCGTAGTCAGTGGAGGACGTATCATGACGGAATTGCTTGATCCTCGAAATGATTTCTTGTTTAAACGTATTTTTGGTAGCGAGGAAAATCGGGATGTACTGCTAACCTTTCTGAATCGCACGTTTATGGAAGCGAAGAAACCATTATTGCGCGAAATTATTTTACTGAATCCGTATACGGATAAAGACTCACCGAGCGATAAACAGTCCATTTTGGATATTCACGCACGTACGACAGACGGCGAGTTAATTAATGTAGAAATGCAGCTCTTTAACCGTTATGATATGGAAAAGCGAACGCTGTTTTATTGGAGTAAGTTATATTCGTCTCAGCTCGTTCAAGGGCAGTCGTATAGTACGCTGCAACGATGTGTTACAATTAACATTTTGAATTTTGAGCTGCTACACAATGATTTGTACCATAGTGTGTTTCACTTGCGAGAAGATCAGACGGGCATCGCCTTAACGGATGATATCGAGATTCATTTTTTGGAGTTACCTAAACTGAATGCGAAGTCGATTCCGATTGAACAAGGTGGACTCGCGAATTGGCTGTTGTTTCTGAAAGGCGCAACGCCCGATCAATGGGAGGTGCTAACCATGAATGAACCGAAATTGAAAAAAGCGATGGATACATTGGAGTTTTTGAGTCAGGATCATGAGGCACGGATGCAGTATGAGGCAAGGCAGAAATATTTGCATGATCAGGCATCGCTGATGGAAGCGGCTAAAAATGCAGAGAAGTATGGTTTTCGTGCAGGAATAGAAAAAGGGATAGAGCAAGGAATAGAGAAAGGAATAGAAAAAGGTATGGAACAAGGCATCCAGCATGAAAAGAAACAAACCGCCTTGCGTTTGCTGCGTCTAAAAATGGCTATTGCTGATGTTGCTATGGCAACTGGACTTTCCGAACAAGAAGTTACCGCTTTATATGAATCGTTGAAATGAACAACTTGATATCAAAGAACGAAGCCGCGTAGACAGGATATTGTTAATTGAGCGCGGCTTTTTTTGCATTTTATATCCTTTGCCAATAGAGTGGTATACTTCGAAATACGACTAAGCAAGTGAGAGAAGTTGAATATACTACTACTCTGACCGTTTTAAATATATAGTTTAAAACCGTGTAGATTACTGCTACAAATAAGGACATAAAGTGGATTTAAAGCCAATATTTAAAACAGTCAAGGTAATACAATTAAGAATTTTCTAGATTTTGGTGTGAATGCATATGAAAACCAAAAAAATAAAATGAATACGCTGGTTATACCGATCGCCAATAGTATATTAACGACAACATGTATGATGGGGAATAGACAATAAACTATCAACGTCACTAGCCCAAGTTTTAATTGAGTTTTTGCTTGGATGCAACTACTCTGAGAAAGTACGTAGTTACCGCTTCTGCAAGAGTATAGATTAAAGTTAAAAAGTATAAACGTCAACAAAATAGATAGAAACAATATAATTAGGGAGTGATGAATATTGTATAAAATTCCATCTCAAAATAAAGACTTAAATCACAAAACATCATTTCATGCTTCTTTATATTCACCAACTATTGCAACCAACCAAGTGAACCCACTCATTCAGTTGCAAAAATTGCAGGGGAATCAATTTGTATTAAATACGTTTAAAAAAGATAATGCTATTTCACAAACAAAAATTATACAGAGGATGAAATCAACAAAACCTAGCGATGATGAACTTGTGAAAATCGGTAAACAGATCGACATTTTTGACATTATGGAAGAAGTAGATGAAAAAGCCGGTAATAATGTACTTGGACCAAAAATATGGGAAAAAATTTTGCACGAATATAAAAAATGCGAGGAAACTGGAAAAAAGCTCATGTTAAAATTAAATGAAGCGATTGAGAAGTATGAGTCTAATGAAAAGAGCAATGAAAAAAAGGATTCACAAATTAAATTTGATACCTATTATTCTAGTTACGCTGCGTTAGTTAACGAAGACAATCATGATCATTATTTTGTTAATTCACAGGGCAGGGTTCCTGGATCACAGAATAACGAAGATGTTAGTCAAGAGAAAGATGAAGGGCATTATAGTAATGAGTTTAACCTATCAAGTGGTGCTATAATTGCAACTCTAAATTCTAAGGATATTGATGAGAAGGCAAAAAATAAACAAAATCACATGGTACTTGATAATTCCGAATTGTTATGGCATCAATACAAATATGCAGCTGAACAACATTATAACGAAAATAATGATAAAGACGAGTTAATTAAGGAAGCACAGCGTCGAATATCAAAAATAACTAGACAAACAGTAATAAACCCGTTTACCCAGGCTGTGATGTATAGACTATCTGATGAACCTGAGCTACCAACCAACTTAATCCTATATCCTCGCAATCCTGGATTTGCAGCTATATTAGGAACACCTAATGTTAAAAGTTCTGCGTATATGCTGATTGACCATATGGCAGAATTAAAGAAAACAATCGAATATATTAAAATCAACAAAGGTAGTGATATTGATATCGTTTTTAAAGATATAAAGTAAGTCTAGTACTTTGACCGAGATGAATTGGAGTGTTGAATCTGTTTTAAGATCGCATGGATCAGGGTTTCTGTACACAATCCAAATTAACATTGAACTTGGTCAAGGTACTAGGTGGTGTCTTCAAACTGTCCTACGTATTATTTATTGTTCACAAAGGTTAGAAATAAGACCCTGTACAGCTTAGTCTGACGCAAATTACCCGTATCGAACAATCTGTAAAGCAGTTTGAAGACACGCCCTAGTTAAATTTTACTTACAATAATCGATTTTCTATATGACTAGAGCTGTTTAAACGTTTTGAGACGGCTACAGAGTTATACTAATTAAGAAAGATTACTTGATTTTAAAAATTTAGAGATGAGCAAGCAGTTATGTCTTACTCGTTAGCCATTCAGCTTTTGTTGATCTCATTACACATACACCATCTGTTAAAGAAGCAGAGACCGAAGCAGACAAGTTGCAAAAATAAGAGAAACTGCTCGCTGGTCATAGAGGTTGCGAACTCGAATCCGGTGTCTTTTTTGTTTATTAGCAATCGCTGGCGTATGTGCCTGATCCGCTTCCCAAAATAAACCCAAAAAGCCACCCTCCCCGGATAGCTAATCCATCATATTAACAACGACCAAACCTCTCTAATCCTACGCACTTCCCCCAACTCCAAACCTACCCTACAAAGCCAACACCAGTTCCAATTGTTGCTCTAACGTAAGCATATATTGATCATATTGCGATTGTGTAATTTTACCGGAGGAATGTTCCTCTTTTAGGGTCAAGCTTATGTTTTGGCATAGCAGTTCTCGGAATTGCTCGGCTGCGATGCCTTGGTGTTCGGCAATATGAGCAATATGGTCGCCATCTTGCAAATATTGTTTGAGTTCCAGCGACGTTAATCCTAGCAAGCTGGCAGCATGGTCAAGCAGTTGGCTTAATATTAGTGTGGAAGCAAGCTCTGTCTCTTGCTCGATATCGGCAAATTTGGCATAGACAGAAGTACGATCCGGCTCGGATAATGACTTTGATGCTGATGCTGATGCTGATGCTGATGCTGATGCTGATGCTGATGCTGATGCTGATGCTGATGCTGATGCTGATGCTGATGCTTCATTGTATATATAACGAATATTGTACACACAACTGGTCAAATAACTTAACGTACCGTCTGTCCGGTGCAACATAGGGAAGGCAGCATGGGCGGCAGGGGTGACCGTCGCTTCCGCATATGTACCATTCCATGCGAGCTGTCCGGGTAGGAATCGTTGCATTAGGTTCATCGTACTTCCTGCCTCTCTTGATGTGTTTGCGATAATTATAAAGTCGATTGTAAAACAGTCATATGAACGGTTCGTTAAACGAATCTTAAAAAACGATAAAAAGCACATACTGCTTAACATTGTTCACATGATGGTCACCTTCATTTAACATATCCAACCTGTTTGTTTGAATTTCTACATGATTATGGCAAGTTGAACGTTTATAATAGAGGGATGGACTAGAGTGGAATGAAATCGTTGGAGGATTATGAATGTGAATAGCTATATTACACCGATTATTTTATTGCAGCTGCTGGAACGTGCGGCATTGCTGTTAATTTGTCTATTTTTGTTAAGCAAGTTGCCCCATTTTCGGCAGATTTTTCAAAAAGAAGTGCTGGACATCAAAGATCGTATTATATTGTCCGTCATTTTTAGCGGTTTTGCTATTCTGGGCACGTATACAGGCATTAATGTAGAAGGCTCGCTCGTCAATGTGCGCATTATTGCCATTGTGTCGGGCGGGATTTTATTTGGTTGGCCGGTTGGATTAATTACAGGTATCGTATCCGGGGCGCATCGTTATTTGATTGATATGAACGGTGTGACCTCGGTGCCGTGTCTAATTACGAGCATTATCGCAGGCATTGTGTCCGGCTATATTCATAACCGAATTAGCAGCCGTCGGCGCTGGATCGTTGGTATTGCCGCAGGGATGGCATGTGAAGCGTTGACGATGCTGCTTATTTTGTTAATGTCGCATCCGTATGCGCTCGGGCGCGAGATCGTATCGATCATTGCGGTGCCGATGATTCTCGGGCAGGTTGGTGTCGGTTTGATCGTATTGTTTGTACAAGGCGTAGAAGGAGAGCGCGAAAATATCGCTGCTCGGCAGGCGAAGCTGGCGCTAGATATTGCGAACAAAACGCTGCCGTATTTCCGCTCCATTAACAGCGATTCATTGCGCAAAATTTGCACGATTATCCGGCAAGATATTCAGGCAGATGCGGTCGCGATTACGGACAAACGCTATATTCTCGCCTATGTCGGCTTGGGCGAGGAGCGGTACAATATCGGTCATGAGATTATTACCGATGCGACTAAACAGGCGATTTCAAGCGGCGAAATCGTGCTTATTAACGATGATGCTGAGGGCAAAGTGCCGAATATACAATCGTTGATCATTATCCCGTTGCAGGAAAAAGGCATCGTTACCGGTACGCTCAAAATTTACTATCGTAACGCCCACAAAATTACGTATTCGTTGCAAACGCTCGCTGTCGGTCTGTCCCAGATTATCTCTACATTGATGGAAGTATCTCGTATCGAACAGATGAAAGAAATGGCTAACAAAGCTGAAATTAAGGCGCTACAGACGAGCATTAATCCCCATTTTCTGTTTAATGCACTCAATGCGATCGCTTCGTCGATTCGTATCAACCCAGACAATGCGCGGGAGATGATCATCAATCTGTCCGGCTATTTGCGGCATAGTTTGGAGTGGAGCGATGAGCTGATCGATATTAATAAAGAGCTTGGTCAAGTCGTAAACTATGTCGAAATCGAAAAGGCACGTTTTGGCAGCAAATTAAACGTTGTGTACGATATCGACGAAGTGGAAGTGAAAATGCCGAGCCTGATTATTCAGCCGCTTGTTGAAAATGCGATTGTACATGGTATTTTAAAAGGACGCGGCTCTGGCACCGTCACCTTAGCGGTCAAAGATTGCAGCAATTCGGTTGAAATTAGTGTAGAAGATACTGGAACCGGTATCGATCCTGACATTATCGCTAAAGTGTACGACGGCAGTATGCCGGAAAATCGAATCGGTCTGTCCAATGTCCATCAGCGCGTCAAACTGATCTATGGTGAAGGATTGCAGATCGAACGATTGGAAAAAGGAACTCGCATCCGGTTTAACATTAAAAAGGAGCGTTCGGCATCATGAAAGCGATCGTAGTAGAAGATGAATTTCTGGCACGACAGGAACTGGAATACTATATTCAAACGTACAGCAATATCGAAATTACAGGCAGTTTTGAAGATGGGCTAGATGTGCTTCGTTATGTGCAGGATCATGAGATTGATGCGATCTTTCTCGATATTAATATTCCTTCGCTGGACGGTGTGCTGTTGGCACATAATATTAGCAAATTTTCGCGCAAACCGTACATTGTTTTCATTACGGCATACAAAGAGCATGCGGCAGAAGCATTCGAGATCGAAGCATTTGATTATATATTGAAGCCATACAGTGAATCACGCATTACTTCGATGTTGCATAAGCTGGAAGCGACCTATGCGCGTGATCATGCTGGGGCTAACGCTGTGCACGCTCCGTCATTGGTGCCACCAACTGCAATGTCAAACGCAATTCCAGCACAACAAGAGCACAGTCCCGTCGGTAGCAGCCGTGCCTTTGTGCGTCCGGCATCATATACACAGACGAACTATACCCCTGCGCTACAAGGCAAACTCAGCCTATGGAAAAATGACAATATACATGTTATCCCGATCGACGATGTGTATTATGCATCAGCAAGCGAAAAGGTGACCGAGGTGTTCACCCGGCGTGATCGTTATACAGTGCATGCCAGCATTACCGAATTCCAGGCGCTATTGCCGGAAGATTCCTTTTTCCGTTGTCATCGTTCGTATATCGTCAATATCGGCAAAATTCGTGAAATTGTGCCTTGGTTTAACAGCACCTATTTACTCCGGCTGCATGATGTGAGCGATGAGGTGCCCGTCAGTCGTAGTAAAGTGAAAGAATTTCGGCAACTCATGCACATCTAAATGCATTTCATTCCGACATAAGGTATCTCATTCCATTTCCGTTATGCTGTAAACGTTGCAGGGGTATACTCGATGTATAGATCATTATGTATAAATCATTGTATGTATAGATCATTCTCGCAGCAATGAGTGCACATTGCAGTTATGACGGAAAGGAACATCCATTATGAAAACATTATTTGCTAATCCATCCAATCAATCGACTACACACACAGGTGCGGATGCACCGGCGGTCAAACGCTGGCTAATCGTGCTCGGTACGATTATCGTCCAGATGGGACTCGGAACGATTTATACATGGAGCTTGTTCAACCAGCCACTAGTTGATAAATTTGGCTGGCAGCTTAGCTCGGTTGCAATTACATTTTCCATTACGAGCTTTGCGCTTGCCTTTGCAACTTTATTTTCAGGCAAGTTACAGGAAAAATGGGGCATTCGCCGCTTGATTGGTACAGCGGGGATTGTGCTCGGTATTGGACTGATGCTTAGCTCACAAGTGTCCTCACTGCTACTGCTATATATATTGGCAGGTGTGGTAGTCGGATTTGCCGACGGTACCGCTTATATGACATCGCTCTCCAACTTGATCAAATGGTTTCCAGAGCGCAAAGGTCTGATCTCCGGTATTTCCGTCGGTGCGTACGGGACAGGTAGTTTGTTGTTCAAATACATTAATGGCGCGCTAATCGGTTCGGTTGGCGTATCGATGGCGTTTTTGTACTGGGGTATCATCGTATTGCTGATGATTGTGATCGGCTCGCGTTTGATTAAAGAAGCGGTCGTCAGTGAAGCGCCGGCAACCGATGTAGCTCTATTGTCTAATGACAATGCACATACGGCACAGGGGACGATTCGCCAGCCTGTATCGACTGGTGTCACCACTGCGATCGCCCATAACTATACGGTCAAAGAAATGCTGAAAACAAAACAAGCGTACTTGCTGTTTATTATGTTTTTTACCGCTTGTATGAGCGGTCTGTACTTAATCGGGATCGTCAAAGATATCGGTGTGCAGCTTGCCGGGCTTGATCTGGCAACAGCCGCTAATGCGGTGGCGATGATCGCGATCTTTAATACGGTCGGTCGCATTATCCTTGGCGCTCTGTCTGACAAAGTAGGTCGACTGAAAGTATTGTGCGGCACTTTTATCGTCACAGCAGCAGCAGTTGCCATCTTAAGTTTTATACCGTTAACATTCGGTATTTTCTTTGCCGCCGTTGCCGCGATTGCCTTCTGTTTTGGCGGCAATATTACCGTCTTCCCGGCGATCGTCAGTGACTTTTTCGGTCTGAAAAACCACGGCAAAAACTATGGTGTCATTTACCAAGGTTTCGGAATCGGTGCGCTAGCCGGTGCATGTATCGCCGCTTGGATGGGCGGTTTTAAACCAACGTTTATCATTATCGGTATTCTCTGTCTAATCTCGTTTTTGATCGCGATCATGATCAAGCCGCCGCTATATGGCGAACGTGAACAACCGACAACCGATACCAAACATGCTAAATGGAAAGCGAATCCGCATACTGTACGCTAATAACAGGATTATTGTGCTGGTAAGCGGTTGATGTACACTATCGCTGTATATTGCATCAACCATAGTTAATTGTTATTGTACATTGACTTTTATTGTAAATCGATATCGTCATCACTCAGGACGTGCAGCGGAGTTAACACTTAAATTCATTATGGTTAATGTACGCTACTTATATCGAGTTGTTTGTAACTATTTCAAAATCCCTGCTCCTATTTGTTGTGGCAGGGATTTCGTTTGAAAGAAAAGCGGTGGAGCGGAAGCAAATTAAGTTATCAGCAAGTGGAATGACGAACTAATTGATGATGCACATTTGAACAAAGTTTGCAAGCTGGATTAATCGGCAAATAACTACGTTGCTGTTGATCGTATTGGGTCAGAGCAGCAGCGGGGAGTTGTGAATGATCGATCTTTCCGGTAAACAGTACATGTTAGCCAGCGAGTCGGTTGCTATCGCTGTCTACTCGTTAGAAGTTAGCTGCATAGTTCAGCGTCACGTTTAAGGGTCGCTTCGCTTCGGCGTCTATAGTTAGTTGCATAGCGCAGTATAGTTGTTTAGAAAAGAAGTGCAGAGCATTGTATGTTCATTAAGAGCTAGCCATCACTTAAATTTGCTGCTTACGAATTGCAAATAGATTGGTATACGTACTGGTATTGAGGGTATAATGGCATTGAGCATGCCATAATAAGTAATCGTTTACAAATGTTCGTTAGGATAGTGCATTATTCGAAGTTTGATGTCCATATGCTCGGTGCTGGATCATTGTGTTGGAGTAGCGGACTTAATGCGGAGCGTTCAGATCATGCATGTACACCGATTCCACATTAGTGAAGGAGGAACACGCAGTATGAACCAGATTCGATTATGTATACGTCGACAGCTTGCTGTGCAAGATGTAGTAGAACGATTGTCGGGAGAAGACAGCCTTACGCTAGTGCCTGTTAGCGATCAGGTGAATGAACAGCAATATGATGAATATTATGCGTTTGTAATGAATGACGGAATAACGATGATCTATATGATCGTCGATCGTGCAACTAGCTTGCCGTATATGTTGTTACATGGCCCGCTCGCTGCACAAAGTGCATGGTTGCTACAGATGCTCGGTATTGTCGACAACAAGGAAAAGGTGCAAGCGCATTGCCTGGAAGTGACACATGTGGACGACAAAATCGATGCGATCTGTCGGCTTGGCATTGCCACTTATATGGATGAAGCACAGCCTGAAGTGCTGGACATCTTCCAGCGTTATATGCGCGATGCGGATGCACGGGTACGTCAATCAGCCATTTTTGCAACTAGTTTTATCGGTTGGCAGGAGTTTGAGCCGCTGCTACAGATCGCGTTGGAGCATGATCCTGATGAGCGGGTAACGATGATTGCACAAAGCGCGCTGCGCATTATGCGTGAAAGCGACTGGAACTATTCAGATTACTCACCAAATTAAGTAATTGTAAGCGATTGCCCGGCAATATATCGACATGCCGGGCTGTTTTATTTGTCTAGGCAATTGCAAGCTTGCAAATTTATGCTAAAATGGCTGTAACAATGGTCGTACATTTTTCGGTAAGCTGCCGGTTTGGGTATCGGTTGCTTCAGCAGGTGTGCGGCTTTACTTTTTCTGCGACTGGCTAGCATAATATATGCAAGGATGCCATAATCGGATGTAAAGAAAGGTGGACATGATGAGCCAGAGCCAACTGATCACGAATCAGACACTTGCCCGTAATCATAAGCTTGCCGATACCTATCAGCTCCGCCGCACATTGTCGGTTGGCGAATTGTCGGTAATTTATGTGGCACGACATATGGAAAAGGGTACATTGCACGTTATTAAGGAGTTTTTCCCAGCCGCACTGGCAAGGCGCAGTAAAGACCGTTGTACGGTCGAATGTATAGCCGCTAATTTGCAAGACAAGTTTGCAGAGATGCGCCAGAAATTCCGACAGGAAGGCGAACTGCTAAGGCGGATGGAGCATCCTGGCATCGTACGCTATGAAGATGAGTTGGAGCATCATGGTACTGTATATATTGTACTGGAGTATTATCGCGGGATGACACTGGATATATACATTCAGCAATATGCGCCTTCGCTCGATACGGAATTTTTGCAAAAACGGCTGTTTCCGGTCATTGATGCGCTGGAATACATACATAATCTCGGTTATATTCATCGCGATGTGAAGCCATCTAATATTTTGCTGGCAGAGGATGGGCAGACGAAGTTGCTTGATTTTGGCTCAGCTGTACGGTACGAAGAAAAAACGCATCAAATTTTGACGACAGCCGGTTATTCACCGATTGAATTTTATTCCGGACGTTCCATTCAGGGACCGGTTTCGGATATTTATAGTTTGGCGGCGACATTTTACTTTTGCTGCCGTGGACAGGCACCGATCGATGTGCCGAAGCGAATATTCCATGATCCATTGGAGCGACTTGGCAGCTGTCAGCCTGCGTCACCGATTTTGTCGCGTGTAATTCACTGGGGGTTGGCAGTGTCCGCCAACAAACGGTGCGCTTCGCTTAAATGGTTCAAAATTGCTGTTCAGGCAGAACGTTTCTGGCGTCGCAATCTTGTATTAACGCGTAGCAAGCGATCCGAAGCTGTACACGCGAAAGGCAGTATCGTCACCTCTGGGCATCGGCAGAAAAACAGGAAACAGAAAGTGCTCGTTAGCAGCAAGGAACCGGATCAATCTGCGACAGAGTTGCATGAAAAGTTGCCCCGCTAAATGAACGTCGTGGACATACACATATTGATCATCTGTCACTTATATCATGCTTAGCTTGCGTATTGCATACTATGACATTGACCGTGATTAAATTGAACGTTAAAGCTCATTTAAGCCCTGACTATCACAATTTCAGCACACAATCAACATTAAAAGTTAACTTTGTGTGGATATGGGTCAGTAAGCGATGAATTTTCGTAGCGAACTGGAATGGATATAGGTAGCATAGGGCAGCACAACAGCGTCGTATCGTATTGATACGGCGTTTTTGTGCTTGTTTTGATTGCAAAATCTGTAGCTACTGCACCGTGCTTTTAAAAATAAAAACACCTATTTTTTATTTTTATAGTTAAAAAATACCATATATATGCCGATATAATGACCAAGTTAATAAAGGGTTTCGTGTCTGGATAGACTAGTAGCTTGTCTCAAGTACATTTACAGTTTGTCAATCCAACAATCGCTTGGTGCTGAATCGATTTAGGGACGTTCAAACACAATTTCCATTTGAGACAAACCAATAGGTGGTGTCTTTAAACGATCTTACGCATCATTTTATTGTTCACAAAGTTCAGAAATAAGCCCTGTACAGCCTAATCTGATGCAAATTACCCGTATCGAACGATCTGTAAAGCAGTTTGAAGACACGCCCTAGTACGCAGACCAAGTTAAGTTTCAACCTGGTCTGCGTACTAAATTCTTTATAAATAAGAGCTTGATCTAGCTTCAAAAATCAGATTAATCTTGGTCAAAGTACTAGGAGGGGAAAGTATGATGTATCGTTATCGTCATTATGCTTATATGATTGCAGCGAGCGGGCTACTTATCAATTATGCGCTGCTATTCAGCTATCGGCATAATGAGTCTATGCTAGCAGCGATGGGACCGCTACTTAATATGATTCCGGCTTTGCTAACGACTGCGGTATTAGCGATTGTGGCGAGTCAGTGCAGCGGCAGGACGAGGACATTTTGGACATTGCTTGCGCTGAGCCATTTTTGTTATGGTTGCTCCATTTTTGTTTTGTTACTGCCTGTTCAGCATGCTCCGTTTGCGACGGCGATAGTCGGGTATGATGACTTTTTTTGGATTCTTCATAATGTGCTTATTTTGATCGCATTATTATTGTTAAGCCGCCGCAATTTACGCGGGTTAGGGAAAATTCGCTTTTTGCTAGATACATCGATTTTTATGCTGACGATTGTGGCGATGAGCTGGGCGCTAATTGTGGAACCGATCATGCAGCGCAGTTTGGATGCCGATCATAGCAATTGGGGCATATTGCTTGTCAATCTTAGTTATCCGATTGTGGAGCTGGTGCTTATTTTTATGCTTGTATTGTTGTTGTTTGCACGCGTAGATCAGCAGTACAGTCGTACCGGATGGTTGCTAATGTGGTCATTGCTCGTATTTGCCGCAGCGGATATGGTTTATTTTTATATGCTGGAGCATGGGCTGTACCGGAGCGGTAGCTTGATCGATCCATTATGGAGCATATCGCTAATGTTGACGGCATTTGCAGGCATTCATTTTTTGAAGCAACCTGTAGCGCAGGACATATTGCCGGTGTTGTATGCGTTCGAAGCAAAGCTATCCGTCAAGCGGCTGTTGCCTTATGTTAGTGTGACATTGTTGCTGATGATTGTAGTTGTGACGCAATTCGGTTCATTTAGCATACTGCTGTTCAGTTGTGTACTTGGTATATTGTTGATCTCGATTCGCCAAGTGCTGTCTCTTTCCGAAAACGATATATTGCTGCGTCGGTTGCGTCAGCATTTGCGACTAAGCGATCATGCAGCAAGGCATGATGAATTGACCGGACTGCCTAATCGGCGTCAATTTTATGAGCAATTGCAGACACAAGTTGAAGCTGCTGCTGGTAAACGTGAACTGGCAGTGCTGTTTTTTGATTTTGATCGTTTTAAATATGTGAATGACAGTCTTGGGCATGCGGCAGGCGATCGCATTTTACAGATGGCGGCTGAACGCTTTCGCAATCAGTTATCGGTGGATAGATCGCTGGCACGTCTTGGTGGGGATGAATTTATTTTGCTGATCGATCCGTTGCAAGGTCATGCTCATGTAGAACGGGTTGTCGACGAGATTAAGCAATGTTTGCAAGAGCCGATGAATATCGATGGTCATCTATTGTATATTTCGGTCAGTATCGGTGTGGCGATTTACCCGCAAGATGGAATCACTTTGGATGAGTTGGTCAAAAATGCCGATGCCGCCATGTATGAAGCGAAAAAGAGTGCCCGTCAGGAAGCCGTCTTTTTCACCGATGCGATCGGTGCGCATTATGGCAATCGTCTTCATCTGGAAAGCTCACTGCGTAGCGTATTGTGCCGCAATGAGCTGGAACTGTACTACCAGTATCAGGTCAGACTTGATAACGGACAAATTGAAGGGATGGAGGCGCTGCTGCGCTGGAAGCATCCTGAACTTGGCATCATTTCGCCGCTTGAGTTTATCCCGATTGCTGAGGAAACCGGACTGATCATTCCAATCGGTGCGTGGGTGCTGCGAACGGCGTGCGAGCAGCAGCGCCTTTGGCAACAGTTGGGGTACGGTAATTTTCGGATGAGTGTGAACGTATCACCGCATCAGTTTCATGATGAGCATCTGGCAGAACGCTTTTTGGAAATTATGGCGGAGACGGGCATGGAGCCACAACAGCTCGTGTTGGAAATTACCGAATCGCTGGCGATTCATAATGTAGAGCGTGTAATCATCCAACTGAATAAGTTGCGCGAACGTGGCGTACAGTTGGCGATTGACGATTTTGGCAGTGGATATGCTTCACTCGCTTATGTTAAACAATTGCGTCCATCGCTACTGAAAATTGATCGCAGTTTTGTTAGTTGTATCGACGATGTCGACGAAGATTGCCGGATGGCAGAAGCGATTGTCGCACTTGGCAAGGCGCTGCATATTCATGTACTGGCTGAAGGCGTGGAGACAGAAGCGCAATTGAAATTTTTGAAAACGGC
The DNA here is from genome assembly GCF_034659835.1 of Paenibacillus campi. Classification (NCBI taxonomy): domain Bacteria; kingdom Bacillati; phylum Bacillota; class Bacilli; order Caryophanales; family Paenibacillaceae; genus Paenibacillus; species Paenibacillus campi. Next base: position 595,551 of record NZ_JAXSQZ010000002.1, read on the forward strand.
TGGTTGTGATGAAATCCAGGGCTATTATGTTAACCGACCGATGCCAGCAGCAGAAGTTAGTCAACAATTGGAAGCGGCGGGTCATTCGTTTTATATCGTTAAACAGCTGCTACATCATCTGGATCGATCGAAGCCATAAGCGTAGTGTTTAGGATCGTATATCGATATTGAGCTGCATAGATATATGCACGTATGGTTGCCGATCGATGATCATTTCGCTGCGTAAGCAACTGTAAGTAGATAGAATAATCAAGCAAAAAATAGCTAAATTTCCCCTTTTAGCGAGCTAGAGGGAGCGAGAAGTGTAAACGGTATGTTATCGTTGTTTTAACGCTTTATTATCGCGGAAAATGACGTAATGGCGCGGATTAACGACTCCTTCAACCACGATGATGAGAAACAGAGCATATGGAAGCAAAAGCGGTAGGATAGTGAACCTGTAGCACAAAAGAGCAGGAAAATGACAGTTTATTGCAAACTGTTGCGACTTATTGCAAAATGCGGCGATTTGGTAAGTTGTTTAGCGATCTGCTGTCCGTGGTATAATAGATACAGATTTAAACTCTAACACCAGAAAGGATCAGGATACCATGTGTCCCCGAAGGATGATTTCCCAAAGGACGATTTGGAAACGTTATGATCTCTCTTATACTTAGCTCCTCCGTAATGTAGTGCCCAACCTATTGGCCTATCTTACGGAAAAGGAGCAGCATGTATGCGAAGGATGAATTCCTCCAGGTGCGCCTCCCGTGAGAACAGGTCATTCATGACCACACTTACGAGAAAAAGAGGGAGCCTGTATGAGGAGAAGAACAAATGACAATTGGAAGGTTGTAGCAAAGCAAGTTGCTGCAATTTTAATCGGTACGTTTATTCTTGCGTTTACTTATTATCACATTAATTTTCACAATAATCTGTCGGAAGGCGGATTTGTTGGTTTGGCTTTGCTAGGCAAATATTTGTTTGGTTGGTCGCCGGCATGGAGTACGCTTGTGCTTGATATTCCGGTAATTGCGCTTGCCTGGTGGCTCAAAGGGCATCGCTTTATGATAATGACGATGATCGGAGCAGGTGCATTCTCACTGTTCTATGCGGGATTTGAGCAATTATCGCCGTTTGTCGTGGACTTGCACGGAAGTCTGCTCGCAGCCGCTGTATTGTCTGGTATATTAACTGGACTTGGCGCTGGAATTGTTCTCCGTTACGGAGGGGCCACGGGAGGCGACGATGTATTGTCCCGTTTGATCAGTGATTGGAAAGGTTGGAAGATCGGTAACGTTTTTTTTGTTGGAGACGTAATCGTGCTCGGTCTGTGCTTGCTGTTTCTGCCATTTAAAGAAACGATGTTTACGATGTTAGCGGTATGGCTCGCTGGCAAAATGATTACTTGGACTGTGACGGTAGAGCTGAGAATGCCATTTACAGTACGTAAAGTAAAGGATGCAGCTACTGCTGTTCAAGTGCCAACAGCTTCGACACTGCCTCGTTCGTCTTAATATGCTAGCGTATATTCAGGATGGCATCGTTGCAGATGGATATGCTAACGGTTTGCATCGTCATACTCGACATGTACGGCTCATATCGGCTTGGTCGCATGAGCGATGCATCGAATTACCAATAAGGGCGTGCTGTATCGGATTTCTCCGTGCAGCACGCCCTTATTGTATAGGAGGAATGACCATGAGATCGATTCCTTCGCATTCATTTACATCGATAACGATCGTCGACGATTTGCTTATGCCGCGCGCAGTTTGCGTTTTTCCACCAAATAATAGCTGAGCACCGCACCGCCGGTTCCGAGCGCAGCGAGCATGCCACCAACTAGCGGCACTTCGATCAATCCGGCATGGGTGATCACGACGCCACCGATAAACGCACCAGCCGCATTGCCAAGATTAAGCGCCGAATGGCTCGAGGTGGCGGCAAGCCGTGGTGCTTCATGCGCCAGATTCATAATCCGCAACTGAATGCCTGGCATAATGCCAAATGCCGCCATCCCCCATAGGAAAATAACGATTAGTGTTAATACCGGCGAGTGCAGCACAGCGGATAAAATAAACAGCAATATCGACAGCAGTGCGAAAATCGCAATGACGGACGGCATCAGCTTCCAGTCGGCAAGCCGCCCACCGAGCAAATTGCCAAGTGTTACGCCGATGCCATACATAACGAGAATCCAAGTGACATTGCTTTCCTGAAATCCGGTCACATCGGTTAGCAGCGGAGTAATATACGTAAATACTGTAAATAAACTGCAACATCCAAAAGCGCCGGTCAACAAAATAAGCAGTACTTGCGGATGCAACAAACTGCGTACTTCTTTGACCAAACTCGGTTGCTCGGACTGGTGAATTTTCGGAATAAGCCATATAATACCGAGCAGCGAAATGACGCCCATGACAGTGATCGCGCCAAATGAAGACCGCCACCCAAGCTGCTGTCCAATCAATGTACCAAATGGCACGCCAATAATGTTAGCGATCGTCAAACCGGCAAGCACTAACGATACTGCGCCAGCACGTTTGTCAGGACGAACGAGTCTGGCAGCGATCAATGAACCTGTACCGAGAAATGTACCGTGTGCAAGTGCAGTGAAAAGCCGGGAGATCATCAGTACGTTATAATTGGGAGCAAGTGCTGCTACCAGATTACCGACGATAAAAATGAACATGAGCAAGCAAAGCAGCGGTTTTTGTGCCACCCGATTCGTTGCGATAGTTAGCAATGGTGCACCGACAGCGACGCCAAGCGCATAACCGGTAATAAGCTGCCCTGCTTGTGGAATCGTTACTTGCAGATCGCTAGCGACATTAGGCAATAAACCCATAATGACAAATTCGGTCATACCGATCGCAAATGCGCCTGCGGTCAGGCAGAACAGAGCGACCGGAAAGCGTCCATTTGTGGTTGCTCCGGTTGCGGATATTTCGTTATTTTGCATAGTTTCTCTCCATTTCGTGAACATTCTCTACGTTTGATATATTCATCCTAACATTTCAAATTGTAAATGAACATCGTTTTAATCATGTCATTTTGGTGCAAACCTACGAATAAAACAGCTTTATCCGTGTTAGACGAGGAAAGGAAGTATGAACAATGATGAACGTTAAACGTGAACGACAACTGAGCAAGCAAATGAGTTTTGTACTCAGACATCGCCCGGATGAGTATGGCATTGTACTCGATCCTGAAGACGGTTCTTGTCTGCTGCACGAGCTAGTGCTGGCATTGTCAACGCATGGCGATACAGGTGTAGTAACCGAGGCGGAAGTACGTAACGTTGTCGCACAGTCGGATAAGCAGCGCTTTGAAATCGTTGGAGAACGCATCCGCGCGCGTTATGGGCATAGCCGCCCGGAAGTTCGTTATGCGGCGACAACGCCGCCATCTGTGCTGTATCATGGTACAGCCGAATCCGTCTGGGATGTTATTCACCGTGAAGGTTTAAAGCCGATGGGAAGACAGTATGTACATCTGTCAGCGAGCACGGCGTTTGCCGCACTGGCAGGTCAACGTAAAGGTAAGCTGCTAATGCTGCGTATTGATGCCGCAGCTGCTGCCTTGCACGGCGTGCAATTTTATGATGCCGGTCATGACGTATGGCTTGTCGACCATCTGCCAGCAAATTATATTCAGCAGGACGGTTAGCCATAGTTAAATCCAAATAATCGCAGCGCTCTGTTCATTTCGATCGATGACTTACCGCACATAAAACGATCGCTTGGCATCATACAAGTTACAAGTGCGTAAGTGCGAATAAGTACGCATCGTTATTATCACAAAACAAACGGAATATAACTCAGATCGTAATTGGAAGTAAGCGGAAAATGAAACTAACCGGAAAAGCAGCGGTAGGGATATCCTAAGCACCACTGCTTTTTTGGGTTAGTTTATGTGCTGTCGTCTGCTCTATCATAAAGATTAATCAATATAAAATTTAAGCGTTCACCGCTGTATGCTCATTTAGCTTAAACGCCTCTGCCAGCAGCTCATACGAGCGAATGCGCGCCTTGTTATCGTGGATCGCCGATACGATCAGCAACTCATCGGTTTGGTAATCCGCTGCAAACTGTACTAAACGCTCTTTGACTTGCTCCGGTGTACCGACTACGCGGAAGCGGCGGCTATCGCGAATATTCGTCATTTCCATCGCATTATAATGATAATCAGCAGCCGTCTGTGCGGATGGCAAATAAGGCAATGGACGATTTTGACGCAACGCTAAGAAATACAGATCATTGCTACGCATCAAATATTCGGCTTCTTCCTCGGTGTCTGCACATGCGACCGTAATCGCTGCTAACGACTTCGGTGTTGGCGACATGACGGATGGTTTGAAATTTGCTTTGTAATGGGCAACCGCATCTTCGCCACCAGTGGTGCCGAAAAATTGGGCAAATGCATACGACGCGCCTGTCATCGCCGCCAGCTCCGCTGTGCCGCCACTGGAACCGAGCAGCCACAATTCTGGCATCGTATCGATGTTTGGCTGAGCGGTCAAACCGGCATAACGATGATCCGTTGGCGTAGCATCGTTCAAATAGCCGATCAGATCAACGATCTGTTGCGGATACCGATCGGCGGCATGCATAGACGGAAATTTGCCTTCCTGCATCGCCCGATTGACAAGCGGTGTACCGCCAGGTGCACGCCCTACACCGAGATCGATCCGCTTCGGATACAGTGCTTCCAGCAAACGGAATGTTTCCGCTACTTTATACGCACTGTAATGTGGCAACATAATGCCACCAGAACCGACGCGAATGCGCGCTGTATGCGCAGCGATATGCGAAATCATAATTTCCGGGCTGGAATGGGCGAGACTTGGGAAATCGTGATGTTCGGACATCCAATACCGCGAATAACCGAGACGATCTGCCGCTTGTGCAAGCTCCAATGTGTTATTTAACGCATCGATTGCGTTTTGACCTTCATTAATATGAGACTGGTCAAGAATGCCCAGTTTTAACATAATCATCACCTCAAATAAAATGAATAGCTGCTGTCAGCGGCTATCCAGTTCGATTTTAATATTTGTTACTTTTAGATACTATGTTACTTGTGTGTCGTTACTAATATTATATTACAAAACGTTCCAAATGACAAAGGCGATTGCTAATGTTAATTGGGAACACATATAAACAAAGCCAATCCTGATTTTTATTTGAGATAGAGTAGCGTCTTGACTACACTAAATGTGAATACCAATCTTGTAAAGCAAACAGGAGCGGCATAATTTGTGATGCAAGTATATTTTAATAAGCTGAAGTAGCTTGAACTTTAAATTCGAGTTGGCGAGGTCGCAGGTAATGGATAAATATAGACTCAACTAAAGTCCAGTAAAAGATGGAGTAGAATGAATGATCGATCATTTCTACATAAATAAACAATAATATACCAAAAACGATCCTATATGCGCCAATACAGACGCAACAGGATCGTTTAGGGATCAATATAAACATATGAAGGACAAGAGCGTGCTTTTATGATGTTGAACATACCGAACCGTTACTTGTAGACGAACGGTTACATGTAGAAGCCGTATAAGCGGTAATCATCCAAAGATTTCTGTGCAGCAATAATCTGCCTGGCACAGTATTACACGATACGTAACGCTGCACGACTACTCCAAATTGGCGTGATTGCTGAACATCGCTGCCGTATCACCGCCGCGTTGTTCCATTAAATGCAGCATTAAACCGTCAAACAGCAGCAGTACCGTCTGCTCAAACAGTGAACCCATCGGTTGTACGGTGTTTGTGTTGCCTTGCTGAGCACGGTCTTTGGGAGCGCCTGGCACCTGGATGATCAGATTGGCTTTGCGTCCGATGGAAGATTCGGGAAAGATCGTGACGGCGGCGATATCAACTTCAGCTTGCAGCGCTTTATCTGCCATATTGTCCAGTCCTTTTGTCTCACCGGAACCGGAGACGATAATGAGCAGATCGCCTTTGCCTGCTTTGGGCGTTACCGTTTCACCAACGACATACGCCTGTAGTCCAAGCTGCATAAGCCGCATCGCCAGTGCACGCGACATTAACCCGGAACGTCCTGCGCCTGCTGTGAAAATAGAACGAGCCTGCAAAATGCGGGTAGCAAGCTGCTCGACCTGTTCACTGGAAATAGCGGCTAATGTGCCCTGTAGCTCTTGCAAAATGCGCTCCAGCTGCGCTGAAACCGGAACTTTCGCGGAATGAAGCTGGCTCATCGCTTTACGCCTGTGCGATCAGCTCGCGGAATTGCGAAGCTGTAGCCGCTTTATCATCCTGGCTTGTAATACCACCGCCAACGATCACGAGATCAGGGTTCGCTTGAATCACTTCAGGCATCGTTGCTAGTTTGATACCGCCTGCAACCGCTGTTTTGGCATGTTTTACGACACTTTTGATCGTTGCCAGATCAGCAAATGGGCTTTGCCCTGCCGCTTGTCCATCATAGCCTGTATGCACACAGATGTAGTCGACACCAAGCTCATCAAGTTCTCGTGCACGAGTGGCGATGTCCTGTACGTTAATCATATCGACGAGCACTTTGCGACCTTGTTTTTGCGCTTCGTCGACGCAGCCTTTGATCGTCAGATCATTGCTTGCGCCCAGTACGGTAACAATGTCAGCACCAGCTTCGGATGCTTTCATAATTTCATAACCGCCTGCATCCATAATTTTCAGATCGGCAAGTACTTTCAGATTAGGAAAAGCTTCTTTCATCGCTTTAACAGCATGCAATCCTTCGTTAATGACGATCGGTGTACCAATTTCTACGATATCGATAAATGGCTCCACTTCTTTTACGAGTGCGATGCCTTCTGGGATGTTAACGAGATCAAGTGCGAGTTGCAGTTCCATATTCAAAATTCCTCCTGTAGTAGCCATATCCGGCATAAGTTATTATTTCAATGCGAACAATCGGTTTTGTGAGCAAAATGATGATCTTATCTGCACGATCACCATTGCGTTCGCTATAGTGCTAGTATAAAGTAAAGACGTTAGTTCAAGTAAGTACGCACTTTTTTTTTACATAGTGCCTAAAAGTATACTATGAGCTATAGCAACGGTTTTGACGGATAACAACAGATCGAAATGGAGGAACAGATACATGCGAGAACGTATTTTTAACTGTGAAAAGGAACTGACATTGTCGGTGATCGGGGGCAAATGGAAGATGCTCATCTTGTGGCATTTGGGCAAAACAGGCACCAAACGCTTTGGTGAACTTAAATCACTTATTCCAGGCATTACCCAGCGTATGCTAGTCAGTCAGTTGCGCGAGTTGGAAGAAGACTTGATCGTGCACCGTGAAGTGTATCCGGTCGTACCGCCCAAAGTGGAATATTCACTCACCGAAATTGGCGAAAGTTTAATGCCGATTTTGGATGCGATGTATAATTGGGGGCAGAACTATATGAAAGTGGCGGAAATCGAGCCAGTCGAGATCAAACCGGCATCGTGGAACTAATATCCGCTCAGCTAACAAGTGATAGGTGGTAATCGGTATCCATTTTAGGGTAACGATGTAATGGAGCCTGAATAGAGCAGGCTGACATCGCTGTGGATGATTGGATATCCACGTATTCGCTCGTTAGAGGAGGATTTGAATATGAACATTACCGTTATCGGGGCAAACGGACAAATCGGCAAACTGCTCACACAATATATCGCTCAGGAAACCGATCATAGCGTCACCGCTGTCATTCGTAAGCCGGAGCAAGCGGAAGCGCTGGAACAGCTAGGTGCGCAGACGGCAATTGGCGATCTAGCAGGAACGGTGGAGGAGCTGTCCAAGACGATGGCAGGTGCGGATGCGATCGTATTTACCGCCGGTTCGGGCGGCAGTACAGGTGATGACCAAACACTACTCATCGATCTGGATGGTGCGGTCAAATGTATGGAAGCGGCTGAACAGGCAGGAGTATCGCGTTTTATACTGGTCAGTGCACTGTTCGCTTATGACCGGACTAAATGGTCGGACGCGATCAAGCCGTATTATGTCGCTAAACATTATGCTGATCGGTTGTTGGAAGCAAGCTCGCTTGACTACACGATCGTGCGTCCAGGCGGTTTGCTGAACGATCCAGGCACTGGAAAAGTGCAAATTGCCGAGCGTCTGGCGGACAGCGGCAGCATCCCACGCGCCGATGTAGCGAAAGTAATCGCTCATCTGATCGACAATAAAAACACGTATCGTAAAGGGTATGATGTCATTTCCGGCGAGCAGTCGGTAGCGGATGCGTTGAAAGGGCTTTGATCTGTTGAAGATGATGTAGCACGATAGTATTAAGCGAACGCATGTATCGTATCTGTAGCTAGCTCATATCTTTGTAGTTAGCGTGACTATGCCGATCTTTACACTGAAAAAGATCGTCGATGCACGTGGTCGTCTAGTAATTTCAGCAGCAATTGTAATCCGTAGTTGTGCACTATGCTGCACGGCTGCGGGTTTATTTTTTGATTGGATACGATTAGTTGATGCGCTAGACTTAAGCGAGCGAGAATGACATAAAAGGAAGTAGCGGCGCATCAATAAAACATTAACAATAGCAATAACAGATCAAAAAGCCTGTTTGCGCGATATCGCTATTTGGCTGACATAGCGATACCGTGCAGACAGGCTGCTTTGGAACAAATTATACTCAGGGATAAAGCGCAGCATTGTGTGAATATGGATACTTATTGAACGATACTACGTTTACAAAACAAGCTTCGTAAACAAAATCGATGTAGCGCGACCTATCTTTTATACTATAGAGATCATAATAGAATGATCCGATTCAAGACAATGTACCAGCGTAAAATACGCATTGACATTATAATACCGTCTTTACAAGTGAACGCCTTCATAACTACATACCGTCCAACTACGCTCAATCTTTGGCTTTGCCCTCAGGATGATTGTCGTCCCATTCTTCCGCTTTGGAGGTGGCGATCGCAATCGCGCGACCTTCCTCATAGCCTTCTTCCAGCAATGCATTGGCAATCTCGATCGCTTTATTACGTACACGGTTGTCCAAATTTTTCATCGATGTTGGGTAATCATTTTGGCTCCACGGCATGGTGATCGCTCCTTTGGTGATAGATAACAATGGGAAATGGATCATGTGTAAAAGAGTATACGAATGGGGATCGCCTGTTGAATGTTAAAATGAGTTTAACATTGTCCAGCATCATGTTGGTAGATGAATGATGCTGATGCAAACGGATATGTTTGTATATAAGGTAGCATCATCATTACAGAGCGATACATTTGCCATTTACGTATACAACGCATTATACAACGCAGCGCTGTCCATTTCATTGTATCTGATCATAATATAATGTTCTGTAACGATGTTTTACCCGATTTAACTATGCCGAAACGGTTGGATGCGTGTGCTAGTTGTTATGATATGCTTAGGCGGCTTTATGGGCAGTTTGATATGTTTTTTAAATATGCGCACATGCTTAAGTATCGAGTATAGCCTTATCAGCACAACAAAAAGACGGCAGAATCATCTCTGCCGCCCCCATATTCGTATAGTCTATGCTGTTTAATTTCAAACGTACATAGTTGCATTTGTCATCACATTTTGCTTATTGAAACAACACTTTGTATTCACCATAACCTTCTTCATCTAGTTGCTCTTTCGGTACGAAGCGTAATGCTGCTGAATTGATGCAATAGCGCAATCCGTTTGCACCTGGGCCATCATCAAAGACGTGTCCAAGATGGGAGTCGGCTTCACGGCTACGGACTTCGGTACGTACCATAAAGTGGCTAAGGTCCATATGTTCTTTGACATGGTAGTCGCGGATCGGACGGGTAAAGCTTGGCCAACCACAACCGGAATCGTATTTGTCGGTAGAGCTGAATAGCGGCTCGCCGGATACGATGTCCACGTAAATACCGTCGCCATGATGATCCCAGAACTCATTATGGAAAGCGGGTTCTGTACCGTTTTGCTGCGTGACTTTGTATTGCATATCACTCAAGCGCTGTTTAAGCTCTTGTTTGTCGATCGGTTTGGACCAGTGTTTTTCGATAAACGCATCGCGTCCGGAACCTTTGCGGTAACGTTTGTAATGACCTGGATTTTTTTTGTGGTAATCTTGATGATACGTTTCTGCTTCGTAAAACGTTTGTGCTGGTTCGATCGTCGTAGCGATCGGTTTATCAAATCGTCCGCTAGCTTGCAGTTGTTGCTTCGTTTGCTCGGCAAGTTCGCGTTGCTGCTCGTTATGGTAAAAAATCGCCGTCCGATACGAAGAACCGCGATCGTAAAATTGTCCACCCGCATCGGTCGGATCAATCTGTTGCCAGAACAGTTCCAACAGCTTGCTGTACGGGAAAATCGTTGGATCAAATACGATCTGTACTGCTTCTGCATGCCCGGTCGTCTCGGTGCATACTTCTTCATAGGTCGGATTTTCGGTATGTCCGCCGGTGTAGCCGGAACGGATACTAATAATGCCAGGAAGTTCTTCAAACGGTGTGACCATGCACCAGAAACATCCACCGGCAAAGGTTGCTTGTTCATAATGAGCTTCAGTCATGTATCATTCACTCCATTTCATCAGAGTCGTTAAAATTGGAAATGCTGGACAATGCCAGTCATTGTAATATACCCGTAGCTGCGAGGTTATATTCAATCTTGCTTTGCAGCTTACATCATAACATAAGCTTACATCATCAAACACCTGTACTTTATTTTTAATATACATACAAGATACTGGAACACTATTATATCACATGCAATATAAAAAGGATAGCGTATATGGTAATTATTTCAAAAGAAAGCGAACGATGATCGTAATCATAACACTTATTTATGCTTTCTAAATTTAATGATGCTAGCTTTATACATTCAATCTTTTGTCATTTTATTGTAGGATAGCGACTCCGAATACGTTTTTAGACTTATTTTGGTCGATGTCCGCTCTTTTATTCTGATCTTGCTCATCTATCATGTTCTCTCGTTCATCATGTGTCATGTTCAATCGAATAACACAAGCATACGATCAGTTAGAGGGAGCTAGCCTACTCGTTATACGCAATAGAGGTCATTAAGGATGAACGATAGTAGCGATCATATAGAAGTATGTTTTGGTACAAATACGAATGCCAATCATTCGCGGTCAAGTGGCTAGCGATGTTATACACTAGCGAGCCGCGCCATGACCGTATGCGGTGATACTGTTATAATAAGATGATCTGTGAAAAAAGGGGAGACGGTAGGATGGGCAAGGCAGCAGGAACAGGAAAACGCAAACGGATCGCTATCGTAGGACTTGGTGATATCGCGCACAAAGTGTATGTGCCGTTATTGTCAGCGCACTCTGATGTTGAGCTGGTCGGTGTCGTGAGTCGAACCGAAACGACCGTTCAGCAGACGATGGATCAGTATCGTATTGTGCACGGTAGTACAGAGCTGCACGAGCTCGTCAAATGGGATGTGGATGCTGTGTTTGTACATAGCCCGACAACGACTCATTTTGAAGTGGTCAGCGCTTGTCTTAAAATGGGCTTGCCGGTCTATGTCGATAAGCCGCTCGCTTATGAGCTAAAGCAAGCCGAGCGGCTAGCAGCGCTTGCCGAACAGAAAGGTGTGCTGCTTGCAGTTGGGTTTAATCGTCGGTTTGCGCCTTTATATAAGCAGGCGTCGGCATGGCTGGCGGAAGCAGGGGGCTTTGAGCTATGTGAGGTGAGCAAGCATCGTACACGGTTACAACATTTGCCTGCACGCGAGACGATGTATGATGATTTGATTCATATGCTCGATTTGCTAGTATGGTTGGGTAATGAACGGTATGACATATTAGCCCATCAATTGCATAAGCAAAGTAATGATAGCAATGGCGCACTGCTGCATACTTCAGGAATGTTGTCGCTTGGCAAAGGACGCTATGGGCAATACAGCATGGCGCGCAATGCGGGCGCTGATTTGGAAAAGCTCGTATTGCATGGTAGTGGGTGTTCGGCTGAAGTGGTGAATATGGAACAGTTATATTTGTATGAAAAAGACACACTGCCACAGCAGCAAAGCCCTGGCAATTGGGAAAGTATTTGGCAGCGGCGCGGTTTTACGGGCGTGGTCGAGCATTTTTGGAGTCATTTGGATACACCGCAGCAATGTAACATTCGCGCCGATCTCGTGCTGGATACGCATCGGTTAGTGGAGGAGCTAATTGCAAATGTATAAAAAGGAGACAGCATAATGAGTGACTTTGATGATATGGAAATGACTCGCGCCGAAATGATCAAACAGCGCGAAGAACAGATTGTGGAAAGTTATCGCCAGGATGAAGATATGATGATTTTAGTGTTTACGCAATGGTGTGTGAATCGTGGCTTTGATGCGAGGGAGTTGTATTACAGCGCTTATCCGGATCAGTTGGACAATCCGCGTTTGGAGCAGGGCATTCGTTTGACTGTGCCCAAAGAAGAAGCTGGCGATATTCCAAATGATACGCTGTTTGGCGTATTGTCGATGTATGGAAATGACGATCTGGCATTTGTGGTAAGCGAAGCATTGGATGCGCGCCAGAAGCTGCAACAGCGTCAACAGCAGGAAGATGAGTAAACGCTAAGCTCGCAGAACTCATATGATCGATCTGCTGGCAGTAGCCGTATCCTTTTTGGCGTAATTAAAGAGGATACGGCTATTTATATTGAAAAATAAAGCTCCTCTCCCGTTGTGATCAATTAGATGGATGCTTTGTCTTGGCATACCGATTGCCGATTGTACAATCACCTTGCGGATAAAACAGCCTGATATCGAATTCGTATCCAACTCGATTCATGCAATCGCGATAGCATACAATGGTATGCTAGCTGGCATAACGTATAGGCAGCGAGCAACGATAATACGCATCCAGTAGAGCGCATATATACAGCGGTCAAGCTGAAATGTCATAATACATATAAGCTTGATATCTCAATATTTTGGAAGGGATAGGTGCATGAACATGAAATATGAAATTTTGTATGAAGGCGCGTTTGCGATGTTGAAAGTACATATCGAACAAGGAGAAGCGATCAAAGCCGAGTCGGGCGCGATGGTGTCGATGTCTCCAAATGTAGACATTAAAGGCACAATGGATGGCGGGCTGATGGGTGGTCTCGGTCGTATGTTATCGGGGGAGAAATTCTTTTTTCAAGAGCTGCGTTCCACTCGCGGCCCGGCGGAAGTCTTGCTGGCACCTTCCAGCATTGGCGATGTGACTGCGGTTGAATTGGATGGATCGTATAATTTGTACGTGCAAAAAGACGGATTTTTGGCAGGAACCGAAGGAATCGAAGTCGGCACACAGATGCAAAACTTGAAAAAAGGGTTATTTTCAGGTGAAGGCTTCTTTATTATCGAAATTCGTGGCAGAGGTACCGTATTTTTATCGTCATATGGTGCTATTCATGCGATCAATCTTGCTCAAGGAGAAGAAGTGATCGTTGATAATGCTCACCTTGTCGCATGGCCAAACTATATGAATTATCAGATTGAAAAAGCGTCCAAAGGCTGGTTGTCCAGTGTGACCAGTGGCGAAGGCATCGTCTGTCGTTTCCGCGGCGAAGGGGTCATTTTGATACAATCGCGTAATCCGGCAGGATTTGGCAGCTGGGTGCGGCAGTTTATTCCGAGTAAATAAACAATATTAGGCAGCAAGCTCAATAGATTGTATATCATATTGGATAAACGAATGATATTCATAAATTCATGCTAAAGTCAAAATAACGCAATGAAGTATACGGACAGGAATTTTCATCCATTAAAGGGATGTAATGCCTGTCCTTTCTTTTTTATAAAAAATTTAAATAAAAATTATAAATCGACAATTAACAGCAGGAGAAACAGAGAAAAATGACGAATAATGTTTAAAGCTGGAATGGAGAGGTTAAAGATAAATATTACTCACCATTCATATAAAAGGGGGTAATTTCGACGCCAAATGTATCGTAATTCGAATTTGAGCATAAATAATAGTAAAAATTTTTCATATTCTTATAAATATTAACTTGGCATCCGGCAAATGATGTGGTTTAATAATAACAATTACGATTTAAAAATTTTGTAGATAAATGTAGAATTATGATATTGGAGGAAAACGAAAATGATGAAAGCAACTGGTATTGTAAGAAAAGTAGATGAACTTGGACGTGTCGTAATTCCGATTGAGCTGCGTCGTATTATGAATATCGATGTTAAAGATGGACTGGAAATTTTTGTTGATAGCGACCGTATTATTCTTAAAAAGTATGAACCTTCCTGTATTTTTACAGGTGATACGGAAGATTTGATTTATTTCAAAGGCAAACTGATCAGTCGTAATGTGGTCGAAGAATTGCACCGTCTGCACAGCACGCAAAAATAAGACGCTTTGTCATGAACGCAATATTGTGCGTTGTAGACGTTATTATAATCAGTATGAGGGCAATACAATTGCCAATAACATGATGCAGTATTAGCAGTGTAAGCCAGATACAGATGTCATACTGTAATAATGATATCGATACAGCTGTACATGCTAAAGTCGGGTAACAACAGGCAATGAAAGTGAATTATGATCGTCAAAGCGCGCGCGTTGCACGCATTGTGGATGAAAGATACCCTCATTAATCGCAAGCAGCCGATCCCCGTTTTTCAACTCAATGTGTTAAATAGACAAACAGGCATATTGGCAGCGATACGCTGTACCAATATGCCTGTTTTGGTTGTCTATAAAGTGCAAGCGAAAAGGATAAGCTGTAGAATCGTTTGCGCAATGAGCGTGATCTCGTCAGCGGTGAACTAGCTTGCTGTACACTGCACATGTTCATCATTTTACATACCGATATGCTGGCTTACATCGTTGTCGCTAGATTAAATCAGTGTCATTTGAGTTTTGACGAGTGATCAGCGTTATATCCGTAGTGGTGATCAAGTAATATGCTGCTGCTCTCGTTTGGTTAGCCGGAACTCTTTGGGGGACATGCCAAAGCGCGAGCGGAAAACGCGGTGAAAATACGTATAGTTGGCAAAGCCAGACGATTCAGCCACTTCCTCCAATGGCATCGGGCTAAACATAATTCGCTCCTGCGCCATATTCAGCCGTACATCAAGCGCATACTGCATAATCGTTGTGTCAAATGCTTCTTTAAACAGATGTACGGCACGCGATATGCTAATGCCGATATGTAGTGCAACATCCTCTAATTTAAAGGCGGAAGAAGCATTTTCTTCGATATAGCTTTTGATTTGATAAGCCAGATAAGTGCGCGGCCCTCCGGTAGGCTGTTCAGATAAATACCGATCTACGGACAAGCACAGTATCTTCATATAATGACTGCAAATTTCCGGATACGGATTGTCGATCCGCCGCTTTTCCATAGCGATTTGGCGCATCAGATCGGTAATATTGTCGGTTAACGGAATTTTGATTTTGGCTGGACGCCCTTGTTCATGCCACCAACGATCTGCCCATTCTCCACCAAAAAAAATATGATAATCCCCGCTTTCGACAGCCTGTTTGCCAGTAGAACCGGGCATCGCATCAATTCGTAGCTCATACGGTTCGTCTGGCCCGTACATATGCAAATCGCCTACTTCCACATCGACAAACTTGCCATCCGCACGTAGCTGACAATTGCCTTCAGTTTGCAAACGAAATAAATAATTTTGAATTCCATCCGGTTCATGCATATAAAAAGGTTTCCTGTGAAAGGAGTAGCCTGCTGTAAATACTTTACAATCTTCTCCGTGTCCTTCCATTAAACGTTCCTCATTTCAGCAACAAATTTAAATTTTGACCAAATTGTTCATGTTTTGATCATATTATTCATTTTAATTGAAACGATTTCGTAATACTATGGTTACGAGCCAAAAACAACATAAAAGGACAGCTTCTGGATGTGCGGTTTGCACATAATGAACAAGACCAGCGGGCTGTACCTGAAAATCGCGGACAATCGTATCGATAAGTCCAACGTACATAAGGGGTTATCATACGCTTCGTAAGCACCAAAGGAGGATTACCCGTGCAGCGAATGAAAGCCGGATTAATCGGATGCGGTAACATTAGCGCTATTTATTTTACAAACTTGAAATCAAATCCGGTGATCGAAATCGTAGCCTGTGCCGACATGGTGAGAGAACGTGCGGAAGAACGGGCTAAAGAATTCGGTATTGAAAACGTCTTCACACCGGAAGAAATGATGCAACAGGACGATATCGAACTCATTATTAATTTGACGATTCCTGCTGCTCATGCCGGCGTTAATCTGACAGCGTTGTCGGCAGGCAAGCATGTGTACGCCGAAAAACCGCTGGCGGTCTCGCTTGATGACGGTCGCCGTACATTGGAAAAAGCGAAAGAAACCGGCAAACGCGTCGGCAGTGCACCGGATACATTTCTCGGTGCCGGTTTGGAAACGGCGCGCAAAGCGATTGATGACGGGCTGATCGGTCGTCCGATCGCCGCGGTCGCGTTTATGATGGGAGCGGGACCGGAAGGCTGGCACCCTGACCCTGAATTTTTCTACGCACCGGGTGGTGGCCCGATGTTCGATATGGGACCTTATTATTTGACTGCGCTTACAAGCTTGCTCGGTTCGATGACTCGGGTTAGCTCATCGGCAGGCATTCAAATCCCGGATCGCAAAATTCATAGTGGGCCAAAGGCAGGCACATCGATCCGGGTCGAAACGCCGACTCATCTTGCCGGCACGATCGATTTTGAAAATGGCGTTATCGCTACGATGGTGACCAGCTTCGATATTCCGGGCGGCTCACAGCTGCCACGGATCGAAATTTATGGCACCGAAGGTACACTTGATGTGCCTGATCCAAACTTTTTTGACGGTGCGGTACGTTTAAAACGTGCAGGAGCGGACAGTTTTGAGGAATTGCCGCCCGTATTTGAGCCGATTAGTAATGATCGCGGCAAAGGCGTGAGCGAGATGGTGCAAGCGATTCGTGAACATCGTCCGCATCGTGCCAGCGGTGAACTGGCGTACCATGTGCTTGAAGTGATGCATGCGTTCCAGCGTTCTTCATTGGAAGGCAAACATGTCATTATCGGCAGTCGTGCCGGTTACCGTCAAGGCAGTTTTTACCAGTAAAACTTCACTACAAACAAAGTAAATAACGATCGTCATATCGATCTACTAATCTATCATACAGGAGTGAATACAACGATGTTAAAAGTAGGATTGCAACTGTTTACGGTTCGTGAAGATTTGGAACGTGATTTTGAAGGTACGATTGCAAAGATTGCCGAGCTTGGTTATCAAGGGGTGGAGTTTGCTGGCTTTTACGGGCGTAGTGCCGAGCAGATCGCTGATCTGTTAAAACAGCACAATTTGGAAGTGGTCGGTTCCCATACGCAATACAATGACTTGCTAAATGATGCCCAGTCGCTGATCGATTATAACAAAGCGATTGGTAATAAATATATTATCGTTCCTTATTTGTCCGAAGAACAGCGTGGCAATTGGTCGGAGCTGTTTGCCAATTTGCGCAAAATTGCCGAAGTGTGCAACCAGAACGATGTCGTACTGCTGTATCACAACCATGATTTTGAATTGACCGAGAAAATTGGCGACCACACGGTGCTGGATGCGCTGTATGCCGAATTGCCTGCTGACCTGATCCAAGTTGAGCTGGACACCGCATGGGTACAATATAGCGGTTATGATGCGATCGAATATATCGACAAATATGCAGGTCGTTTGCCGCTCGTCCATTGGAAAGATTTCAAGCGTACGGATGATGGTATCCAAATGATGGAATTGGGCGAAGGCGAAGTGCCAGTAGCACGTGTAGGGGATGCTGCCGACAAAGCGGGCGCAGAGTGGATTATCGTAGAGCAGGATAACAGTCTGCAAGCACCGCTGCAAAGTGTTGAGCAAAGCATCAATTGGGTAAAAAGCTATGGCGCTAAGGGAGGACCTGTCAATGTCTAAGCAGACGCTGAATATTGGCATCATCGGCTGTGGCGGCATCGCGCAAGGCAAACATTTGCCTAGTCTTGCCAAACAGCCACTCGCACGGATCGTTGCATTTTGCGATATCGTGGAAAAACGCGCTACCGAGGCAGCCGAGCAATACGGCGCTACAGGCGCGAAAGTGTACACCGATTACAAGCAATTGTTGCAAGATGATACCATCGATGTTATTCACGTTTGCACGCCGAACGATTCGCATGCAGTCATCAGTATCGACGCATTGGAAGCAGGCAAGCATGTATTATGCGAAAAGCCGATGGCAAAGACGACCGCCGAAGCACGGGCGATGGTAGCAGCGGCGCAACGGACTGGCAAAAAGCTATCGATTGCTTACCAGAACCGTTTCCGCGATGACAGTCTGTATTTAAAACAGATGGTAGAAGAAGGCGATCTGGGCGATGTGTACTATGGCAAAGCGATTGCATTGCGTCGCCGCGCCGTACCGACATGGGGCGTCTTTCTTGATGAAGATAAACAAGGCGGTGGCCCGTTGATCGATATCGGCACCCATGCGCTTGATCTGACACTATGGCTGATGGATAATTACAAGCCTAAAACAGTGCTCGGTTCCACCTTCCATAAGCTTGGCCCGCGTCCAAACTCTGCTAATGCATTCGGCCCGTGGGACCCGGAACAATTTAAAGTGGAAGATTCCGCATTCGGTTTTATTACGATGGAAAATGGTGCGGTAATCTCGCTCGAATCGAGCTGGGCGCTGAATGTACGCAAATTTGGCGAAGCACAAGCGCTGTTATGCGGTACAGAAGGCGGCGCGGATATGAGCGACGGGCTGCATATTAACGGTGAGAAAAACGGCAGACTGATCGACAGTCAAGTTGATCTCGGTTCCGGCGGTGTCGCTTTTTACTCTGGCGAAGCGGAAGATGCTGGTGCACGCGAAGCGAGAATGTGGCTGGAAGCGATCGTCAACGATACCGAGCCGCTCGTCAAACCGGAGCAAGCGCTCGTCGTAACACAGATTTTGGAAGCGATCTATGAATCTGCACGTACCGGTAAAGCGATCGAGTTGCAGCCGGAGACGGTTACGGTTTAAGGTAAGTTGCCGTATACTTCATCTTGATGCGAACCTGTATAGGAATGGCATGACATTATCAAAATCAACGTTATATGTTTAGTACTTTGAACGTGATTCATATCGCTTTTAAAGCAGGTTTAGTTAGTAAACGATAGCGGTAGTAGCACAATCTGCTTATTGTGCGTGCATATCGAATAAATTTTATTAATTAAATTACTGGAAATTCAAAACTTTATCGGCGCTCGGTTCGTAGTAATAAATAGAAGATTATTCGACATCATCGGACACGATAGCGACCGCACTTTTACCTAAAAAAACGGATGAACCAGGAGGAAACACGAATGAAATTGGGCGTATTTATGGTATTGCTGAACAATAAAAGCTTTGAGGAGGCGCTTGACTATGTAGCCGAAAAAGGAGTCAAGGCAGTAGAGATCGGTTCGGGTGGCAATCCGGGCGCTGTACACTGCAAGCCGGACGAGCTGCTCGCTGACGCAGGTAAGCTGCGCGAGTTTAAAAAAGCGGTTGAATCGCGCGGTTTGACGATCAGTGCACTCAGTTGTCACGGTAACCCGCTGCATCCGCAAAAAGCGATCGCACAGGAATCGCATGATGATTTCGTAAAATCGGTTCAATTGGCGCAAAAGCTGGACGTACCGGTAGTCAATACCTTTTCCGGTTGTCCAGGTGATAGCGACAATGCTAAATATCCGAACTGGCCAGTCGCACCGTGGCCGAACGATTACAGTGAGCTGCTGGATTGGCAATGGAATCAGAAAATTATTCCGTACTGGACGGAAAACGGAAAATTCGCTTCCGATCACAATGTCAAAGTCGGGATCGAGCTGCATGGCGGCTTCTCCGTCCATACACCAGGCACGATGCTGCGCCTGCGTGAAGCGGCTGGCGAGGCGATTGGTGCCAATTTGGACCCAAGCCATATGTGGTGGCAAGGTATCGATCCGGTCGCTGCGATAAAAATTTTGGGGAAAAATGGCGCAATTCATCATTTTCATGCTAAAGATACGCTTACAGACACCGATAATATGAATATGAACGGCGTCACGGACATGCACTCCTACGCGGAGATGCAAGACCGCGCATGGCAGTTCCGCACTGTAGGCTACGGTCACGATCTGAAAACGTGGGCTGATATCATTAGTGCGCTTCGTCTTGTAGGCTATGACTATGTTGTCAGCATTGAACACGAAGACGGATTGATGTCCGTCAATGAAGGTTTTACTAAAGCCGTCCACAACTTGCAACAGGTGATGATCGAGGAAGAACTCGGTGAGATGTGGTGGGTTTAACAACAGGGAGGCAGTAACAGTATGATTAACGTAACAGTCTGGAATGAATTTGTACATGAGCAAATCCGTGACGACGTGAAGGCTATATATCCGGAAGGAATCCACAAAGTACTAGCAGACGGGCTGTCCAAAGAAGGCTTTGCCTGCCGTACCGCTACACTCGATCAGGAAGAACACGGTCTGACCGAATCTGTTTTGAACTCGACCGATGTGATGCTATGGTGGGGTCATACCGCCCACGATCTAGTTGACGACGATATTGCAGAAGCCGTCGTACGTCGGGTTCACGAAGGAATGGGACTGATCGTTCTTCACTCCGGACATTTCTCGAAACCGTTCAAGCAACTGATGGGCACGAGCTGCGATCTGAAATGGCGTGTAGCGGATGAGCAAGAAATTTTGTGGTGTGTCAATCCGACGCATCCGATCGCTCAAGGCGTTAACCCTTCGATCACGCTCGACAAAGAAGAAATGTACGGCGAATTTTTCGATGTTCCTGCTCCGGATGAACTGGTATACTTGAGCAATTTTGAAGGCGGCGAAGTGTTCCGTAGCGGCTGTACGTACCGTCGCGGTCACGGCAAAATCTTCTATTTCCGTCCCGGTCATGAAACGTATCCGACGTATCACAATCAAGATATTATGCACATTATCGCTAATGCGGTACGCTGGGCATATCCGGTTACGAACGAGCGTCCTCAATTTGGTCGCACCGAGCCGCAACGTGCGCTAGCAGGTCATGTAACGATCTGATTGGCGGTATCGTCAACTAAATAGAGGTCAGCGTCTTCGTTGTTATGGTCGCAGTGAGTTGGCGATCGGTTGACACTATACAATAGTATGATTCGCATAATGTACGGATAATTATTAGCATAAGAGAAGGGCTGTTACCTTGCTGCATTGCAATCTATGATGGCAGCAAGTCCCTGTTAATCATACTGCAAGTAACCGTTGGTCTCGTATCGATTACTTTTATGTGATAGCTAGCATGAGCTGCATAATAATTGTATGACGTGTTTGAAATGCGTCTGCCAGGTAATATAGCGGCAGACGCATTTTTGTATGCAATCGATCTATAAATGTATGGACTAGTGTCTCAACCGAGAAAATTGATCAACAGACTAAATGGTGTGTTCAAACGATCCTACGTATCATTTTATTGTTCGTAAAGGTCGGAAATAACACCCTGTACAACGTAGTGTGACGCAAATTACCCGTACCGAACGATCTGTACAGCAGTTTAAAGACACGCCCTAGTAGCTTGTCTCAAATTTATCAAGGGATTGCGTTCGTCTGAATCCTGTACGGCTCAAGCAGGGTTCAGATGGACGCAACCTTACATCTTCTTGAGACAAGTCACTAGTAGCTTGTCTCGGATAAATTCACGGTATGCCTAGTTCATAATTGCTTGACAATGAACACGTTTAGGTATGTGTGAACCTGATTTTTATTTGAGACAGCCTACTAATAGCTTGTCTTAAGTACATACACAGTTTGTCGATCTAACTATCGCTTGATGATGAAGCGGTTAATGTACATTCAAACACGATTTTTACTTGAGACAGCCTACTAGCCGTTGTTTATTTGTGCATAGTTGGATACGCACATTATGATCGGATTGCCAGCCTTTTTCAACGATTCGCAGATGAAACGCAAAGGAGTGATACCGATGATTCATCCTCATACATCCTCATGCGGTCAGCCAGATCACCCGAACGAGTCAGCCGCGAACGGTAACGATTGTAGCGAGCACTCTTTTCATATCGGTCATGTGCCGCTTCCGCCCGAGCTCGTTGCAGCTTGTCGGCGGCGTGTGGAACATAAAAAGCTGGAAGGTTTTTTAGCTGGATTTGGCAAATGGCCTGGTGACATTATGCTGGTCGGAGAAGCACCTGGCGGGAATGAAATCGTGCAAGGACGTCCATTTTGCGGACAGGCTGGTAAAGTGTTGGATGAATATTTGCACATTGCTGGCATTACGCGCGACGATCTGTATATGACGAGCGCGGTACGTAGCCGTCCATATCGAGATCGTCCAGTCAAAGGGAATCCGGAGCGTATAAGCCGTTCCAATCGTACGCCGACGGCGAGCGAAATTGTTGCACATGCGCCGATTCTTGATTATGAACTTGCAGTCGTGCAACCACGATTACTCATTACAGTTGGCAATATTGGACTGCAACGGCTGCTCGGCAACGGAATGCGTGTGTCTGATCTGCACGGGCAGCCTCGGCAAAGCGTCATTCGACATGTGGAGCGTGATCACCCGGAACGCGGTTATTATGAAGGTACAACGTCATATTGGATTTTCCCGTTGTATCATCCAGCAGCGATTTTGTACAATCGTGCACTAGAAACGGTAATTGAACAAGATTTGCATCATTTGCGTAATTTTTTGCAAGGGGACGTGTGGAGATGAGACAGTGACGACTCCGTAATGGATTGGAAAAAGAGTAAAATATAAGCGGTAGCGAACAATTATTATAGTGGATGATGTTTAGCTAGTCTGCTCGCCAAAACGCCTGCTAAAGCGCATAAATTGCCATGTTTTCGTTTGCTTATGATCGGAAATATGGTAAGATATTTGTGCTAACTTATTGTAAGTTGAAAGTTGCGAGTGGAGAGTTGAATTTGCATCCATATGTGATTGGGCTATGGACGAGTAAAGAGGTGAGATGATGGAACAGCATCAATTGGGATTGTGTCCGCGCTTTGAGACAGCCTTTTCGTTCCTAGGCAAACGCTGGAATGGTCTCATTATTCAATCGTTGATGAGCGGACCGAAACGGTTCAAGGACATATCAAACCTTATTCCGATGATGAGCGATAAAATGCTCTCGGAGCGCATGAAAGATTTGGAAGCAAGTGGCATACTCGTTCGGAAAGTATATCCGGAAACGCCGGTACGGATTGAGTATGAACTGACAGAGAAAGGTCATGCCCTCAAGCCGGTGATGGAGCAGATTCAGAACTGGGCAGAGCATTGGGTAGACTGATTAATGTATACATGCCGTCTGCAACGTCAAGGCAGCAGTATCCGACCATAAAAAAAGCTTTCCCCGGTACGATTCCGGTGGAAAGCTTTTTTCGCATTATCACAACCGGGTTGCAGTAAAGCCCGTACAATGGGGAGGGGAGTGGGGATTAAATCCGGCAAACTTCTTTCGGGCACAGCTCGCAATGGCACACTTCCTGTAGCGCCTCCAGATCATGGATAATGATCATACCGTGCTCATACTCGATCGTATCCTGTTTGCGTAGATCACTTAGCATACGGTTGACGCTTTCACGGGTCGCACCGATCATATTCGACAGATCGGTATGAGTGATCTTTTTGTTGATTAAAATCGATCCGTCTTCATTATGTGGTTTACCGTACGTATTGCCTAGGCGAATCAAAGTGGAGCAGAGCGCACCTGGTTTACCGTACAGCATCAGATCGCGCACTTTGGTCTGTGTCAGGCGATGGTGCGTGCCCATCCATTTCATAAAATCGAGCGCAAAGTCACAATGCTGACAGATGATCAGCTCCAAGTCTTTATGATCGATGACCGCTACTTCGGTATCTTCCAGTGCTTCGGCAGTGAAACCGAGTCGGGTGCCTGAGAACAGATCAGCTTGACCGATAATATCACCAACCTGATACAGGTACAGGATTAGCTCTTTCCCTTCGTCCGTCGATTTAGTTAGTTTGACGCGTCCGCTTTTAATGTAATACAATTTGTCAGAAATATCGCCTTCCCAGAACAGATGCGATCCCGCCGCAATATTGCGATCTGTCGCATAAGCAAGCATGCGCTCCAAATTCACAGGCGAGAAGCTGCTCGTATTGCTTTTTTCGCTATGCTTCATCAATTCCATCGATTTGTTCATCATTGTTCCTCTCCTTTATGTCCCCATTATACGTGAAAATAAGCAAATTGCATTAAATTAAAGGAAAAATTAGTAAAATAATTTCAAATATGCCACTTTTCCTCTATTTGCTATCGGTTGAAATAAAAGAAATTTTAAGTTGTGAAAGTTTGTGATTATTTTCACTTATATTATAGCGCGCTATGATTTAAAATGCAAAAGCAAAAAACAAGACAAGAAAATTTTTAAAAATCAAAATTTATTGTGAAAAACATCACATTATCACATTTATCGCTATGCTATGATCAGTGCGTAGACAAGAGCAACGCACATTCTGAGGAGGATGAGAGAAATGGCTGTTAAAAATGATGTCGCCCGCACGGTAGAGGTAACTGCACAGGAAGAAATTCAAAAACAGATCGATAAAGCGAACAGAGCCTACTCCGCATTTATGAAAATGGATCAGCAGCAAATTGATCAGATCGTACAGGCGATGGCGCTTGCCGGGCTGGATAAACATATGCACCTTGCCAAAATGGCTGTCGAAGAAACCGGTCGTGGTGTATACGAAGACAAAATTACAAAAAACATCTTTGCGACAGAATACATTTATCATAGCATTAAAAATGAAAAAACGGTCGGCGTGATCGAGGACAACGCGTATGACAGCTTCCAAAAAATCGCTGAACCGGTCGGCATCATTATGGGCATTACGCCTGTCACGAACCCGACATCGACGACGATGTTCAAAGCATTGATCGCAATCAAAACACGTAACCCGATCATTTTCGGTTTCCATCCATCCGCCCAACAGTGTAGCCGTGAAGCAGCCCAAATATTGCTTGAAGCAGCGGTGAAACACGGTGCACCAGCCGACTGTATTCAATGGATCGAACAGCCATCGATGGACAAAACGAATGCGCTCATGAATCATCCGGATGTGGCACTCATTCTCGCTACCGGTGGCGGCGCGATGGTAAAAGCGGCATATAGCTGCGGCAAACCAGCGCTTGGCGTAGGTCCAGGTAACGTACCTGCTTTTATCGAGAAAAGTGCGGATTTGAAGCAAGCGGTGACAGATTTAATTTTATCGAAATCGTTTGATAACGGGATGATCTGTGCGTCCGAGCAGGCGGTTGTGATTGAAGAACCGGTATTCGAGCAAGTGAAAAAGTTGATGATCGATAATGGCTGCTATTTCCTTAGCAAAGACGAAGTTGCCAAACTGACCGCTAGTGCAATGAATGTGGAAAAATGCGCTGTAAACCCAGCCATCGTCGGACAACCTGCAACCAAAATTGCCGAAATGAGCGGCATTACCGTGCCAGCTAACACCAAAATCCTGATTGCCGAACTGGAAGGCGTAGGTACCAAATATCCATTGTCCGCCGAAAAGTTAAGCCCAGTGCTGGCTTGTTATAAAGTGAAAAATGCGGAGCAAGGCATCGAGCGTGCTGCCCAAATCGTAGAGTTTGGCGGGATGGGTCACTCGTCGGCAATTCATTCGAACAATGAAGAAGTGATTCAAAAATTCGCAGATCGTCTGCAAACCGGACGTATTATCGTCAATTCGCCATCGACACATGGGGCAATCGGCGACATTTACAATACGAATTTGCCGTCGCTCACACTCGGTTGTGGATCGTATGGACGCAATTCCACATCGTCGAACGTTACAGCCGTTAATTTGATTAATATTAAAAGGGTGGCTCGCCGTACTGTGAATATGCAATGGTTCAAAATCCCAGCGAAAGTCTATTTTGAAAAAGGCTCGACACAATATCTTGCCAAAATGCCCAACATTAGTCGTGTCGCCATCGTCACCGACCCGATGATGGTACAGCTCGGTTATGTAGAAAAAGTGGAACATTATCTCCGTCAGCGTCAAACTCCGGTTGTGATCGAAGTGTTCTCCGAGGTGGAGCCTGATCCATCGACGACGACCGTCGAACGCGGACGCCAGATGATGGAACGTTTCCAACCGGACTGCATTATCGCGCTTGGCGGCGGTTCGCCAATGGATGCTGCCAAAGGCATGTGGCTGTTTTACGAATACCCTGACGTAAGTTTTGATAACTTGAAGCAGAAATTTATGGATATTCGCAAACGAATTTACAAATACCCACATCTCGGTCAAAAAGCGCAATTTGTAGCGATTCCAACGACATCGGGTACAGGCTCGGAAGTGACATCGTTTGCAGTCATTACCGATAAAGAAAAAGGCAATACGAAATACCCGCTCGCAGACTATGAACTGACACCGGACGTAGCGATTGTCGATCCTGAATTTGTGTACACTTTGCCACGCGTCGCAGTAGCCGATACCGGGATGGATGTGCTCACGCATGCGATTGAAGCGTACGTATCGAATATGGCGAACGACTACACCGACGGACTGGCGATCAAAGCGATCCAACTCGTGTTCCAATATTTGGAGCAATCGGCACTGACCGGCGATAAACTGGCACGCGAAAAAATGCACAATGCTTCGACGATCGCAGGGATGGCATTTGCGAATGCGTTCCTCGGCATTAACCATAGCCTTGCCCACAAATGGGGCGGTCAATACCATACCGCACACGGTCGCACGAATGCAATTCTGATGCCACACGTCATCCGCTACAATGCGAAAAAACCGACTAAATTTGCGTCGTTCCCAAAATATTCGCACTTTATCGCTGATGAGCGTTATGCCGAAATCGCCCGTATTCTCGGACTGCCAGCTCGCACTATCGAAGAAGGCGTGAACAGTCTGGTCAATGCGATTCGCGATCTAAACCGCAAACTCGGCATTCCAGAAACGTTCCAGGAACTGGGCTTTGATGCCAAAGATTTTGAAGCGCATGTGGACGATCTTGCCGACCGTGCTTTTGAAGATCAATGTACGACCGCGAATCCTAAAATGCCACTTGTAACAGAGCTGGCGGATGTGTATCGGGATGCGTTTTATGGTCGGTTTGAGTAAGGAAGCAAGCCGGCTGAATGAGCGGTGTTATATCGTGTGTGGTATCGTTTTTAACTGTTATGTTTTGAGCAGCATTAGTTTGTGTATGCTGTTAATAAAATCTGTTTCTCCTCCTGTCTAATCTAGATGATTGCTCCTGTTTGTCCCGGTGCGGGGTGGACGGGAGCTTTTTTTGTAGTGGTGTGAGGTAGGGTATTTTGCTACGCAAAAACCTTTTTTCATTGCACACCGTGTTTGGAAACCGTAAACACTGAAGTCGTCCTTATCCCTATTTCTTCCCGCAGTGAAGTGCGAATCGCATCATATAGGTTTGCGTATACAAGCTATCCTAGAGATTTAAGCGATTAGTCGGTTCTTAAAATCCTTCTTATGATCTTGCGAGCAGCAAAGCTTTAATGTGCCTATAAAAGGATCAAAAAGCGCGAACCCCAAGCTCACATAAAATCCCTAGGAGGTTCGCGCTCCTTGCTACACAAGGGATTTGAGGTTTTTTGTTGTTTTTTGAGCCTGTTTCGAGTAGGCTAAAAGGGAGGTTCGCGCTTTTTGGTTGTTTTTCCCTTGCTGTGTAAGGGGGGAACAGGGGTGCAGTCACTCTCCGTGCGAGAGTGTGGATTGAAATGTCATATCGATCAACCGGAGCGGGCTCTGATTTCGGTCACTCTCCGTGCGAGAGTGTGGATTGAAATAGCAAGTATGGCGTGTACTGAAAGCGGACGGCACGTTAGTCACTCTCCGTGCGAGAGTGTGGATTGAAATTGCACAGAAGGGAATACGACAATAAGGCAGAAGCGTCACTCTCCGTGCGAGAGTGTGGATTGAAATTCGGTAAGCCTATCACTATCAACGGTGCAACTCTTGTCACTCTCCGTGCGAGAGTGTGGATTGAAATAGCGCCGCATGTCAGATGGACGACGGATTGTGACGGACGTCACTCTCCGTGCGAGAGTGTGGATTGAAATGCCAGACTACCGATCGCTACCGCCGCGAAATAGCCGTCACTCTCCGTGCGAGAGTGTGGATTGAAATGATAAAGGCTATACACCGGTGGAATGGCTAGAGCCGTCACTCTCCGTGCGAGAGTGTGGATTGAAATTTACGTAACTATGGTCGCAAGCTAGAGGAAGCCGTTGTCACTCTCCGTGCGAGAGTGTGGATTGAAATTTCCTTCATTCTGTCCAGCTCCGACTTCATAGCGGTCACTCTCCGTGCGAGAGTGTGGATTGAAATATCACGAATGATAAAAATAGCACAGTGTACAACGCCGTCACTCTCCGTGCGAGAGTGTGGATTGAAATATTATAGATAAAAGACATCAATTTTAAATTAAGAACGTCACTCTCCGTGCGAGAGTGTGGATTGAAATTTGCATGCCGGAAATCACAGTGGATTCCCACGGCAGTCACTCTCCGTGCGAGAGTGTGGATTGAAATGAAGCCAGGTGGTACCGGTTTGCGGTAGTCCGGCGTCGTCACTCTCCGTGCGAGAGTGTGGATTGAAATAGTTACATCCAGTCCCTCAAACGTAACCGCATCGAGTCACTCTCCGTGCGAGAGTGTGGATTGAAATGATATCTACGATGGCTGACAACCTCAGAGTGGCGTCACTCTCCGTGCGAGAGTGTGGATTGAAATTAAAACGGTATAGGTAGGAGCGTCTACATATACCGGTCACTCTCCGTGCGAGAGTGTGGATTGAAATTCATCGACATAACGGTTACGATCTGCTTTGGTAAAGGGTCACTCTCCGTGCAAGAGTATGGATTGAAATGCCTACATGCAGTGATCCTTCTTGCCCTGCCAGAGTCACTCTCCACGCTAATGCGACTTTATGCCCTTCAAAAAATGATCTGCTGCAATTCCCACAGAACGTAAGCAAGGAAATAAGGGGAAAGGACGGACTTCTAGTGTTTGCGCTTTTCAAACACGGGGTGCAATGAAAAAAGGTTTTGCGTAGCCCTATCCCCATTTGAACTATTTCAAATCCACTTCAACTGTACCCAAGCTCATCAACCGTCTGTATGCCTACAATACCTATCGCCACTCCACCATCCCAACCTACATTCCGACCGAAGCGATAACACAACATATTACAAATCCGGCTAATCTGTACCATATTTCATCCCAATCTGTACCCACTACAGAACGTGACAAAAATCATAATAAACCCCCCTGACTGTGATGTTTATCACATATTTATCCCCCACCATCCCGCATAATAAAGACATAGCCAGAGCATCATAACAAAGCACAACATACCGGAACACCAACCCGTGGCATACCGCCACACGTCAACGTACAACAATATTTGTGATTTAATTCACAAATCATGGAGGGGTTATCAATGTCCGTAATCGAACGAAATGTAAACGAACAAACCAAGCAAGCTTGGAGAGGGTTCAAACAAGGCAAATGGACAAATCACGTAGATACGAAAAACTTCATTGATGAAAATATGAATCCTTATGTTGGCAACGAAGCCTTTCTGGCAGGTCCAACACAACATACAAAAGAACTATGGGACATCGTATCCCGTCTGTCCCGTGAAGAACGCGAACGTGGCGGCGTATGGGATGTGGATGTGAACACACCAGCTTCGATCGTCTCCCACGGCCCTGGTTATTTGGATAAAGACAAAGAACAAATTGTCGGCGTGCAAACCGATGAGCCGTTCAAACGTGCTATTCAACCTTACGGCGGTATCCGCATGGTCATTGATGCTTGTAAAGCATATGGTTTTGAAGTTCCGCAATCTGTAATCGACATTTTCACCAATATTCGTAAAACGCATAACCAAGGTGTATTTGATGCTTACACTGCCGAAATTCGTAACGCTCGCAAATCCGGTATCGTTACCGGTCTGCCGGATGCTTACGGGCGTGGTCGCATTATCGGTGACTATCGCCGGATCACACTGTACGGTGTCAACTTCCTGATGGCGCAAAAACAGCAAGAATATGATGAAACAGTAGGCGAATATATGGACGAAACGACGATTCGCCAGCGTGAAGAAATTAGCGAGCAGTACAGAGCGCTAAACGAGCTAAAACAGATGGCTGCCGAGCATGGATTTGATATTTCCAAACCGGCACAAAATGCCAAAGAAGCGTTCCAATGGCTATACTTCGGCTATCTGGCAGCCGTCAAAGAACAGAACGGTGCGGCGATGTCGCTCGGACGTGTATCTTCGTTCCTTGATATTTATATCGAACGCGATCTGCAAGAAGGTACACTGACCGAACAACAAGCGCAAGAACTCGTTGACCATTTTGTGATGAAACTGCGGATCGTCAAATTTCTGCGCACCCCGGATTATAACGAGCTGTTCAGCGGTGACCCGACTTGGGTAACAGAATCGATCGGCGGGATGGCTGTCAACGGCACGACCCGTGTGACGAAAAACAGTTTCCGGTTCCTGCACACATTATACAATCTCGGCCCAGCACCTGAGCCAAACTTAACTGTACTGTGGTCGGAACAAATGCCGGAAGGTTTCAAAAAATACTGTGCCAAAGTATCGATCGAAACGAGCTCGATCCAATATGAAAATGATGATCTGATGCGTCCGATTTACGGTGATGACTACGGTATCGCCTGCTGTGTATCCGCGATGCGGATCGGTAAACAAATGCAGTTTTTCGGCGCACGCGCCAACCTTGCCAAAACATTGCTGTATGCGATCAATGGCGGTAAAGACGAGAAATCCGGTGCACAGGTTGGCCCTGAATATCCGGCGATCACATCCGAATATTTGCAATATGATGAAGTGATGAAACGCTACAAACCGATGATGCAATGGCTGTCCAAAGTATATATGGATGCGCTGAACATCATTCACTATATGCATGATAAATACAGCTATGAACGGATCGAAATGGCGCTGCATGACCGTGATATTTTGCGGACGATGGCTTGTGGAATTGCCGGTCTATCGGTCGCTGCCGACTCGTTGAGTGCGATCAAATATGCCAAAGTAAAACCGATTCGTAATGAACACGGCATTGCGATCGATTTTGAAATCGAAGGCGAATATCCTTGCTATGGCAACAATGACGATCGTGTCGATAACATCGCGATTGAACTGGTAGAAAGTTTTATGAGCATGATCCGTCAGCACAAAACGTATCGTGATGCTGTACCGACTCAATCGGTACTGACGATCACATCCAACGTCGTCTATGGCAAAAAAACAGGTACGACACCAGATGGACGTAAAGCGGGCGAGCCGTTTGCACCAGGTGCGAACCCAATGCACGGACGCGACAAAAAAGGCGCGCTTGCCTCGCTGAGCTCGGTAGCAAAACTGCCATACGAGCATAGCCTGGATGGTATTTCCAACACATTCTCGATCGTGCCGAAGGCGCTTGGCAAAGAAGAAGAAACACGCAAAGCGAATTTGGTGGCGCTGCTGGACGGCTATTTTGGCAGCGATGCGCATCATCTGAATGTAAACGTGTTTGACCGTGAGCAATTGCTGGATGCAATGGAGCATCCGGAAAATTATCCACAGCTGACGATCCGTGTATCCGGTTATGCGGTTAACTTTATTAAGCTGACGCGTGAGCAACAGCTTGATGTGATCAACCGTACGTTCCACAGCACGATGTAAAGCTTTAAAAATATAAGGATATAAGGATGTAAAGCTGGCACGATTGTATTTTTCCCCGGTTAGTGCAGGGGCAGTAGCAAATCCAGCTATGATGGATGTCTGGTGCTTAAAGCTCCATATACAATCAATGGCTACCGAACAGAAGCGAGCAGCTAATAAACGGCAAACCGAAGTCGGATCGTGCACTTGTACAATCGATATACTGCGCGCTCGCTTGTTGGTACCACTATTGACTACACACTATTAACTACAAACGGCGATCCGATTCTGTTCGGTAATGACAATGGATAAGAAAGGGGCTGAATGATCATGGTAACAGGCCGTGTTCACTCGCTGGAGACATTTGGTACCGTCGATGGTCCAGGTATTCGGTTCGTATTATTTATGCAGGGGTGTCTGATGAAGTGCCAATATTGTCACAATCCCGATACGTGGAATTTGGATGGAGGTAAGGTGATGCAGCTGGATGAAGTGCTGGCTGAAATCGAGCCTTATCTCAACTACTATCGCAGCTCCGGCGGTGGACTTACCGTTTCGGGCGGTGAACCAACGTTGCAAGCCCCTTTTGTTAAAGCATTATTTCATGAAGTAAAAGAGCGTTGGAATTTGCATACAACACTCGATAGCAACGGATACAATGATGGTGAGAAAATTCATGAATTGCTGGCAGTAACCGATCTGGTTATGCTTGATTTGAAGCATATTAACGATGAAAAACATAAACAGCTAACAGGCGTATCCAATGAGCGCACATTGAAGTTGGCACGGTGGTTATCGGATCACGGTCGCAAAATGTGGATACGACATGTATTTGTACCCGGTATTCATGATGCGGAGGAAGACTTGATCGCACTAGGCGAATGTATTGGCACATTGGATGGAGTGGAAAAGTTCGAAATTTTACCTTACCATCAGATGGGCATTTACAAATGGCAGTCGCTCGGCCGCATCTATCCGCTGGATGGCGTGCCTTCACCGACCGAAGCCGAAGTGGAACGGGCGTATCGCCTGATTGAGCAGGGACGACGCCAAACGAACTGTGTCCGGTAATATAAGTGATAGAAATGGTCAGTGAACATGCGGCAGTTACACATTGTGTGAGCGCTGACGTTTGTGCAGGCGTTAGCACTATAATGTGTCATGGTGACCTTCTTTAGTTGTACTGTCGGACAACTACTGCGTTTCTCCAGTATGATCGTACGCTAGGTGGTGACTTCAAACGATGCTACGTCTCATTTTATTGTTCACAAAGGTCAGAAATAAGACACTGTACAGCGTAGTCTGCCGCAAATTACCCGTATGGAACGATCTGTAAAGTAGTTTGAAGACACGCTCTAGTACGCTAGTGTAGCACCGACATCGAAATGCTCGTCGTTAGTGTACCTTGTTCCTCCGGTATGATCGTGTACCCTATAGCAGTGATGCCTTTTAATAAAGGTAGCGCTGCTGTAGGTTTTTTTTATGGTCAGTATGTCTTGCCTGATACGTGTAACTTGGTCGACGTATGATGCTGATTGTACCTGCTTTTTGGTAATATATCGTTTCCAAAAGATACTTTTTTATGCTTTATTACACTTGTTTACCAGTTGCCAAACTTCGTATAATAAAGGCAAATTAGCAATGTAGCCTATGCATGATCGCAAAGGGGGAACAACAGCATGACGATCGATACGACGCAGTGGACACTGAAGCAAAAAATTGGACAATTATTTGTATGCGGGTTTCACGATATTGTGCCGGATGCGCAAGTGACAGAGCTGATTGAAAAATATTATATCGGCGGTGTTATTTATTTTCGGCGCAATATCGGTACGGCGGCTCAAGTGTATCATCTATCTGCCAGTTTGCAGCAATTGGCAAAACAGCACCGTTTGCCGCCGCTGTTGATCGCTATCGATCAGGAAGGCGGGATGGTGAGCCGGATCGATCAGGAGGAGCTAAGCCTTATTCCAGGCAATATGTCACTCGGTGCGGCGGATGATCTTGAGCTGACGGCGGCGGCAGCAACGATTAGTGCACGCGAACTGCATGCGCTTGGCATTAATGTGAATTTTGCTCCGTGTGTAGATGTGAACAACAATCCACGCAATCCGGTCATCGGTGTGCGCTCGTATGGGGAAAAGCCGGAATGGGTCGGGCTGCATGGTGCGACTGCGATCCAAGCGATGCAAGCGCAAGGAGTAGCCGCTACCGCCAAACATTTTCCAGGGCATGGTGATACCGAGGTCGATTCGCATTACGGGCTTGCCTCAGTGCCGCATGATCGCCAGCGGCTGGAGCAGGTGGAACTGCTGCCATTTCGCCATGCGATTGCTGCCGAAACGGATTTGATCATGACCGCGCATGTGATCTTTCCGGCATTTGAGCCGCAACCGATACCGGCTACGCTGTCTCATGCTGTATTGACCGGTTTGTTGCGTCAGCAGATGGGCTATAATGGTGTGATCGTGACGGATTGTCTGGAAATGCAGGCGATTGCGAAGCATGTTTCCATTCCGGAAGCGGCGGTGCAAGCGTTACAGGCGGGAGCGGATTTATTGCTCGTCAGCCATACGTTGACCGCGCAGATGGCGGCGATCGAAGCGGTGCATACTGCCGTGCAAGCAGGGCGACTGTCGCAGCAGCAGATCGAGCGGGCATTGCAGCGAATTTTGGAGCTGAAAGCGCGTCGCCGGATGGATGCACCAGCTGTCAGTGAAGCACAGTTTGCCGCATTGCTGGATGCGCGTGATGCGAAGCCTCTATTGCGTTCTGTGGCTGCACAAAGCATCACGGTCGTCAAAGATACAGGACAACTTCCGCTACGGCGACCCGCTGCTGGCGCAGCAGGGCTAGTCGTATGGCCACAGATTACCCGGCGTACCGAAGTGGACGAACCTGCCCGACATGAGACGAATCTTGCGGCAGCATTATCGCTCTGCGGTTTGCCTGCACACCAGCTTGTGATTGATGTAGAGCCGGATGAACAGGCGCGTCGGCATGTGTTACAGCAGGCGGCTACAGCAAGTTTTGTCGTGCTAGTTACCTATACCGCAGCAGGGCAGTTGCCGTATGGACAGGCACAATTGGCATGTGAGCTACATGAGCAATTGCGCATTCCGTTTATCGTGGCATCGATGCGCAATCCGTATGATCTGAATGCATTGCCTAATGTGAAAACGTATATTTGCGCCTATGAAAACCGTAAATATGCGGTGGAAGCGCTGGCGGCAGTATTGGCAGGCAAGGCTACCGCGAGCGGACGTCTACCTGTAACGTTGAATGAGCGATATGGCGTACAAATTTGATGGATTCGG
This sequence comes from Paenibacillus campi, assembly GCF_034659835.1. NCBI lineage: Bacteria > Bacillati > Bacillota > Bacilli > Caryophanales > Paenibacillaceae > Paenibacillus > Paenibacillus campi. Next base: position 630,564 of record NZ_JAXSQZ010000002.1, read on the forward strand.
ATAGAGGAGTTCATTGCTTTGACGGTTTGAAATTGTAGTTTGAATGTGATGCTAGTATGACAGTTGATCGTTTGCAGTGGATCGAACGCTCAAATTTATAGCGATTCATGTACGATTACAGCTACAGCGACCAAGTTGAATTTCAACTTTGATTGTCTACTGAAATCTTCATCCATAAGAGCTTAAGCCAGCTTCAAAAATCAAATGAATCTCGGACAATGGACGATGAAGTTGTTTTGAGCCCATTGTCCGTATGTGTTTTATCTTAATTACTATGAGGCTCCAGATCACGTTAGTTTAAATACGCAGGCATAGCCTTTCACTGCAATGCCGCAAACTCAAACGCCTACCCGTTAAGCCTGTTGTTCACAGCCGAACAGGTTTTTTCAGTAGGCGTTTGTATACTGCCTAGCATACATATGAATAACTGCACAATTGTGGCTGAAATGTGAACAAGCGCATTTTAACGTAGGATTTACGAATGGGACAGAAACTTTTCTGAAATCGGAGCGTCTTATATAACGTGTCATTTCGGGGGAGTTTTATTTTGGCAGCAGTATGTATAGAAAAAAGACATAAGAAGGAGTCGAACAATGAAATTCAAGAAAAGCATGCTGATCGCTGTGCTTGCCTTTACGCAGGCGGTAGCAACGTTTCCTGCGGGTCAGGCGTTCGCGGCAGAAGGCGATCCAACAAACGGGATTGTAAAGGATGTGTATGGTGACGGGTCGCTGACCGATAATGGAATGTCTACAAATTCCGGTACAACAGGCACCGATGGAACGAGTGTCGATGGCACGGCAACAGGAACGGATAGTACATCGGTTCCGACAACGACACCGCCAGTTACACCGCCTGCAACTACAACACCATCTACAACAACGGTACCACCAGTAACGACTGCGCCTTCTGTCGTAACCGATGTGTACACAGCAGGGCCTAATAAGCTTATTTTTATAATGAACTCCAATCAGATTTACCGTGATGGCAAGCTGTATTTCTCCAATCAGCCGATGACCGTCAAAAATGGCGTCTCCTATGTATCTGTACGTGCGCTGGTGGAACGTGTTGGGCTTACGCTTACATATGATTCCATAACAAAAGAAACGGTAATGTCCAAAGACGGCAAAGAACTGCGGTTCAAAACCGACAGCAAATACTACACCGTCAACGGTGTACAATCGCTGATGAAAGGCGCATCGTTCCAGCAAAAAGGAACATTCATGGTGCCGCTGACTTCGATCACGGCAGCATTGAATATTCCGTACACGGTACAAGGCAAAATGGTCATTATGGACTTGCAAGTGAAGCCGACCGCTTCTTTCACCGTATCGCCAAAAGATATTTATGCTACCCAAACGACAGTGACCTATACGACCAAATCGAGCACATCTGACGGTACACCAATCGTCGATGAGCGCTGGACAGGTCGCGAAGATGTATTCGCAGAAGCAGGCGCACATGTGGTCACATATCAGGTGATGGATGCGAATGGACAATGGAGTGATCCGTATAGCATGACGATCACTGTTCGTCCGCCGAATTTGCCGCCGGTCGCGATGTTTACGACGAATAGCGATTCTTATCGTATGGGTGAACTGATCACGTATACCGATCTGAGTACAGACGATGAAAATGCGATTACGAAAACCGACTGGTCAAACAACCAGCTCGCGTTTTTCACACCAGGTCCACAAACGATTACGTTGACCGTAACCGACAAGCACGGTGCAACAGGCACATTCAGCAAAACGATCAATATTACGGACAATACATTGTACACAGCAGATGAATTTTATCCATTGTTTACACCGATTGGGGATTCATTTGATTTTAACGGTGGCGATGTGCCAGGACGTACGATTGCTCCATTCCAGTTATCTTCCGAGCCGGTACGTTTGATCCGCAGTAACAGTCCGGAACGCGTACTGTCTGAGGGCATTGTGTACCAGGAAACTGCCAATGGCGCAACCCGTTTTATGATTCACCATTTAAATGAAACCGGCAAACGCGTCAAAATGTACGTAATTGCCACCAACCAAAATGCTACACCAGCGAACATCAACCAGCTGGCAATCGGCTTTGGCGGCCCGAATCAATATGCAACAGCGGTCGGTAAAGTATCGGTTGACCGTTATTACCAGTCGATGCAATCCGGTAAAGATGCTACGATGATGACATTGCAGCCAGGACAAAGCCAGATTATCTTTAACCAGTTAAACGCATCCACGATGCCAAATGATACCGTAATCTCGCTATTTGCTGATGTGGTGAGTGATTCCAACATTCAATACACCGTATTGATGGTCGATGAAAATGCTGATCCATTGCAAGCGATGAACACATTGCCAAAACTTGATCGCGATGGTATTCATAACCGTGGTACGTATGACAATTCCACATTGCTCGTTCATGTGCCTGATCTGATCGGCAATACGAGTGTTCGTCTGCCGATGGGTGACAATAACAGCGATAAAAACTTGATCGGTACTGACCCATTGTCCGCTACCGATGCATCGAACGCAGGTAACTTTGGCGTACTGTACAGAATTAAGTTGGATATGGTGGCACCGAATACGCTCATTTCCTTTAATGCGCGTGGCGGACGTTATTCCGGTTATATTTTTGTTAACGGAGTAAGTGTACCGATCAAAAACAATGCTTCGATTCTGACCGCTAATGAAGATGTGCCGATTTACCGTACCGGTGCATTGGATACAGAAGCTGTAGAAATTTGGTTCACGGCGGCACCGGGCAGTAACTTGCCGGTTAACTTGCTGTTTAACCAGATGCCAGCGAAAAAGCAATAATCGATATGTAACGATATAGAGCAGGCAGTTGGAACGGCAGTATACATCGATCGCTGAGCGGTATGTACTGTTGTACAAGCTTGCTGCATCTGAACGAAGTCGCCTGTGGCGGCTTCGTTTTTGTTATGAACAATTATAGGCAGCCGAAGTGCGCTGATCGTTCATAATGAATAGAATATTTCGTTTAAAATTCGTCAGTGAATCGGTCATAATTATTCGGCACAGCGTTTATTTTCGTGTATAATAGTTATGATTACGAATAGTAGCGATAGAGTGTGCGATATAAAAGCACATTTTATGTATTGGAATAGACCATCCGGTATGAAGACGAGCATCCCGTATCGGAATGATGACAGGAGGAAAAACTCATGCTGTCTACAGAGCAGATTATTGACACGATGTCCAAGCAAGGGCTGCGTATTACCGATCAGCGTCGTACGCTGGCACGGCTGTTTGCGGAAGCGCCGGGCTATCTGACGGCGAAGGACGTATATGAATATATGGAGCGTAAATATAGCGGGCTTAGCTTTGATACGGTGTATCGCAACTTACGTGTGATGCAGGAGCTGGGCGTGCTGGAACAGATTGTATTTGAAGATGGGGTCAAATTTAAAAGCCATTGCAGTCAGGATCATCATCACCATCATATGATTTGTTTGCAATGTGAGAAAACGTATCCGATCGCCTTTTGCCCGATGGATATGACCGATATGCCGGAGCAGTTTGAAGTGATTCGGCATAAATTTGAGGTGTTTGGTTATTGCAAAGATTGCCGTGTGCAGCTTGGCAATCTGCCGAGTGAGCCAGGCGATGTGAGCGGTGGCAACGGTAAAGAAGGCCCAGCACTGCATATTAAGCAAGACGCGCTTGCGACCGCCGCTGTCAGTGAGTCTGTCGCAGGCAAAAGCAAGTGAATACGCCGCAAAAGCTAAGCCGTCGGGCGGTGCAGGTGCCGATTCATTTGTATCGTAAATTCATTTCGCCGCTTAAGCCGCCGAGCTGTCGCTTTTATCCGACCTGTTCACAATATGCGCTGGAAGCGATCGAAGTGCATGGCGTGCTGAGAGGAAGCTGGCTTGCCGCCAAACGGATCGGTAAATGTCATCCCTTTCATCCGGGCGGGATCGATCTTGTGCCACCGCCACGGGAGCGCACACAGACGTCCGGAGCCGATACAGGACATAGCCGCTCCTGATCGTGCTGAAGATGCCAATCGATCATAGCGTATAATGACATCGCTTGACAGTACGGGCGCTCGTTAGGTATATTGAAGAACATAGTCATAGTATAGACGTCCAGTGAACGGATAAGTATACAGAATGAGGCACAGTGCAGAGAGCCGGAGTTGCTGCGAACCGGTCTGAGCGCCGCTGTAGAAAATGGTCCGGGAGGAACTGCAATCGAGCGTAGCGCGATCATTCGGGCGTAAGATTACAGCGTGAGCCAGCGTTAATGGCTGGCCTGAACAGGCTGACGAGCCTGCGCTCCGTAAGGAAGCAGGGAAGTTGGGTGGTAACACGTGAGCACAAGCTCTCGTCCCATAGGGGCGGGGGCTTTTTTGTGTCTGTTGTTTGGTTTGGGCGGTTCAACTATTTTATTAAGGAGGGTATTTTCATGCCAGAGGCAAACAAATCATTTTATATTACGACACCGATCTATTATCCGAGTGACAAGCTGCATATCGGTCATGCATACACAACGGTAGCAGGCGATGCGATGGCACGTTACAAGCGTTTGAAAGGTTATCATGTCCGTTATTTGACTGGCACCGATGAGCACGGTCAAAAGATCGAGCGCAAAGCCGCCGAAAAAGGGCAGACTCCACAGCAGTTCGTCGATGGCATCGTGACAGGGATCAAAAGTTTGTGGGATAAGCTGGACATTTCGTATGATGACTTTATCCGCACGACCGAGCAGCGCCACAAAGATGTCGTGCAAAATATTTTTGATCGTTTGTTAGAGCAAGGTGATATTTACAAAGGTGAATATGAAGGCTGGTACAGCATTCCGGATGAAACGTTTTATACCGAAACACAGCTTGTCGAGATCGAGCGTAATGATAAAGGTGAAGTGATCGGCGGCAAAAGCCCGGATAGCGGTCATCCGGTTGAACTGGTCAAAGAAGCGTCTTATTTTTTCCGGATGAGCAAATATGCGGATCGTCTGCTGCAATATTATCAAGATCATCCTGACTTTATCCAGCCAGAATCGCGTAAAAACGAGATGATCAACAATTTTATTAAGCCAGGACTAGAAGATTTGGCGGTATCACGCACTACCTTTGATTGGGGCGTTAAAGTAAAAAATGATCCAAAACACGTCGTGTATGTATGGATCGATGCGCTGTCCAACTATATTACCGCACTTGGCTATGGCAGCGACAATGAAGAACTGTTCAATCAATTTTGGCCAGCCGATATTCATCTTGTCGGCAAAGAAATCGTGCGCTTCCATACGATTTATTGGCCAATTATGCTGATGGCGCTTGATCTGCCATTGCCGAAAAAAGTGTTCGGACACGGCTGGTTGTTAATGAAAGACGGCAAAATGTCCAAATCGAAAGGCAATGTCGTTGACCCGGTTACGTTGATCGACCGTTATGGTTTGGATGCACTGCGTTACTATTTGCTGCGCGAAGTGCCATTTGGCTCGGACGGTACATTTACACCGGAAAGCTTTGTCGATCGTGTGAATTCCGATCTTGCCAACGATTTGGGCAATCTGCTCAACCGTTCGGTCGCTATGATCGATAAATACTGTAGTGGCTCGGTTCCTGCTTATGCGGGTGCGGTTAATGAAGTGGATGGCAAATTGCAGGAGTTTATCGTACAAACGATCGACAAAATCGAGACGGCGATGGAGAAGCTGGAATTTTCGGTTGCCCTAACTGCAATCAGCCAGCTGATCAGCCGTACGAACAAATATATCGACGAGACGCAGCCGTGGGTGCTGGCAAAAGATGAAGCCAATCGTGCACAGCTTGATGCGGTCATGTACCATCTTGCTGAAACGCTGCGTATTATTTCCGTCGTATTGCAGCCGTTCCTGACGCGTGCACCACAGCAAATTCGCCAGCAGATTGGCATTGCCGCTGGCGAGCTGACGACATGGGACAGCACACGCCAATTCGGTCTTGTACCGGCAGGCACAACGGTCGTCAAAGGCGATCCGATTTTCCCGCGTCTTGATGCCAAAGAAGAAGTCGCTTATATCGTAGAAGCGATGGGTGGTGTGCTAAAGTCTGCGGCTGATCCAGCGCCGGAAGCGGAGGCAAGCAAGCCGGCAGTAGCTGAACCGACGGAAGTGAGCGAGGAGATCAGCATCGACGATTTTGCTAAGGTGGAGCTTCGTGTAGCACAAGTCATCGCTGCTGAACCGGTGAAAAAGGCGGATAAGTTGCTCAAGCTGCAACTTGATCTTGGATTTGAGCAACGTCAAGTCGTATCCGGTATCGCCAAGTTTTACACACCAGAGGAGCTGGTCGGTCGCAAAGTAATTTGCGTGACGAATTTGAAACCGGTCAAACTGCGCGGTGAGGAGTCACGCGGAATGATTTTGGCTGCTTCTGTAGGCGATCAATTGACGCTAGCGACCGTGCCAGACAACATGCCTAATGGCGCGCTTGTCAAGTAAGCGACCGTATAAACGAACGTAGTAACGGATCAAAATAAACGTTTTTGACCGTTTGGCATGTTGAACATAAACGAGCCGAATCGTTGCCTTTATTGAACCTTTTGCAGGCTGGTGAGCCTCGGTTTTACCGTTTGCAAAAGGTTCTTTAACTGGCAAAAAAAGCACGCAAAAACTTGCCAATTGCGCGACATTCCATGTATGATTATTGAATGAACCAACATCTATTGCCGTATACAATCGTCAGCACATTAACGAGAACGTGTATTCAAAGGGGGAGCAAGATGCCAACGCCCAGTATGGAAGACTATTTGGAGCGCATCTATCAATTAATTGAGCAAAAGGGATATGCGCGTGTATCGGATATTGCCGAAGGGCTAGAAGTACATCCTTCGTCCGTTACCAAAATGATCCAAAAGCTGGATAAGGATGAATACCTTATTTACGAAAAATATCGTGGTCTTATTTTAACGAGCAAAGGTAAGAAAATGGGTAAACGGCTCGTTGATCGCCACCAGTTATTGGAGGATTTTCTGGATATTATCGGCGTAAATCCGGACTATATATACAAGGACGTTGAAGGCATCGAGCATCATTTGAGCTGGGATTCGATCACTCAGATCGAAACGTTGGTGGAATATTTCCGTCGTGACCCGGAGCGGGTAGCAGCACTCAAAAAGCTGCAAAGCGAGCTTGTTAGCGACTCATAAGGCAGACATCTGTCGATCACATGACAGATGTCTTTTATTTTGGGCGCAACTTTTGCGAGGGGATGCGGTCTAATTACATAGACAACCTAAACCAATGAAAACAGCAGCAAAAGTGAGCAATTTCTAACAAAAGTCGGTAGGTCGGTTACGAAAAGAGATACTGGAGGTTCTAAAACGATGAAATGGATGCGTTACATGTCGTTATTGCTGGCACTCATCATTCTGGTTCCGGCGCTTAGTGCTGCGCCAGCTTCGGCAGCGCCTAATATTACGATCGTGTTGGATGGTCAGCCAATTAAGGGAGATGCCGCTCCGTATATTACAAGCGGCAGCAATGTAACGATGGTGCCGCTGCGTCTGATCAGTGAAAATTTGGGCGCAACGATCGATTGGAATGGGCAAACGAATACGGTTACGATTACGAGCAGTAGTAGCAAAAAGTTGGTGCTTACGGCAGGTCAGCAGACCGCGATGGTCAACGACCAGTCTGTATCGCTGGATACATCGGTACAAATTCGGAGCGGACGGGTGATGGTGCCGTTGCGTTTTATCGGTGAAGGGCTCGGATTAACCGTAAACTGGAACCAGAGCAGTGAGACGGTAACGCTACGTACAAGCGGGTATACCGGTGACGACGGCGAGGCGACAGGCAGTACAACAGGCAATGGCAGCACGCTTGGTACGCCAGCAGGCAATTCGCAGCCGACGACACCTTCCGCTAAAAAGGAAATGCGTGGGGCGTGGATTTCGACCGTCTTTAATTTGGATTGGCCAAGCACAGGCTCATTTGGCAATGCAGCCAAGCAAAAGCAAGAATTTTCCACATTGCTTGATCAGTTGCAAGGGATGGGCATGAATGCGGTATTTGTACAAGTACGCCCTGCTGGTGATGCGTTGTACAAATCGTCTACGATGCCGTGGTCTAAATATTTGACCGGCACACAAGGCAAAAATCCGGGCTATGATCCGCTGGAATATATGGTAGCGGAAGCGCATAAGCGCGGTATGGAATTGCATGCCTGGTTTAACCCGTTCCGTGCGACAACAGATGCGAATGTCGGCTCATTGGACCCAAGCAATGTCGTGCTGAAGCATCCGGATTGGGTAGTGAAATTTGGTAATAAATATTATATTAATCCAGGCATTCCGGCAGCGCGTCAATCGATTATCGATACGGTGATGGAAGTGGTCAACAACTATGATGTGGACGGTGTACATCTGGATGACTATTTTTATCCATCGTCGGAAACGTCCAGTAACCCGTTCAACGATGATGCAACATTTGCCCAGTATAAAGGCAAATTTTCTAACAAAGCTGAATGGCGACGCGATAACATCAACAACTTTATCCAGCAATTGGATCGTTCGATTCATGCTGCTAAGCCTTCCGTACGCTTTGGGGTCAGCCCGTTCGGCGTATGGCGCAACAAAGCAAGCGATGTGACCGGTTCGGACACCAAAGCCGGTGTGACCGCCTATGATAGTATGTCTGCGGACACACGCACATGGATCAAAAATGGTTGGGTCGACTATATCGCTCCGCAAGTATATTGGAGTTTGTCATTGCCAGTAGCACGTTATGACAAAGTGGTAGACTGGTGGGTCAACGAGACGAAAAACACCGGTGTCGATCTGTATATCGGTCAAGCTATTTACAAGCTCAACACACCAGAGATCGGTTGGAATACCTCGGATGAGATTATTAACCAGCTCAAATATAATGCCAAATACAGTACGATCAAAGGCAGCATTTTCTTTAGCGCCAAAGATTTGAAAAAAAATCCGCTCGATGTGCTAAGTAAACTGCGTTCGTACTGGGGACTGTAATGCGATAACAAGCCTAAACTTTTTATAAAGATAAAGATAAAGATAAAGATAAAGATAAAGATAAAGATAAAGATAAAGATCGCGGAGATATGAAAAGGTTCAGATTGGAGCAAGCGATCGCTCTACAGCAAGCCCCCAGCGCAGTAGACGTTGGGGGCTTGCTGTATGTATTGCATTCGGGTTTATGACAGGCAAATTGTAGTGGAGCTGTATGCAAGCAAATGGAATATCGGGCGTATGATCATGTTATGGATGGCAGCAAGCCGGTACTTTTTGGAGCGAACACTGCCATAGTTTATAGTTTGCAATAAAATCAAAACTCCAACAATTAGCAGCAGTTAGCTACAGCCTAATCGTTGGAGTTTTATCATTACGCTTTATCGTATAGAGCGATCCAATTAGTGATATTAGTGATATTAGTGATATTAGTGATATTAGTGATATTTGGGCATTTCCTCGTCATCTTTGCCTTTATTGCCTTGAATGACCTGGAATGGATAATGCTTTTTCGGCTTGCTGCCACCCGAAGCGGATGTGCTTCTGCCAGGCGTGCCGGTTTTGGCGAAAGGAGATGATTTGGTAACCTGTTTGTAATTGCCTTGTTGTGCTTTGACTTTAGCCATCGTACGTGCGGACGGCTTAATCTTCGGCTGCTTGCGACCGCCTTGTAAAGCGGCTGAGGAACGCAGCGCATACAGCACAACCCCGAGTAGCACAAGCGTGACGATGATGCCGCTCCAATCAAATGTAGATGGCATAAAGATCATCCGATATACGCCCCATGCCAATCCGATCAGTGCGAGCAATGCCATAATAGCAACAAAAATCGCTTGCAGAGGTGACTTTCTCATCATTCATCATCCTTTCACAGGGTCAGGAGAAGCATCCGGCACAGTAGCTGTGGCGGTTTGTCGTTCCAACTGGGCATCCAGCTCACGCATCCGGTTAAAGGAAGCGATCGATACTTCAAGCTGATCAAGGGTAGGCTCTTTGGTCGTGAGCAATTGTAGCCATAAGCCTGGATAACCGAGATAACGCAGCACCGGAATGTCCCGCAAACTATTCGTAAACTTTAAAACTTCAAATGAAACGCCGATGACGACCGGCAACAGCACAATTCGTTGTACAATGCGCTCGGTCATACCGTCCCAGTGAAAGAGTGAATAAATTAGCACACCGACAATAACGGTCAATATAATAAAACTGCTGCCACAGCGGTAGTGCAAACGGCTAAACTGCTGCACCTTTTCCGGCGTCAGTTCAGAGCCATGTTCATAAGCGGTGATCACTTTATGTTCGGCTCCATGATACTGGAACAGACGTTTAATGATCGGTGTTTGCGAAATGCCCCACAAATAAGCGAGCAGCAACATAATTTTGATTACACCTTCAAGCAATGTGTGCAAAAACTGACTATGGAACAGACGTCCAAACAGAAATCCTTCTATAGCGGCAGGCACGACTGTAAAAATTAGCTTGCCGACGATCAAAGACAATATGCCGACGGCAGCGACGCCGAGAATCATGCTCAGATTCGTTTTGGATTGTTCTTTTTCCTTTTCTTTGGCATATTCTTCCGGGTCCATCTGGTCTTCGGAATAAGCATCTGCTGCATAATTTAAATGGCGTGAGCCTTTGGCGCTTGAATCGATCAGGCTGACAATACCGCGCAACAGTGGAATCCGGCGCAAACTGCGTACCCAAGGTTTGTCGGAACGTGGAACTTCCAGATAGGTGATTTCGCCGGTTTTGCGCCGTACAGCGGTTACGTTTACATTTTTCCCACCGAACATTACGCCTTCAATGACGGCTTGGCCCCCATAGCTGACTGGAGTAGATTGTTTTGGCAAATACAGTCACCCTTCCATAATGAATCACCCGTTTGGGATGATCGTTAAAATAGCGAATTGCCCCTGTGCCAGGGCAGCATGATGCAAAGTGTTGATACGTTACATTGTAGCGGATTTCCTAGCTCATTGCCACAGCGTATGCAGACGAAACGTTCATGCTACGAATGTTACAACTAGCTATTCTCAAAAATGCTTGCCCTATGGTAAAATAATGTTTGGCTATTTGAAGACAGAACGGAGCGAAGGAGAGAGTTCATGACTACAGCACGTTTACAGCAATTGCGTCAGGCAATGAAAGAGCGTCAACTTGAAGCGCTTCTCATTACGAGCAGCGTGAACCGTCGTTATATTACAGCGTTTACAGGTTCAGCAGGTTATGTACTCGTTACGGCAGAGCATGCCTATTTGCTAACCGATTTCCGTTACATGACACAGGCACCGGAGCAGGCGACCGCGTTTACAGTTGTCGAGCATGCACCGAATGTAGCTGACACGATCAAAGGACTGCTTGCCGATTGGGGCGTCAGCTCGCTCGGATTTGAACAGGATCAAATGCCGTACAGCCGTTATGCCGCTTACAAAGAAAAGCTGGCACCGGTCACGCTTGTGCCGGTATCCGGTCTATTGGAAGGCATTCGCAACTTCAAAGATGCCGAGGAGATCGCTACGATCGAAAAGGCAACGGAAATTGCCGACAAAACGTACACACATATTTTAAATTACATCAAACCAGGTGTAACCGAAAAAGAACTGGAACTTGAAATGGAATTTTTCATGCGCCGTCTCGGTGCATCCGGCCCGTCGTTTGAGACGATCGTCGCATCCGGCGTTCGCTCCGCTTTGCCGCATGGCGTTGCTAGCGACAAGCCGATCGGTGTGGATGAGTTGATTACGTTTGACTTTGGTGCCATTTACAACGGTTATGTATCCGACTTGACCCGCACAGTGTTTATCGGTACACCTTCCGACAAACATCGCGAAATTTATGATGTGGTGCTGAAGTCGCAACTGCACACATTGGAGCATTTGAAGCCAGGTATGGGCGGACGTGAAGCGGATGCATTGTCCCGCGACATTATTGCCGCGCACGGTTATGGAGAGGCTTACGGACATAGCGCCGGACACGGTATCGGGCTTGAAGTACATGAGGAGCCGCGCCTGTCCAAGCTAAGCGATACCGTATTGCTGCCAGGTATGGTCGTTACGGTCGAGCCGGGCATTTACATACCGGGCTTTGGCGGTGTGCGGATTGAAGATGATGTGCTCATTACCGAAGACGGTATTCGCGTACTGACGCATTCCAGCAAACAATTCACGATTTTACCGGTCTAACATTTTTTGCCAATCGGAAGGTTGACAGAATAGGAATGGCGAATAAAATAGTACAGATGACGTAAACAGCTGTTTCGTACCGTAATGTGTTTTGGTCTGCATCGTATCTCAAGGGCAGACAGCAGTGCATAGCGGCTTACGAACAGCGATCATTCGTCCTGTGACATGCGCTTTTAGCGGCGTATGTTTTCCCTGATTGCAGGGTATAGTACAATATAGTAGGTACGGACTGGAGCCGGTTGTAACCGTAACCGGTTCATGGAATGATCAGCATATATTGTATGACAATTGGCTTTACCATACATGAGGAGGCGTTATTTTGATTTCAGTTAACGATTTTAAAACAGGTCTGACCGTAGAGGTGGAAGGTAACATTTATTCCGTCCTTGAATTTCAACACGTAAAACCAGGTAAAGGTGCAGCATTCGTGCGCTCCAAACTGAAAAACCTGCGTAACGGTAACGTGGTCGAGCGTACATTCCGCGCTGGCGAAACGATCGCTCGTGCACAGATCGAAAACCGTGGCGTACAATACCTGTATGCAAACGGCGATGATCATGTGTTTATGGATAACGAAACATACGACCAGTTCGAGTTGAACGAAAAGCAACTGGAATGGGAACTGAAATTTATGAAAGAAAACATGACCGTTAACATCGTGAGCTATCAAGGCGAAATTATCGGCATTAACTTGCCGACTTCGGTCGAGCTGGAAGTTGCTGAAACCGAGCCAGGTATTAAAGGCAACACAGCAACCGGTGCTACCAAAAATGCTAAGTTGGAAACAGGTCACAACGTTCAAGTGCCACTGTTTATTAACCAAGGCGATGTACTGATCATCGATACACGCGAAGGTAAATACGTTTCCCGTGCTTAATATTATGCACATACACGTAGCCTGAATAAGAACAGGCTGTTCGGCATCTTCCACGCGAAGGTGTTGGCAGCCTGTTTTTTATAAATGCCACTGTATATTTATACTGTTTTGATGATAAATTTGCATGATGTCACCTAACATTTGCAATCGTTCGCACCTTATGAACATTGAGATGATGCGGATATTGCACGGATAAGCCAACGCATAAAATTTGCAGTAGTGATTCACGCGTTGTCGTATTATACTGTTAAAGAGAATCGTTTCATATGATGTCATATCTGCACAGTGGATATGCTTTTAATCCGGGCGCTGGCGTAGGTCACAGCCTGTATCAAGTAGGGAGTGAAGATGTCTTGGCTTTGTTCGTAATGAAGTTCGGCGGCAGTTCCGTCGGTGATGTAGAGCGCATGCAGCGCGTAGCAAAACGTGTAATTGAAAAGCAGGATGAAGGACATCAATGCGTAGTCGTCGTGTCCGCGATGGGTGATACGACCGATGATCTGATCGATCAGGCGCTAATGCTAAATCCGAATCCGTCCGCACGTGAGCTGGATATGCTGATGACAACAGGGGAACAGATTTCCGTAGCGATGTTATCGATTGCGATCCAGCATCAAGGACGAGAAGCGGTATCGTTTACAGGCTGGCAAGCAGGTTTTGAAACCGAAGCGGAACATGGACGTGCACGTATTCGCGATATTCGTCCAGAGCGTGTGCTAAAAGCGCTTGGAGCAGGGCAAATTGTCATCGTAGCCGGATTCCAGGGCATTACGGCAGACGGCGAGATTACTACGTTTGGCCGCGGTGGTTCCGATACGACTGCTGTTGCACTGGCAGCTGCTATTCAGGCGGATGTGTGTGAAATTTATACTGATGTGGATGGCATTTATTCCACTGACCCACGTATTGTCAAATGCGCGCGCAAGCTAAAAGAAATCTCTTATGACGAAATGCTGGAACTGGCAAATCTCGGCGCTGCGGTATTGCATCCGCGTGCGGTCGAATATGCTAAGCACAACAATGTGCGTCTCGTTGTGCGCTCTAGCTTTACCTATAATGAAGGAACGTTAGTGAAGGAGGAAGCAACGATGGAACAAGGAGCGGTAGTCAGCGGCATCGCTTACGATAAAAATGTGGCACGCATTACGATTAGAGGAGTAAACGATGTGCCCGGCGTACTTGCCAAAATGTTCAGCGAGCTGGCAACAGCGAAGATCGACGTTGACATTATCGTCCAGAGCGGTGTGATGGACGGCAAAGCCGACTTCTCCTTCACCGTTAATTTGGAAGAACGCGAGCGTGCACTGCAAGTGATCACGGCGATTCGTGGCGAATTGCCCTACGATGAAGTAACATCTGAAACCGATCTTGTTAAAGTATCGATCGTCGGTGCCGGTATGGTTAGCCATCCGGGTGTAGCTGCCCAAATGTTTGCAGCGATTTCCTCGCAGGGCGTTAGCATCAAAATGGTCAGCACGTCCGAAATCAAAGTATCGTGTGTGATCGAAGCAGGTCGTCTGAATGATGTGGTAGCAGCACTGCATACCGCATACGGTTTGGATACGGAAGAACAAGCATTTGTAGGTGGCCCGCAAGATCGTCGTTAAGCGGTAATTAAATGTAAACGTAAGTGTAATGGAGATGACAGACGTGTTCTGGTCATCTCCATTTTTGATTTGGGCATGTATTGCAATCGTATGCTTGCAGAGAAAGAGAAGCGGTAGCATAAAATGAACAAGCAGTTAGCTAACAGGATGTCCAATAACTGAAAATGAGGGGGCGATTGGAATGAATCATCATGTAGTCGCTATTGTGCCGTGTTATGATTTGGATGCAAGTGAGGCGTTTTATCAACGACTTGGCTTTAAGGTAGTACGTCATTATGGTGAATATCGCATTTTGGAAGATGGACGTGGCTGGCATTTGCATTTGAATTATACACCAGGTTGGCCGCCAACGATTGAAAGCAATCCGTTCGGGCTGTATTTGTATGTTGATGATGTGGATGCGGTAGCAGAGCGTATGCAGGAATTCATTATTGAACAAGGCGCGCCACATGCCAAGCCGTGGGGAATGTATGAATTTGCGGTAAGCGATCCAAGCGGTGTATTGGTACGCATCGGACGGATCATAAAGTAGGGCGATGCCAACTCTATCTCTTTTCCACCAGGCGTGAACAAACATATTCACGCCTTTTTCAGTAATGTGCTATAATACATAGCGTTATGTGCAATTTTCCGAAATGAGCGCGCTCTATTGTGCTCAGTTGCTAGGCGAAGAAGCCAAAGGAGTGAATGAATAGATGTTTAAATTAAACGAAATTAAAGAATTGATTCAACTGGTGGACGAAACCTCCGTTCAGGAAGTGGAGATTGAAAACGAAGGCTCCCGTCTCGTTATCCGCAAGCCGGGTAAATCCGAAACCGTATATGTGCAAGCACAGGTTCCTGTTGCAGATGCCGCACCACAAGTAAGCCAGCCGGTTGCAACACCACAAGCATCCGCGCCAGCGACAACACCTGCTGCAACGACACCGGAAGCCGATCCGACACTACATAAAATTGTGTCTCCAATGGTCGGAACGTTCTACCGCTCTCCATCTCCGGAAAAAGGTCCATTTGTAAGCGCAGGCGACAAAGTAAACGGTAAATCCGTCGTTTGTATCATCGAAGCGATGAAGCTGATGAATGAGCTGGAAGCCGAAGTAAACGGAACAATCGTCGAAGTGCTTGCTCAAAACGGGCAACTGGTTGAATATGGCCAGCCCCTGTTTCTGGTAAAACCGGAGTAAGACGGAGCTTACGCACACAGGCTGGAGGAGGACATACACAATGAAATTTCAAAAAATTCTAATTGCGAACCGTGGCGAAATTGCGGTTCGTATTATTCGCGCCTGCCGTGAGATGGGCATTTCGACGGTGGCGATTTATTCTGAAGCGGATCGTGATTCGCTGCACGTTCGCCTTGCGGATGAAGCGTATTGCGTCGGCCCGACGCTGTCCAAAGATAGCTATTTAAACCTGACCAACTTGATGAGTGTTGCAACGCTGACCGAATGCGATGCAGTGCATCCAGGTTACGGTTTCCTTGCCGAAAATGCGGACTTTGCCGAGATTTGTGAATCATGCAATATTACGTTTATCGGGCCATCTCCAGATGCGATCAATCGGATGGGTGACAAATCCGAAGCGAAGCGCACGATGTTGCAAGCGGGTGTACCGGTTATTCCTGGCTCGGACGGTATCGTTGACGATTTGGACGAAGCGGTCAAAATCGCGCGTGAGATCGGCTACCCGGTCATTATTAAAGCAACTGCCGGTGGCGGTGGTAAAGGGATTCGTCTCGCTGAAAGCGAAGAATCGCTCGTTAAACAGATGACAAACGCTCAACAAGAAGCGGAAAAAGCGTTTGGTAATGGCGGCGTCTATTTGGAGAAATTCCTGACCGGCATGAAACATGTTGAAGTGCAAATTATCGCTGACCGTCACGGCAATGCCGTGCATTTAGGTGAGCGGGATTGTTCTGTTCAACGTCGTCGTCAAAAGCTCGTCGAAGAAGCGCCTTGCCCGGTGCTGTCGCCTGAGCTGCGTGCCGAGATGGGCGCTGCGGCTGTACGTGCAGCGCAAGCGGTCAACTACTCTGGCGCAGGTACATTGGAGTTTCTGCTTGGACAAGATGGACAATTTTATTTTATGGAAATGAATACCCGTATTCAGGTGGAACATCCGGTGACCGAGATGGTGACTGGCGTCGATCTGATTCAGGAAATGATTCGTGTGGCAGAAGGCAATCCGCTTTCGTTTACCCAAGACGAAGTGGAAATTAACGGCTGGTCGATCGAATGCCGTGTCAATGCGGAAGACCCTGAGCGTAACTTTATGCCCAGCCCAGGCAAAATTAATTTCTATCTTGCTCCAGGTGGGCCGGGTGTACGTGTCGATAGTGGCGCTTATCCGGGCTATACAATTTCGCCATATTACGATTCGATGATCGCCAAGCTGATCGTTTGGGCGCCGACACGCGATGAGGCGATTGCCCGTATGAAGCGTGCGCTCGATGAATTTGCCATTGAAGGTATCCATACGACGATTCCTTTCCATCTGCGTTTGCTGAATCATGAGACGTTTGTACGCGGTGATTTTGATATTAAATTCCTGGAAGAAAACGAAGTATAATGGCAATGCGCTTCGGTTTGTCAATGAACCGGGTCCATGTTATATTAAGTTTACTTGGCAGGAGGTGTATAAATAATGAGTACATTCCCGACTGAATTTGAACGGACAGACATCGGTGAAATCCAGATCGCGCCCGAGGTGATCGAAGTGATCGCCGGTCTTGCTACGATCGAAGTGGACGGTGTAGCCGGTATGAGCGGTGGTTTTGCCGGTGGAATTGCCGAGCTGCTCGGACGTAAAAACTTGTCCCGTGGCGTAAAGGTTGAAGTAGGTCAACGCGAGGCGGCGGTGGATGTGTCGGTTATTGTGAAATACGGACATCGTTTGCCAGAGGTCGCTGCGCTTATTCAGCGCAATGTAAAACGCTCGATTGAAACGATGACCGGTTTGACTGTCATTGAGGTTAACGTGCAAATTCATGATGTGCATTTGGAAACGGTGGACAAACAGGAAGAAAGCGAATTTACCCACCGTGTAAAATAATTCGCCTCAAATCATTAACGCTTGATTCGTTATGGGCGAGCAATACCACTTTTCATGAAACAGCGTATGTGCGGAATGCGGATACGAGCAGCGGGTTGTGCTCTGCGGGATAGGTGATCCGGTAGAGCCGCCCATCATAAACCCCTGACGAGCAGTCTGGGGTTTAGTACAATGTAAAGGGGCTGCAATGTTTTGGCTAAAATTATCGATCGGCTGCTATTGTTTGTATACAGTCTGAGTATTGGCATTTTGTCTGTGCTTGTTATTTTGCTGCTGACCGGACAGTTTCCTTTTACGATAGATTACCGCAATGAGCAAAATGTGTATATTACCGTCGTCATTATTGCGGTCATGCTGTTTTTGCTAAGTATCCGTTTTTTTTACGTATCGATTCGAACGGAACGCGGTTCCATGCATTCGGTACATCAGCGTACCGAATTTGGCGATGTGCAAATTTCGCTGGATACGATTGAAAATATGACGCTTAAAGTTGCCGAGCGCACACGTGGTGTACGTGATCTGAAAACCCGTGTTCGGGTGGTGGAGTCGGGACTGGATATCGTCATTCGTGCGGTTGTAGATGGCGAGACACCGATTCCGGGTCTGTCGGAAAGCATGCAAAAAAGTATTCATACCGAAGTTGAGGAGATTACCGGTATTCCGGTCTCATCGGTTTCGGTCTATATTGCGAATATCGTTCATTCGCCTGCATTCAAAAGCAGAGTGCAGTAGAAAGGGGCTTCGCTCATGAGATGGCAACTGATCTGGGAGAACTTCGGCGGACGAATTCTCGGCGTGCTGGCAGGCATCGGCTGCGGCATTTTGTATTTGACGGTTGGGTTTTGGGATATGTTGTTCTTTGCACTGTTAGTGTTCATAGGTTATACGGTCGGTCGTCACCGTGATTTGCGGTTAGGTCCATTTATTCACTGGCAACGTGTCAGCGAATGGCTAGCCGATCGCTGGCGTCCGTTTCGATGAACCCTGTCCATCATCATTCCCGGTTTGAAGTGAGCAATATCCCCGCTTTTCCGGAAATGAAGGTGGACAGTTTTTTTGTTTGCCGTCCGTATACTTGCGGAAGCTAACTATTTTTCAATAAAATATACAGGCGACAGATGCAGCCACGTTTGGCGTAGCTTAGAGCATAGCTAATGGCAAGCTGGCGCGCAGTGCATGTTGCCGAAAGGATATGAATCGTATGAAAAGAAGATTAGCGCGGGAAATTACCGTACAAAGTCTGTATCAAATGGAAATGAATGAAGTAAAAGCCGAAGTTGCTGTAGAGATGTTGCTAGAGGAAGCGGCGGCGGACAACGAGTCTGAAGTGGAAGTACAAGATGAACGACAGCTCAAAGCGTATGTGCTTGATGTCGTAGCTGGTGTGAACAGTAACCGTGAAGCGATCGACGGTTTGCTCGTCGATTATTTGCAAAATTGGCAAGTCAGTCGTCTGTCCCGGGTCGACCGTCAAATTTTGCGTTTGGCAGTGTATGAGATGATTTTCACCGAAGATGTGCCGGCAAAGGTAGCTGTAAACGAAGCGATCGAGCTGTCCAAACATTTTGGCAGTGAGGAATCAGGCAAATTCGTCAACGGTGTGCTTGGTAAAATGATCCACGATCTGGATAAGCTGAAAGGTCGCCAATAAGCGACAATCGATAGGTGACAAGCGGCAACAGGCAAGCGATCATCGCTACGAGGTAAACGATTTAAGCTCAGTGATACAAGGGCATATGCCCTCATTCATATTCATTTTCATATGTTAAAGGAGCGATTTATCATGGCAGCAACGATTATTAGCGGTACACAGATTTCGCAGGAAATTCGTCAGGATATTAAGCGGGAAGTGGAAGCGATGCAGGCGCAGGGCTTTCAGCCAGGATTGGCGGTTGTGCTCGTCGGTGACGACCCGGCTTCCCATGTTTATGTACGCAATAAAGAGAAAGCTTGCCATGATCTTGGCTACTATTCGGAAGTTCACCGTCTGGCTGCCGATACGTCACAGGAACAACTGCTGACATTGGTAGACAAGCTGAACAAACAGGACAATATTCACGGTATTTTGGTACAGTTGCCATTGCCGAAGCAAATTGAAGAAAAAGCGGTCATCGACGCCATTGCTCCACAAAAAGATGTGGATGGCTTTCATCCGATCAATGTCGGTAATCTGATGATCGGTGACGAAAGTTTGCTGCCATGCACACCGGCAGGCGTGATCGAAATGATCAAACGTACCGGTATCGAACTGGCTGGCAAACATGCGGTCGTAATCGGTCGCAGTAATATCGTCGGCAAACCGGTATCGATGCTGTTGCAGCGCGAACATGCAACGGTAACGATGTGTCATTCTCGTACAGCGAACATGAAGGAACTGACTCAACAGGCGGACATTCTCGTGGTCGCGATTGGGCGTGCTAATTTTGTCGACGCCAGCTTTATCAAGCCGGGAGCGGTCGTGATCGATGTTGGTATGAACCGTCTTGATAACGGTAAGCTTGCCGGTGATGTTGATTTTGAAAGTGCGAAGGAAGTATCCGGGCCGATCACTCCGGTTCCGGGCGGCGTAGGCCCGATGACGATCACGATGTTGATGAAAAACACGCTCGTCGCCGCGCGCCGTGCATATGGACTCAAATAAAGGGCTCAAGTAAGAAAGGAGACCGTTATGGGGCAACAGCAGCGTATATACTCCATCAAGGAGATTAATAAATACATCCGGATGAAAATGGAGTCCGATTCGCTGCTTTCCGAAGTATGGCTGAGGGGCGAAATCTCCAATTTCACTCATCATTCAAGCGGGCATATGTATTTTACATTAAAAGATGAAGGCAGTCGCTTAAAGTCAATTATGTTCGCTTCGTACAATCAGCGGCTTCCGTTTATTCCGAAAGAAGGCACACGGGTTGTCGCCCGTGGCTATATTTCCGTCTATGAACGTGACGGACAGTATCAGTTTTATGCAACCTCGATGCAGCCGGATGGCATCGGCAGTCTGTATCTCGCTTATGAACAGCTCAAGCAACGGCTAGAGCATGAAGGTCTGTTTGATGCTTCACGCAAGCGCATGATTCCGCATTTTCCGAAAGTGATCGGTGTCGTGACTTCACCAACAGGTGCAGCGGTGCGCGACGTGGTGATCACATTGCGCCGCCGCTATCCAGCGGTACAGATCGTCGTTTATCCGGTGCTTGTACAAGGTAAGGGGGCAGCACCAGCGATCGTCAAAGCGATTCGTGATCTCAACCGGATGGGCGAAGCCGATGTGTTAATTGTCGGACGTGGTGGTGGCTCGCTCGAAGAACTGTGGGCATTTAATGAAGAAATGGTAGCACGGGCGATCGCTAGCTCGCATATTCCAGTCATTTCGGCGGTCGGACATGAAACCGACTTTACGATCGCTGACTTTGCCGCCGATTTGCGTGCTGCTACACCGACTGCTGCTGCTGAGCTGGCGGTGCCGAGTGTCAATGAATTACGTGCACAGCTCGTCCAAATACGTCGGCAGCTCCACCAAGGGTTGCTGCGTCTGTCGCAGCGTCAGCGCGAACGTTTGAACCGATTGCGGCGTTCTACGGCACTTCTTCATCCTAAGCGTCAGCTTGTACAGCATATGACACGGCTGGATATGCTGGAACGCCGCCTGACCGCCAGCTTGCTGCGGCGCAGCCATGTGCAGCGCGAACGGTTGGGACGGATGAGTCAGCGGCTAGCACGGCATAATCCGCAGGAGCAACTCATTTATGCAAGACGACGTACCGATGCGGCGCGCCGGCAGTTGGAATTGCGCATGCAGCAAATTTTACGGCAAAAGCAGCAGCAGCACGGCTTTGGCTTAAAACAGCTTGATGCGCTGAGCCCGCTGAAAGTGATGGCGCGCGGTTATAGCCTTGTGTACGATGAGCCAGAACAGCAATTGATCAAATCGGTCAAACAGGTAACACCGGGAGAGATTATCAAAGTACATCTGCAGGATGGACAATTGCAGTGTAACATATGGAGCATTAAGGAGGCGGACAACGATGGCGAAGGCAGCAAAGGAACAAGAGCTTAATTTTGAACAGGCGATGGACCGGCTAGAGGAAATCGTCTCCGAATTGGAACATGGCGATGTGCCGCTGGAAAAAGCGATTGATCTGTTTCAACAAGGAATGAAGTTATCCCAAGTGTGCGGTTCCAAGCTGGAAGAAGTGGAGCGCAAAATTGAAATGATCGTTGAAGAAGATGGAGAGCTGCGCAAACAGCCGTTCCAATCTGCCGAAAGCGGTGACGAGATTGAGTGAGCGTCCAGAGCTGAAGCACTATATCGATGAACTTGCCGTGCAGATGGAGGAGCAACTACAAAGCTTTTTGCCCTCCGGCTGGGATGTGCCGGATACATTGCAGCAATCGATGTTGTATTCGCTAATGGCAGGCGGCAAGCGTCTGCGTCCGGTATTTGTGATTGCGGCGGCAGAAGCGCTGGGCGGCAGTCGTGAAGCGGCGCTGCCGGTAGCGTGTGCGATCGAGATGGTACATACGTACTCGCTAATTCATGATGATTTGCCGGCGATGGATGATGATGATTACCGTCGTGGCAAGCTGACCAATCATAAAGTGTATGGCGAAGCGCTGGCGATTCTCGCTGGTGATGCATTGCTTACACATGCTTTTTATGCGGTGACAGGCTGTACTGCGTTGGGCGTACAACCGGAAGCAGCGCTAGCGATCGTGCGTGATTTGGCGGAATATGCCGGGCCGCGTGGTATGGTCGGTGGACAGGTGGCAGATATGGAAGGCGAACAGGGCATGACCGAGTTGGAGCAATTGCGGTATATCCATCTGCACAAAACGGCGGATTTATTTATGTTTTCGCTTACGGCTGGGGCAAGAACAGCAGGAGCGACCGAGCAGCAACTGGATGCGCTACGTCGTTTTGGCTCTGATATCGGGCTGGCGTTCCAAATTCAAGACGATATTTTGGACGTAATCGGTGACGAAGCTAAGCTCGGTAAAAAAACGCAAAGCGACAGCAAGCTGCAAAAGGTGACCTATCCTTACTTTATCGGTTTGGACGCTTCCAGACAGGAAGTGGAGCGTCTGACGGCAAGCGCTAAAACAGCTTTGCAGGCGGCAAATTTGCAAGACGCCAGTCGTTTGGAAGAAATCGCAGATTATTTGGTGCAACGTGACCATTAATGGTTACGTATAGCCATCAGGGTCTATTTCAGCAATCGATGATAGTTAGGCGTGCGTCAGCGTACGAATTGAAGAAGCGGATAAAACGAGCAAGCCGGAAAACTCTTAGTATGAACGGGAGTTTACTGCCTGCTGGTGTTTATCCGTTATCTGCGTTTTGGCAAGTATGGCTGTTTGGTTTACAGACGCTGTGTACAGTTTGGTCGTAAAACTAGCTGCTCTAATTGAGCGGAAACCGTTTATCCGGCAATATAGGATAGCTGATTTCGTAAACGAACCGGCTTGTGGTATAGTGGATAGTAATATAAAACGCAGGTACAATTATCGATTGATTATTTTGCATGTAAACAATATTTGGACGCCGAGTGGCGTTCAAAGGAAAGCGGGGAAATGGTGTGCTGCTTCCACAGATTCATCAACCAAGTGATCTCAAAGATTTGACAACAGAACAGTTAACCGTGCTGGCAGGAGAAATTCGCCAGTTTCTGATCGAGAAGCTATCGGCAACAGGCGGTCACCTGGCTTCCAATCTGGGTGTAGTGGAGCTTACGCTTGCTCTGCATTATTTGTATGACAGTCCAAAAGACAAGTTTATTTTTGACGTTGGTCATCAGGCGTATGTGCACAAAATTTTAACCGGGCGGATGGATCGTTTTGATACATTGCGCAAATACAAAGGCTTATGCGGTTTTGTTAAACGCAATGAAAGCGAGCATGATGTATGGGAAGCCGGGCATAGCAGTACATCACTATCAGCAGCGATGGGGATGGCGCTTGCGCGTGACTTCAAACGGGAACACAATAAAGTCGTCGCCGTAATCGGTGACGGAGCGCTTACAGGCGGTATGGCTTTTGAAGCGCTTAACCATATCGGACATGAGCAGCGCAAGCTGACCGTTGTGCTGAACGACAACGAGATGTCGATCGCACCGAATGTAGGGGCGATGCATAAATATTTGGGCAAAATTCGCTCGGATCGCGGCTATTTACGCGCCAAAGATGAAGTGGAACAATTGCTCAAAAAAATTCCAGCGATTGGCGGCAAAATTGCCAAAACCGCCGAAAAGCTAAAAGATTCGCTGAAATATGCGATGGTATCCGGCGTCTTGTTTGAGGAGTTGGGCTTTACTTATTTTGGTCCGATCGATGGTCATGATCTGCCGAAGTTGCTCGAAACATTCCATCAGGCAGACAATGTAGACGGCCCGGTGCTAATCCATGTGGTGACGATCAAAGGCAAAGGCTATTTGCCAGCCGAAGCCGATTCGTACAAATGGCATGGCATTACACCGTACAAAATCGAATCCGGTCAAGTGCTCAAAGCTGCCGGTAATCCGATGTATACCGAAGTATTCGGCAAAACGCTGATCGAGCTGGCGGAACAAGACGAGCGCATCGTTGCCGTTACGCCTGCTATGCCGGGCGGTTCGGGGCTGTTCCCGTTTGCCGATCGCTTTCCTGAGCGTATGATCGATGTCGGTATTGCCGAGCAACATGCGGCAACATTGTGTGCGGCATTGGCGATGGAAGGTATGAAGCCGATTTATGCGGTCTATTCAACCTTTATGCAGCGTGCTTACGATCAGATCGTGCATGATATTTGTCGTCATAACGCCAACGTTATGTTTGCGATTGACCGTGCCGGTTTTGTCGGGGCGGATGGTGAGACACACCAAGGCGTATATGATGTTGCTTTTATGCGTCATATTCCGAATATGGTCATTATGATGCCAAAGGACGAAAATGAACTGCGCCATATGATGAAAACGGCGCTGGAATACAATGATGGACCGATCGCTTACCGTTATCCGCGTATTAGCGGTTTGGGCGTACCGCTTGATCAAAAGCTGCTGCCGATTCCGATCGGACAATGGGAAAACGTACGTGAAGGTGACGGCTATGCGATCATCGCCTCCGGGCCGATGGTGCAAATGGGGATCGAAGTTGCCGACGAACTGAAACGCGACGGCATGCATGTGGCAGTGATCAATGCGCGCTTTATGAAGCCGCTGGATGAGCAGATGCTGCTTGATCTGGCAGCGCGTGGCACACGGATGCTCGTCGTCGAAGAAGTGTCACAGGCGGGCAGTATGGGCAGTGCGGTGTTGGAGTTTTATGCAGCGCGCGGTTTGTATGATGTTACCGTTGGGCTGATGGGCATTCCTGATGCGTTTATCGAGCACGGCAGCATTAAAGATCAGCAACGTGAAGCAGGGCTGACACCGGAGCATATCGCCGCCTCGCTTAAAGCGCTCGCACCGGGACAAGCATGGACATTTCAAAAAAATTCGGTCTGACCGTTGAACGATGACAGCAGCGAAGCGGAAAGTTTTATTTTCCGCTTCGTTTGCTGTTTACACAGCTGCTTTTAATGTGGAATGATTACAATGAGCCAAAACATCAGGCGCTACAAATAGCGTTTAAAAATACGGAATCCGTACAGGAGATTATTTATGGCAAGTGATAAAGAACGTCTTGACGTCCTGCTCGTCGAACAGGGATATTACGAAAGCAGGGAAAAAGCAAAAGCAGCCGTGATGGCAGGGCTCGTCTACGGCGGCACCGAGCGCTTGGAAAAGCCGGGCATGAAAATTCCACGCGATACCGCGCTCAATGTCAAAGGTGCGGTACATCCGTATGTCAGTCGCGGCGGGTTGAAGCTGGAAAAGGCGATCCAGCATTTTAGTTTGGATATGGAAGGACGTATTATGCTTGATATCGGTTCTTCCACCGGCGGATTTACAGACTGTGCTTTGCAGCATGGTGCAGCGCATGTGTATGCGATTGATGTCGGCTACAATCAGCTAGACTGGTCGCTGCGCAATCATGCGCAAGTACAAGTGATGGAGCGGACGAATTTTCGTTATATGACACCTGAGCAATTGGAAGGGCCAACGCCAAACTTTGCTAGCATCGATGTGTCGTTTATTTCGCTACGTTTGATGTTGCCGCCGCTCAAAGAGCTATTGTCACGTCCTGCCGATGTGGCGGCGCTGATCAAGCCGCAATTTGAAGCTGGACGGGAAAAAGTAGGCAAAACCGGCGTTGTGCGTGATCCGAAGGTGCATCAGGAAGTGTTAGAGCATGTGCTCGGCTTTGCCAAAGAGCTCGGTTATGAGCTGCGCGGGCTTACCTTTTCCCCGATCACAGGCGGAGAAGGCAATATCGAGTTTCTGGCACATTGGCATCTGCCAGCTGCCGATGAGGTGTTGGAGCCGATTCCGGAGCTGGCGGATTTAAGCGAGCTTGCCGCGCGTACAGCGACAGAGGCAGGACATCGTTTTCGCGGCGGTGCAGCGAAAAAGTAACATGATTACTCATCTGACATCACCGCTTTTGATTTATTGCGCTATGCGAGCGTGTGGATTGAAAGTTTAGGGGATTTTCCCTGATTTTGTCTATCGACGGTCACTCACCATTTCGATTGCAGATGAACAGAATGGGCATTTGACCGTGTAGGAGCCGTATTAGGGAGCTAACGCTGCGCTAGGTCAAGTAGGAATGAACATGCCTTTAGGGGAGATAAGAAAAGACCTGCACTGGCAGCTTGCAGCCCGGCGCAGGTCTTTCGGCTTGCATACGACTGAATATACAACTGGAATACGGCAATTCAAAAGCTGCTGGCGAATTTTACATCGAAACTCAATTTGGCTATTGATTTACGAACAGATATTCCTATATAATGAGAACGAACGTTCCTCCTGGTTCGTTGTTTCAGCCAGCGTTTGGACTCTCCCGTTCTTGATGTTACAATAGGGTAATGTGCGATGCCACGTTGATGATCGATAGAGACGCAGACTATGTTCCAATTGCAAAGCTCAAAAAGGAATATACCTGCACAATCTCGAATAATTATAGAGTCTGTTTTACCAAACTAGGCGCTATAATGCATTCGTCAAAGCGATCATGTGCATGATTATAATAGAGCATACTACCAAGCGGAGGTCTTTATGAAGGGACAGCGACATATTAAAATTCGTGAAATTATTACACATCAAGATATCGAAACCCAGGATGATCTAGTTGAAGCGTTGCGAGAAGCAGGCTTTCAGGTGACCCAGGCGACCGTATCACGCGATATTAAAGAACTTTTACTGATCAAGATTCCGACCGATGACGGAAGATATAAATATTCCTTGCCAACCGATCAACGCTACAATCCGGTGCAGAAGCTTAAGCGCGCACTGGTGGATAATTTTCTGCAGATCGATTTTACGAACAATCTGGTTGTGATGAAATGCCTTCCGGGTACAGCCAATTCGATCGCTTCCCTTGTGGACAGTATGGAATGGCAGCAAATTATGGGCACGATATCAGGTGATGATACGATGCTGATTATTTGCCGCACCGAGAACGACAGCCAGAAAGTGATCGAGCAGATTATGGGCTTTATTTCTTAAGATGGTAGATAGTATGTCTTAAGACGATAAATACGCTCGTTCTGCTTCCGTCGTATGATCGATACAGCCATGCCGTTTTTTGGCGCCAGCTGACTGTGGAACTTTGATCCGGTTTCGTCTGAAGCGTGGTCAAACAGTCTTTTATACGAGAAGGAGTGAGCTCCATGCTAGTTATGCTGAGCATCAAAAACCTGGCTGTTATTGAAGAAATCGACGTTTACTTTCATAAAGGATTCCATGTACTGAGCGGTGAGACCGGTGCGGGTAAATCCATCATCATCGATGCGCTCGGTCTGATTGCAGGCGGAAGAAGCTCAGCGGAGATTGTGCGCTACGGTTGTGACAAATCGGAAATGGAAGCTCTATTCGAACTGCGGTCTACACACCCGGTTTGGTCGACGTTGGCGCGTCTTGGCATTCAAGGTACCGCCGAAGAACATCTCGTCATTCGTCGTGAAGTGACGAGCAGCGGTAAAAGCACAGCGCGCATTAACGGTCAGCTTGTCAATTTATCGATGCTGCGTGAAGTGGGCGAACAGCTCGTCAACATTCACGGACAACATGAACATCAATCATTAATGAAGCCAGAGCGCCATCTAGGCTTGCTGGATACGTTTGCCGACGTGAAGATTGGGCCAGTGAAGCTGAAATACAATGAACAATACAGCAGTTATATTAAAATCGAACGTGAACTGCGCGAATTGCAAGAAAACAGTCAAAAAACGTATCAAATGATGGACTTGTATCGCTTCCAGCTTGAAGAAATCGCCGCCGCAAATTTGCAGCCAGGCGAAGATGAGACGCTTGAAGAAGAACGTTTGCGGCTGGCGCATAGCGAGAAAATGATGGAAGCGGTAGCAGGCGGTTATCATCATCTGAACGGTGAGGGCACGATGGGCGCGATTAGTGTGGCGATGTCACGTCTAAGCGATGTAGCACGTTATGATGCCAAACATCTTGATCCGTTAGTGGAGCAACTGCAATCCGCTTATTATCAGCTTGAAGATGTCGTTTATCAGCTTCGCAACTATCAGGAAAATATTGAATTCAATCCAGGCCGCTTGGAAGAAGTGGAATCACGTTTGAATATGATCTCTGGCTTGCGCCGCAAGTATGGCGAAAATGTTGAGCAGATTTTGGCTTATTACGCGAAAATCCAGCGTGAGACCGATCTGTTGGAAAATAAAGACGAACATTTGCTCAAGCTGGAAGCGAAGCGTGATAAACTTCGTGCACAGCTATTGGAAACTGGTGAGCGGCTGAGCAAGCTGCGCCGTGAAGCAGCAGGTGAGTTATCCAAACAAGTGGAAGCCGAGCTTAAAGACTTGCAAATGCAGCGTACAACACTGCAAGTTAAAATTGATTATATTTATGATGCTAACGGAATCGAATGGAATGACCATCGTATTCGGATTACCCGCCAAGGGATCGATACGGCTGAATTCCTCATTTCGCCTAACCCTGGTGAGCCGCTGCGCCCAATGGGCAAAATCGCTTCCGGTGGTGAGCTATCGCGTATTATGCTGGCGCTCAAAAGTATCTTTGCCCGTCATGAACAAGTGCCTGTACTCGTATTTGATGAAGTGGATACCGGTGTGAGCGGACGCGCTGCACAATCGATTGCAGAGAAGTTGTTTAAACTGTCTTCCGAATGCCAAGTGTTCTCGATTACACACTTACCGCAAGTAGCATGTATGGCAGATCATCAGTATTTGATCGAAAAACGAATTGTGGGCGATCGTACAGCGACGAGCGTCGTCTCGCTGCATGAGGACGGTCGTGTCGACGAACTGGCACGTATGCTAGGTGGAGTCGAGATTACCGAGAAAACGAATCATCATGCACTGGAGATGCTTAAGCTGGCAGAAGCACGCAAAGATGGCGGTTCAGCCTACGCTGTCCATTAATGGAGCCGAAGCAGCTGCAAAGTATAGCTAGTAAATGAGCAGATCGAGCTATTCAGTCATTATTGTTATGTAGTAAGATCATCATTCCGATCGTTATGTCATATTATAAAGTACAAATTAAGGTGAATGAGGCAATATAGTTTTAATGGATGCGTTAATCGATGTTTCAATATGATATATTGTTGATTTGTAGTGTGGCTATGTCATTGTTATGCGTCATTTATCCATTTTTGTAGTGCCTATGTAGGAACGATTACACACTAAGCGATTGTATATAATTGACTGTGTAACATAATCGTTTTAAATCCGCTGTATGACCTTAGTTAGAGCGATAATTTGTATACTATCAAACTATATTTAAAGCGATCATCGTAATACATTATTATTTTGACGATGTTAAGTTTTAATGTTGATGATGTTTTTAATTTTGATCATGTACGGATAGGGCTATCATTCAGGACATAAGGCAGATTTAAACATAAAATTGATCTCGATCAATGTGCTATTCGGTCAACATATTATAATGTACTATTACGTTAAATGATTGTAATAGCGAGTTTGAATGTATCAGTTATTTTCACGCATAGAATGTATGTGTACAACACTAAATTGTATATTTGAAATGGTCATCGTACTATTTTTATTCGGGAAGCCTGCCTGTAATTGCAGTGCTTCCCGTTTCTATATGTGATCATAAATAAATGAGATAAGCTGCCGTGCTACGTCTTTTTGTGTCTGTTTATCGCATATAGGATAGAAAAATTGGGAAAATTATGAGATTATTGTTTTCGACAGAAGGATTCATGCTTTTTGTGTCGAATGAAAGTTTATAGTAATTATGAAGTGAATGATTAGATCGAGCATAATGAACACACTACAAATGGATGCAACACAGCAGGAGAGCGTGACCAAAATGAAGGAGGAATATCCATTGTCAACTATTCAAGTATTGCTAGCAGATGATAATCGTGAATTTACTAATATGCTGGCTGATTATATTTCCAATCAGCAGGACATGGAAGTCGTAGGAATCGCATTTAACGGTGAGGAAGTTTTAAAAACGATGGAAAACTTGCCAGAGCTACCAAATGTACTAATTTTAGATATTATTATGCCTCATCTGGATGGGCTTGGTGTATTGGAACGGTTGCGCGATATGAATCTGAATCCGGCACCGAAAATTATTATGCTGACCGCGTTTGGTCAGGAAAATATTACACAACGTGCAGTGCAACTAGGTGCTTCCTATTATATTTTGAAGCCATTTGATATGGAAGTACTCGTCAATCGTGTGCGTCAATTAGTCGGCACTGGTGAATCGCTGGGCAGCAATGGCAGTTCTGCTAGTAATATGAGCAATGCGATGAACAAGCCAGCCGTAGCGATGCCAGCTAAAGGTCGCAATCTGGATGCCAGCATTACGGCGATTATTCACGAGATCGGTGTGCCTGCTCATATTAAAGGCTACCAGTATTTGCGTGAAGCGATCACGATGGTGTACAACAATATCGAAATTCTCGGTTCGATTACGAAAACGCTATATCCAGCGATTGCGGAGAAATTTAAAACAACACCTTCGCGTGTGGAACGCGCCATTCGTCATGCGATCGAAGTTGCCTGGACGAGAGGCAATATCGATTCGATCAGCCATCTGTTTGGTTATACGATCAATATTAGCAAATCCAAGCCAACGAACAGTGAATTTATCGCTATGGTAGCTGATAAACTGCGGATTGAGCACAAAGTTCCTAACTGATGTAGAAGTTAGCATGTTTGGGTCGTGCCTATATGTCAAATTTATATCGATAATAAATTAAAAGCAAGAGCAGCATGCTCCTTGAAAAGGGATCAATGTTGCTCTTTTTTCATATCATTGGATCAAGTCAATTTCGTATGACCTATTTTGACCATTAACAAGCTATCGGTTATTATTGTGCCGATTGTTGGACTATTTTACTACATCAGCTTGTTCCATGCATAAACGAGCAAAACACGTTATAATAAGATTTGTGCTCAAGTAAGCCGTCGGAATAGCTTAGTAAGCATTGCCATTCAATCAAATACAACAACCGTACTAAGTTTGCCGATTACACTACAGTGTAGCAGTGTAGCAGTATCGCAATCAAAGCAACCGACAAAGTCACAACAGCATGAGCAAACAGAACATCAACACAACAGCATAAGCAAACAAAACATCAGCAGCAAAAATGGACAAACAAACAAAAATAATCTCAATTATGCAGCCTGTAGCATTCGGATTCAGACTGCCGAGAGAATTTTACTACAATGGAGGGATAACGCATGGAAAAAATGAATGCTTGGGTATTTGTGCTCAGTACGTATGTTGTAGCAGTGGCGCTCTTTTTCGGGGTATGGAAAATAAGTGATCTGCTTTTTTTCCGTTAATACGCAGCGCAATTTGATAAGTTAGCTTAAACATAAATTCAGCTGCATATGCAAAAGTATCCAAAGAGCCGTTTCTCCGTCTAGCCGCTCGCCACCTTACGAACAAGGTAATCAACGATCGGCTTATGCAGAGAAACGGCTTTTCCGGCTATGCTTCGTATGATCATAGTCTATACATATCATTTTATGCTTTACAGTGGCATCTATATACTTGTTACGTCCACTCTTTACGATAAGCGAGCGGAGTGCAGTCGACTCGTGCTTTGAACAAATTAATAAAATGCGATACATTGTAGATACCGACTTCGCTGGCGATTTGCTGGATACTTTGATCGGAGTAGCGTAACATATGTTTGGCGGTATTAATGCGAATATTGATCAAATACTCAATCGGCGGTAAACCGATATGTTGTTTAAAATCACGGCTAAGTTGAAATTTGTTTACAGCATATTTTTTAGCCAGGTCATCGAGTGTGATCGGTTCGGTATAATGTTGTTCCAAATATTGTTGCAAATCTAGCACTGGAGCCGGAATACGTCCATGTTTGTCGCCAACATACACAGCATGCAGCAAAATATCGGTTAACAATTGCACGATTAATTGTGAGCTAATCAACTCGGTTTTGTTGCTGCGTGGTGTTTGGATATTCAGCAACCGTTGCATCAGCCCTGGAATTGCGGAATACTCGTTCACATGACAGACCGGAGTTTGCCGCTGGCTAAACGGTGCGTAATAGCCTTCGAGCGCTTCACCGCGTATATGCACCCACAAAAACTCCCACTCTTGCTCCCGCACAGCTTCGTAACGATGGTAGTCCATACAATGAACAAAAAACAGATCACCGCTTTCAAGCGTGTAGTCTGTATTGCCATAACGGAGCTTGCCGCGACCGGATAATGTGTACAAAATCAAATACGAATTTAAATGCTCACGTTCGGTCACATAAGGAAACGAAGTCTTAAAATGGCCGATCTCCTGTAAAAAAAAGTAAAACGCCTGTGCAGTAGAAGATGGCGTTAAAATAAGACGAATCGAATCTTCCGTTCGTATATGTGAAGCTTTTTCCCAGTAGCTCGTCATGTAGCTTTTCCTCCTGCATAGGTAGGGTTAAAATACAGTTCATTCCGGTTCATGATGCGATCCATAGGGCATGAATCAGCGATAACGTTCAAAATTGCAGGTTATAGTAGACTGATTGCAAATACTGGAAATAAATCAGTAGCCGATATACATTTGCCTATACTGAGTTGAAGACAGCTAAAGTTATTCGGAATGATAGTTAAATTGTAAGCGTTATCTTCAAATTAATCAATTAGTTCGTCTATTTTTTGGCATATATAAAGTGAACAACAACCGCAAATAGTACAGTATTAAAATGGCAGCAGGATCGCTGAATATAAAGATGTTGACTTGGCAAGGCGAGTTATAATGAACTGGAACTGGAACTGGAACTGGAACTGGAACTGGAACTGGAACTGGAACTGGAACTGGAACTGGAACTGGAACTGGAACTGGAACTGGAACTGGAACTGGAACTGGAACTGGAACTGGAACTGGAACTGGAACTGGAACTGGAACTGGAGGAGTCTATACTGAAAAGAGTTGGAAGGTGAATGTGCAATAAAACGTATACGTTAATTCACTTATTTGCTCGTATAAAATATTGTGGGCGTACTGTTTTTTTGTACAGTAGAATGGACGTTATATTATAGGCTAAGACTGTGTTAACAACTGGCGTATTTCATACTTGTGTATATGTTAGCGGAACTTTGCAATGAAAACAAATGGAAATAAAAACAATAATTTGGGCTGGAAAGGATATAGATACAAAGCATATATCGCTGTCAAACGGTAAAATCAAGCAGAAAAAATGGAAGCTGACTGCATATCAATCCATACATTACGTTTACTTAGTAAACACTAACCAAGCTGATCTTCCGAACATATTCAATTAATGTGCACATGATCTGTTTACAAAAAGGTGTTCAACAAACATGCTTAAGCAAGAGCAAGAGCAAGAGCAAGAGCAAGAGCAAGAGCAAGAGCAAGAGCAAGAGCAAGAGCAAGAGCAAGAGCAAGAGCAAGAGCAAGAGCAAGAGCAAGAGCAAGAGCAAGAGCAAGAGCAAGAGCAAAGTAAAAAGGCCACCCGCAGGTGACCTTTCTAACCCAAATGGCGCTATTTAAATCTGACCGCATCCCGCGCCACCGGAAAGTTCTAGTTGTTACGCTAGAACCTCGGCTTGGGTAAAGGACGCGTTCAACATGTGATTATTGATGTTGACGCACCTCCTTTCTGTATGGAGATAGTTTAGCATAGGTTTACATAAACATCCAGTGTTATTTACAAAAAATCAAAAAATATAAAATTGTTCGTATACATAGTCTTTTTAATATTCGAAAATATGAACAAATAAGCCGCAACCCTAATTTATTTTCGGATAAAGAGCTATTATGGGCAAATAATTAGTGAATTTTTGTCGATTTGATGTATAATCGCTATTAAATATAGAGAAAAAATTAAAAGTATATAATGGGAATTATGTGCAATAATAGGTTGATGGCGAACGGATTGGTGTTTGTTTGACTTGTAGTGGTAGAATAGTAACTCGGTCGTTAGCATGGGGAGCATCGATAAACCGACTAGAGTTAGATAGGGAACAAGCTACCATACGGGCAGAAACAGAGATATTTGTGAAAACGATAGTAGGATTTTTCGGTTACGACTGTAACGGATAAGCAAAGGACGCAGCGATGTATAGATACACAGCAAGCAGTAAACAAGTATTTGCTAGTACGCCGCTGACGAGACAAACAGTAAACTAGTACCTTGACCGAGATGAATTGGAGTGTTGAATCTATTTTAAGATCGCATGGATCAGGATTTTAGTACACGATCAAAATTAACATTTAACTTGGTCAATGTACTAGAATGAGGTATGCGATGTGACTTGGGTATACCTACAAGTAATAAGCAAAAATTCGATGTCACGTCGATCTATACCCGAGCAGTACACAACAGTGCGACTTCCATCTGATTTACACACGAGCGGAAAGCTAGAATACGGTGTTACACGAATGTGTACGCAAGTGATAAACTACAATGTGACGTTACATGGTATATATGCAAGGGTAAACAACAATACGATGTTACATGGATATGCAAGCGAACGGTACACAAGCATACGACGTTAGATAGATATGCGTGCGAATGTTGCACAACATTACAGCGTTACTTGGAATCTGTACCTAATTTGGTGAATAACAATACGATGTTAGATGAAATTTGCGCATAAGTGGTAAATTATAATATCATCTTACATGGAAATGCAAGCGAGTAATATACAATAATACGGCATTACTGCAATCTGCGCATGAGTAGTAAACAACAATACGATGTTACGTACATATACATGTACGTAATACACAAACATGTACCATCACGTGCACGCAGTGAGACAGATTGGCTGATCGCTGTACGGTGGTAGCATCACGCAGTATATACACAAACGACAAGCCACAATGCGGCGTTACATCGATACACACAAGCAGTAAGCAACGTACGTAAAATCGTCTGTATACAAAAATAATAAACACAGTCTTATCAACATGATGTATTGGAAGCCACAAATCAAGCTAGCGATTGAATGAGTGCTTATTTATACAATGAATGTGAATGTACGAAGTAAGATCAACGCCTACCGCTTGCTTAGGCGCGGCATCGTTCGCATATTTAGCGTCATGATGTTTATGCCTGCGCCATTTGCGGACGGCGAAAAGATCAGGAGGTACATAAGCTACATTGTCATAAGCGATAGCCTGTAGGTAAAGAGCATAAAATTCAGCTTCTAGTCGGTTTGAAATGGCTTTTCTGTCTGTCATACGGGCAAACTTATTGTATGTTTCGGGTTCGATAGGAGCGGCTGGACAGACAAGCATGTACAGATGAAATACTTTGTATAGTGAACAGGATAAAATCGAAATGATGCTCCTTTTATCCGAATGAATGACATTCACCAGGAGAGTTTTAATGAGTGTGGAGCTGGGGACGAAATATGTGCCGCATTTGCATTTTGATCGCCTTGAGCCATTTTATCCGGAACGAATTGGTGTAACGGTGTTGGAGGCGCCGGGTGCTTCACTTTCGTACAATCGCTATTTGGATTTTGCCGATCCTCAGCTGGCGCAGTTGAGTGAGTATGCGGTTTGGTGGGATTATGATATCGGTCATCTGTATGGGTTGGAGCATGTATAGGTATATATCGCTCATGATGGACGTGTACTGAATGCAGAATGCAGCTTTCGTGGACGGTATTTGCGAGCGCTGCGCCGGGATCGCAGCAATATGCGGGATGAGACGCATATGGTCATTTATGCGCAACCAGGCAAGCATACATTTAGCCCGATTCGCGATTGGTTTGAGCTATTGCCCAATGTGGAAGAAGCATGCAGTGAAACGATGGCGGGTGATGGTAGGCTGCTCGTTAATGAGTTATTTCAGCACGCATTTACAACGAATGATACAATAGACTGGCAAGTACGACAGTATTTGAAAACGCACGTATTTGTGCCCTCGCTGCAATTTGAATATTTTGACATCAACCAGGAGCTGATGACGACATGGGAGCAACTGGCTGAGGAGATTCCTACTCGTATACACGGCTGGATTGAACGTCTTGCTACGGAATATCCTAAATTTGGTCAAAGTTGATTACGAATTGAATAACATGGAATTTGAGTTAAATTCACGCTTTGATTAAAACGATATTTTGTAGTACATTAGCTTTTGAAGAAAGAGGAGGTTTCTAATGTACTCAAGCAAACAGAGTGATGCTTTACACATCATGACATACACACTGAACAGCGGAATCAAGGGTACCGTACCTTTGTCCAACCAACAGATTGAAGAATGGCTGGAAAGCTACAGAACGAATACACGTTTTGTGACCAGTATAGGCAAAGAGTTTTTTGGTTTGAATCCAGAGCTTGTTGCCGATTTTAAAGTACAAAATCAGTTTTCCGATTACCAGCGTGTGCTTACACCGAATCAGCAACCTGATGAATCAGAGGATCATCTAAGTAGTGCTTATAAGCAAAATGGAGTGCTCATCAAAGTAGATTGCAAATGCGGCACTGCGTACACAACAGATTCACCGATTATGCGTACGAAATGGTACTGTACTAAATGTAAAGAAATTGTCTTTTTGGACCCGAAAAAAGGAAAAGTGGAAACATCTCGTGGTGATGCATACTATATGACTAATAAATATTTTGTGGAGCGTGCTCCGATCGAATAATACAATCAGAAAAGCAGTCTACAGTGCAGCAAGTGGGTGCTACAGACAGACCGTCGAACTTAGCGAATGTACGGGTCTTTTGGCTATCCATAGGCGTTGTATGACTGCTTTTACTGTTACAAGTCTGCTTGCAAAAAATGTCGGATTGTTGTCGAGTAGGCAACTATACAGCATCTGTGCGAGAACGGGCTGATCTCGAAAGGAGGATATACGATGCGCTCGACTTTACCTTCCTATCGTTCGCACTCCGCTCGCCGCCCTGAAATCGTTCCTCTAGTGATCTGGTCTGTGCTGACGTTGGGCTGGATGACATTTATGTTTATGATGTCCAATCAGCCGTATCAGGAGCAAGATGTGAAACCATTACTGGCAAGCTGGATTGCTGAGCCGTCACTGGCAGCGATCACGCCGTTAATGGAGTTCAGTTATGGTGGCTATACGGTTACTGGTAGTGAGCCGTATGCGTTTTGGGAATTTTTTATTCGTAAAGGCGGTCATGTGTCCGAATTTGCGATATTGACCTTTTTGCTTGTACGAGTGTGCTCGCAATGGACGAAATTAGCGTATATGCCGCTGCTATGGGCGGCGGTGATTGCGTACGGATATGCGGCGACCGATGAATGGCACCAGACATGGATCGCCGGTCGTACCGGTCATTTTGGCGATACGTTAATTGATGCGCTCGGAATTGTGATCGTAGTTGTTGTGTATGGTATCGTTCGTTATCGGCGGCATAACAGGTGAAATAGAATCGATCAAAAGGTGAGCCATACGGGCTTGCCTTTTTGTTATGGCGGGAATTTAAGGTTGAAAATAGGGATTAAGATTGGAAAAGAGCAGGTTAGGACGTGTTTTGAAACAGCTTCATAGGCAGTTCGATACGGTTTTTTCATTAGATTATGTTTGTACACAGGTCAACTCACTTAAAAACGCGACCAACTTGAATAATAAAATGACAACGATGAATGTTTAAAGACACGCCCTAGTTTGAAACGGAAACGAGCTAGAGAGCACAGAAGCAAAAGGAGGAAATAGGAGCAAAAACGCGGAAACAGAACGGGGAAGAATCGCAATATGACCAAATTATGTATAGATGTAGCAGGATGATGGCTATACTTTTATTTATGAAAGCGTTATTTTATTGTTGATAGGCGAGCGGTAGACGAGAATTTATTTTGGGATGATGTAGTATAGAGTACCTTGATCGAGATTAATTTTAATTTTAAATCGGCTTCAAGTTCTTAATGGTAGTAATGTCTGTGCACAATTGAAAGCCAGTGTGTAATTAAAAGCAACATTTAACACGGTCATAGTAATAGTTGGCATACGTGTAATATAGCATCGGCACAAGATCGGATACAGTAAGCCAGTGTACATTGTTTGAAAATGAATGCAATCACATTGCGATAAAGGGGTGTTGATATGGGAAAGGATCAAGCAGATTATATACGTTTGATTCGACAAGTTCGGCATGTATGGAATGTTAACAATATAGGCGAGCGATTGTTGGCGACGGCTCGGCATCCGGCTTATGCAAAATGGTGGCGTGATCTGGAGCAAATTGCGCAGCGGGCTTTGACCGAGCCGTTGCCGGTGTTGCATTTTGCGTCATTTCGACAGTTTCGGGATGATGGGCAGCGCATTCCGTATGAAAAGATATATTTTGAGCGTAGAGGACGGCTTGTCGCATTGGCGCTTATGCGATTGCGGCTGCAAGCGGAGGGGCAGGAGCAACTGCAAAATTTGTCAGTGGCAGCGCGAAATGTAGCATCTGATGAACAATGTGCGCATACCGGAATGGACGAGCATACCGAAGTGGAGCCGAAATCGGGGATGCTAATATGTGATGTCCCAGATGATGTAGAGGCGCCAAATATAGAGCAGGCAGGCGCGGGTGAAGCAACAGCCACAGCTGGACAAGCCGAAATTGGTTTGATGAGCACGGATGTTCATTTCATAGCGGCGGGGATGGCGGATTCGAAACTGTCAGCTTCAGCACCATTCGTTCCAATCGAAACAATTGATCATGAAGCAGTAGCTGCTGCTGCAATGTCGTTTGACATTCCTTTTGGTTCATTAGCTGCTTCGATCGCTTCATATCGTAATTTTTCGTTAGCGGTGGATGCATCGGATCGTCTAGCACAGTTTGATGTTTGTATCGTTCAGACAGCTCTTGAAGACGTGTTATGGGACGTATGTGGAGAATACACATGGTGTTTACCTGCACATTTGCCAGAACGGGCGGATACACCGGCATGGCAGCAGATCGATCTGTTTACAGCGGAGACGGCAGGTATGCTTGCCGAGCTGGCTGTACTGCTGGATGGGTTGGTCGATCAGCGTATTTTGGAACGAATACAGTTGGAAATCGGACGGCGGGTATTGGATGTGCTCAGCGATCCGGAGCGGCAATTTGATTGGGAGACAGCGGAGCATAATTGGGCTGCTGTCTGTGCGAGTGGTTGTGGAATCGCAGCGCTGCTTGCCGAGCGTGACACCGAACGACAGCAGTTTATATTGAATCGTTTACTCAAAGCGCTTGCTTATTTTTTGGCTAGTTATGGCGACGACGGGGGCTGTGCGGAAGGGATTGGCTATTGGGTGTACGGGTTTGGCTATTTTACATATTGGTTAGAGATGCTGGAAGCTATAGGGTATCCGGTACAGCTAAGCGAGTCACAGCAACGCAAAATTCGTGCGATCGCTTCTTTTCCACAGGCTGCGCATTTGTCGGGCGGTGTATTTGTTAATTTTTCGGACAGTGAGGAGCGGCAGGCATTACCGACCGGATTGTTAAGTCGTCTGGCGCAGCGGTACGGCTGGACGGTTTCGTTGCCATTTACGATTCCATTGTTCAGTGACGATCATTGTCAGCGGTGGGCGCATATGTGGCGTGATCTGTTATGGTCGGAGCCGGCTTATTTTGAAAGTAGTGATGATGCCGGGGCATGGTGTGGAGTAAGAACAGGGGAACGGGAGCAGGGATGGATTGAAGGAGGGCTAGATGAAAGTGTAGCCGCGGAGGTAACCGGAGAAATAGGTAAAGATGTGGGTGCAGGTGTAGACGCGGAAACAGGTGCAGGTATAGATGGAACTGTAAACATAGATGGAACTGTGCAAAACACGATACAAGTAAAACGTGCAGAGAATACGGACAAACGTATGGAACGGACTTCGTATGCAGCAAGCCGTCATCTCAAACTGGATACGCCCAATTATCATCATAGGGGTAGTCGGTATTGGCGTGATCTGGAGTGGCTTGTCGTACCGGGTGTTGTTGGTTGGGCGGCGAAAGGGGGTCATAATGATGAGCCGCATAATCATAATGATGTGGGCAGTTTTATTATTCATGGTGGTGGGCAAAATTTATTATGTGATCCGGGTGCAGGTATGTATACGGCAGCTTATTTTGCGGCGGGCAGAGAGGCGATTTTGCATATTTCGTCAGCAGGGCATTCGGTTCCATCGATTAACGGGCAGGAGCAGCAATCCGGGCGTCAATACGCGGCGGCTGTGCTTCAACTAGAGCAGCGTGCACAGGAGACAGTGATGATGCTGGAACTAGCTGGTGCATATCCGAAGGAAGCACAGCTAAACAGCTTTACCCGGCGCTTTCACTGGCAGTGTTTTGAACATACAGAGGTGGGACGGGAACAGGCACAGCTTGAAGTACATGATTGTTTTCTGCTGTATCGTCCTGGCGCAGGTGATGAGGACAATGGGCATGATATCGATATTAACGAGCGTTTGATAAGCCGGATTGAGCCGCATATTGGGAAAGATTTTGTATTATGGCAAGGGGAGTCGGCGCTAGTGCGGCTTGATCTGGAACATGGGCGTTATCAGGTCGATGTTGAGCAAATTGCTAGTCATGATCATGAAGGACGGGCGATTGTATTTTATCGAACAAGTTTTCGTTTGCATATTAGTGTAGAGCAGAGCAGTCGGGAATGGAAGGCTGTTTCAAATCAGGTGACGGCTGGGGAGCATCGTAGGGAGCGGCTAGGGCAACAGCTGGACATGCCGTGCTTGCAGCAGATGGATGAAGATGCTGTTCAACCGATCGAATATGTACAGCATGCGGTACGGATACAATGTCGATTTACATTTACGGTCAGCTCGCAATGTGAACGGATTGAATGAGCCAAAGGGGAGATTCGATGAAGCAGGTGAAGTTGGAAGCTGCCTATAAGCAGCCGTATCGTTGGGAGAAAGCATGGACGTTGTATGAACGTAAGCTGGAACAGTGTGCGCCGATGCCAGCGGCGTGGAATGGGCAGCGCCGCTTGAAACTGCTGACCGGCATAGTGGAGCATTATCGGAAATATCAGCAGCGAGATGGTGCGATTTATGATCCGTATTCCGGGCAGGAGCGCTATTATTCGACACCATCATATGCGCTTGCAGCTGCTGTACTCGCTACGCACGGACAGAGCGAACTGCTGGAATCAGCGGCAGCGGCGCTCACATGCAGTTTGACAGCGCTCGTGCAGCAGCGTGCGCCGGATGGTCATGCGGACTTTTTCCCGGTGATGATCATGGGCGCCTATCGCATACTGAAACCGCTGTTGCCAGAGCAGGCGGTGTATTGGCAGCAACAATTGCAACAGATCGAGCCGGAACATACGTATGTATTTACGATGAGCAAACTGAACGATCCGAATCGGATGATCAATTGGAACGCGATTATGCTATCCGGTGAATATATGCGCTATGCGGAAGGGTTGGGCGGTGAAGATGCAGGCTGGATCGATACGTATGTGCAGCGATACCATCTGCCGCGTTTTACTGCGCTTGGCTTGTACCAAGATGGCCCGCTGCATATGCCGAATTGTCCGTTTGCGTACGACATTGTGACACGTTATCATCTCACATTGATGATGGAGGCAGGTTACGCAGGCGCTGCTGTTGATCCAATTCATGAGCTGTTACAGCGTGGTGCGTATAGCTCGCTGTTGATGCTCTCGCCGCTTGGTGAGCTGCCAACCCGTGGACGCAGTTCACAGCATCAATGGAATGAGGCAACAGCCGCACTAATCTTTACTGTACAGGCGGTACGAGAAGCGAGACAAGGAGCACACAAACGGGCAGGTGCCTTTCGCCATGCGGCTGATCTCGCTGGGCAGCGATAGAGCGCTGGCAGACGGAAGCGGGTGATCTGCACATTGTGCGTAATTATTATCCGCCGGAACGACGACATGGCTATGAAGTGTATACGAACCACACTTGTTATAACCTGTGGACAGCCGCCGCGCTTGCGTATGCGATTCATTGTGGTGCGGAGTTGGAAATGATCGCTGCGTATCCGACTCCGGCACAGTGCACAAGTTATACACTGGACACGGATGGCTGGTTTCAGACCGTAGTTAGCGTTGTGGCGGGTCAGCAGTTGGTCTGGCATACAGCGCTGAATGATCCGTACAATATTCCAGGTTTGTCCCGTATTCATCGTACCGGCATGCCCGGTCTGATCGGGCCGTCGGCAGCAGGGTATCGGGAGCAAGGATTTACCCGGTTTGCGGAAGGCGATTTGTTTCCGTTAATCCATGCACCGGCATGGCAAACGATGGATGGAACAGGGCATCAGCTTGCGGATGGCATTCGTACGAGCATACCGTTTGACTGTGATGCAGGGGTTGATCCTGCTGATGGCGGTGGAAGTTATACGATCGTGGACATAGAGCAGGACGAACAGCTGACAAAGTTTACGCTCGAATGGAGTGGCCCGCTGCCAGCTGGTGTGCGCCGCATTCGTGCCTGTTATGAACAGCGACCTGGTATCATTTGTGTAAATTATCATTTGACCGATGCGGATGAGAGCAATATCCGGCAGCTTGGCGCATGGATTCCACTGTTTATGTATGATGGCAAGCAGTCTGCGGCGGTGGAGTTAGTTGGAAATGCTAGTTCCAGTGAGCGAGTTGAACTGTATGAGCAGGCTTGTATCGCCGAGCATGAGGGAGCGAAAAGCGAATTGCCAGAGCGAGCGGAACCGTCCATTCATACGATCCGTTTATGTTATACACATGGTTTGCTGGCGGTGAGTCGTCTCACAGCGGAATCGACATTTACTTTTCCGGTGGAAGCACGTCATGTGGCTAGTCGGAATGGGCTGTTAACCGGGATGCGGTTAGAAAGTGGGGTTGGTGGTCGTTTGGCGATTGGTTATGAGATTAGGCTGGGGGACGAT
This sequence comes from Paenibacillus campi, assembly GCF_034659835.1. Taxonomy (NCBI): domain Bacteria; kingdom Bacillati; phylum Bacillota; class Bacilli; order Caryophanales; family Paenibacillaceae; genus Paenibacillus; species Paenibacillus campi. Next base: position 673,634 of record NZ_JAXSQZ010000002.1, read on the forward strand.
GAGGTGCTTTTTTAGTGTGGCTCGCAGTTATGTAGGGCAGTTATGTAGTTTGGTTGCTAATTGGGCTGGACGTGTTGCATCATACAGGGTCATCACTATTTATAATTTAGAATAAGCCTCTGTTCGCTGCGTTCCATGCGTAGCTAACGGGAGATGATTTGATGTAATGAGTGTTTGGGATTTAGTTGACAATGTCCACAAAAGCAACTATAGTAATCGTAACTCAAAAGTGGACATCGTCCACTAAATGATAGACGATAGGTGGCGCGGTTAGGTGATATGTCGCCGCAACCTCACCATTTATCATCTGGAACGAGCAGCTTACATAATACACCTGGGAGTGAACAAGATGGATAAAGCGATGATCGCTGATATTCGGCATTTCAATCGCAGATACACGAATATGATCGGTGTATTGAACAGCCATGTGCTGGATAGCGGGTATTCGTTTACCGAGGCGCGGGTGATGGTCGAAATTGGTATGAATGAACCTTGTATCGCCAATATGCTAGTTGATTCGCTGAATATCGATCGCAGCTATATGAGCCGGATTATTCGTCGTCTCGTGAAGCTGGGGCTATTGTATAAACAATCATCGGCTGACGATCAACGGATTAGTTTGCTGCGGTTAACAGATGCAGGTAAAGCGCTATATAAACAATTGGATGATCGCTCTAATGAGCAGATTAACCGTCTGTTTTGCGCTTTGCCGCCGGATGAACTTAACGAGCTGCATGCCGCGATGCAAAAGATTGAACAAAAACTGGATCAATTGGAGCGAACACACGATGATACGATTTGAGAGCGATTATACGGAAGGCGCGCATGAGCGTATTTTGCAAAAGTTGGTAGCGACCAATATGGAGCAGACGAGTGGGTACGGGATGGATGAATATTGCCAGCGTGCTCGTCAATATATCCGTCAAGCATGCGGAAATGAGCAGGCGGATGTGCATTTTCTAGTCGGTGGTACACAGACGAATACAACGGTGATCGCGGCTATTTTGCGTCCGCATCAAGGCGTCGTGGCAGCGGTTAGCGGGCATATTGCCGTACATGAGACAGGCGCGATCGAATCGACCGGTCATAAAGTGCTCACATTGCCAAGCGATGACGGCAAAATTACGGCTGCACAAGTGCAGCGTGTGTACGATGAGCACTGGAACGATGCGACACATGAGCATGTCACGCAGCCAGGCATGGTATACATTTCCCAGCCGACCGAAAATGGTACACTGTATAGCCATGCGGAACTGGAAGCGCTCTATGAGGTGTGCCGTGAGCGTCGTTTGCCGTTGTTTATCGATGGCGCCCGGCTCGGTTATGCGCTTGCTGCGCCGGACAATGATTTGACGCTAGCGCGTATCGCCCAGCTATGCGATGTATTTTATATTGGCGGTACGAAGGTGGGCGCGCTGATGGGCGAAGCGGTTGTGATCGTAAATGATGCGCTGCAAAAAGATTTTCGCTATCTGATCAAGCAACGCGGCGGCATGCTTGCCAAAGGGCGTATTCTTGGCATTCAGTTTGAGACGTTGTTTGAAGATGGTTTGTATATGGAACTGTCGCAGCATGCGGTACGACAGGCGTTACGTATTCGCGATGCATTTGCTGCGCAAGGCTTTACGTTTCGTTATGATTCATCGACCAATCAGCAATTTCCGATCGTATCGCATACGGTGCTGGATAAATTGCGGGCAAAGTATTCTTTTTCTTTATGGGAGACAGTGGACGAGCAGCATAGTGCGATTCGTTTTTGCACTAGCTGGGCGACCCAACCGGAATTGGTCGATGAATTGGTGAGCGATATTGCTAAGCTAGGTCGACTTTGCTCGGTGACAGGGCACAAATAAGAAGCGGTTAGCGAATAGGATGGCGGTGCAACTGCGTCCGCATGTTTAATGTGTGCCCATTTGCATCCATGTTCTGAAGCTTTAGCCTAATAGATTTGGCAAGTACCGTTTCGTTACGGCATTTACGCTGATGCGGAGAGTGAGGAATACAGATGAAGATTAGACCGATTGAACCGAGGGATAATGCTGCGATTGAACGTATTATTAAGCAATCGCTGGAGTCGTTTGCGCTAAATTTGCCGGGTACCGCTTATTTTGATCCACAGCTAAGCCAGCTGGCGGACTATTATAACAGCAGCCCGCGAATCGCTTACTGGGTAGCTGTTAATGATGAAGATACTGTTGTTGGTGGTGCGGGGATCGGCACATTTGGCAAGGAAACGGAAGTGTGTGAGCTGCAAAAGCTGTATATCGCGCCGGAAGCACAAGGTAAAGGGCTGGCGCGATTGCTTGTGCAACAGTCGCTTGATTTTGCGGCACAGCATTATCGGTATTGTTATTTGGAAACGTTTGACCGGTTGGAAGTGGCGAATGCGCTCTATCTTAAATTCGGCTTCCGCCAATTGGAACGTCCGCTGGATGGTACCGAACATAATGCGTGTGATGCGTGGTATATAAAGGAGTTGTCTATGGAGCAAAGGACGTCTGCGGTGAACGAGTAGCAGCCAGCTAGCGGCATCTGTCAAAAGCGAAGGAGCGAGATGATGAGTAATATGACATTAACTGAGTCGATCAACAAAGCGTGGAATTGGGCAATACGCAAAACGGTGGCACAGGCTAGCATAAGTCAGGATCATTTTCCGCATGTAGCTGAACAGGGACGTTATGATCGCAGTGAGCCGCAGTGGTGGACAGCAGGCTTTTGGCCTGGGCTGTTGTGGCTCGTTTATCAACATGGTCGGTCTGCTGCTAGGGCGGCTGAAATTACCGCAACTTCGGGTGCCGATACAGCGATGTGTACACTGCATATGAATGCATTGGAACAAGAGACGGATGCACACGAACGGAACGACCTAGCCGAACATTTATCGCTATTGGCACAGGAAAAGAACGTGCATAAGCAACAGCACGACCAGACATACGAGCAAATTGCCGAATGGGCGCAGAGCTGTGAGCGTCAGTTGGAGTTTTGTTTGCACGATACAGAGCTGGTCGATCATGATCTCGGTTTTATTTGGCTGCTTAGCGGTGTTGCTCATTATGTGCAAACAGGCAATGCCGATGCGCGTCGTCGCAGTCTGCTCGCTGCCAATTTGCTGGCAGCGCGATTTAATGTGAACGGCAATTATATTCGTGCCTGGAATTTTGAATCCGCTCATATGGATACACGTGGGGTGGCGATTATTGACAGTATGATGAATTTGCCGTTATTGTACTGGGCTTCACTTGAAACCGGTGATCCGCGTTATCGTGAACTGGCGATTGCGCATGCGGACACGGTAGCACGCGAATTTGTGCGGACGGATCATTCGATCTGTCATGTGGTGGAATTTGATCCGGTGAGCGGTCAGAAGCGCTGCGAGCATGGCGGTCAGGGCTATGCGCCAGGATCAGCGTGGGCACGCGGTACAGCGTGGGCGCTACACGGATTTGCACTTGCTTATGCGTATACAGGGCAAGCGTCATATTTGGAGCTGAGCCGTCAAACCGCGCAATTTTTCCTAACACAGCTCGGTGAGAACATCGTGCCATACTGGGATTTTCGCGCACCGGAAGCTTGTCGTAATGCGTATGATTCTTCGGCAACAGCGATTGCCGCAAGCGGCTTGCTGGAGCTGGCACGGCATGTTGTCGATGATCAGGAGCGGCATACGCTGCAACAGGTGGCAACACGGCTGTTGACCGGTTTGTATGATCATTATTCGACACGAGACAGTGCTGACGAAGGTTTAATTACGCACGGTACGGTGCATTATCCTGAGCAGCGGCATTTGAATGTACCGATTATTTATGGGGATTACTTTTTTGTGGAAGCGCTTATAAAATTGCGTGGTGCGTCAGGGTTGTTTACGCCGGGACTGTAAGCGCAATGCAGCGGCTAAAGCGGTTCGTTATAGGCGATGTGCAGAGGGCGATGAATAGCATGTATTTGGCTGCCAACGAGGTGCTGTGCTGCTGTGCGCAAACGCGTATAAAATGATGCGAGCAGTAGCAGTAGCAGTGGTTGGTGGCTGTTCTAACACGCTAAGTTTGCATACACGCCCTCATACGAATGCACGCTATAATTGCAAAAAGTAGTGTTGTTGCGTTCAGTTCATGATGCTGCATGCCAACGTATACATGCCAATAGCGATGTGTTATGCTCGACATTTTAATGGTGACGGAAAATAGAAAACGAGCACACTTGCTGCAAATGTCGCTTGACGCGATTGAATCGTTATGAAAGTATAGAAAACAAGTAGGATGATACGAATGTACACGGATATGCAAGATGGAGCCGGGCATGCTAAGCCCGGTTTTTTGCGATTTGATCCGGTTATAGTAGTGCAAAGGAGGATATGCGCATGAACAATAATATACAGCCAAACGATATACAGTCAGCCGTCGATCAAATGGAGCAGTTGTTGCATCAACAGCGACTGAGCATGGAGGAAGAAGATGCGGTGCAGCAGCTGTTGAACACGATCGTACAGCTTCAAGCCGACAATAAAAGACTGCGTACCGCACTCGTCAAAGCGAACAGCACGAAGCCGAAAATGTCCAGTCGACTGAAAGACGCATTGTACGAGTAATTCCGGTCTAGCCGAGCTTGCTTGCATACAGACAACAGAAGCTCGGCTTTACATCGTATTTGTCCATTAACGGACAAACGGTTATTTTACCGCTTGAACTCAAGGGCGATTCAGTATTAAGATGATGTGGTGTCAACAGGATGGAATGTACGGATCGATAGATGACGGATCAGTGTCCGTAGGCAGCGCTTGCATGGATAACGGATCGGTACATGTCGGACGTTCATTGGATCGGGTGTACATATGCAGCATCAGCAGCAAACATCCACGCAATCCATTTAAACTATGGAAAAGAGAGTGACGTAATTTATGACGATACAGTGTGATATTGCCGTGCTTGGCGGCGGCACCGGAGGATATGTGGCAGCGATTCGTGCCGCTCAATTAGGTAAGCAAGTTGTCATTATCGAGCAAGATAAGCTGGGCGGAACATGTTTGCATCGTGGCTGTATTCCGAGCAAAAGTTTGCTGCGCAGTGCCGAAGTGTTTGCGCTGATGCAAGATAGCGAGCAATACGGTGTTGCCGCAGACGGTGTACATTTGCAATTTGAGCGTGTACAGTCGCGCAAGCAAGGCATTGTTGAGCAGCTACATCGTGGCGTGCAATATTTGATGCAAAAAAATAAAATTACGATCGTACGCGGACAGGGACGCGTGATCGGACCATCGATCTTTTCCCCGCAAAGCGGTGCGGTGGCGGTGGAGCTAGAAGATGGCGAGATGGAAACGATTGTGTCCCAAAATCTAATTATCGCCACTGGGTCGCGTCCGCGTGATCTGCCTGGTCTGGAAGCGGACGGCAAGCTGATTTTGAACAGTGATCATGCGCTGCAATTGGAGCAATTGCCGGAATCGATGCTGATCGTAGGCGGCGGTGTGATCGGGATGGAATGGGCATCGATGCTGAATGATTTTGGCGTACAGGTGACGGTAGTGGAAGCGGCGCCGCATATTTTGCCGCAGGAAGATGAAGAAGTTGCACGTGAGCTGCATCGACTGCTGGAAAAACGCGGCGTAACGATTTATACAGGCGCTTCATTGCAACTTGATTCGTATACAGCGCAAGCTGATCATATCCGTATCACACTGCTGCACAATGAGCAGACGATTGAGCTGTCTGCTGCCAAAATGCTCGTTTCGGTCGGTCGTCGTGCTAACGTGGAGACGATTGGGTTGGCGAATACGGATATTGCGGTTGAGCACGGTTTTATTAAAGTCAATGACGTTATGCAGACGAGTGAAGCGCATATTTATGCAATCGGTGATGTGATTGGTGGTTTGCAGCTTGCTCATGCAGCGAGTCATGAAGGCATTACAGCGGTCAATCATATTTGTGGAGAGCCGGTACACTACGATCCGTCGCAAATATCGCGCTGTGTTTACACACGTCCTGAGGTAGCAAGTGTCGGCATAAGCGCCGCGCAGGCGAAGGCACAAGGGCGCGAAATTAAGGTCGGCAAATTCCCGTTCAAAGCGATCGGCAAGGCGCTTGTGCATGGTGATAGTGAAGGTTTTGTCAAAGTGATTGCGGATGCGAATTCGGATGATCTGCTAGGCGTGCAAATGATCGGTCCACAAGCGACCGATCTGATTAGTGAAGCAGCGCTAGCACAATTTCTCGATGCGACGCCGTGGGAAATCGGACAAACGGTGCATGCCCATCCAACACTGGCGGAAATTCTCGGTGAAGCGATGCTCGCTGTCGACGGCAAAGCGATTGGCATGTAATGGAAAAGTGAACAAAATGGAAAAGATGGACTGTCCTGCTCAGATGCAGGACAACTCCATCTTTTCTTTTCGCTGCAAGTATGTTTATAATAGGATTATACTCAAGTCTTAGTACCAGGTTTTAAGACAAGCGCTAATCACCGTCTCACAGGCTGTGATGATCATATGCCAATCGCTAGCTCGACCAGTATGACAGATGTGGGATTGCGAAATGGGTCATAGGAAGTGTACCCTTAAAAGTAGCAGCCTGACCGACAAAAAAGCGTGTAATCCATTTGCTTTCGCCTGCTGCCTGCTCATGGCTATATGCCAAATGAGCGGACAGCAACGCCGATAGTAAATGCGAAGTGAGCATGAGAAGTGAACATGAAGCGTAATGCGTCCATAATGTATCATTTACAGCTTCGTTATTTATGAAGGAGGTACCTGCAATGAAGGCAAAAGGTACTATTGACCAGCAAACCCGGCATGAGCAGCTTGGGCTGACCGATGACCAGGCGATTGAATTGTATCGATATATGATGATGGCACGCAAGTTTGACGAGCGTTCTTTGCTCCTACAGCGCGCCGGTAAAATTAATTTCCACGTATCTGGTGTAGGGCAGGAAGCTGCGCAAGTGGGCGCTGCTTTTGCACTGGATCGTCAGCATGACTATTTCCTGCCTTATTATCGTGATTATGGCTTTGTATTGACGGTTGGGATGACCGCACGTGAGCTGATGTTGTCCGCGTTTGCGAAGGCGGAAGACCCGAATAGCGGCGGACGGCAGATGCCAGGCCACTTCGGTAGCAAACGTCTGCGGATTGTGACCGGCTCCAGTCCGGTGACGACACAAGTTCCACATGCAGTCGGTGTGGCGCTAGCCGCGAAAATGAAACGCCAAAAGCTCGTTTCATTTGTAACATTTGGTGAAGGCTCTAGTAATCAGGGCGATTTCCATGAAGGCTGTAACTTTGCCGGTGTACATAAATTGCCGGTAATTATAATGTGCGAAAATAACCAGTATGCGATCTCCGTACCGCTGCACAAACAGCTGAGCGGCAAAATTAGCGATCGTGCGCTTGGTTACGGCTTTCCCGGTGTGCGTGTGGATGGCAATGATGTGCTGGAAGTGTATGCAGCCGTGAAAGAAGCGCGTGAGCGTGCGATTGCCGGTGAAGGCCCGACACTGATCGAAGCGATGGTATACCGCCTTGCTCCACACTCGACTTCCGATAATGATCTGGCGTACCGGACGAAGGAAGAAGTTGATGAGAACTGGAAAAAAGACGGTGTGCCGCGTTACAAGCAATATTTGCTCGATTGTGGCATCTGGAGCGAGCAGCAGGATGAGGAATTGCAAAAGGAATGCACGCAGATTATGAAGGAAGCGACCGAGTATGCCGACAACGCTCCTTATCCGCGCGCAGAGGACACGCTGCTGCATGTGTTTGCAGGTGACGGGGAGGATGCATAGTAATGGCAATGATGGAATATATTGATGCGATTCGGCTAGCGATGAAAGAAGAAATGGCGCTGGATGAAAACGTGTTTGTGCTTGGTGAAGATGTAGGTGTCAAAGGCGGCGTATTCACGACGACCAAAGGCTTGCAGGAACTGTACGGTGAAGAACGCGTCATGGACACACCGCTGTCGGAATCAGCGATTGCCGGTGTGGCGATCGGTGCGGCGATGTATGGCATGAAGCCGATTGCGGAAATGCAATATTCGGACTTTATGCTGCCAGCGACGAACCAGATCATTAGCGAAGCGGCAAAAATCCGCTATCGTTCCAACAACGATTGGAGCTGTCCGCTCGTTGTGCGTGCGCCAATTGGCGGCGGCATTTTTGGCGGTTTGTACCATTCGCAATGTATGGAGTCGGTCTTTTTCGGCACGGCAGGTTTGAAGATTGTGGCACCGTATTCCGCTTATGATGCCAAAGGATTGCTGAAAGCGGCTGTGCGTGATCCTGATCCGGTGCTCTTTTTTGAAAATAAAAAATGTTATAAGCTGATTAAAGGCGATGTGCCGGAAGACGATTATGTAGTGCCGATTGGCAAGGCGAATGTGCTGCGTGAAGGCGACGATATTACGGTTATCAGTTATAGCCTGCCACTGCATTTCATTATGCAGGCAGCAGAGGAATTAGAGCAGGAAGGCATTACGAGCCATGTGCTTGATCTGCGTACGATTCAGCCGATCGATCGCGCAGCGATTGTGGAAGCAGCGCGTCGTACAGGCAAAGTGCTGATCGTGCATGAGGACAATCTGACCGGCGGTGTTGGCGGCGAGGTAGCTGCCATTATCGCGGAGGAATGTCTATTTGATCTGGATGCACCAATTCGCCGTCTGGCAGGCCCGGACTCACCAGCGATGCCGATTAACCCGCCACAGGAAAAAGCTTATATGCTAAACAAAGACAAAGTCAAAACGGCAATGCGCGAGCTGGCACTGTTCTAATTATAGAGCAGAACCGTTGTGTCCTACTGCGGTCATGCAGCTTGCCCATCTGGAATTATTAAAATAAATTGCCGGTCATCATGTTGATGAACCGGCAATTTTCAGGAGTGAATACGATGTCCCAACAAGGAAACCCGACCGATATTTCGATGCCACAGCTTGCGGAATCGCTCGTATCCGCAACGATTGCCAAATGGCTCAAGCAGCCTGGCGATGCGGTTGAGCAATATGAACCGATCTGTGAAGTCATTACCGATAAAGTGAACGCCGAAATTCCGTCTGTCATGGAAGGCACGATGGGCGAACTGCTGGCAGCGGAAGGACAGGAAGTTGCTGTCGGTGAAATCATTTGCCGTATTTATGGAGCTGGCAGTACTGCATCAGCGCCAGCAGCCAGCGAACCTGCTGCGCAGCCCGCCGTTCCGACGCAAGCACCAGCGGCAAAGGTGCAATCACAGCCACAATCCGCTTCCGCTCCACGTCCGACGACAACAGGTACAGCTAACGCTTCCGGCATGGCAGGACGTTATTCACCGGCAGTACAATCGCTTGCTGCCGAGCATCAGCTTGATTTATCACTCATCACCGGTACAGGTGCAGGCGGACGGATTACCCGGCGCGATGTGCTGAAAGCGTTGGAAAATGGCACTGCGCAGCCAGCCGCTTCGACCGCTCAAGCGCCTGTTCAAACACCGGCGACTCCGACTACTTCCGCTGCCGCAGCGGGAACAGCTCAGCCGTCTCAAACGGACTATGCGGTGCGTAATTCCGGCATCCATCTTAGCGAAACGCCAGCCATTCCGAAAATCGAACTGGAGCAAAATGAAAATGCCGGCGGACGCGGTGAGCATCTGATCGATGTGACACCGCTGCGCAATGCGATCGCGCGTAATATGCGCCAGAGCGTATCGGAAATTCCGCATGCGTGGACGATGATTGAAGTGGACGTGACCAATCTGGTCATGCTGCGCAACAAACTAAAGGATGAATTTAAACGCAGCGAAGGCATGACATTGACGTATTTGCCATTCCTGATCAAAGCGGTTGTAAATGCGATTAAAGATTATCCGATTATGAACTCCGTGTGGGCGGTCGACAAAATTATCGTCAAACGCGATATTAACGTCTCGCTGGCGGTCGGAACCGAAGATTCGGTCATGACGCCGGTCATCCAACGTGCCGATCAGAAAAATATCGCCGGACTAGCGCATGAGATCGACGATTTAGCGCGCCGTACACGCGAAGGCAAGCTTAAGCTAGACGATATGCAAGGCGGTACATTTACGGTCAACAATACCGGTTCATTCGGCTCGGTGCTATCGTATCCGATCATTAACTATCCACAGGCGGCAATTTTGACATTTGAATCGATCGTGAAACGTCCGGTCGTCATTAACGATATGATCGGTGTGCGTTCGATGGTGAATCTGTGTCTGTCACTAGATCACCGGATTTTGGACGGCGTCATTTGTGGACGGTTCTTGCAGCGGGTAAAAGATAATTTGGAAGGCTATGGTATGGATACAAAGCTGTACTAATGTTTAATAATGAGCAGTTGCTCCGATGCGAGTGGTAATTATACACACAGATGATCAATAATGTATAGTTACGATTGTGTTTTACGCAAAACAATTTGCTATAAAGTTGTATTGGTTTTACAGGTAAGGTACAGTTAACAGTACAACGAACCGTACCGGAATAAACATGCAAAAGGTTGACGGCCCCGTGGCTTTGTCGACCTTTTGCTTATGTATCCGGGATGTGGGCAAGTCGGTCATGATAGGGAAAAGGAGTGTTTTGGCATGAGTCAGATTATTCACGTCTCCTATACCCCGCTGATGGAATACGCAGCGGCATGGGATAAACAAAAGGAATGGGTGCAAGCGATCGACGCCGGTGAGGCAGGTGAACAGTTGCTACTGCTTCAGCATCCGCCAACGTATACGATCGGCTCGCAGCGCCATCCGGAGCATTTGCTGTGGAGTGAAGATGAACTGAAAGAGCGTGGAATCGCACTGTTTCAGATTGACCGTGGCGGGGATATTACGTATCATGGCCCCGGACAATTGGTCGGTTATCCGATTTTGTTGCTGGACACCGCTAGAGGTATGGACCCGCACCGTTATTTGCGTACATTAGAACAAGTAATTATCGATTATTTGGCAGAGCAAGGCATTGAAGCTGGACGTAAAGAAGCCTACACCGGTGTGTGGGTAGGCGATCTGAAAATCGCGGCGATCGGCATCAAATTTAACAAATGCCGCAGTCGGCGTGGTTTTATTACGAGTCACGGCTTTGCTTTTAATATTGCGTCAGGCATTGAACAGCAAGGTTTTTCAGGTATTATTCCGTGCGGGATTGAACAATATGGTGTGACGTCACTAGAGGATATTACCGGCCGTACGTATGACATTCGTCAAGTTGCGGACGAGATTGTGCCGCATTTTGCGCGTCATTTTGGCTACGAACAGCCGGAATGGGGAGCAGCCCTTACAGGAAAGGCTGAACAAGCGTGAAAATGACCGAGCCGATTAGGGCGAGCAGCATCACATAAACGAACACTTTAAACCATTTTTTCTGTTGCATCAGCTGAACTCCTTTGCATGTCAATCTAGTTCATGCTTGTACCGTATGATCGGTACAATGCACATCAATTGTTATCATAACGTGTACGCGCCCGGTTTGCAAAGCGTTTGCGATGTTGGGAGCATGCCGAAACGGTAGCGGCACGTACATAGCGGTTATATACGTTGTAACTGCAGATTAGTTGTCATCAAAAGGAGCGAATTATCGTGGTCAATTCAAGCAGATTAGTTGCACAATTTATGGAACTGGTGCAAATCAATAGCGAAACGAAAAACGAACGTCAAATCGCCGATCATCTGACCGAGCAATTGCTAGCGCTCGGCTTTACCGTGCTGGAAGACGAATCGGCAGCAAAAACAGGGCATGGTGCAGGCAATCTGATTGCAACGCTAGCGCCTAATACGGATGCTGCGCTGCCCAAAATCTTTTTCACAACCCATATGGATACCGTAAAGCCAGGCATCGGCATTCAGCCTGTTATCGATGAGCACGGCTGGATTAGCAGCGCCGGTGAGACGATTCTCGGGGCGGACGATAAGGCGGGCGTGGCGGCGCTGTTTGAACTGGTGCGTGTGTTGAAGGAGCAGCAGATTGAGCACGGGCAGATTCAGTTTATTATTACGGCAGGCGAGGAGTCTGGCTTGATGGGCGCGCGTGCGATGGATCGTGCGCTGCTCGATGCCGACTTTGGTTATGCACTCGATTCTAACGGTGCCGTCGGGACAATCGCGGTCGCAGCACCAACGCAAGCGCGCATCATTATGGAGATTTTCGGTAAAGCGGCACATGCGGGCGTGAATCCGGAAGATGGCATTAGCGCAATTCAAGTGGCAGGTAAAGCGATCTCGCGCATGAAGCTCGGTCGTATCGATCATGAGACGACCGCCAACATCGGCAGCTTTGAAGGCGGCGGTGCTACTAATGTCGTTTGCGATTATGCGAAACTGCAAGCCGAAGCGCGCAGTCTTGTTCATGCAAAAGTGGAAACGCAAATTGCGGCGATGAAAGAAGCGCTGGAAGCGACCTGTGCCGATTGGGGCGCAACTTGCAAATTCCAGAGCGTGATCGTTTATCCGGGCTTTAAATTTACAGCGGACGATGCGGTCGTGCAGCTTGCTCAGCGCGCGGCGGCAAATCTCGGACTGCCAAATGATATTTTCCATACCGGTGGCGGCAGTGATGCTAACATTTTCAACGGTATGGGCGTGCCGACTGCAAATTTGGCGGTTGGTTATGAAAATATTCATACGACGAGCGAGCGCATCCATCGCGATGAACTGATTAATGCGGCACGGCTTGTGATCGAGATTGTGCGCGAGACGGGTAAAGTGCAGGTATAATTAGACGGATCGTCTAGGTTGTCATATTCATATAGCTTAGGCGATTTTATGGCGATGATATCGATGTACATGATGCGTTGATGTTGTTACAGCTTCCTATCCGTAACGGACAACCAAACCCCAACCATCAAACTAAGCTTTGTCATTTGTCAGGAGCGTCATCGAGCAAGCGGTCTATATAAGCGTTTTACATTGCGGTTGTTTAGCGTTCAGTCGTGCCACAATATAGTCGTAGCTAGCTGCCAATTATGTTACATTATAGTTGTTTACCGTTCAGAAGTTAGTATGTTCTCAGCATCTTCACTGATGACTTATGTTATTCATACATTACCGCTAACGGCGGACATTTACCTAGGAGGGATCATGATGACCGATTCACCGAAAAATGCTCACCAACCAACGAATGACGAGCCGAATCCTGCACTTGATGAAATTACGCTAGCGACCGAATCGATCTATGATGGCACAGTCATTCGTGTACAAGTTGACACCGTACTGTTGCCGAACGGTAAAGCGGGCAGACGTGAAATTGTGCGTCATAACGGTGCGGTTGCCGTGCTGGCGATTCATAATGATCGTATGCTCGTCGTCGAGCAATTCCGCCAGCCACTCGGACGGACGCAGGTGGAAATTCCGGCAGGCAAGCTGGAACTGGGCGAAGACCCGGCAGATGCGATTGCACGTGAACTGAAGGAAGAAACCGGTTATACGGCGAAACAATTGAAGCTGCTGTATTCTTTTTATACATCGCCAGGCTTTGCCGATGAGCTGATTCATTTGTATTTGGCAGATGAGCTGGAACAGGGCGAAGCGCAACTGGATGAAGATGAATTTCTGGAAATGAGTGCGATTACGTTGGATGAAGCATACGAGCAAATTCGCGCCGGACGAATTAGCGATGCTAAAACGATCATGGCTGTGCAAGCATGGCATCTAATCAAACAAGGTGTAGCGCCGCAATCATGAAGGAACCGATGCAATCGGCAACGCCGCTGTCCGGTATTGACCTACACAGTGAACGTTCTGCACAGTTACAGCAGGTGTATGCCGATCTACATATTCATATCGGACGCAGCGAGGATGGGCAGCCCGTCAAAATTAGCGGCAGCCGCAATTTGACGTTTGCCAATATTGCTCATGAAGCGTCCGAGCGTAAAGGCATCGGGCTAATCGGCATTATCGATTGTCATTCGCCCGGCGTACGCGCCGATATTCGTGGCTTGATCGCCACAGGTGAGATGGAGGAGCTGGCTGGCGGGGGGATTCGTTACCGCGATACGACCGTATTGCTCGGAGCGGAGATTGAAATTCGTGAGCCGGAACAGCAGGAATGCCATGTGCTTGTTTATTTGCGCGATCTGGAACGGATGGATGACTTTGCCCAGTGGATGAGCACACGTATGAAAAATATCCAGCTGAGCTCACAGCGCTTGCATACGACCTATCGTGAGCTACAGCAGCAGGTGAAGCAGCGGGACGGTTTGTTTATCCCTGCTCATATGTTTACTCCGCATAAAGGCATTTACGGCAATGTGACCGCACGGATGGGCGATGTGCTTGATCTGGCATTAGTGGATGGCGGCGAATTGGGACTGAGCGCAGATACGACGATGGCTGGTTATATAAGCGAGCTGGATCGCTATCCGCTGCTGACCAATTCGGATGCCCATTCACTTGGCAAAATCGGACGCGAGTACAATGTGTTACAGATGCGGGAGGCGAGTTTTGATGGATGGGTCGATGTGCTACGCCAGCATCATGGTGCCCATATTGAAGCAAATTATGGCCTCGATCCACGGCTAGGCAAATATCATCGTACGTATTGCCGTAATTGTGAACATATTATTCACGAATCCGGCGCGATATTGGAACGGTGTCCGTATTGTGGCAGCACGCAATTGACGAGCGGCGTGCTCGATCGGGTGCTGCATATTGCCGATCGCCAGCAACCGCAGCCACCTGCTGCTCGTCCGCCGTATCGGTATCAAGTACCGCTGTCTTTTATCCCCGGTCTTGGCCCTGCCAAAATGAATCGGTTGCTGGCAGCGTTTGGGACGGAAATGGCAATTTTGCATCGATCTTCGGCGGCGGAGTTGGCAGCGGTCGTTGGCGGTGAAATCGCCGGTTATATCGTGCTGGCAAGGGAAGAACGACTTACGCTTAGCGCTGGCGGCGGTGGTGCGTACGGTAAAGTCGTGACCGGGTAAAATGGAGTGGATGAGCGAATATTGCAGCATGATGACCATGTTCGTATGGCTACCGGTGAGCATAACTGTGCGCGAACGGTATGCGCAGCGAACGGGAATGATGACCGAAATGCAATGTAGCTACCATGCTGACTGAATAGTGCTAATGCTTCTCAGAAAGCGATGATGCCCGCTATTCTGCTTGATTCAAAAATGCTTGGATCAAAAAATGATAAGCACCGTATCATAAATGCGAGACATATGAATGAACATACGATACATGTTGTTTGTATCGTGCTGCCGATAGGCTTGTTGTGCAAATGTGCTGTCTGTTCAAAGGCAGCTTATGTCGCACAAGTAGCGTTTGATTGGCATAGGCACAATCGGAGTTGGGCGGCAAGGATGTCCCCTTTTCGCCGCTATTCAGGTCGTGCAGTTTATAGTTGCAGCGGCATCCGTTGCTATTTTGCCCTGGTGCAACAACCGTTTGTATGAGTTGCTAAAACGTTTGACTTTAACTTCACAATCCCCCTATAATAATTGAAGTGAGCATTTCAGCGATGCAGTGATTTCCACAGGGGGAGGGCAAAAATGGAAGCACGGATCGATAAAATTAAACACCAGTTACAATCCAAAGGTTACAAATTAACACCCCAGCGGGAAGCTACCGTGCGAGTGCTCCTTGAGAACGAAGAAGATCATTTGAGTGCTGAGGATGTATTTATGCTCGTGAAACAAAAAGCTCCCGAAATCGGTCTGGCTACCGTGTACCGTACCCTTGAGCTTTTGAGTGAACTGCATGTCGTGGAAAAGATTAACTTTGGCGACGGCGTAGCGCGTTACGATTTGCGTACCGATACGAGCAAGCACCATCATCACCATCTGATCTGTGTACAATGCGGAAGCATGGACGAGATTCGTGAGGATTGGCTCGGGCCGCTGGAAGAACGGTTGGACAAAGAGTTTAACTTTGCTGTTCTTGACCATCGTCTGGACTTTTACGGCATCTGTCACCGCTGCAAAGACAAGGAAAACGGCGATAACGGTGCAACCGACCAATAAGCTGGATACCGTCTGATGCGCGATCTTGCTGTCTACTATTGGACGCCAGGGCAACCGTGCAATCAGATGATCGACGATACAACTGAATAGATGATTTGAATACCAGAGACTCTCGCCCGATAATATGGCTGTTCGGGAGAGAGTCTTTTTGCAGCAATATCTGTGTGCTTTAAACTGTATATATGCACGGCACATATACATGTACATAACTCGATCATAGGACTGCATGCTAGACCATCGGGCAGGCTGTGACAACGGATGAAGAAGGACTGACGGCGACAGCTAGCCGAGCAGCCTTTTGCCACCGGGCGTATACGCCCAATCCGGCAAATTCGAGCGCGTCTGTAGCCCAGGCGCAGAGGAGGCTGATTGATAATGAATGAATATTTGGAACAATTTATCCGCTATCTTACAGAGGAGAAAGGGCTTTCACGCAATACGCTCGAATCGTATCGACGCGATTTAAGCCAGTTTATCGAGTTTGCCCATCAGCGTGACATTATGATGCCAGATCAAATTCGCAAAACACATATCGCTTTATTTCTCGGTGAAATGCGTCTGATCGGCAGAGCGTCATCTACGATTACGCGTATGACCGTATCGCTGCGCTCGTTTTGTCAATATCTTGTGCGTGAAGGTATAATTCAGCAAGACCCATCGATCCATATGGAAGCACCCAAAGCGGAAAAGCGTCTGCCACAGGTGATGAGTGTGGGCGAAGTAGAACAACTGCTCGATGCACCGGACAAACATACGGCACAAGGACGCCGCGACCGGGCGATGCTGGAGCTGCTGTATGCGACAGGTATTCGCGTATCTGAGTTAATTTCGGTCGATGTGGAAGATGTGCGACTGGACTTAAAGTTTTTGCGCTGTGCGAGCAATTCGGGCAAAGAGCGCATCATTCCAATCACAGGCGTAACCGTGAAACGGATTGGCGAGTACGTGCAAGACGGTCGTGCACATCTCGTGCGCGGACGAGTGGATGAAACGGCATTGTTCGTGAACCAGCTCGGTACACGCTTGACGCGGCAAGGTTTCTGGAAAATCATTAAAAAGTACGCGCGTGAAGCCGGTATTGAAGCCGATATTACGCCACATACGCTACGCCACTCCTTTGCCGCACATCTATTGGAAAATGGCGCCGATCTGCGCTCGGTGCAAGAGATGCTCGGTCATGCGGACATTTCGACGACGCAAATTTATACGCGCATTTCCAAAAAGAATATGAAGGACGTGTACGAAGCGCATCACCCGCGTGCTAATGCGACCTGATCGTCTATGTGCTCACATCTGTTCGTGTTTAAGCGGTTAAGGAATACACATACACTGAATACAATTGCCACAAGCTATGAGGGCGCAGACGAAGTTAAATTTCAATTTTGATTGAATTTTGATTGTGTCATAAAACCTTTATAAAATAAAAGGTTGAACCCGATTTAATAATTAAATTAAGCTCGGTTAAGCTACTAAAGGCTGTCCGGCAAACGGTAGCGGGCAAGCAGGAGGTATAGATGAACAACTATCAAGCTGGCGATCTGTTTACAATTCCGCTGTATGATGGCAGATGGGCGATCGGACAGGTTGTGTGTGCGCTGCATGATCGATTTCAGCAAGCATTTTCGTTTGGCGTGCTGTCGATTGGAGTTGAACGACATATACCAGAGCAGGCTGGCGAATTTATCGCTTTGGATCAGCAGCGCGCATTTCCGCAACTGCTATTTGCGTCTTCGTCGAATTTGCGCCGTAAATGGAAAATCATCGCTCATCTGCCGCTAACCGAACAACAGCAGGCGCTACAATCGTTTCACGTCGGTGGTCATCTGTATCATAATGATGAATAGGTTCGCATCCTGGCGATAGAGGAATACCAAAACTACCCTGTTATGAGTGTTGCAGGCAATGAGCTGGTACAGATGCTGCTTGCTCAATACGGAACGAGTTAATCGATAAGCAGGTTGTACATGCACGATGAAGCTGGATATTCATTTTAAATAAAGCCAGTTCACTGTGCTTATGATAGCGACAGCACTACGTGCTTAACATGGACTACACATAACGATACCGATCGCTGTGCTGCCAGTTTAACGGACAGTTCAGCGATCGGTGCTCAGGAGGAATAAACAATGACAACGATTACGCAAGCAACGATTCAAGAAGCGGCAGCATATATTCGCAACCAAAGCGCGCTAACACCACAAGTCGGTCTCATTCTCGGCTCCGGGCTGGGCGTGCTAGCTGATCTGATCGAGGATGGTGTATCGATTGCGTATAGCGATATTCCGCATTTTCCGGTGTCAACGGTAGAAGGTCATGATGGCGAGCTGCTGCTCGGTACGATTCAAGGTCGCCCGGTTGTCATGATGAAAGGTCGCTTCCATATGTATGAAGGATATGGCCCGGAAGTAACGGCATTCCCAGTACGTGTTATGAAAGAGCTGGGCGTATCAAGCTTGCTCGTTACGAATGCTGCGGGTGGCGTGAACACCGCTTATGAGCCGGGCGATCTGATGGTATTAAGCGATCATTTGAACCTGACCGGACGCAATCCGCTAATCGGGCCAAATGACCCTGCGCTCGGTGTACGTTTCCCGGATTTGTCGGAAGCGTACAGCCGCCGTTTGCGTCAAATATTTAAAGATACGGCAGCAAGCCAAAGCCTGAACGTACAGGAAGGCGTATACGCCGGTCTGCTTGGTCCTACGTACGAGACACCAGCCGAAATCCGTATGCTGCGCACACTCGGCGCCGATGCGGTCGGCATGTCCACCGTCTCCGAGACGATCGTCGCACGTCATGCCGGGATTGAAGTGCTGGGCATTTCCTGTATTACGAACATGGCAGCAGGCATTCTCGATCAGCCGCTGTCGCATGATGAAGTGATGGAAACGGCGGAGCGGGTGCGCGATCAGTTTCTGAAGCTTGTGTTGGCGATTATCCCGCAGATGTAATTGCGTAGAGTTAGAGTACAGTGTCCGTATCGACTAGAGTAAAGAGTATGCAGTATATGATTCGGTTCATTTGCAAGCGAGCGTCATCCATGCTTTGTGCGGGATGATGCTCTTTTTTAGTAGGCAAACAAACGTTTAAAAAATTAAGATATATTGTAGGAGTAAAATACGTATTACAAAAATAAAACCGCGTGGATCGCATACCTAAAAACACCTGCAAATGAATGCTCCCCTCTCACGGAAAGAGGCAAGTACAGCTTGCAAGTGTTCTAGCTAAACTAATAAATCCGGTGCATCGTATTAAAAATATCCTCATGCTGTAATTTGATCTCTACGCCGATCTCGATACCAAGCTGTTGCAAATCTTCCACCAGTCCTTCAAATGCTTTGACTGCGTTTGATGCGTCGACAATCATCATCATATTAAAATAATCCTGTACAATCGTTTGCGAAATGTCCAGAATATTGACGTTTTGTCCAGCCACATATGTACGCACTCCCGCGACAATGCCCACTTTATCTTTGCCAAGCATTGTAATGATTCCTTTCATACGAACAAGCTCTCCTTATCCTATAATGAGCCGCACAAACGGTGACGTCTCGCTCGACACTCTGCTCTACGTCACCGCGTTGTCGCATCTGTTTGGCAAGCTATCGTTATTATGTCAGGCGTTTCCTGTTCGTTCAAGCGGAATTGACGGTGAGGACGGATTGTTTTAGTATAGTTTGCTAAGATCGACAACTATTAAGGTGAGCCGATCCACTATCCGGTTCATGTGGATAGGTATGGGGCAACTAGCGGGCGATATCGGTTACAAATTGCTTTGTAGCCTATGCCGCTGACGACTACGGCGTAAACAAAGCGAGGATTATCACGGTTAACGCTTACGGATTAAGCTGTAATGAGTCGGCTCCCGTACCGCATTATAGCTTCGGCAAATGAATTTATGTACATAGAATGAGCAAGAAAGGATGAATCAGATGGGAATCGAACAAGTAAAAGAGCATTTTCGCCAATTTGGGCGCGAAGCGGATATATTGGAATTTGCCACGTCCAGCGCAACCGTACAGGAGGCAGCCGACACGATTGGTGTTATCCCGGCACGCATTGCCAAAACATTATCATTTCGCGGACATGAAACGGATGAGCACGCTTTATTGATCGTAGCTGCTGGTGACGCACGGATCGACAACAAAAAGTTCCGCACCACTTTTACGTTAAAGCCGCGTATGCTCAGCCCGGAGGACGTGTTGCAGCAGACTGGGCATGCGATTGGTGGTGTCTGTCCATTCGGACTGGCTCATCCACTGAAAGTGTATCTCGATGAGTCGTTAAAACGGTTTGACACCGTATTTCCAGCGTGCGGTAGCAGCAATTCCGCGATTGAGTTGACATTGCCAGAGCTGGAGCGTTATGCAGCAATGAAAGGATGGGTGGATGTGTGTAAGTGGGGATAATGCCGTATGATGTGCATCGAATAAAGAACGTCATGCCAGTTACCGAATTAGACCAAAGAACCGTACATCATAGGATGAACGGTTCTTTATTGATGCTGTCCTAGCTAGAATGAGCGACAGAATAACGATGTCTTTTAAAATGGAGTGACATACTGTCATCATTAAAACCCGATAAAGATAAGGATGAACGATTGAAGATAAGGATGAACGATCCATCCCTTTTGCTCAGTTTCCATATGTCGATTGCTCCACTGTCGCAGTCGCTGCACCTTCCACTGCCGTCGTTTCGCCCGGCACATTCGCCGCTTCCGGTGGCTGCTGCGCCTCAGTCGGCGGCACGACAGCAGTTGCCGGTTTCGGACTCGTAAAGTTTAATTGCCCGCTTTTCCTATCTACTGCAAGCGCTGCGCCGGTAACTTGGCTGATTAGGCGAGCGGGCACATAGATGAAGCCGTCAGTCATGATCGGTTTGCCGGACAGTGTGACCGTTTTGCCGTTGACTTGTGCGTAGCTGCTGCCGAGCGTAAAGCTTACTGTACCGGCTGCGCTCGCTGTGGCGGTTACGGTGCGTGTACTTTGATCCCAAAATGCGGTAAAGCCGTATTGCTCCAGCAGCGGTTTGTACGCTACATAATTAACGCCTGTTTGCACAAATGCTTTGATGTCGGTTGCTGGTAGTTGTCCGTCGATGCGTACACTGACCGTGCGCACCGGATGCAGATTGCGTTTGCTCCATAGACTGTACCCTTCCTGGGCGAGCGATAGTCCGATTTTTTGGTTGCGTCGCCATTCCTCGGCAAAGGCAGCCAGTGGCAAATTCGTTTCGCCTGGTTTGATACCGATCTCCGGTGTAAAGGCAGGGCGATGAAATGTCGTAATAAACCAATCCGTATATCCGCCGCCGGATGAGTCGCTGCGTTGTGGCATTAAACGATAGCCGGTCATGCTGCTAAACAGATTGGCAAGCCGCCGATCACGCGGCAAATTGGCGGGCAATGTGTGGAAGCTCCAATAAATAATCCGTCCAGCCGAATGATACGATACGGCAATTTCGGGATCAATCTCATGCGTAAAGCGGACAAGTGCTTGATTTTCCGGCGTTTGTACCGGTGCGGTGCCTTTATGATTGCGCCAGAACGGATACGCGATATTGTCTTCCAACGTTGCCCAGTATGAATCGTATTGTCGATTGAGATCGATGCCTTGCGGATTCGCTTTCCAGCGCTTAAAATTGCTGCTACCGCCATTCATACGAATGAGCGCGCTATGTACAGATGCAGGAAATGCGCTTAAACCGAACTGCTGCAATGTTACACCATCCGGATTCACCATCGGCACAAACCAGATCGTCGTCCGCTCCAAAATGGCGCGGGCATTGTAGCCCGCATAGTTGCGGTTAGCGGCATATGCGGCGGCATATTGCTCGATCATCGTCATATTGAGCGTCGTCGTTAGCCACTCACGGGCATGGTGAGAGCCGTTAATAAAAATGGTGGCTGCACCTTTGCCAAGCCCGATCGCCCAGATGTCGCGACCGTATGTTGTTTTGCCGATGGAGCGGTATTGAATGATGTCCGGGTACGTTTGGGCGAGCGTTTGTATGTCTCGTGTCATCCGTTCATACGTATACATCGTAGTTGCAGCAACAATCTGACCAGCAGCGGAAACGGGATGGAGCGGAATCGAGGTCAGCAACAGCAGCAGACTAAACCCCATCAGCAGCAATTTTTTCAAATGAATCCTCCTGTCGGAAATGGGTCGTGTCCATTAATCTGAATTATAAATATGAACTATGCTTAGTAACAGTATAACCATTATTTCGATACGAACGGTATCGAAATTTGTCGGTGTTGTTATTTATTTGGTTAGATATGAGGGGGATTCGATCAAGAAACGAATGCCAGCTCACATCGGTAGACGTACACGCCTAGGATGGCATCATTTAAAATGTTACAATATAAGGAAATGTAAGCGGTAAGCTGCATTCGATATGGCTACATATGTTTAAATGTCGATATTAACGACTGGAGGAAAAGCGATGCTGCAACCTATCGTAGTGGAAAGAATATTGCAGGCTGCGCTGGAGACAGGCGGCGATTTTGCGGAAGTTTTCGTGGAGGATCGGATCGATCGTGATCTCGGTATGATTGGCGGTGTGTTGGAACGTGCGTTGTCCGGGCGTGATTATGGGATGGGGATTCGCATTTTAAAAGGGGTATTTTCCGTATATGCGTACACGAGCGATCTGAGCGAACACAATTTGCTTCGTACTGCACGCAAAGCGGCGGGAGCGCTGGATGGCTCTAGACTGGATACGGTGCTGAACTTTGATCATGTCCGGATCGATAATCGCCATCCGGTGTTGCAACCGCCATCGGCAGCGCAGCATACACGCAAGTTGGACATGATGCGCACCGCTCATGAAGCGTTAAAGCAAGGTGATCCGTTAATCGAGCAAACGTCTGTCGGCATATTGAGCTGGCAGCAGAAAGTACTGATCGCCAACTCGGACGGGTTATGGGCAGAAGATACACGTACGTATACACGTCTGCGTCTGAGCGCGGTAGCGGTGGACGGCAACAATCGCCAGTCAGGTATGCGGGCACCAGGTGCGCTTGCCGGAATGGAATTTATCGAAGGGCTGGATATCGGTGCAGAAGCCGCAGAAGCGGCACGGATCGCAGCGACGATGGTCAAAGCAGGTTATGCGCCAAGCGGCAAATTACCGGTTGTCATCGAAAACGGTTTTGGCGGTGTATTGTTCCACGAAGCATGCGGTCATGGCTTAGAAGCAACCGCTGTTGGTGTCGGTGCATCCGTATTTGCTAGTAAACTAGGCGAGCAGATCGCTTCCCCGCTCGTGACCGCAATCGATGATGGCACGATCCCGAACGCTTGGGGCTCGCTCAATATCGATGATGAAGGGATGAAAACACAGCGCAATGTGCTGATCGAAAACGGTGTGCTCAAAGGCTATCTGATCGATCGTGTCGGTTCACGCCGGATGAATATGGCACCGACCGGTTCGGGCAGACGGCAGTCGTATCGATTTGCACCTACATCGCGTATGAACAATACGTTTATTAGTGAAGGCGATTCGACGCGTGAGCAGATGATTGCAGCGACGGAATATGGCATTTATGCCCGTTCATTAGGCGGTGGTTCAGTCAATACGGCAACGAGTGATTTCAATTTTGCGATCAATGAAGCGTATATGATTCGCAATGGTAAAATTGCCGAGCCGATCAAAGGAGCAACACTGATCGGTAAAGGTTTAGATACGCTACAAAAAATCGATATGGTCGGTAGCAATCTGGATCATGGACAGGGAATGTGCGGCTCGGTGAGCGGCAGTTTGCCAGTCAACTGCGGTCAGCCTACGCTGCGTGTATCCGAAATGACCGTTGGCGGCAGAAAGGGGGAATAAGCGATGGAGATTACGCAATTTCAGCAGCAGCTATTTGAGCAAGGACGAGCGTATGGCTATACCGAGATGGAGGTGTATTATGCGGCAAGCCGCGCGGTTGCAGTGACGGTACGTGCTGGTGAAGTGGACAGTTATCGTGTGGCGGAAACGCACGGGCTTTCGTTTCGCGGGTTAATTCGTGGACGGATGGGCTATGCGTCGACAGAGCAGGTAGAAGCGGATAGTATCGACTTTTTGTTAGAGGAAGCGGCAGGCAATGCGGCGGTGCTGGATACGGACGATGAAAGCGATCTGTTTGGCGGCTCCGATCAATATCCACAGCTACAGACGTACACGGCTGGATTAATCGATACAGCGCCTGCTACATTGATCGCGGCTGCCAAGCGATTGGAGCAGCTCGTATTGGAAGCGGACGAACGGATTACGATGGTGCGGCAAAGTTCTGCCAGCGTCCGTCAGCATGAGACGCTCATCGCCAATACGCGCGGCTTGCATTGCCATCAGCAAGATAGCATCGGCAGTATGAGCGTGTATGTGTTGGCAGGTACGGAGAGCGAGACGGTTAGTGGTGGTTGGTTTGATTATGATCTACGCGATTTTACAGCGATTGATCCGCAGGCGATTGCGCAGCGTGCCGCCTATGAAGTCGTGTCAAAGCTAGGGGCTAGCTCGCTGCCTTCGGGTAAAGTTCCGGTCATTTTGCGTGAAGATGCGGCATCATCATTGCTTGCTGCGCACGCGTCGATCTTTTCGGCGGAACAGGTGGAAAAAGGCTTTTCCAGTCTGGTCGGCAAGCAGGGGCAGACGATTGCGGGCAGCAATATTACGCTTGTCGATGATCCGCTTATGCAAGGTGTACCAGGCACGACGATCTTTGACGCTGAAGGTGTTGCCGCCAGCCGTCATGTGCTAGTGGAGCAAGGTAAGCTGAACGGTTTCCTTCACAATCGCAAAACCGCTGCCAAAGCGGGTACGATGACGACCGGTCATGCGTCCAGAGGAGGGTATAAAGGGAAGCTGGGCGTCTCTTATCATAATTTGTATTTGCAAGCGGGCACACGCAGTTTGGAGCAAATGATTGCCGACATCGAATACGGTGTGCTCATTACCGAGTTGCAAGGGTTACATGCCGGTACAAGCCCGACGAGCGGCAATTTCTCGCTAAGTTGTCTCGGCTATTTGATCGAAAATGGGGCGATCTCGCGTCCGGTGAATCAGATTACCGTTTCTGGAAATTTCCATGAATTGTTAAATGATGTAGTAGAGCTGGGGAACGATCTGCGCTTTACGGGCGGGTGTACTTCGCCATCGCTGCATGTGCGCGAGTTGTCGATTTCGGGCGCGTAGTTAGCCGAGGATTCAGGTGAAAACGGTAAAACTTTTACCTTTGAAGCTTTAAAAGCCTCATAAAAGTAATATACGATGCTGTTCATCCAGCATATCGTATACTACCTTGTGAGGCTTTTTTGAATAAAGTGTTACATTTTCAACTTAAGTTGCCGGATTACCATCGTAATCAATACAATCATCCCAACCACAGCACATTCCCTACCTGATCGGAAACTAAAACGCGTTATTTAGCGCAGTATAGTTGCAGTATAGTTTCTGGGCAAATACGATGACTTATAGTGGCTACTTCAATATAAAATAATAGTTGATATTGTAGCGAAATGGAGCATGAAGGATCGTTTGGAAGTGAGTGTAGCAACAAAAGTCACCAGTAGGTGAGATTAGGTTTAAAAGTGTACGGTACAATCTGCATCACTTTGTACAACTTTATGCCAAGTTAACACTCCCACCTCCATTTGATGCTACAATATGACAGAACACTAAGCAGACAACGCACAAACCGTGCAAAATACAAATGTTCAGCACAATAGTCCATTCTGAACACCAGCTAACAATTTTATACTGACGATACATTACACAATCCGCAGCGATACGGATAATGCTAGCTTTACCCATTGCTGCATCCAGTTGACAGAACGAACGGAGGACAACGATGTACTTACATGGAACGAGCACGATCAATGAACAAGGCCATCTGGAAATCGGTGGCTGTGATACAGTAGAACTGAAGGAACAATACGGTACGCCGTTGTATATTATGGACGAGCAATTGATTCGTCAACGTTGTCGTGAATATATGGATGCGTTTCGCGCGACCGGGATGGAGTTTCAAGTTGCCTATGCGAGCAAAGCATTTTGTACGATGGCGATATGCCGAATCGTTGAAGAAGAAGGATTATCGCTCGATGTCGTTTCCGAAGGGGAACTGCATACGGCATTAGAAGCAGGCTTCCCGGCTGGACGCATTCATTTTCACGGCAACAACAAAACACCGGATGAGCTAGAAATGGCGCTGGATGCAAGTATCGGCTGTTTTGTCGTCGATAACTTTATCGAACTGCAAATGCTTGATGCGATCGCAGCCGAAAAGGGGCTGAAACCCGGCATTTTGCTGCGCGTCACGCCCGGTGTGGAGGCGCATACGCATGAATTTATTTCAACCGGTCAGGAAGATTCCAAATTTGGTTTTGATATCGGTAACGGCTCGGCGGAAGAAGCGGTCAAGCTGGCGCACAAGTTAACCCATGTGGAGCTGCTGGGGCTGCATTCGCATATCGGATCGCAAATTTTTGAGGTGGACGGTTTTCAAGTGGCGGCGCAGCGTGTGGCTGATTTTGCGCGTCAATTGCAGCAGCAGATTGGTGTCACGTTTAAAGTGATCAATCTGGGCGGCGGATTTGGGATTCGGTATACGGAGGAAGATAGCCCGCTGCATGCAGCGGATTATGTGAGTGCGATCGCTAATGCGGTGAAGCAGCAGTTTGCTGGTCTGGAAGGACAATTGCCGCAAATTTGGATCGAGCCAGGACGCAGCATCGTTGGCGATGCCGGTACGACACTGTACACGATCGGTACAAGCAAACATATCCCGAATGTGCGCAAATATGTCGCAGTTGATGGCGGTATGACCGACAATCCGCGTCCGGCGCTGTATGATGCGGTCTATGAAGCAGTGCTGGCAAACCGGGCGCACGATGAAGCGACGGAGTTGGTTTCAGTCGCTGGTAAATGCTGCGAAAGCGGCGATATGCTAATTTGGGATATCGAGCTGGCAGAGCCGATTGCAGGCGATTTGCTGGCGGTTGCATGCACCGGTGCCTACAATTATTCGATGGCAAGCAACTACAACCGCATTCGCCGTCCAGCGGTCGTGCTTGTGCGTGATGGCGAATCCGACCTGATCGTGGAGCGTGAAACATTTACGGATATTACACGCAATGATATCGTGCCTGCCCGTCTACGCGGCGAGGTTCCGGCACAACGCTAAGCGTTAGTATTTCGTTTACCCTTTACGGGTACGGACATTTCATAGTAAACTGATAGGGTGCTGTGCCACGGCTGTACTGCTGCGGGCATGGCATCCTGTATTTATGATGCGGGCACATAACCGGAATGGCGGCGCATCGTTTTAGCTGTCAGCGGCAAATTAGCCTAGCTGACTTCCGCATATGGATAGCATGGACGGTGCCAACCATTTCGTCGCATTTTTATTCATTCGGCATGATGATCATGCCCATTGCTGAGAGGAGATAGATGTAATTATGACAAAACAGGCTAAAATCAAATTGGCAAACGGTGGCGAGGTTGTCATCGATCTGTTCGATCAAGATGCTCCGAATACGGTCGAAAACTTTGAGAAGCTGGCAAATGATGGCTTCTACAACGGTCTGACATTCCACCGCGTCATCCCTGGTTTCGTTGCACAAGGTGGCTGTCCAAACGGAACAGGTACAGGCGGCCCAGGTTACACGATCAATTGTGAAATTAACCCGAACAAACATGAGCGCGGCACACTGGCGATGGCTCACGCTGGACGCAACACAGGCGGCAGCCAGTTTTACATCTGCTACCAACCACAACCACATCTGGACGGTCAACATACCGTTTTTGGTAAAGTGGTAAAAGGGATGGAATATGTGGACGCACTGCAAGGCCGTGACAAAATGGAAACCGTTGAAATCGTAGAAGCTTAATTTTACGCGTTTCACGCATCTGATTTGGCATATGTATACGTAGCGTATTACGTTTCACGTATCGTATTAAGCGTAGTGAAAAATAGTGCAGTAAAAGCGAGGGCTGTTTCAAACAGTTCTCGCTTTTTTGTATCGTTAGGTAGGTGATAAGGTAGTATTTAACTCGTGCAGGAGCGTGGATTGAAGTCCTTGCCCGGATTAATGAGAGCAAGATTAGTACGTCGCTCCTCGTCAGATTATGCTGTATACGTGGCTCATTTTAATTGAAATCTATCCTTTTTTCTTTTGAACGATCAAATGATGAGAGTAACGATTTGAAGGTACTATAACGAAGCGATCGTCCGGCGCTGGTTTATGAAATTGCCACTATGCTACACTATGGTAGTGATTTAGGCGCAAGCGATGACGACCGATATGCAAAGGTATACGTACATCATCGTTATATAATAGAGCCGATCGTTGGCGCAAAAGCTCACAAGCCTAGCCGCCATTACAATTTGCTGTGGCTGGCTAATTGCAAGCTTAACCGCTTGGAAAATTCGTTTTAATCTTGCATATGTACTGCTCTACCTATACACCTACTCACAAAAGGAGAATAACGATGACCGGAACATTGTACATAAATGGACGTTTTCACGCGCAAAGCGGCATCGCTGCCAATCCGCCTTTACCTGCCATCTATGCTGAAAAGGGCATCATTCGCGCGATTGGCAGTCATGACGAGCTGACGCTTCAGCTTAGCGGGCAACATTATCATACGATCGATTGGGACGGTAGTTATGTGCTGCCTGGACTTGTCGATTCGCATATGCATCTGTCTATGCACGGTATGAAGCTGTCGATGCTGGACTTTTCCGATGTGCATTCTAAACAGGAAATGCTGCACATGATTCGCCAGCGTGTCGCAGTAACGCCGCCGGGCGAATGGATTGTCGGTTTAAACTGGAATGAAAATGCGTTTACGCCAGCTGTGCCGCCGCTGCGTACCGAACTGGACGAGATTACGACGGAGCATCCGATTTATTTGACACGTACATGTTTCCATGCTTTTCTCGCCAATAGCGAAGCTTTTCGCCGGGCACGTATCGACGCGCATACACCTGACCCGCCATCCGGTTCATTTGGACGCGATTTATCTGGCGAATTGAATGGCTGGGTATATGAAGAAGCGAATCAAGCGTTTGTATCTGTACAACCCACGCCGGATTATGCAACCAAAAAAGACGCTATTCGCCGTGCTTGTCAAGATGCGCTACGTCTCGGGTTGACCGGAGCACATACCGAAGATTTGCGTTTTCTCGGTAGTATCGATACGATGCTGCGCATTCATCGCGAGTTACATGAAGAAGGGTTACGTTTCCGCAGTCATCAGCTTATTTATTATACCCATCTGGACGAGGCGGAATCGCTAAAACTACGTGCTGGTGCTGGGGATGAGTGGCTGCGTATCGGTGCTGCCAAAATCTTTTCCGATGGCGCGATTGGCGGACGTACCGCATTATTGCGCCAGCCGTATGCGGATGATCCGTCCACTTGCGGGATGGCGATTCATGATCAACAGCGGCTCCATGAACTGACCGCACGCGCACGTAGGCTCGGTTTTCCAATCGCTGTGCATGCGATCGGTGACGGCGCTGCTGCGATGACATTGACCGCGATGGAAAGTTATCCGCTAACTGGAATTAGTCATTTGCCAGATCGTTTTATCCATGCGCAAGTGCTGGATCGGGAATTGGTAGAGCGGATGACGCGCCTGCCGCTTATTGCCGATATTCAGCCGCGTTTTGTAGCAAGTGATTTTCCGTGGGTATTGGATCGTGTCGGTGCAGAACGCACCGATTATTTATACGCTTGGAACAAACTGGTGCAGGCGGGCATTGTTTGTGCTGGCGGTAGCGATGCACCGATTGAACCGCTTGATCCACTGCTCGGTATCCATGCCGCTGTAACGCGCCGCCATCCGCAACAAAGCGAGCCAGCCGCCGGGTATTTGCCGCATGAGCGTTTGAGCATCGCCGAGGCTGTACGCCTGTTTACGGAAGGAAGCGCCGCAGCGGTGAGTGAGCAAACGACACGCGGCACGATCGCGATCGGTAAAGCGGCAGATTTTACGGTGCTCGATCGGGATATTTATGAGCATGAGCAGCAGTTGCTGGATGCTCGGGTGAAGATGACGGTGGTGAATGGGGAAGTAGGGTATCGGGCGGATTAACCAACTAAGAATAAAATAATCATTAAATTAATATCCTTACTTATATTGAAATGATTCCATGCAAAAGTTCGGTCAACCTCAATTTGTTTTAGTGATTGAGTGAAGAAACCAGCTTGTGAGGAATCATTTCTTTCATTTAAATTCAACTATTGTTAATTATTTGAAAATGAATTATTGTTTTATATAGGTCTATTGGCATTGAATGTAATTGTGTTACATTTTTTTATACTGAATTAGGACTAGAATGCATGGCTTTAGAGTTAGGTTTTATTATACTTGTTATTAAATTGTGGGCTTAATACATTGTATCAAATGGATGGAGATTTAAATGAAAATGATGAATATACAAAAGATAATTGATAATCAGAGGGCGATATGAAAAAAAAGAACACAATATTTTCGATGTCATATGTACCTTTATTGATAAGATTGCAATGTAAAGAGGATACGAGATTACCGCCATTTCTTGGATCAACTTTGCATGGTGTGACAGGTTGGATTTTACGTCAACATAAAGAGTCGTATCAATATTTGTTCGAAAACAAGCAAACAAGTAATACTCAAAAAGACATAGTAAACCCTTATTTGATCCAGCCACCAAGACCAAAAACAATATACTGTGTAGGAGATATTCTTTGTTTTCAGTTAGTTTTATTTGGAGATTCCATTCGTTATACAGAGCAAATTATTTGCTCGTTAGCTAAAGATGATGAATTTAAACTCGGAGCCCAAAGAAAAGCGTTTAAACTGATCGACATTTTGCATGGCGAGCAGTTCGCTCCTATTTGGCAGAACGAAGAAATAATGATGAAGGCTGCTATCCCTCAAAATATAGACAGCTATCGTTTTCAAGAGCTTGCTTCATGGTGTTCTGTTCAATTCATCACCCCTATTCGTATTCGGCGTAACGGTGAATTGTTACAGCAATTTGAGTTTGCGACCATTATACGTAACATAACGAGAAGGGTACAAGCATTAACGGCACGTTATGGTGGACATGTGGATGAACAGGTTGCAGTGGAAGCATGCGAATTGGCGCAGCATGTCCACTGTCAGTCAGCTTCATTTTATATGAGCGAAATGCACCGATATTCCAGTCGCCAAAAACAATCGATGGAATGGAATGGCATACTCGGTACAATGACTTTTGAAGGCGATCTTTCCGTATTTACTCCCTGGCTAAATGTGGCGCGTATTTTAAATATTGGACGAAACTCGACGCTTGGGTATGGTCAGATTGATGTGGTATACAGATGAAGCTATGAATCAGAAATTGTTGTGAAATTACTGTTTACAATACCGTGCTTTTGTATAGTCCAATCGGATGTAACGAAAATTTAAATGATATAGGGGAGTGCTAACTATGACAGAGTTGAGCTTTGAAGAAAAGAAACAAAAGATGATTACTAATGTAATAGAAAACTATCTTCAGTTTGAACAATCGCTAGTAAATCAGTTATACATGAAGCATGATTTGCATGGAACAACAATCGGCTCGGAAAGAGAATTGATATGGTCTCAATTGTTTGAAATGATCATTCCTAAAAAGTTTGTGATCGAACCGTCTGTATTTATTATTGATTCTAATGGTGCTGTATCAAAAGAAGTTGATTTTGCCATATTAGATGAGACATATACGCCTTATATTTTTCGCTATGGAAAAATCAAATTTGTGCCAATTGAAGCTGTAGCGGCTGTTATGGAATGCAAAAGTACAAAACTGGAGGGGGACACTCTCAAAAATTGGGCAGATAGTATTGAAAAGCTAAAAACTTCCAAACAATCCGTAGCTCGCCTAGCAACTATTTTTTCTATTAACAAACCGCCTATCACACAACAATCTACTCGTCCCATCCGCATATTATGCGCTTTAAAAGACAAATGTGATGATGATATTAAAAAATATTTTGACTTTACGTTATTGGCTTCAAAACAAGCTGGCGCTAAACTTGGACGCATAGACGTCCAGTGCACAATGAACGAAGAAGAAGGAAATTTATTTGATTGGCATAAAAGCCTTAATTTTCATGGAATTAATAGTGAATCTGAGACGAACAATAGCGATGATAAACCAAATAATCAAAACGAGGAAGCAAGCGCTCAGAATGCTCTGCCTAAAGTACAAGATGTTGCAGAAGGTTTGAAAAAAATTAAACTTCAAGATTATAGCGTCAAAGATAAAAAAGGGGAAACGATCTCGTTAATGACTTTTAATTTTCAATTGAATCAGTTATTAATGCTAATTAATAACCCTATATTGTTCCCTCATCAAGCGTATGTAGCGCTTTTTAATCAATACCAACAGGAGGACACTGAATGATGGAACAATATGTAGTAGCCATATCAATCGATAAAGTACAGTCCTTCTTATATTACGTGCTTCAAGCGTCAGAACAAGAAAAGCAAAGTAATAGCGGTACACTCAAAACCATTATCGGTTCTTCTCGTTTGATTTCCGAAGATTTTTACGAGGAAATTGGAGTAGAAGGAGAGCAAGGCTCATTTGCTTCACATATTGATATGGAATTGCTAAAGTGTTCCGGCATGTGCATATTTGTAACGTCTCTATCCGAAAAAGAACTAACTGCCAAACTTGACGAACTGTTTGAGACGTATTATTTGAAATTAAATGGACAGCTATTGTTGAAATATACATTTTTTACCCTATCCGAAGTTGCAGTGAATGGAGAAATTGATCGTTTGCAAGCCATTAAAAAAGGAAAAAAACAATTGAAAGAGAAATCGTGCCTTAACGGTATCATCGACAGAAATAAAGATTTATTATTTAAATTTCATTCCATTAAAAAGAAGGTTACCGAAAAACAAAATGTTAAAGTACAAGCTGTAACATTCAACGCATTTACCGAAAATATCAATGCACTATATTCCGAACAGGAGGCAACGAACGACAACCATTTCAGAATTGCAGTAATAAAAGCTGATTTGGACGGAATGGGAGATATGTTGAGCCAGTTGCAAACCTATGACGAATATCATCAAATCAGTACAATTCTTTCGAAGTACATATGTATCGAATACTTGCATCAAAAAGTGATTGAGTTTGTAGAAAAGGATGCCTCATTTAGGATGTATCCTCTATACATCGCAGGCGATGATATTTTTATAGCCGTACCTGTCTCCAAGCTTATGGATGGAGTGAACGTATGCAGAGCAATTTTGAACGATATTAATTATGAATTGGCAGCGTTTAGTCAAAAGCATCCGATTTCCATTCCACCTTTATCCATGAGCGTTGGCATTGAGTTTACGTTTAATCGAGAGCCCATCCGTTACTATTATAATCGGGTGCAACAACAACTTGATGTTGCGAAAAAAGCGGAAAAGATCGCAAATCAGGATTGGGTAGATAATCTGACTTGTACAAAAATCAGTATGAACAATTATGTGTTTTATGATTATAAATTCGATGCTAAAGAAGCAGACACAGCAACTGTGAGAACAGAGAATAGCAAAAAGTATAAAGGCAAATCAGATTCAAAAATATTGAAAATGCTACAAGATTTTAAAGATGCTAATGAGGACAAGAGCCAATGGCATCATTTTGTATCACAAGTGAAGCGTATACAGCAGGCGATGCATGAAGGCTTTGCTGCCCATCACTTTTTTTATACTTTACTAGAAAAACTGGCTCATGATGATATTCGCAATAATAGTGATATTCGCACCAGGAATATCCGATACAGCAATGCATTCCTTTATCATGTCATACCGCAATATCAAAATAGTCATAACAAATTGCTAAGAGAGCTAGAGCTTCTTATTCTGGAATCTTTAGTTCAGCAAGTAATTGTTAAAAACTCCCGTCAACAAGGAGAGCTAAGCTTTACGTCTAATCGGCAAAATAAATTGGAAAACTATGTACGCTTGCTATTATTATTTGCTGATTCACGTTTCGATATGATGAAGAATACAACTATAAAACAAGATCAGCAAAAAGAAGAAGAACAGCGAAACCGAGTTCGTAGGACCATTTTTAATAAAACACTCCGATTTTTATATGAGTATAATCTTGGTAAAAGAAAAAATGATACATTTCGAGACATCTTTGTAAAATTCACCAAGTATACAACATCAAATGATGACCAAACTGTTTCAAGGGGAGGTAGTTCTTCCGGTTCCAATGAAGTTGAAGTATATCGAGTTTTACCGTTATCCACTTCATTGCTTCATCGTTTAAAAACGATAACAGATAAACGAAAAGTCGCCAATTTGATTGAGGCAACCAATCCTCAATCAAAGGAAGAAGTGGAGGAACTCGAAAAAGATCGCCAAGAACAGCATAAAGCCCCGCCTAAACTCTACTTTAACAAAGCTGAATTTTTAAAATTAGCTGAATCTCAAAATAATTGGAACAACGACTATATCGATTCATTGCTAATCTTTTACCAGCTTCGAGAACAATTAATCCAATTTAGAGTAGACTCAGCTTTTTATAAAACTAAAACTGCACCCACTCGTGCTAATAAAAACGCAAAACATAATAGTAATAGGGGGAAACGTAAATGAGTGTTTCAAAAATCACAATTAAACTTACGACTTGTTCTAATCTGTTTATCGGTGGTTCGCCAACCACTTTTGAAATTGGCGGAGTAGATGCGTATACAGTTACGAATGCGGCGCAATTACCGTATATTCCATCATCGTCTTATAAAGGAATTGTACGCAACATTGTACGAGAAGTATCTGCTTCCGATGTGGATTTTCAAAATAGAGCGAATCAGATCGCTGAAGCTTATCGACAATATTTACAGAGCGCCTGGAAGCAAGCTCAAGAAGAACTTGAGCGTTTAAGCATTAATTCCAATCAGATAGAGTCTGATCGGATGGAGCGAGTAAAAAAACGCTACGAGCAGGTAATTAGTAAAGTATCCGCAGAATATCTGTTTGGCATTGAAGGATTTAATGATACGCCCAAATTATTTTTTAATGATTTGGAAATGGATGATACCTGTGCACAAAAATTAAAAAAAGAAAACCAAGTCTGGTATTCGATCGATTCTAAAAATAATATCGAAAATTCCTTTGAGAATGGTATACCACAAGTAAAAGCAAATCCAAGAACATATAAAGTAGTTCGTCCTGGCATTAGTTTTAGTGGTGATTTATTGTTACACAATCTCAAAAAATTGGAGCAGTCGAATACAGGTGTAACCGAAGCGCAAATTAAAGCATTTATGGTAGATGTTATTGATCAATTGAATGATGGCATCCATCGTGTCGGTAATTCGGGTAGTCGTGGTTATGGACGAGTTAAAGTTGAGTTTATTGGGGAGGGAAACTGATGACCAACTTAAAGTATTACTCTGTACATATGGAACTTAAAGGCAGGGTAACACAACTACCTGATTCCCAAAAAATTTTTGGTACATTGATTCATCAATTTTCTAACAGACACTCCCCAGTAGAAGCAAGTAAACTCGTAGATGAAGTAAAGAAAAATTCAGGAGCAATTTTCATTTCTAATTTGCTTCCGTCTGGGTATATGCCAGTCCCGCATGTAGAATTGCTAGAACGTTTGGAAGCAACTGAAAGTAAGAAGCATAATAAGGCTATATATAAAGAAATAAAGAAACGCTCTTTTTTGAAACTTCAACAAATTGAGGAAATGACAAAGGAGATTCAAAATGCCGGTGCCGTATATCCTTACATCCATATCGAACCGACTCAGCAAATTCATGCTGCTATGGATAGCGCACGTTACAATATCCCCGGTCTTGATCCGAATCTTTTTTCAGTGCCCGAAGTGATAGTCAGCGAAGTTTTTGAACCATCTGCAAAAGAGAAAACCAAGTTGGTCAAAGAGTTCAACTTCTATATTGCCATTACAGAAAATTCAGAACTAACATGTATACTGGACATGCTTAAGCTAGTGCAAGCGGAACAAACACTATTGATATTAGGACCAAGAAGTTCTCAAGGACTTAATACTTATATAGTCAAAAAAATTACTGATGATGTTATTATGCCATCCAATCAAGCAGGAAACTATTTAAACTTGGGTATGTTATTGCCGAATAAGATTGAATTTAATAAATCTGCGCTGAAATTGTTTACTTCAGAACGTAGACCGTACAATCCAATTGGCGGATGGGATACACAGCATGCTGGAAAGTTTATTAGTTTTATTGAGGCAGGGAGCATTATTTGTGCATCGGAAAGTGTCGTACTTGCTAGTAAATCTATAGAGTCTCCTTTTTACAGCAGAGATATTATATTTGGTAACTCGTTATTATATCCATTAGCTTGGAAGGAGGCGTAACATGAGGAAGTATCCGTATCGTTTCAAAACGATTTCCAAAGTAGTACTATCTCCAAGAAACCAGCACGCATTTTATGCAGATGCTGGAGATTTCACACAACCACAATTGAAACCATTTTTTTCAGATAGCAAGGATCATGATGCTATTCATAGAACCAACATTATTTATCCATTTTATCAATATGGTGATTATGCTTCATTTGATCCGAAACGTACCTTTTATTATGTACCTGGTTCATCTATAAAGGGAGTAGTTCTTTCTCTTATTCAACAATCTATGCGCCCCAAAATGCTAGTGGACGATATTAACGTACACTATGAAAATATAAAATTAAATACATTATACAAGTTGCAAAATACTTCAAAGCTAACGGACGAAAAGGTTGTGTTAGAGCCGTTTTTTCCAAATGTAGCTATTGAGATGATCGAACAAGGTTGCGAATTGCAAAGTGAAATCATTTGCGCAGGAGAAATAGAAGGATATTTACATTCTGCTCAAACAGATACAATGAAGAAGTTGGAGCAGTTTATAGTTAAATTAGATTCGGCTATAGAACAAGTGGCGGAGGATAAGATCGAATTAAACGAACAATTAGCGTGTTTGAGATCGAATACATTAGAGATATTTCATTCTATCCGAGAAGAACGGAAAGGAATATATACATTGTTGCTCGGCGGTTTTAAAGGTCTGGCACTATCAGGTGTTTTTTCAAATGCGGACTTTTCAGACACAGATAGTGCCATCTATATTGATACTGCAACCTATTTGCCATATGGAATAATTGAAATTACTTTATTGGTGGAAAAACTATAGCATGTGGTTGCCAAGGAGTGAAAGACGAGATTAACGAATGCATATTCTTGCTTTTTGCTTGTTACGATGATATGATTTTTTCACCACGTTTATAAACATTTGGTGGTTATAAAATTCAATAGCATAATTCCTCGGGGCGGGGTGCAATTCCCCACCGGCGGTGTTGAGCATAGTGGAATCGATGAGCAGAAGCCAGTTGTGGCACAACTCATCGCTAGTAGCTTGCTCTCAGTCCGTGACCCGTACGATGCTTCTGGCATTAAACGGTGGATCTGGTGAGAATCCGGAGCCGACAGTATAGTCTGGATGGGAGAGGAAGCGGGAGCGTTGGTCATATGGATCAGCGGTGAGCCCGTTACATGCATTATATTCGCAAATTAGCGATAAACAGACAACAGATGAATCATGAAGCAGAATAGTTGGAGCAATGCTGTCGCTGAAGCCAATCGTATTAGTACGATGCTGTAGGCAAGCAAAGTATAGGCGGATGTTCTGTCATATCCATGCAGTCTAGTCAGGATGGGCAAAGTATGCATAAGCGACGGGCGAATAATCCTAACGGATGTTGCCGTCACTGAATGACGTTTTCGTGCCTATCATTGTTGGCAACAGTGAGCAATCTATACATGAGAGTGCCGCTGTTTTCAGCATCCGCAGTCTGACTTGGCTTGCTATGCCTGTTACTTCTAGCCTGTTGTAATGCAGCATTTAGAGTGGACGATGTGCTTGTTGTTTATATTCGCATCGTTACCTAGACTTGATGCAGACGCTACGGTTATAATCGCTGCGCTTGTTTCAAATTGTCCATCGGATATGCTGTGCTTACATTTACTGTTGTACTACGCTTATGTCTGTTTATCGCTGTGGCACCGTTCCGTTCGTTGATTCGAACAGAGCGATGCACACTTGAATCTGCTGCATATTAAGGATTCCAGCTTTATTTGTGAATATAATGTCATACAATCCTGTATCTATAGTGCCCCGTACGTTCGGTAATTGCCGAGGTGCGGGGTTTTTGACGTTTGGTGGATTGTGTGGATGATATAATTTTGTTGCTATGTTATTATTGGTAACTAAAATACAACATACGTATTGGATCACAAACGATGATACACGTTAAGGAGCCCTGAAGATGAACTTGTTAAACGATGAATTTTATATGTCACTTGCACTCGATATGGCGGAGCGCGCCCAGGGACAGACCGAGATTAATCCGGTCGTCGGTTGTGTCATTGTTAAAGATGGACGTGTAGTCGGCATGGGCGCACATTTGAAGCGTGGCACCGGGCATGCCGAAGTGCATGCACTCAATATGGCGGGGGCGGAAGCGGAAGGCGCGACCGCTTATGTAACGCTTGAGCCTTGCAGTCATTACGGCAAAACGCCGCCATGCAGCGACCGCCTAATTGCGGAAAGGATTAAACGTGTCGTTGTGGCGGCAGTTGACCCGAATCCGCAAGTGGCAGGTTCCGGCATTGAACGTCTGCGCAGTCATGGCATTGAGGTCGTGACCGGTGTGCTGGCACAGCGCTCGGAACGTCTGAATGAGACGTTTAACAAATACATTACGACCGGCATGCCCTTTGTCACTTTAAAAACAGCGAGTACGCTCGATGGGCGTCTTGCCGCTCGCACCGGTGACAGTAAATGGATTTCTAATGCGGCTGCTCGTGAACATGTCCATGCACTGCGTCATCGTCACCAGGCAATTATGGTCGGCATCGGCACCGCGCTCGCAGATGATCCGGAGTTGACGACACGTACGGAAGTGCCAGGCTTGCACCCACTTCGAATTGTCATCGATTCACAGCTGCGTATCCCGCATGATGCGCATTTGCTTAATACGGAAGTTGCGCCGACGATTATCATCACAACTGCACAGGCGGATGTGGCACGGATCGCGGAGCTGGAAAGCCACAATGTGCAAGTGCTCATTTGTGGAGAAGGCAAGCATGTCGATTTGCACCAAGCGCTGCGCCGTCTAGGTGAACTGGAGATTTCGTCCATTTTGCTGGAAGGTGGCGGCAAGCTGAATGGAGCGATGCTGGAAGCAGGGTTGGTCGATCGGATTACGCTGTTCTTTGCACCAAAGCTAATCGGCGGCGACATGTCTACGTTTGTGTTTAACGGCTTTGACCAGATGAGTCAAGCGGTGACGCTAGATGAGGTCGAAGTCGAGCGTTTGCAAGATAATGTGTGTATTAGCGGGCGCGCATTGTACCATCATTTGTAAAATTGGCAAAGGAAGGTGACGTCAAATGTTCACCGGATTAATCGAAGAAATCGGTACCTTAAAAAAAATAGATCGCCGCGGCGAAGCGATGGTACTCGGTATTCAAGCTGCCCATATTATGCACGGTCTTGGGCTGGGTGATAGTGTCGCCTGTAACGGCGTCTGTCTGACCGTTACGACGATTGCTGGTTCATTGTTCACGGTTGATGTGATGCCGGAAACGTATCGTCTGTCCAGCCTAAAGGAGCTGCGTACGGGTAGCCCGATCAATTTGGAACGGGCGATGGCGGCAAATGGACGTTTTGGCGGTCATATCGTACAAGGTCATGTGGACGGTGTAGCAACGATCGAAGGGATTGAAAACAACCAAAATGCAGTCATTTTCCGCATTAAGCCGCAGCAAGCTGATCTGTTCCGCTATATCATTCCAAAAGGCTCGATTGCGGTCGATGGCATTAGCTTGACCGTCGTGGCGGTCGAAAGCGGCAGTTTTACGATCTCGATCATTCCGCATACGCTTAAAGAAACGGTATTGGCACACCGTAAGCCAGGCGATACGGTCAATCTGGAATGCGATGTGCTCGGCAAATATGTAGAGCATATGTTGCAATACCGTCAAGCGACGCCCAATGATGCCCAAGCAGTCGGCGGCAACAGCGGCGTAACCGCGAATTTTTTACAGCAAAACGGGTATATGTAAACAAACATGTATACAGACAGAAGGAGGCGGAGCAGATGAGTGACGAACTGACCGGTTTAAGCCGGATTGAAGATGCTGTGCATGATTTGCAGCAAGGCAAAGTCATTATCGTAGTAGATGATGAAGATCGGGAAAACGAAGGCGACTTTATTGCGCTTGCCGATCAAGCGACACCGGCAGTGATCAATTTTATGGTGACACAAGGACGCGGATTGGTTTGTTTGCCGATTACGGCAGCGCGTGCCAGCGAGCTAATGCTGGAACCGATGGTATCGCACAATACCGATTATCATGGAACGGCATTTACCGTTTCGATCGATCATGTCGATACGACGACCGGCATTTCCGCCTATGAGCGTTCGCTGACTGCAATGGCGATTACGAAGCCGGAGGTCGGTGCAGAGCATTTTCGCCGTCCAGGGCATATGTTTCCGTTGATCGCCAATCCGGGCGGTGTGCTGGCAAGACCGGGTCATACCGAAGCGGCGATTGATCTGGCACGTTTAAGCGGAGCCTATCCTGCCGGTGTCATCTGCGAAATTATGAACGAAGACGGTACGATGGCACGGCTCGATCAATTGCGCGCACTCGCACGCAAGCATGATTTAAAGCTGATTAGCATTCAGGAACTAATCCATTATTTGCAGCAACATGGTACGGCTGCGCACAGTAATTAATGTACGGTGCATTTTATACAGTTAACCTACTAAACTAACTAAAGTGAGGAATCTAATTATGGCGAATATTTTTGAAGGACATTTAGTTGCACAAGGATTAAAATTTGGGATCGTGGTTGCGCGTTTTAATGAGTTTATTACGAACAAACTGCTAAGCGGGGCGCTGGATGCGCTGCATCGTCACGGAGCGGCACAGGAAGATGTCGATATCGCTTGGGTGCCCGGAGCGTTTGAAATTCCGTTGATCGCGCAAAAAATGGCGGAATCCGGTAAATACGATGCGGTCATTACGCTCGGTACGGTCATTCGCGGCTCCACTACCCATTATGATTATGTGTGCAACGAGGTCGCCAAAGGCGTGGCGGCGCTTAATTTGAAAACGGGCGTACCGGTCATTTTCGGCATTGTAACGACTGAAAATATCGAGCAAGCGATTGAGCGTGCCGGCACGAAAGCAGGCAACAAAGGCTGGGATTCGGCAAATGCTGCGATCGAAATGGCAAATCTGTCCAGCCAATTCAAAAACTGATTCCATTAAACGTATAAAAGGCATGAAAAGAGGCTGTCCGCAAAGGATTAAGCCTCTTTTTGCTGAATATGTATAGTCATCCATTCACATTAAGGATAAAATAAGGTTGGTGTGATACGCTGTATGTATCGCTATGGACTACGGTAAGCATGATGCTAACCGATATTGAATCAAAGGAGTGTGCCTGTGACTGTACTATACAAACTCGCTACGTTTGAAGGGCCGCTCGATCTGCTGCTTCACTTAATTGACGAATCGGAAATTGACATCCAGAACATCCCGATTAGTGAAATCACGGAACAGTATCTGGATTATCTTCATAGTATGAAGGAACTTGAACTTGAAGTTACTAGTGAGTTTTTGGTGATGGCGGCAACGTTGCTGTCAATTAAAAGCAAACTGCTGCTGCCCAAACCACCAGTAATGGAAATCGATGATTTTGATTATATTGAAGACGATGAGATGGACCCGCGTGCTGAACTGGTGCGTAAGTTGGAAGAATACCGGAAGTATAAAGGCATTGCCGGTCATTTGCGTGAACGCGAAGAAGAACGCAGCTTGATTTTTACGAAGGAAGCGGAGGATATGACTCCTTTTGTCGCCAAAGTGAATTACAATCCGGTGGAAGGCTTACATACGATGGACTTGGTGGAAGCTTTCCAGAAGGCGCTACGCCGGGCGACTAGGCGTTTACGGGTAACGCGCATTCAGCGTGACGAGATTTCGGTCAAAGATCGTATTCGGCAAGTGGTAGAGCGCTTCCGTACGTTAGAGCAGGGCGAGCAATTGCTCTTTTCCAAATTGCTTGAAAGTGAAGTGGTGCGTCAGGAGATCGTCGTGACGTTTTTGGCGGTGCTTGAAATGATGAAAATGCGGCAAATTTGCTGCTACCAGAGTCGTCTGTTTGATGACATTGTGATGGAGTGGAGAGGAGAAATAAGCCTTAATGAAGTCCCAGAAGTTGAAAGCAGTTATTGAAGGCATGTTATTTTTGGCAGGGGAGGAAGGGTTGAATGTACGGCAGATTGCCGAAGTGACCGAGCAGCCGACCGATGTTGTCCAAATCGCACTCGACGAGCTGCAAGCCGATTTGAAAAAGGCGCGCCGTGGCATTCAGATTATCCATATCGCCGGCAGCTACCAGCTATCCACACTGCCTGCACATGCGATCTATTACAAACGGCTGGCGGATTCGCCAAGCCGTTCCTCGCTGTCGCAAGCGGCGCTGGAAACGTTGTCGATTATCGCGTATCGCCAGCCGATTACACGGGTAGAGATCGAAGAAATTCGCGGGGTTAAAACCGATCGTGCCATTTATACATTAGTGAACAAAGATTTGATTCAAGAAGTAGGCCGCGCGGAGGCAATTGGGCGTCCGATTTTGTACGGTACGACCAAATCGTTTTTAAATTATTTTGGCTTGAGCGGTTTGCGTGAATTGCCGGATGCGTCCCAGTTTGAAACCGAAGGCGATTTGGAAGAAGAAACACAGTTGCTGTTTAACCGCCTGGAAGAACAAACGTATGGCGAGGATATTCCCGAACTGGCAGAGCTGGGGGAAGAATTGATCGAAGCGGCAGCAGAGGCGGGAGCGCCCTTAATCGAATTACCCGCGTCGCTGGTGGAAACAGGCGGTCTCATACGTGAGGATGAGGAAGCGGAAAATACAGAACAGCCGTATCAGAGGGATAAGTCTGAGCAAGCTAAGCCGGATCAGCGCGATTGATATCGTATTGACTTGTGTCCATTACATTCATCTACATTCATCGTATGCCGAGCTTATTTTATGATAGTTTAGTCATAAACAAGTTGAGTTGCGTTCAAGCCTGATTTTAGATGGAACAACGTAGTAGCTTGACCGAGTTCAATGTTAATTTTGATCGTGGACTGAAATGCTGATCCATGCGATCTTAAAACAGATTCAACACTCAAATTCATCTCGGTCAGAGTAGTAGCTTGACCGCTTTCATGATTTAGTTTTAATCTACTGTATGCTTAGCGTATTCGCACAGTCTAACAAAAAAGCAGGTTCATTCTTTTTAACGAATGAACTTGCTTTTTCGTTTTGCAGTCGTAAAGTCATCATCGGTTAGCAGATTGGGATTGTATAATAACGCCGTATTTTGGACAAACTATAATGCCATGCAGAACAGCCTTTTTATAATACAGAACAAACTAATATTAAATTTTGCACAGTTGTAAATGGTCTGTTAGCTACAGCTAACGAGTCGCTGTTACAGCCTACATCATTTTGTCCACCCGTTTACGCCTGTTCCTTTTTGTGCACCGGAAT
This sequence comes from Paenibacillus campi, assembly GCF_034659835.1. Lineage (NCBI taxonomy): Bacteria > Bacillati > Bacillota > Bacilli > Caryophanales > Paenibacillaceae > Paenibacillus > Paenibacillus campi. The sequence continues at coordinate 717,181 of NZ_JAXSQZ010000002.1, forward strand.
ATAAATGTCCATTACTAGATTGTCATCCCCATAACAGCGCTCATCATACACTTCAAAATCTACACCACCGCTTGCATACGCATAACCAGAGCTGGGGAACCATTCATTGTAAATGTACGTCGTTGTGCCTTGAATCGCGCGTACAAAACCGCCATCAGCACGGTTGGCAGGTGGCGTCGTAAACACCGCATATGTCGCCGCAGGCACAGTCGTTGTGAACAGACCTTCCGGCACATGTGCAAAGCTATCTACTTCCACCCCGATCACATAGCGGAAATGCTCGGATTGAGCGTCATTCATAATGCAGGCGCCATATTCGGCATGGCTGATTGGCTGGATCGTTTCGTGCAATGTATGTGCCCAATTTTCGTTGTTGTATCGTTCCCAGAAGGCGGGGATATCGGTCATATTTTCGCCATTGACACGCGTTTCCAGCGCATAACCGGCAAGCTTAAATTCAGGTTTAATTATAAAAGTAGGTCGCATCATCATTCCTCCGATTAGTTGATAATCTGCCAGTTTCGCCAAATCTATTTGTTCGGGAACATAGCCGGTAGCGTGCATACGGTACTGTTCCGGTGATAAACCGTATGTTTTGCGAAAAGCTTTCGTAAAGCCGGCATGTGTTTCAAAGCCATAGTCGAGTGCAATATCGAGCAATGTGCGTGTGCTTGCCATATCGGCAGCAGCATAAGCAAGTCGCCGTCTGCGAATATACTCCATCACCGGCAGCCCGGTCTGTGATTGAAACACTTTGTAGAAGTGATACAGTGAGAAGCCTGATCGCGCAGCAAGTTCCTCCACACGAAGCGGTTGTTTCAGATGCTGCTCGATATAATCAATCGTTGATTGAATACATTCCCTATAGTTCATACATTCGTTCCCTCCCGATCGGTAAGTTCATTGTAGCAAAACGAATATAGGCTCGGCTTGTCCATTTTTGCGATTGTGTACTGGCAATGACGCAATGATGATAGGCAAAAGGCTTTGTCTGCAATAGTGCTGCAAACAAAGCCTTTGTGGTGTTTGGGTGTTGAGCTAATAGCTTGACTTTTTACGAAAATATTTTTGAAACTGCTGTATGGGTTTATTTATAGTGGTATTCTGTACCGCAGTAATGGATGCTTCAATACGCTAGGTTTGTGTACATACTCTAGTAAATTGACCGAGATTGATTTGAGTTTTAAAGTTGGATCAAGCTCTTATGGATGAGGATATCATTACACAATCAAAGTTGATATTTAACGTGGTCAACGTACTAGTAGCTTGTCTCAAATACATTGACGGTTTGTCGATCTAACAATGGGTTGGTGCTGAATCGATTTAGGTAAGTTCAAACACGGTTTTTACTTGAGACAATCTACTAGCCCGAGTACGCCTACTTTTTCAGCAATAAATACAAAAAATACGGCGCTCCGATAAAAGCAACAACGACACCGGCAGGTAATCCATCCGGTTCAGCTAGATTGCGTCCAATCGTGTCAGCGAGCAGTAACAGCCAGCCACCGATCAAAATCGATACCGGGACAAACAATTGGTGTTTCGGTCCGACGAGTGCGCGCGCAATATGCGGTGCCATCAGTCCGACAAAGGCGATGCCGCCTGTGACCGATACCGCTGATGCGGCAAGCGCCACTGCTGCCAACATAAGCAGCAGCCGATCGCGCTGAATCGGTACGCCTGCACCGACGGCGGTTTCTTCATTTAACGCAAGCAAGTTCAGCGAGCGACATTTGTACAATACGAACGGAATTAGCACGATTAGCCACGGCAACAGCGCAACAATAAACGGCCAATCCGTTCCCCATACATTACCGGCAAGCCAGCGAGCGATAAAATCAACTTTGACCTGATCAACCGAAGCGATCAGTACGATCATGACCCCGGATAAAGCGAGCGAGAAGCCGACACCGGTAATGATCAGTTTCATCGGCTGCAATCCTTCGGCACGGCTATACGAGAACAAATAAATAATAATCGCGGTCACAAGCGCCGAGGCAAAAGCGACGATCGGAATCATATATGCAAAGCTGTTCACTTCAAGCGGAGCAAACAGGAAAAACACAGTAATTCCGACTCCTGCACCGGCATTAATGCCGACGATGCCTGGATCGGCAAGCTCATTGCGTGTAATGCCCTGCAACACCGCACCTGATAAAGCGAGCGCCATCCCGGCAAGCAGCGTAATGAGCATGCGCGGCAGCCGAATCGAGAACAACACGAATTGATCCATAAAGCTTCCGTGCCCGAGCAATGTCGGAATGATGCGATCGAATGAGATCGTGGAAGAACCGAGACCGAGCGAGACGACGAGCGTAGCGATGGTAAGCAGTACAAAAATGAACATGACGAGCTGTTGACGGCGAAACGTTTGTACCGCTTTGATCATAATGATTGCACCCCTTTGCGCACGATGAGCAGGAAGAACGGCAAGCCCATAATCGAAAGGATCGCTGCAACCGGTGTTTCAAACGGAGCATGAATCGTACGTGCCAACATATCAGCAAACACCATAAATGCCGCTCCAATCACAGCGGACAATGGTAAAATCGCCCGATAATCCGTGCCGGCAAACATTCGCACAATATGCGGTACCATCAACCCGAGGAAAGCTAAATTACCAACGAGCGCTACGCCTGAGCCAGCTAACAATGTAATGAGTATGAACAGCGCAATTTTGATCGGCATCGTTTTGAGACCGAGACCGATGGCAGTACTTTCGCTTAGGCTCAAAATCGTCAGCTGCCGCGACAACATAATCGCAACGAGCAGACAGACGATAATAATCGGTGTGATCGCTTGCACTTGTGCCCATGTCGTACCTGCCAGACCGCCGGATGTCCACATCGATACACTTTTAGCGATTTTAAATTTCAGACTGATGCCGTCGGCAATCGCGCTTAATAGCGCTGAGACGGCGGCACCTGCCAGCACCATCCGCAGCGGTGACATATTGCGTTTACGCAGTGCGGCAATGCCAAATACGAGCAGCACACCGATCGCAGCGCCGATAAAACAAGCGATCATCGTAAGGAAATAGCCTGCCGCCGGGAAAATGGCAAACACAAATGCTAGCGCCGCACTCGCTCCGGCACTTAGTCCAAGCAGCCCTGGATCAGCGAGCGGATTGCGTGTTAAGCCTTGCATAATTGCACCTGCGACCGCCAACGCTGCTCCGACGAGCACACCAGCTACTTCACGCGGCAGCCGAATTTCGCGAATAATCGAAATGTCGCCACCGCTTACATGTGGGCTGAATATCGCATCCCGAATATCGACGAGCGAAATGCTTTTAGCACCGAGCATAATCGCCACGACAAACACAGCTGCAAACAACATAAGGCTAATGAAAAGCTGTAACGGAAAATAACGCAAACGCTTGTTAAAAGGAGAAGTTTTCATCGATCGATCATTTCCTTCACTGAATTTGGCAAAAAGGAACGCATGGCGTTCCTTTTTTGAGTATAGCGATGTGTAATTGAACAACGAAGCAAGGGTCGCTGAACCTGCCTAGTACATTGACCAAGTTCAATGTTAATTTGGATTGTGTACTGAAATGCTGATCTATGCGATCTTAAAACAGATTCAATACTCCAATTCATTTCGGTCAACGTAATAGAACGTGTCTTCAAACTTCTTTATAAGCAGTTTGATGCGTTTTTTCATTAGATTATTGTCGTATAAGCAGCTCAACTCACTTGAAGCGTGACCCATTCGACCGATAAACGGACAAGGATGATCGTTTGAAGACACTACCTAGTGACTTGTCTCAGCAAGATGTAAGGTTGCGTCCATCTGAACCGTGCTTGAACCGTGCAGCATTCAGACGAACGCAATCCCTGGATAAATTTGAGACAAGCTACTAGTCTAATCATTAAGCTTGACCAAGCAAGTCTTTTTTGATCAGCTCCAACTGAATGTCCAATGTTGTTGCATCATTAAACGTAAACCCGCGTGCATCGACTTCGTACAGATGATGATTTTTCACCGCTGGAATGTTTTTGAATGTGTCCGTACTTTCGAACGATGTATCCGAATCCGGATATTTACTGAAGAACACGTAATCACCCATATAATCCGGTAATACTTCGGCAGACAGTGTATAGTAGCCGTCTTTTTGCGTCATGGCTTTTACTTTTTCCGGCATTTTCAACCCCATTGCCTGATACAGCACTTCCGTACCGCGTCCCCATGCATCGCCAAATGTGTACATTTGTTTGCCGTATACTTCAAATACGGATACGGTGGAGTTAGCGCCGATCTTCGCTTTGATGTCTGCGCCTGCTTTGGCGGCGCGTGTTTTGAAGTCAGCAACCCAGGCAGCGCCTTGTTCGGCTTTGTTGACAACTTTAGCGACTTCTTCAATCTGTGTCAGATAGTCGACTTTGTTGTACGTAAACGATACAAGCGGTGCGATTTGCTTCAATTTATCAAGATTTTTCGTAGAGCTGCTAGCGATGATCAGATCGGGCTTTAGCTCAATGATCTGCTCTACATTTTCAGCCGATACTTCTTTGGCATTGCCGAGATATGGCTTCATATTCGGATTGGACATCGTCCATGTGTCCATACCGACAATCGGTACACCGAGCTTAGCAAGTGTACCGGCAGAACCGTCCAACACGACTACCCGTTGTGGATTCGCAGGAACTTCAACCGGCCCATTTTCCGATTGATATGTAATCGTCTTCGCTTCAGTCGTAGTTGCTGCGCCCGACTGGTTGCCCGACCCGTTTGGTTCATTACTAGCTGTCGTGCTGCCGCTTTGCGCATTGCCGCATGCTGCGAGCATCAATACAAATGCCATCATTAAAGGTAAAAACCATTTTCTCATGCCATAATCCCCTTTTTCTTTGTTGAAATTGATAATCATTATCATCAGCATTTATAAACTTTACGTGTCGCAACATATTTTGTCAACCCTGCATTTGCTTCTTGCGTGCAGTCGTAGTAAGGTGTATGCATAACATTTTAGCTAATTGGAAAGGATGATTTCACCCATGACCGATTTGCAATTGACGCCTTACCGACAACCGTTAACCGACTGGAGCTTTAAAGCGACCGATGAGACGCAGTGGCTACAGGCGACCGTGCCTGGCACCGTACATACCGATCTGCTCGCTCATCACCAAATTCCTGATCCATTTTATGGAACGAATGAAAAAGACGTGCAGTGGATCGATAAAAAGGATTGGGAGTACATAACGACATTAACGATAGAAGAAGCTACGCTGCGCCATTCGCATGTGGAGCTCGTATTTTACGGACTGGATACGTATGCGGATGTATATTTGAACGGTCAGCTTGTGCTGTCAGCAGACAATATGTTTCGCACTTGGCGTGCAGATGTGAAAGCGTATGCGAAAGCTGGCGATAACACATTACGAATCGTATTTCGTTCACCGATTCAGGAAGATTTGCCGAAGTTGGAAGCGCTCGGTTATGCATTGCCAGCTAGTAATGATCAGTCTGATGTAGGCGAGCTGGGCGATAAACGGGTTAGCATCTTTGCCCGTAAAGCACCGTATCACTACGGCTGGGATTGGGGTCCTCGTTTAGTTACAAGCGGCATCTGGCGTGAAGTCGAGCTGGTTGCCTGGTCAGATGTGCGCATTGAGAGCGTATTTATTCGTCAAAATCAAGTGACAGCCGACGCTGCCGATTTGACAGCGGTCATTGAGGTCTATTCGGAGCGTGAACGGGAAGCAAATATTCATATCAGGACAGACGGCGAGCACTGGGAGCGCAAAGTGACGCTACAGGAAGGGACGGATATCGTTGAGCTGCCGCTTACGGTAGAACAGCCGCGTCTATGGTGGTCGCGCGGTCTTGGTGAAGCGAATCTGTATACGTTTACAACGGAAGTGCTGGACGCTATTAGCCGCGAGCCGTTAGCGCGTCAACAAGTGCGCACCGGGCTGCGTTCCGTACGACTCGTACGTCAGCAGCATGAAGATTTGCCAGGCACATCGTTTTATTTTGAGCTAAATGGGGTGCCTGTATTTGCTAAAGGTGCGAATCATATTCCGAATGACAGCTTTAGCCCGCGTGTGACACGAGAGCGTTATTTGCATGAGATCGTGTCGGCGGCGGAGGCGAATATGAATATGCTGCGTGTATGGGGCGGCGGCATTTATGAAAACGATGAATTTTATGAGCTATGTGATGAGTACGGCATTCTCGTCTGGCAAGACTTTATGTTTGCATGTAGCATGTATCCAGGTGATGAGGCATTTCTGGACAGTGTACAGGCGGAAGCGGAAGATAATCTACGCCGTCTGCGCAACCATCCGTCGATTGTATTATGGTGTGGCAACAATGAGATCGATACGGCATGGTCGCATTATATCGAAGACGGCGGCTGGGGCTGGAAGAAAAACTACACCGAGCAACAGCGTAATACGATCTGGGCGGATTATGAAGCGATCTTCCATGAACTGCTACCAGAAGTAGTCGCAGCCGAAGCGCCGGGGGCGGAATATTGGCCGTCTTCACCGCTTGTTGATCTGTATGGAGATGCAAGTCAGCATACGCAAGGTTTGACCGATACTGGAGATATTCACTATTGGGGCGTATGGCATGGTAGCGAGCCATTTGAAAATTATAACTCCTTCGTCGGGCGCTTTATGAGCGAATATGGGTTCCAGTCGTTTCCAGAGTATCGATCTGTACGTATGTATGCAGAGGAATCCGATCTCGAACTGGAATCCGAAGTGATGCTGCGTCATCAGAAAAATGGTGCGGGTAACCGGCTAATCAAAGAGTATATGGATAAATATTTGCCGCAGCCAAAGGACTTCCCGTCTTTCCTGTATATGAGTCAAGTGCTGCAAGCCGAAGCGATGCAAATGGCGATCGAAGCGCATCGTCGCAACAAACCTTATTGTATGGGCACATTGTATTGGCAAATGAACGACTGTTGGCCGGTCGCTTCATGGGCAGGTATGGACTACTATGGTCGCTGGAAAGCACTGCATTATTACGCTAAACGCAGCTTCCGCGATATCGCCGTGTCCGTCGATGGTACGGATGGCGACAACTTCCATATTTATACGATTTCAGATGTGCTGTCGCCTGCTGCATTGACGTTGCGGGTGAAAGTACTCGGTGTGGACGGCGAACTGTACAAAGAAATTCCACAATCGTTCCATCTGGCAGGCAATGATTGCGTGAAGCAGATGTCCCTATCCAAACAGCAATTGCTGGACGGTATCGATCCGCAGCAGGCGGTATTGCTAGTCGAACTAGAGCATGAAGGCGAGGTCATAGACAGCAAGCTAAACTACTTCGTTCCAGCCAAAGAAATAGCGCTAAGCCAGCCTCATATTACCGTAACCGCAACGATTGACAATGGAGTTAGCGTCATCCAATTGACGACCGATAAGCTAGCACGTCAAGTGTGGCTGTCGGCTGACAATAGCGGTGAATTTAGCGATAACTATTTTGACTTGCTGCCAGGACAGACGCATACCGTTTATTTCAATCAGCTCGCCGCTGTACCACCTAGTGATGCCGAGCAGCCACCGCATGGCGTTCGGGCTGCTCATTTTACGCCGGCTATAGTGGAAGGGTTGCAAGTTACTTCGATGGCGGATTATGTTCAAATGTAATATGATGTAGATGGAATTTGTGTACATTTTATAAAATGACAACAACCTGTAGCTTTCCCCTGAAATTAGCGGGACAGCTACAGGTTGTTGCATATGTTCATCGTACTGCATCATCCGGCGATTGCTTGTATTTTCATTGATGCTATTTATATCGGAGATATAGATAATGATAATGTTAGCTTTCCGGTTGTTATTTTTCAGGCAAAGTATACATTTGATTTGAATAAAGACTCCAATTTTCCTGCCAACAGTGTAATGAGGGTGACGAATGCGATTAAAGCTATTTTTAATCCACATAGAGATTTTAGTTGTGCTGTTATTGTGCGGCTGTATGAATGCACAGCCCAAATCGGCACCTACCGATTCTATTCAGCAGGTAAAACATACGACAGAAATCGCTACATCTGATGAGCAGACAGCATCTTCAGAGGAAGCAGGTTTTTTGACAGGGGACAAATTTAAACAAAATTCTGATTTTGTAATTAAAGCTTTCGAGCTGACCTATGATAAGCGAAATAAAGCGATTGCCTATCATATCGAATACCAATTGGGTGCTGCTGCAACGGAATTTATTCAAAGCGGGCAGCATCCGCATTATTTTCGTTTGGAAGCTCCGGCAAAATGGAAATCTTCGTTTGCTAACGCCCAGTCCGCAGTAACACCTGGTGCCAAGCTGAATGGAGAGGTAGGGCAGGTTTATGTTGTCGATATGCGTATTCCGTTGCAGGCACATGTAACGGCGCAAATGATCCAAAAGATCGTGAATGATCCTTATAACTATGTATTATACGTATACGAAAATCCTGAATTTCCTGCGCGTACAGTGGGCAATGTGTATGGCTGGATGAAAACGGCTAAACGAATATAGCTATCTATAACCTGTAGATATTCTTCTTCATTTAAGATGAATCTACAGGTTATTTGTATAGACGCAAGGCAGCTAATTTACATCCTGTCTTGTGATTTTGTTCGCGTATGAGTATCATTAGTGTGAGGTGAATTGACTATTATGGAACGATTGCAAAAAATATTGGCTCAAGCTGGAATTGCTTCGCGTCGCAAAAGTGAGGAATTAATCCTGGCGGGCAAAGTGATGGTTAACGGCGAGGTTGTAACCGAGCTTGGAACGAAGGCTGATCCGACGGTTGATGAAATTACAGTGGACGGACGATCGATCGCAGCCGAGAAAAAAGTATATTATATGCTGAACAAGCCCAAAGGCGTCATTACAAGCGCTTCTGACCCAGAAGGTCGCAAAATCGTGCAAGACTATATGAAAGGTGTCAAAGAACGGGTATATCCGGTAGGACGTCTTGATTATGACTCCGAAGGATTGCTCATTTTGACAAATGATGGCGAGTTGGCGAACAAGCTTACTCATCCAAGACACCACGTACCCAAAACGTATCTCGTTACCGTCGAAGGCGTACCTCATGGTGAAGCGCTTGAGAAATTCCGCAATGGTATTCAGTTGGAAGATGGGATGACCAAACCAGCCGAAGCGGATTATTATGATGTCGATACCGATAAAAAGCAGGCAACGATCCGCGTAACGATCTATGAAGGCAAAAACCGTCAAATTCGCCGTATGTTTGAAGCGTTGTCACATAAGGTTATTAGACTAAAACGTATTTCGTTTGGCGAGTTGCTGATCGGCAATTTGAAGCGCGGTATTTATCGTCCGCTGACCAAAGAGGAAATCGACCAGCTTCACAAAGGAATCAAGCAATAAATGTATAACTGAGCCAGTACGTTATAGCGCTGCTCAGACGGGACAACGAGTACGCTAGGAAGCTATAGATACAAGCATATAGCTTATTCTTAGCGTACTTCTGTCCATTTGTACGCAATAGATTGACAATCCGGCAGTTGCCGAATATTTTGTCGCACAGCTAGGGGGCCATTAGTAATGAGTGAACCAATGAATCGCATTCTCGTAGTAGATGACGAAGAACGTATTCGCCGTCTGTTGCGTATGTATTTGGAAAAAGAAGGCTATGAAATCGATGAAGCTGAAGACGGCGAAACCGCGCTCCGTAAAGCGATTGCCGACGACTATGGTCTAATTATGCTTGATTTGATGTTGCCAGGAATCGATGGGATTGAAGTATGCAATCGTCTGCGTCAGTCCAAATCGACGCCTGTGTTGATGCTGACCGCCAAAGGCGAAGAAGTGAACCGTGTCCAAGGCTTTGAAGTCGGTGCGGATGACTATGTGGTCAAACCGTTTAGTCCAAGGGAAGTCATTTACCGGGTAAAAGCGATTATGCGCCGTTCATCGGCAACCGCTTATTTGTCCCAAGACAGCAATTCCAGCAACAATATCGTATTCCCGAATTTGGTGATCGAGCATGATGCGCACCGTGTGACGGCAAGCGGTCATGAGATTAGCTTAACGCCAAAAGAATATGAGTTGCTACATTTCCTGGCGACTTCACCGGACAAAGTATTTTCGCGTGAAGAACTGCTGAAAGATGTATGGAATTATGAGTTTTTTGGCGATTTGCGTACGGTCGATACCCATGTCAAACGGTTGCGTGAAAAATTGAATAAAGTTTCTCCCGAGTCAGCCGCGATGATTACTACCGTCTGGGGTGTAGGTTATAAGCTTGAGGTACCGAAGTAAGTGGACTTTTGGAGAACACTGGTCGGCAAGTTATGGCTAACGATTAGCGGGCTCGTTGCTTGTGTGCTGCTGACATTAGGGTTGTTTTTGTTGCCGTATATCGATACGAATTTTACGAATTCGGATGCGATCAAACGGTTGTTTACGTATGTGTCGATTATCGGCTTTGCGCTGACGACGTTTTTTGCTCTGTTTTTGCTGACGAAGATTACGCAGCCGATGCAGCAGTTAATTCAGGCGACCGATGCGATCCGTAAAGGAAAGTATGATACGCGTCTGGCGCTGCATACGAGCGATGAGATCGGACAGCTGGCGAGCGCCTTTAACCATATGGCACAGGAACTGGAACGTAACATACAGAGTCTGCAATTGGAAAAAGAGCAGATGGCAAGTGTGCTGCGCAGTATGGGCGATGCGGTCATTACATTTGATAAGCAAGGCAATATGATTTTGCATAATCCACTCGGCGAAATGATTATGGATAGCTGGCACAAAACCGGCTGGGAACATGAACTACAAGAGGGTAAAGATACAGCGGCAGCGCGTGTGCCAGAGCCGCTATATCCGCTGTTTGAGCGTGTCATTCGTGAGCGACAGGAAGAAAGTTCGAACATTCATGTCAAACAGCAGGTGTGGGCGGTCAATATGACACCGCTCTATTCCGGCAATGATGTGCATGGGACGGTATCGGTGCTGCGCAATGTGACCGAGGAAGTGCGGACGGAGAAAATGTTGCGCGACTTTGTTGCTAACGCCTCGCATGAAATTCGGACACCGCTGCAAATGATTCAAGGGTATAGCGAAGCACTGCTGGACGGTATGGCTTCTTCCAAAGAAGAAAGCGATGAACTTGTACAAGTCATTTATGAAGAATCGCTGCGCATGAGCCGATTGGTGCAAGATTTGCTTGATCTGTCGCGAATGGAAGCCGGGCATATGGATATGAACTTTGGCGAAATGAAGCTAAATGAGCTGATCGAGCGTATGTATCGTAAATTTTCCGTCCGTGCCAAAGAACGTGAGCTTAAGCTGGAAGCGAGCTGTCAGCCGACACCGCTACTCATTGAAGCCGATACCGATCGGTTGGAGCAGGTGTTTACGAATTTGCTTGATAATGCGTTTCGCCATACGCCAGCAGACGGACATATTGCTGTGCAGGCGGCGCTGAAGGACGATCAAGTCAAAGTGACGTTTACCGACACCGGCGCTGGCATTCCACCGGAAGATTTGCCGCATATATTCGAACGTTTTTACAAAGCCGACAAAGCGCGTGTACGCGGCGAGTCAGGTGGTACGGGGCTAGGGCTTGCGATCGTGCGCAATATCGTAGAGGCGCATCATGGGACGATTCATGCGGAGAGCGAAGTCGGGAAGGGCACGACATTTACGTTGCTGTTGCCGTTGCGACATAGCGATCGTGTGTGATTGCAGGTGAGGAAGTCGTAATTCATTTTGGTGCGTTACGCTAAAATGGTTCATTGGCTGCCGATTTGCTTTTTCGAATAGGCTATATATAAATTTTCAAACGTTTTACATTATGCATTTTCTTGTGCTCATGCAGATGTTGGTTTTGCCGACAACGGTATGACGCACATTAGAAAATGCATTTTTATATGGAATAGGAAAAAACGGAGAGGGCTTAAGGCAATCACAAGGGAGAACAGGCACGATGCACGCAATTATAGTTGTATCGATCATGCTCATCCTGCTAGGGTGAGAACATGCTTGATTTACTCGTAGTACCTTAACCAAGTTCAATGTTAATTTGGATTGTGTGCTGAAATCCTGATCCATGCGATCTTAAAACAGATTCAACACTCCAATTCATCTCGGTCAAGGTAGTAGTGTATAACTATACCTGCTTCTGTCGCTTAGTTCGGCGAGGATTGCATTGCTTTGCTTTAGTGTCAACGATTTGTGTGATGTGACTGCCTTGTATACGGCGTAAATAAGCTAGCGTTTAAAAAGCAGCCTATCTATTGCAGATAGGCTGCTTTTGCGTAATACAATGTTGATTCCACTTATTCAAGCGGAACGTTCACTACATCACTCGTTTTTATTTTATTATGCTAGCACGACAACTTGCGCTGTTTTCAAGTTGGGCAGCTCAACGAGTGCGACCAATACTTCTTTGGGCACATCTTTATCGACGGTCAGAATCATAATCGCTTCGCCACCTGCGATTTGACGTCCTACTTGCATGGAGGCGATGTTGACGTCATTTTGTCCGAGCAATGAGCCGACATTACCGATAATACCTGGCTTATCTGTATGGGAGACGAGAATTTGGTGACCGGCTGGCAATACGTCAACCGAGTAATCGTTAATGCGTACGATCCGCTCGCCATAACCGCTTAGCAATGTGCCAGCGACTTGATGTGTGCTGTTATCCTGTGCTTTGAGCGTTACTGTAATCAAGTTCGTAAAGCCGCGTGTCGATGGCGCACTTGTAACGATCACATTCAAGTCGCGTACTTTGGCAAGATGGAGCGAGTTCACGATATTCGCTTCTGAACCGAGGTGACGGGACAAAATGCCTTTCAAAATATAACGTGTCAGCGGCTGTGTATCGACTTCAGACAATTCACCGGCATAGTCGATACGAATTTCTTGAATCGCTTGTGCCGAGATTTGTGCGGCAAAACTGCCCAGTTTCTCGCCCAAACCAAAGTACGGTTGCAGCTTGTTCATCACGCTGGCGGCAACTGGCGGCATATTGACCGCATTTTTAAACGGCTCATCACGCAAAATGTGCAGCACTTGCTCAGATACGTCGATCGCTACATTTTCCTGTGCTTCGACCGTCGATGCGCCGAGGTGAGGGGTAACGATAATGTGCGGATTGTGCAGGAATGGGTGATCTGCCTGTGGCGGTTCACTTTCAAATACGTCAAATGCTGCACCTGCTACGATACCCGCTTCGATCGCCTCCACGAGCGCCAGCTCATCGACGACCCCGCCGCGCGCGCAGTTGACGATACGCATCCCTTTTTTCATTATGGCAAATTGTGGAGTGGAGATCATATGCTTCGTTTCCGGTGTCAATGGTGTGTGTACAGTCATAAAGTCAGCATGGCGCAAAATATCATCTACACTCGCCAGCTTCACGCCTATTTTCTCCGCCCGTTCTTGCGTCAGGAACGGATCATAGCCGAGGATGTCCATGCCGAATGCTTTGGCACGCTTTGCGACTTCGCTGCCGATACGACCCATACCGAGTACGCCCAGCGTTTTGTTGCGCAGCTCGACGCCGAGGAACGATTTGCGATCCCATGTACCGCCAACCGTTTTGGCGTAAGCTTGCGGAATATGACGCGCCAGCGCCATCATCATCGCAAAGGTGTGCTCACACGTTGTGATCGTATTGCCGTCCGGTGCGTTGATGACGATAATGCCGCTTTGTGTCGCCGCTTCCAGATCGATATTGTCAACGCCTACACCGGCGCGTCCAACGACTTTAAGCTTTGTTGCCGCCTGCATAATGCGAGCGGTAACGGTCGTCTGACTGCGTACGAGCAGCGCATCATAGTCACCGATAATCGCCACCAGCTCATCTTCGCTGAGGCCTGTTTTTTTGTCCACCGCAATATCGGGTGCATCTACCAGCTGTTGAATTCCGAGATCGCTGATCGGATCGGATACGAGTACCTTAAACATATGTTTGTTCCTCCTCCAAAATGGTCGTTCCTTGTTAATGTACGTATAATTGGCGATTGTAACTTGCAGGGTAGAGCATAATTTATATAAACATCTGTCACTGTCGCCAGCGCTGACACGCAGCAGCAAATGTTAATATTAAATCGGTCTGTCTGAAGCATGGAAGATCATTGTTTGGGGCGCATTTTCTCTGTTCAATGTTTTGGTTAACTATGATTGGTTAATGGATGAACGCAGTAACGCATCGAAGCAAAATTCATACAAAAAAAGCACTCACCCGCACACTACGATCGTAGCAAAGGGACGAGAGCTATCGTGGTACCACCCTAATTCGCTGTTCTTTCACAAGAACAAGCCTTATGGTCAAGCTAAAACTTGACCGGATCGTTAACGGGATCATCCGACTGTACCTACTACGATGTTCAATACAGTGACTCCGGAGCGCTCAAAGCGACGACAGGCTTACCGGTTTGCACCAACCACCGGCTCTCTGAAAACCTGAACTGAAGCTTTTCTCCTTCATTGGCGTTCGTGTTGATTTAATTGTTTCATAATGTATCATGGGTTACATAGCATGTCAATAACGATTTTAAATTAAAAACACGAATATTAAAGTGCAGTATGCAATAAAACATACGTATTCGCTCGGTCTGACTATTATTGTAACGCAGTAGTGTGAGATAATACAATCATAACTATGCTAGATTGGAAAAATAGGCGGAACGGTGCTGCATGCTGCTGCTGATCTGGGCATAGCGAACGATTTGTAAAAAGGGGCTTCGAACATCGAGCCGATCATGCTATAATACATGCTCGGCATGCTATATTGCTGTCTAGGCATGGAATTAAACGAACAGGTACATGGCGGTAATGTAACCGCCTTATAGCAAAGCAGCGGCATGATCGACAAGCAAACGAACACGTGCATGATGGTCATCGATCCAACGTCGTGTTCATCATTCTGTGCACGAATGAAGTACATAAAGCGGTGACTGCCGGTGCGACTTCTTGCTATCTGGAGCGTATTAGAAATAGTTATTTACAGACTAAACGGTCACCTCACCGTGTGCTCCGTCATCCAAAGGATCGTGATTATGAAAAAGAAGAAGTTTCGTTCATTCAAATTACAGCGTGTGCAGCCGGGTCAACTGACGGATCGCATTTTGCTTGCTAATCTGTATTTGACGCAAGGATTGACGCTGCTTGTCGGCTGTATCTGGATTTGGCTACAGGGACGCAATCCGTTGTCATTGCTGTCTTTACCGTCAGGGATGGAGTTTGTTTGGTGGGGTCTTGGTCTTGCCGCAGCGATGTTGCTGGTCGATCTGTTTATTTCCCGCATCGTGCCGGAGAGCAGTATGGACGATGGCGGCATTAACGAGCTAATTTTCAAACATCGTCCGCTTTGGCATATTATTATTATTACGCTTATGGTTGGCATTTGTGAGGAAATATTGTTCCGCGGAGCGATTCAGTATGCGTTTGGACCATATTGGACGAGCATTTTGTTTGCAGCGATTCATTTTCGTTATTTGCGTCACTGGATTCCGACAGGCTGGGTATTCGTCAGTAGTTATGCACTTGGGTATATTTATATTGAATCCGGTACATTATGGGCACCAATTTTATGTCATTTTATGATTGACCTAATATCCGGTCTGATTATTTCGTTGCGGAGGGAAAAATGAGCGAACGTCTAAGCCGGTTGGCACGTCATGGAACACATCGGGATGAAGGTTTACTTACGAGCGGGCGCATTAAGCTGCCTGGAGGTCGTAGCAACCGCTCATCACAAACGGTAAAAAGAGCGTCATATCAACGATTACAACCAAATGGGGAAGCAACTGAACAGGAGCTGACCGAAGAAGATGGAGAAGCAGAGGGCGATCAACAATACGCGCCCCGCAGCACGATCTATCCGTCTCGCAAAATCAAGCTGGCGAAATTTTTCTACGGCTACCTGATCTTTATGTTTGTTGTGCTTACCGGCATGCTGCTGTGGTGGGGCTTTAAGCTCTCCGGCTTTACGCTGACGTGGAGCTGGTTCCAGCAGTTAATGATGTAAACGAGCGATAAACATAGCTAAAAACGCAGAGTGCGGACGATTGTCCGGCTCTGCGTTTTTCGGTTAATTGCGTAGGAATGATGTGCAAGCTTGGTCATGTGAACAAACTTTGAGCGAGCGCAATCTGTGCACATGACCATTATCGTGTCTACAATCGCTAGTAAAAACGTTCATTATTGCACTTTGTTGTCGATGGCGTTCGGATCGACGAAGCTGTAGCCTTTTTGCTCCAGCTTGGTCAGCAAACGGTCAAGCGCCTCGACCGTCCACGGCAGCTCATGCATCAAAATAATGCTGCCGGAATGAAGCTGATCCATCACGTTCGTAATGACCGCATCCGGGTCTTTTTGATTGACCCAATCGAGCGAGCCGACCGACCAGTTCATATAAAGCATATTATGCTTTTTGGCAAGCTCATGTACCGTATCATTGGTCGCTCCGTTAGGTGCACGTAAAAAGCGCGGCGATACGTCAATCGTTTGCTTGATCAATGTTTGCGTATCTTCGATCTGCTGGGTCACTTTCGCTTTTGATTCTTTTTTTAGCACGATATGATCGTATGTATGATTGCCGATCACACCGCCGCGATCATGGATAAGCTTGAGCAGCTCAGGATGACTTTTAATCCGATAGCCGTTAACGAAAAAGATCGCTTTGGCATGATGTTTGTCCAGCGTATCCATCATACTGTTAATCATATTTTTGTCTTTGGGGCCATCGTCGAAGGTGAGCAGCACGACTTTTTTCGGCGTCGCCGCAGATTCCTCGTTCGGCACGATGTTATAACTTTTGTTCATATGATACGTGTAAGCGACCTGTGCGTTGTCGGTAGTTGCGGCTGTATTTTCGCCGCCGTTGCCGGTTTGCCCGGTTGCGGATGAATCGGTTGTGCCTGTGCTATCCACGGCTGTCGTTTCGTTTCCAGTCGCCTTATCGTCAGCGGCAGGCGTGTTTGTTCCGCTCGTTTCCGTGCCTGTTGCGGCGGGGGACGAACCGCTTTCAGTTGACTGTTCAGAGGATGCTGCCGGGGCGGATGAATTTGTTGCCGGACTGCTGCATGCCGATAGCATAAGCAGCGATAGTAGCATACATGCTACCGTTTTGTTTTTCATCATATTCAGCTCTTTTCCGTTATGTATTGGGATACGTGGCGCTTGCGAGCCTGTATCGCTATGTAAATTAAACCCATAAAAGGCACAGAAAATCAACTGTTACTCTGATTTTACAGCTCACAAACGCACGGCATCCTATTAACCTTACCGCTCCCATAATGAATCATATAAACGCTAGATCATGACTGAATAATGCGTTAATTTAAGGAATTGTGTACAAGGCGTTTTATTACGTGCATTTGCGGATAATAAATGGTAACATAGTAGATATAGCATCGCTATATTTATCATCAAATGAATAGGGAAGAAATGACCGGTCATTCACTGTGGTCATAACCTATGTTTTTAAGGGGGATCCTCTCATGAAATTAGAAAGATTAAGTTCAGACAAAATACGGATTTTCCTTACGTTTGACGATCTGACTGAGCGCGGGATTCAAAAGGAAGATATGTGGCAGGAGATTCCCAAGGTGCATGACCTGTTCACTGAAATGATGGATCAAGCTTATACAGAGCTTGGCTTTGATGCTACCGGCCCACTCGCTGTAGAAGTATTTGCGCTTCCGGCACAAGGGATGGTAGTGATCGTTACGCGCGGTAAATATGATCAGCATCTGGGTACGATGAACGAAGATGATCTGGCAGATGAGATATACGAAATGGAAGTCACATTGGAGGAAACCGATTTTATCGCGTATTCCTTTAAAGATTTTGAAACGTTAATCGAAGCGGCACATACATTATCGCAAAATGTAACCGAAGCCGGTCGACTTTATCATTACAGAGACCAGTGGGTATTCACGCTTGATCCTGCGGATGTGGACATGTCCAAGCATGCCGCGTTGATCGCCGTATTGGCGGAGTTTGGTGATGCGACATCACTGACGGAAGCTGTACTGGACGAATATGGAAAAGTCGTTATGTCTGAGAACGCCATTCAGACCATTTGCGAGCATTTCAAACGCAATGACTGATTGAATACAAGGCATCCGGGTAGTCCTTCATTTTAAATAGTCTTAGTCGACCGGAAGGAGTTCCTGTTCGCATGCTACGGTTATGTCTGCCGGTCGCAGGGCTATATTAATGAGGGGGTATACGGGTGTCTTTATTTTCGGTTTTGATGGCGGCAATTGCTCCGGGCATTGCGCTATTGATCTATTTTTACCTGAAGGATAAGTATGACACCGAGCCGCTGCATTTGGTCGCCCGCTTTTTTGTATTTGGTATTGCGATCGTGTTTCCGATCATGATTATTCAGCGTGCGCTCCTGTTGGGGCTAGGTAATAATCCATATGTGGACTCGTTTATTATTTCCTCCGGGGTGGAGGAGACGATCAAATGGTTTATTTTGTATCATATTTTGTACAATCATACCGAGTTTGACGAGCCGTATGACAGTATCGTGTACGCGGTGGCGATCGGGCTCGGCTTCGCGACGCTCGAAAATGTGTTATATGCGCTGTACAATTCGATGTCGATTATGTCGCTGCTTGGACGCGGGCTATTGCCGGTATCAGGACATGCCCTATTCGGCGTCATTATGGGCTACTATATGGGCAAGGCGAAGTTTAACACTAATTCGCGCAAACGGCGCTGGGTAATTTTATTGTCGCTCGTGTTGCCGATTTTCTGGCATGGTGTATACGACTTTATTTTGAATACGGTCACGCAAAACTGGTTATGGTATATCGTGCCATTGATGCTGTTTCTCTGGTATGGCGGGATGATCAAAATCGCCCGGGCGAACAGTCGTTCACCACTGCGTTTTGTCAAACGGGAAGAAGAAATGAATACGTGATTGCGAGCAGAACGGATTTTACAGCCGGAAACGGTGTTGTGATATCCGTTTTTTTATATAATGGTTGAAAATGGCTCGATTACACAATGAAATATACCGCAATGACAGAGCCGAATTGTCAGCGGCTGATTCGTTACCGCTGTGAGCGATCGTTTTAATTTTGTAAGTAAACCGTTTGAATTGTGTAAGTAATAAGTAATGGAGACGCTTTTGCATGTTCGTATCGACTGTGTTATAATTTGCTTGACGCAGGCTTTGCCTGTTTTTTTATTGAAATGGAGTATACGGTTGAGGGGGAGTTCCCGATTGGAACGCCAGGATTTGCAAAACCACGGGAAAATCAACATTGCAATTGATGGACCCGCCGGCGCGGGGAAAAGTACAATTGCCCGTATGGTCGCTATGCGACTTGGCTACGTTTATGTAGACACAGGGGCGATGTATCGCGCTGTCACATGGCATATGCTTCAATTAAACATTGAGCCTGATGATGCCGAAAGCGTGCTTCAAGAAGCACAAAAGCTAGTAATTGAATTAATACCCGATGAAAACGGGCAAAAGGTTCTGGTGAATGAGCTCGATGTTACGGACGATATCCGCACCCTTGCGGTTAATCGTAGCGTATCGCAATATGCACAAATTGCAGGCGTTCGCTCGCAATTGTCAACCATTCAGCGCCAGATGGCTTCACGCAAAGGCGTGGTGATGGACGGACGCGATATCGGCTCTCATGTGCTTCCGGATGCCGAACTGAAAATATTTATGACGGCAACCGTTCAGGAGCGTGCAAGACGTCGTTTTGCCGAAATGGACGCTTCCGAAAGCATTACGCTAGAACAACTCGAACGAGAAATTGCCGAGCGTGATCGTCTGGATGAACAGCGGGAATTTTCGCCGCTCGTCTGTGCAGACGATGCAATCGTGCTCGACACGACAACGATGGGCATTGAAGATGTAGCAACGCGCATACTGGAGCTTGCTCATACCGCAATGGCAGGGCAAACCCGATGACATTTTATCGATTCGCTCGCGCCGTCCTTCGTCTGCTGTACAGAGCATTATTCCGAATCCGGATCAGCGGAACCGAACATATTCCTGCCGAAGGTGGAGTGTTGCTGTGCTCTAACCATATTAGCAACTTGGACCCGCCAATCGTTGGCATTTTTATTAAGCGTCCGGTTCGTTTTATGGCTAAAGAGGAATTGTTCAAGGTGCCAGTGCTGGGCCCGATTATCGACAAGCTTGGCGCTTTTCCGGTCAAGCGCGGAGGGATTAGCAAAGACTCGATCCGCATCGCGCTGACGGTGCTGCGTGAAGGCGGTATAATGGGGATTTTCCCTGAAGGTACACGCAACTCACAAAGCGCGGTTGCCAAAAAAGGTGCAGCGGTATTCGCATTGCGCAGCGATGCAGCCGTCGTTCCGGTCGCGATTATCGGACAGTATAAGCTGTTCAGTAAAATTAAGGTTGTATACGGCCCACCTGTCGATCTGACCGCTTACAAAGGCAAGGACGCAACGGGGACAGCCGAAGAAGCGACCGATAAAATTATGGCTGAGATTCGTCAGCTCATAAATCAAAATCAATTATAAGTGTTTTGAACTTGACATATTGGAGTAAGCAAACGCTCTATTCTAGGATGGACAAGTTTAAATAAATGGGATTTGAATTGAGGAGGGTATTGACATGTCGGAAGAAAACAATAACCAAGAAACTACCGAAGTGACTAACCAGGAGGCACTGGAGCAAGTGGTGTCCGTAAACAAAGGTGACACGGTTACCGGAACAATCGTCAAAATCGAAGATAATCAAGCTTATGTAAGTATTGGATATAAATATGACGGTATTATTCCAGTTCGTGAACTTTCTTCAGTACACGTAGATAACGCTGCTGAAGCGGTACAGGTTGGCCAAGAAGTAGAGTGCAAGGTTGTCAGCATCAACGACGACAAAGAAAGCCTCGTTCTGTCCAAACGTGCAATCGACAGCGAAAACGCTTGGGAAACATTGGAACAGCGTTTTGAAGCTGGCGAAGTATTCGAAGTTACCGTGTCTGACGTTGTAAAAGGCGGACTCGTAGCAGACGTTGGTGCGCGCGGATTCATTCCTGCATCGATGGTAGAGCGTCATTTTGTTGAAGACTTCAGCGATTACAAAGGCCGCACATTGCGCGTTAAAGTAAAAGAGCTGGATCGTGAAAACAACAAAGTGATCCTGTCCCAAAAAGACGTGCTGGAAGCTGAATACGAAACGAATAAACAATCCATCATGGAAAGCCTGCAAGAAGGTCAAGAGCTGACTGGTACTGTTCAGCGTCTAACTCAATTCGGCGCATTCGTTGACGTAGGCGGCGTAGACGGTCTCGTACACGTATCCGAGATCGCTTGGACGCATGTAGATAAGCCAGCTGACGTGCTGTCCGAAGGCGACGAAGTCAAAGTAAAAGTGCTGCGCGTTGATCCGGAAAAAGGCAAAATCAGCCTGAGTATCAAAGCTGCTCAACCAGGTCCGTGGGAAAGCGCTGCTGACAAATTCCATACAGGTGACGTTGTTACTGGCGAAGTAAAACGCCTCGTAACATTCGGCGCATTCGTTGAAATCGCTCCAGGTGTAGAAGGTCTGGTGCACATTTCCCAGATTTCCCACAAACACATCGGTACTCCGCAAGAAGTACTGGAAGAAGGTCAAACCGTTACAGTTAAAGTACTGGACGTCAACCCTTCCGAAAAACGTGTCAGCCTGAGCATCAAAGAAACTGAGGAAGCGCCTGCTGACGAGCCAAAAGCACCAAGAGAAAACAAATCCAAAGCTCCGAAGCAAGAAGAACTGAACAACCCTAACGTTTCCTTGAGCAACCAAGGTATGAACGTAACACTGGGCGACTTGTTCGGTGATAAACTAAGCAAATTTAAGTAAAGAGCAAGCGCTTGGCTTGCTCGCTGTGAACTGGAATGCTTCAACCGGTTTACCCATCTTTAAATGAATCACCAATACGACCCCTGCCTTGCCCCCCATGCTTACAGCATGGACACAAGCAGCAGGCTAGCAGCATAATCGGCGAATCCGAAAATGGGTTCGCCGATTATTGCTTTTATATGTACAAATATCCTCAAGTCATACGATAATCGCGATCAAACAGCATATTTGTTAGCCAACACAGGCGTTTTTTGCTATGATGGTTAACGGAAAGAACGAACAGGAGGAATCATACCTATGGCAAGACCCGTAGTGGCTATCGTTGGCCGTCCCAATGTTGGGAAATCAACGATTTTTAACCGGATGATCGGTGACCGGTTGGCAATTGTAGAGGATCGACCGGGAGTGACCCGTGATCGGATATATGGTACATCCGAATGGAACGGTAAAGCGTTCAGTGTGATCGATACCGGCGGTATCGAAGTGGACGGCGAAGATACGATGCTCAAGTCGATTCGCGTACAGGCAGAACTGGCAATTGAAGAAGCAGATGTGATCGTATTTATGTGTGATGTCAAATCCGGACTGACCCAATCGGATGAGGAAGTTGCACAAATTTTGTATCGTTCCGGCAAGCCGGTTATTGTCGCTGTCAACAAAGTGGACAATATGAACCGGATGAACGATATTTATGAGTTTTATAATGTCGGTTTTGGCGATCCGATCGGTATTTCCGGCAGTCATGGTAGCGGCATGGGCGATCTGATGGATGAGATCGTAAACAAGCTGCCTGAGCTAGAAGACGATGAGTACGATGAAGATGTGATCAAAGTCGCTTTGATTGGTCGTCCAAATGTCGGTAAATCATCGCTCGTGAATGCGATTTTGGGCGAAGAACGTGTTATTGTCAGCAATGTGGCAGGCACGACGCGTGATGCGATCGATACACCATTTGAAAAAGATGGTCAGCGTTACGTATTGATCGATACCGCAGGTATGCGTAAACGCGGTAAAGTGTATGAAAATACCGAAAAATACAGCGTGATGCGTGCGATGAAAGCGATCGAACGTGCGGATGTTGTATTGATGGTCATCAATGGCGAAGAAGGCATTATCGACCAAGATAAACATGTTGCCGGTTATGCGCATGAAGCGGGTAAAGCGGCGATCTTTGTAGTGAACAAATGGGATGTAGTCGAAAAAGATGACAAAACGATGCAACGTTTTGAAACGACGATTCGCGATCATTTCCTCTTTATGTCTTATGCACCGATCGTTTTCCTGTCCGCACTGACCAAACAGCGTATTCATAAGCTGTTGCCAGTCGTGAAGCAAGTTGCTGAGCAGCATGCACTGCGTATTCCAACGCATTTACTGAACGATGTTGTATCCGATGCGATTGCGATCAATCCACCGCCAACAGATAAAGGGAAACGTCTGCGCATTAACTATGTGACGCAAGTTGCGGTGAAGCCGCCCACGATTATCGTATTCGTCAACGAGCCGGAAATGATGCATTTTTCGTATGAGCGTTATTTAGACAATAAAATCCGTGCCGCTTTTGATTTTACGGGCACACCGATTCGCATCTTTACCCGGCGCAAATCGTCGGACGAATAAGGAGAGAAGCACGTGATCTTATCTGTGTTGGCTATCGTGATCAGTTATTTGCTCGGTTCGATCAGCTTTAGTGTTTTGATTGCTAAAGGGATTAAAGGCATCGATATTCGCGATCATGGCAGCGGTAATGCCGGCGCAACGAATACGCTGCGTGTACTAGGTAAAGGCCCGGCGATTTGCGTATTGCTGCTAGATGCGCTAAAAGGTGTTGCCGCCGTCTGGATCGGCGTAGGGTTGAATGCTTCACCGGATTACTGGGTACCGGCGCTATGTGGTCTTGCCGCCATTTTGGGGCATAACTGGCCGATTTATTTTAATTTTCGCGGTGGTAAAGGGATTGCGACGACGATTGGTGTGCTGGCTACGCTCTGTCTCGTGCCGGCGTTGCTGGCGGGTGTGTTTGCGATTTTGGCGATTGTGTTTACCCGTTATGTATCGCTCGGTTCGCTAATCTTTGTGACGTTAACACCGGTTGTGTTGCTCATTATGGGCTATACAACGCCAATTGTAGTCGCCAGCATTGTCATCTGGGCGCTGGCGGTGTGGCGTCATCGCGCGAATATCGGGCGTATTGTCAAAGGCACGGAAAGCAAACTTGGCTCCAAAGCGAGCAAGGGAGGAACTGGCGTTGTCTGATAAGGTGACTGTTCTGGTAGCTGGAAGTTGGGGAACCGCACTTGCGTGTGTGCTGGCGGATAACGGATTTCAGGTATCGCTATGGACACGTACATCCGAACAGGCGGCAGAGATCAATACGAATCATCGTAATGATCGTTATTTGCCGGATGCGGTTTTGCCGGCATCGATTACAGCGACTTCCAATTTGGAGGAAGCGATGACAGGGACGGCTGCCGTCATTATTGTGGCACCTTCCAAAGCGATGCGTGATGTATGTCAACAGTTAAAGCCATTGTATAAGCGTGATATGTTATGTGTGCATGCGACCAAAGGTTTTGAAGTCGGCACGCTCAAACGCATGTCCACAGTGATCAGCGAAGAACTGGATATGCCGGAGCAGGACGTCGTTGTACTTTCCGGTCCAAGCCATGCAGAGGAAGTCGTTAAACGTATGCCAACGACCGTTGTTGTCGCTTCTGCTAATGAAAAGGCGGCATCTGCGGCACAGACGCTGTTTATGAATGAAGAATATTTTCGGGTGTATACGAATCGGGATACGATCGGCGTGGAGCTTGCCGGTGCACTGAAAAATATTATTGCACTCGGAGCCGGGCTGGTTGACGGGCTTGGATTTGGCGACAATGCCAAAGCAGCTCTACTGACGCGTGGGCTGGCGGAGATGATTCGTGTCGGCAGTATGATGGGCGCGAACCCGTTAACCTTTTCCGGGCTGGCAGGCATTGGTGATCTGGTCGTTACGGCTACGAGCAAGCATAGCCGTAACTGGCGTGCCGGTTATATGCTCGGGCAAGGCAAATCGCTTGATGAAGTGATGAACTCGATGAATATGGTCGTGGAAGGCGTACGTAGTACGCAGGCTGCCCATGATATGTCGCGTCATTATGAGGTGCAGATGCCGATTGCAGAGCAATTGTATCGTGTACTATTTCAGCAGGCAGACCCGCGTACAGCGGTAGAAGCACTAATGGGACGCGATCCAAAAAACGAAATGGAATCGATGAAGCTTGAAACCTGGAAGCAGTGGCATTCTTAATGGAACGCTATTGTCCTGGGCTGCGGAAGGGGAGAGTACAATGACTAAGCCTGGTCATTCGCTAGCATTGCCACCGTTATTACAGGCGGCGCTGGAAAAGCTTGCCGATGTGCTAAATCCGTCTGCTCCGCACACAAACTGGTTGCTCGGCGGAAGCTGTAGCTTGCTACTGCAAGGTATCCAGCTGGAACGAGCGCCGCGTGATATCGATCTATATGCCGATATTGCGGCAATTCCGAAGCTACACAATGCTTTGGCGCAATCGTTGCATGTATTGGATCGACCTCAGCTTAATGAAACACGTATGTACCGCTCGGTGTTGAGTCACTATGAAACAGAAGCTTGTACGGTAGAACTGGTCGGTGACTTTGAAGTACGGGCACGCGAATCGTATTATCGGGTACATGTGGACAAGTTGCTATATCCGGCGTCTGTGCCTGTTGCGGTCGGTGGCGTGTCGATCCGTCTGATGCCGCTTTCGCATGAACTTATTTTCAATCTGCTGCGCGATCGTTCTGATCGCTATGAGGCGATATCCGCACATATGCGCCAGCAGCCTCATCAGCATGAAGCACTGGTGCGGCAATTGATCGATCATAACGGCTTTCATCCGCAGCTGATCCAGCGTATTTTGCGTCTGGCGGGTTTGGAACAGGGGTGAAGAATGAGTCCGATGCCAAAAGAAAATATTTTGTTTTTGCCTGCACGTAAAACGGTTTCGATTGCACGCGGTACAACCGTGCTGCAAGCCGTTCGCCTTGCAGGCTTATCGCTGCCTGTGCGCTGTGATGGTCGTGCGGCATGTCTAATGTGTAAAGTCCAGGTAGAGCAACCGCACAATGGACAGCAGGACGGTCTGTCAGAGCCTGCCGAAGTCGAGTGCCGTAAGCTCGGGATAGTGGATGAACGCACAACACGGCTTGGTTGTCAGGCACGGATTGTAGGCCCAGCAGTGATTCATTTGCCTGAAGATCGTTTAAAACAGGCGATTCGACGTCAAATGCAGCAGCAGGACGACGATTTGAGCGATTGGTAATGGAAAAAACAGCAAAATGCTTGAAATTATAGGATGGCTGTATTACTATAGTTTTGTTCTGTTTGCCGCAGTTTGTAGCAGCTTAACTATAATCGTCCAATTCGCAACGTTTACGTATATTTTCGTATTTACGAAAACCAATAGTACGTGGCAATGTTCTATTTTACTCCAGGAGGTGACACAAGATGAACAAAACGGATTTGATTACACAAGTGGTTGAAAAAACCGACTTGCCAAAGAAAGAGGCAACAAAAGCAGTTGAAGCTGTTTTTGAAGCGATCTCCACCGCACTGCAAAACGGTGATAAAGTACAACTGGTCGGCTTCGGTAACTTTGAAGTGCGCGAGCGTTCCGCCCGTAAAGGTCGCAACCCGCAAACTGGCGAAGAAATTGAAATCCCAGCAGGCAAAATCCCGGCGTTTAAGCCTGGTAAAGCTTTGAAAGATGGAATTAAATAAGCTGTACATATTCCATGTTCAGGAAAGGGACCGTGATCATAATTGTTCACGGTCTTTTTGCATCTGTTGCTGTCAGATTGTCATTTGCCGGGAACGAAACCGTTCGGTATGATAGAGAGGGAGCAACAGACGATGACCAATCCCGCCGCAGGCGGAAGGAGGAGCAGGATGGATTCGACCAACAATTACACAAATAGCGAATATGTTGTGATCAAAGCAAAAGATAACGGCGTACAGGTGATCGGTCTGACACGCGGACGCGATACCCGCTTTCATCATACGGAAAAGCTGGATAAAGGCGAAGTATTGATCGTCCAGTTTACCGAAAACACATCCGCGATCAAAATTCGCGGCGATGCTGAAGTGCAAACAAAGCACGGCGTAATTCGCACCGATGATTGATGCTGAAATACAACTATAGAGCAATTTGGGAAGGATCGAATGATTGGAGTTAGAGTGCGAATGCCAACTGTATCAGCGAGATGTAGATAGGGTTGTATCATTCGTATAGGCTGAAAAATGCATAAGACTGGTTGCCCATTACGAGCGTATGACGCAAGTTGAAATGGGGCAGCCAGTTTTTCGTTTGCGACTACGTAGTACATTGACCAAGTTAATTTAGCACCGTTTGGCATTTGCCGAAGTGCCCTGTCTTGTGTTGGCAACATATGATATAATGAACCGAATGGTTCAAATCTGAAGGTTTTACTAGCTTAAGTTTGTGAAAATAAAGACTTGCCTGGATAAGGCACGGAGGCTGAAATGAAACCGTATCGCTTGCTGGAAACATCCCAAAAATACACCGAATACGATATGATTCAAAAGCATACAGAGGTTGCTTCGTTTCCGGATGTGCGCGCTCGGTTGCTATTCCTGTTTTTGAGCAAAGCAGCGCATAACCGGTTGCAAGCTAATCGGGAACAATTGTTTCCGCTCGTCACAGGGATTGTGCAAATGGCACTGGATACCCATGACCGAATCGACACCTCATCCGCCTATCAGCGGGAACAACAGATGCGGTCGCGTCAGCTGAATGTACTGGCTGGCGATTATTTTAGTAGCCGATTTTACGAGCTGTTGGCACGAGCGGGCGAGATTGAAATGGTGGCGCGTCTTAGTGAAGCGATCTGTGAAAATAATCGCCTGAAAATGGACTTGTATGAGCATGCCAATCGCTGTAGTTTAACGACAGAGCAGTATATGGAAGCTAATATACAGTTGAAAATGCAACTGTTTCTTTCATTTACACCGTATATAGAAATGACTGCTCGTCAGTTATGGGAGGACATATTGTATTTGTTCAGTCGTTGCGAGTTGTTGGCTGCCGAACTGAAAAGTGGTTCAAACGTACAGCCTTTCGGTGAATACGGTCTGTACTATGTGCTAGAACAGTTGACACTAGCCGAACGAAGCGAGCTGGAAAAGAGCTTGACTGCGGAAACGAGTGCTCGCTACCGTCAGGAATGGGAGCAGCGTTATCAGATTAGTGCCCGGGTGGAACAATTGCTGCAACAGACGCTTGCTGCTATTACGGAACGTATGCAGCAAGAGCAGCATACCGAGCTGAAGACAGCGATCTTGGAGTTAACCGACAGCTATGCTGCGCTTGTGCATCAGGTGTAAGATCATCAGGAGAGGTGAAGTTGCTTATGAGCAAACCGGAAAGTGCAAAACCGAAGGAACAGTTTGTGCAATCGGTGTTTGAATCGATTGCGCCTAAATACGATATGATGAACGATCTGCTCAGCTTCCGCATGCATAAAACATGGCGGAAATTTACGATGCAAAAGATGAATGTACAGCCGGGTGATTCGGCGCTTGACGTCTGCTGCGGTACATGCGATTGGACGATTAGCATCGCTGAAGCGAGCAAGACCGGTTCGATTTACGGGTTGGACTTTAGTCCGAATATGCTTAGTGTCGGTCAGACGAAGATCGATCGCGATGGCTGGCAGGACAATATTACATTGACACAAGGCAATGCGATGGACTTGCCGTTTGAAGATAATACATTTGATTACGCAACGATTGGCTTCGGACTGCGCAATGTGCCTGATCTGGAAAAAACGTTGCGTGAGATGCAGCGGGTCGTTAAGCCGGGCGGGATGGTCGTTTGCCTGGAATTGTCCAAGCCAACATGGCAGCCGTTTAAAGGTATTTATTATTTTTATTTCCAAAACTTGCTGCCGTTAATGGGTAAAATGGTCGCCAAAAGCTATGAGCAGTATAAATGGCTGCCAGATTCGTTGATCGCTTTCCCAGGTAGGGAAGAACTTGCCGCTGTTTTTCGGCGTATCGGTTTGGAGCAGGTGCAGGCGTATCCGTTAACAGGCGGAATTGCGGCACTTCATATTGGAAGCAAGGAGAAGCAGCATGTTTAAGAAAATTAAAATTTTTCTCGAAATGATCAAAGTCGAGCATACGTTATTTGCGTTGCCGTTTGCGTTTATGGGGGCGATGCTCGGCTCTTATGTGGTGAATGGACATTTGCCAACATGGCAGCAAGTCGTTTGGATTTTGGTGGCGATGGTCGGTGCACGCAGTGCAGCGATGGGACTTAATCGTTTGATTGACCGTACATTTGACGGTAAAAATCCGCGGACGATGATGCGGGCGATTCCGGCAGGGCTGCTTCGTTCCGGCGAAGTCGTTATTTTTATTGTGATTTCAATGGTCGTCTTTTTTTGGGCGGTTATGCAGTTGTCTCCACTTGCGCTGCGTCTGTTGCCGATTGCGGTATTTATGCTTATTTTTTATTCGTTCACGAAGCGGTTCACATGGTTATGCCATGTCGTGCTCGGGATGACGATCGCACTTGCTCCGCTTGGCGGCTGGGTGGCGGTCACCGGTACGGTAACTTGGACGGCGATCGTGTTCTTTGTGGCGATTACATTTTGGACGGCAGGTTTTGATGTGATCTATGCATGTGATGATGCGGAGTTTGACCGTAAGGAAGGGTTACATTCGATTCCGAGTCGATTCGGCGTGCCACGCGCGTTAAAAATCGCGCAAGGGTTTCATGTCATTACGGCGATCGGTTTGATCAGTCTGCTATTTATCGCTCATCTTGGTTGGTGGTATGCGGCTGGTGTGATCATTGCGATTGCGATTTTGTTTTATGAGCATTATATTGTGACACCAAAAGATTTGAGCCGTTTGCAAACCGCCTTTTTTACGATGAACGGGGCGCTTAGTATCATTATGTTTGCGTTCACGCTAGTTGATCTGGCGGTGAAACAATGGTGGTAAACGATCGCTCTGCTGATCTGCCAAACACTGCGGCGGCTGCCGAGGTGTTTGGCTTTCATCCACAGCATGCGACCAAACGTTATGTGATTGGCATTACGGGCGCAAGTGGTTCGGTATATGGTATCCGGCTCGCTGAGGTGCTGTTATCCTATGGTTATACGGTTCATTTGGTCATTTCTAATGCAGGTTGGCGCGTG
This sequence comes from Paenibacillus campi, assembly GCF_034659835.1. Classification (NCBI taxonomy): domain Bacteria; kingdom Bacillati; phylum Bacillota; class Bacilli; order Caryophanales; family Paenibacillaceae; genus Paenibacillus; species Paenibacillus campi. Next base: position 747,197 of record NZ_JAXSQZ010000002.1, read on the forward strand.
TTGAAAGAGGAACTGGATTGGTCGGCATCCGGGCGTGAGGAGATGCTGGCGGCACAATTTGGTTCATTGCCGGGCAAGCTCGTATATCATTCTTTTTCCGATATCGGGGCATCGATTGCGAGCGGTTCGTTTCGGGTCGAAGCGATGATTATCGTTCCGTGCTCGATGGGCACGCTGGCGAATATTGCTGGCGGGATGTCCGCCAATTTGATGACACGGGCGGCGGATGTGATGCTGAAAGAGCAGCGCAAGCTCGTAATCGTGCCGCGTGAAACACCGCTGCATGCGATTCATTTGGAAAATATGCTTAAGCTGGCTCGTATGGGAGTCAGTATCATTCCGGCGATGCCGGCTTTTTATTATCGTCCGCAAACGTTACAGGATGCTATTGATTTTATGGTAGGTAAAGTGCTGGATATCCTCGGAATCGAACATAATTTATTTGAACGCTGGGGGAGTAACGATGACAACATTTGAATTGCCGATTCGAATTGGTAAAATTGAGTATACGAACGATTGGCCGATCTATCAGCATTTTGATCCGCAGTCGCTGTCCCAGCCGGCTGTCATTCATAGCGATTTGCCGGCAAACCTGAATCAGGCGCTGCTGGAAGAACGGTTATACATTACGCCGGTATCTTCGTTTGCATATGCGACCCGTTCGGATGATTTCTGGCTATTGCCTGGTCTGTCGGTCAGTGCCAAACATGCCGTCGGATCAATTCTTCTGTTTTCCAGAAAGCCAATTGCCGAGCTGGGAGATGGAACGATTGCGCTGACTAACACTTCAGCAACATCGATCAATCTGTTGAAAATTATTTTACAAAAGCGGTATCGTTTTAAGCCGGAATACGTATCGATGAATCCGAATTTGGACGAGATGATGGAGCGCTGTGATGCGGCGTTGTTAATCGGTGATCATGCGATTGCAGCGGCGCGCAGCGATAGCGGCTATATGATAACCGATCTCGGTCAAGTATGGCAGGAATGGACAGGCTACGGTATGACGTTTGCCGTCTGGGCGGTAAATCGCAAATTTGCCGACGCGTATCCTCGGCTTGTGACCGAGATTGCTGAGCGGCTGCATGAAAGCAAGGTGCAAAGTCTAAACGATTTGACGCCGGTCATCGCGGAAGCACAGCACAAAATGGGCGGTGATTCCGCGTACTGGGAGCATTATTTCCGTCAATTATGGTATGATTTTGGTAAGCAGGAACAGCAGGGGCTGGGGCTGTATTTTCAGTATGCTTATGAGCTTGGTCTGCTGGATCATGAAGTGCACATGCAATTATGGACTGACAATACGATGACACGGGTGAACGAATGAAACTACTGGATATTTTCGGCACATTAAAAAAAGACATGAACAGAATTGAACGCGAACTTAGCCGTAGCATCGATACCGACCATGCGCTGCTGAATGAGGCGTCTTTGCATTTACTCAAAGCGGGCGGGAAAAGGCTTCGTCCCGCTTTTGTGCTGCTTGGCGGCAAGTACGGCAATTATGATCTGGAGCGTCTGAGCAATGTAGCGGTGCCGCTTGAGCTCATTCATATGGCTTCACTCGTACATGACGATGTGATCGACAATGCCGATACACGGCGTGGACAGCTGACTGTGAAGTCCAAATGGGACAATCGGATCGCCATGTATACCGGTGATTACATTTATGCCAAAGCGCTCGTCATTGTGGCGCGTCTGCAAAACCCGGACATTCACCGTGTGCTCGCCAAAGCTTTAGTGCAGATGTCGATCGGGGAAATGGAGCAAATTCGCGACTTTTTCAATACCGAGCAGACGATTCGGCGCTATTTGCTGCGCATTCGTCGCAAAACGGCATTGCTAATTGCGATTAGCTGTCAGTTAGGCGGTCTAGCTGCCGATGCGCCGGCTGCATATACGCGTCAATTGTATCGTTATGGCTACAATGTGGGCATGGCTTTTCAAATTCGCGACGATGTGCTTGATCTGTGTGGTACGGAGAAGCAGATCGGCAAGCCGCCAGGCAGTGATTTGCGTCAAGGTAATATTACGTTGCCTGTATTGTACGCGCTGCAAGAGCACGATATTCAGCTTTCCTTGTTGCCGGAAATTCGCCGTATTCACGACGCGGACGGTGCTACCGATGTTACGCATGCGGTGGAGCTGGTCAAAGGCAGCAGCGGAATTGAGCGTGCCGAGCAGTTAGCAGATCGATATATCCAGAAAGCGATGGATGCGTTGCAGCAATTGCCGGAAGGCAAAACCCGCAAACATTTGCAGGAGATTGCTCATTTTGTGGCAAAGCGCTCACACTGACAAAGTATCGACAGAGCGATGTTAACGCCTTCGCGCAGCGAGGCGATCGGTTCGCTATTGGGTGGCATATGTGCCGACAGAGCGATGTTGGTATCTTCGTAATGAAGCGATTTGCCACCGTCAAATCCGGCACAACATCATCGTAATTTAATAAAATAGGCTAACCGAAATACACCTGGTGCACAAATCGCATCAGGTGTATTTTGGTTATAATGAAATAATTAACGGCTAGAACTAAAAGACCAGCCACCCGTTGTCGATATATACAGTACAGTGTATGCGCATCGTTTGCGGAAGCCTGAACTTAGGGCAGGTTTTCCCGTTCGTAAAGCGCATAACGAGTAATCTGCTCCACATAGTCGGGTTATGATATCAAAAATATCCTTATGTTGATATAACAGCATTTCTTTCTGTACTTCAACGTTTCTGTTAGAATACACAAGTGGGCATACATATTGCTCCGATAGCAGATTACTTTGTAGATAACAGGAGAGTGAGTCAATGGAACGGACATTTTTGATGATTAAGCCTGACGGAGTACAGCGGGGGCTAATCGGACGCATTATCAGTCGCTTGGAAGACAAAGGATTCAAATTGATCGGAGGCAAATTTCTTATTCCTTCCACGGAACAGGCAAAACACCATTATGCCGAGCATGAAGGCAAAGCATTTTATGGGGATTTGATTAACTTTATTACATCAGGCCCTGTATTTGCAATGGTCTGGGAAGGCGATGATGTGATCGCGTTGTCCCGTATGCTGATGGGAAAAACTCAGGTGAAAGAAGCGTTGCCTGGCACGATCCGTGGCGATTTTGCCGCCCATACGCCGTTCAATTTGATTCATGGCTCTGATTCGCCGGAAAGTGCAGCACGCGAAATCGCGAACTTTTTTGCACCTGATGAGTTAAGCGTTTACGACAAAAATATTTCAGCTTGGATGTAAAACTGCCCCCGCATGGACTGAACTCATAATGATGATCAAGGAAGTGATGCCATGCTTACAAATGACGCCATTCAACCAGACTCGGACTATACAGGCTTCATCAAAAGAGTGAAAGATAGTACGGGCATTGACCTCGCACAGTATAAAGAAGCCCAAATGAAACGCCGTTTGACCACATTGCGTACGAAAAATGGTTATTCGACGTTTGCATCCTTTTTTGAGGCGATGCAAAAAGATAAAGCGCTGTTTTATGAGTTTCTCGATCGTATGACGATTAACGTCTCCGAATTTTGGCGCAATCCGAATCGCTGGGAAGTGCTGCGCGATACGATTTTGCCCCAGCTTCAACGCAATAACAAAAACCTGAAGATTTGGAGTGCGGCATGCTCTACGGGCGAGGAACCATATACGATTGCAACCATTCTTGCCGATAAAAATCTGTTGTCATCAACTACGCTGCATGCGACCGATATTGATGATGGTGCATTGGAAAAAGCTAAAAAAGGCGTCTATTTGGAACGTTCGCTCAAAGACGTCCCACCTGATGTTGCCAAACGTCATTTTAGTGCAGACGGGATGATGTACAGCGTTAACGATACGCTGAAAAAAGCGGTGCAATTTCGTAAAGGCAATCTGCTGACGGACAAGTTTGAAACCGGCTATGACCTGATCGTATGTCGTAATGTTATGATTTACTTCACTGAAGAAGCCAAGCATATGCTGTATCACAAATTTGCGGCGAGTCTGCGCCCTGGTGGTGTATTGTTTGTAGGCAGTACGGAGCAAATTTTCTCTCCGGCACAATATGGCTTTGATTCGTCCGAGACGTTTTTTTATTACAAAAAGGGTTAAATGTCATGCGGGTGCTATGCTGAATCGATCGACAAAGCTAGCAAGCAAAACAAGCATTACCGACCTAAATGAATCGTATTCCAAAGCATACCGAAGCGCCAGTTGAGGCTGGCAACGGTATGCTTTTTGCGTTGAAGCGGCGAGTTGCCAAGCGGTTAAAGGGAGTGTATATAAGGATAAATGTGCCGCCTGGTGTTCCTTGTCAAATGGCTAAACGATGTACTATAATAAGCGAAGGTAAATCCGGATTTTAGCGATGCACAGTTTAACAGTTTAAAGGGGGAACGCAACATGAGTATACGTTATTTAACAGCAGGGGAGACGCATGGTCCCCAGTTGACTGCGATTATTGAGGGATTGCCGAGCGGTTTGGAGCTCGATTTTGAAGCGCTGAACTTCCAGCTTGCCCGTCGTCAAAAAGGTTATGGACGCGGACGCCGGATGCAGATCGAGAAAGATACAGCCGATATCGTTGGCGGTGTGCGTCACGGCTATACGACCGGTGCGCCGGTAGCGATGGTCGTCGCCAACAATGACTGGAAGCATTGGACAAAAATTATGAATATTGAGCCGATGGAAGGCACGGATGAAGAAAAACGCCGTGTACATCGTCCACGTCCAGGTCATGCTGATCTGAACGGCGGCTTAAAATACAATCACAAAGACTTGCGTAACGTGCTGGAACGCTCCAGTGCGCGTGAGACAGCGATTCGCGTTGGTGTCGGTGCGGTAGCACGTCAGTTTTTGGCACAGTTTGGCATTAAAATCGGCGGACAAGTCATCCGTATCGGTGAAATCGAAGCACCGGCTCATGATCTGCCGCTCGATGAACTAATTGCTCGTACCGAGGAATCGTCCGTTCGTGTCGTAGACAAAGAAACCGAGCAAAAGATGGAAGCTTATATCGACCAGATCAAAAAAGAAGGCGACTCGATCGGTGGAATCGTGGAATGCATCGTGGAAGGCGTACCGATCGGTCTAGGTACATTTGTGCAATATGATCGTAAGCTTGATGCGCGCATCGCGCAAGCGGTCATGTCGATTAACGCATTTAAAGGGGTAGAGATCGGCATCGGTTTTGAAGCTGGACATATTCGCGGTTCGCAAGTGCATGATGAAATTTTGTACACACCGGAGCGTGGCTACCATCGTGCGACAAATCGTCTGGGTGGATTTGAAGGCGGGATGACGAACGGAATGCCGATCGTAGTACGCGGCGTGATGAAGCCGATTCCAACGCTGTACAAACCGCTGCAAAGTGTAGATATCGATACGAAAGAGCCATTTACCGCACAGGTGGAACGCTCTGATGCATGCGCGGTGCCTGCGGCAAGCGTCGTCATGGAGAGTGTGGTGGCATGGGAAGTAGCCAAGGCTTTTCTGGAGAAATTCGGCGGTGACTCCATGACGGAGATTCGCCAAAATTATGACAATTACTTAGCACAGTTGGAGGCTTATTAATGCCTGCTGTGCGCGTAGTGGACGTTCAACTTGGCGAACGTTCCTACCCGATTTATATCGGTGAGCAGTTATTGCAACAAGCGGGCAGCTATTTGGAGCAACACGGATTGTCCAAACAAAGCCCGCTGCTGATCGTGACGGATGAGCAAATTGCCCCTTTGCATCTGAGCAAGTTGGAGCAATCACTTGCAGCCGCCGGGTTTCGTTTTGTGACTGCTGTTGTTGGTGCTGGTGAAACATCCAAGTCGGTTGTTGTATTTGAGGAGGTGATGACCCGGGCGATCGAAGGCGGGCTTGACCGCAAATCTGCTGTAATTGCGCTTGGTGGCGGTGTAGTCGGTGATCTGGCGGGTTTTGTCGCAGGTACGTATATGCGCGGAATTCGTTTTGTACAGATGCCAACGACTGTACTTGCTCACGATAGTAGCGTAGGCGGCAAAGTAGCGATCAACCACCGGCTTGCCAAAAATATGATCGGTGTATTCCATCAGCCGGAGCTTGTATTGTACGATCTGTCCACACTCCAAACCCTTCCGGCACGCGAGGTCAGCGCAGGGCTTGCCGAAATGGTTAAGCACGGATTGATCTGGGATGCCGAATTTGCTTACTGGTGTTTGGAACATGCAGAGCGATTGCAAGCGCTCGATCCCGAAACGATCGGTTATGGTCTTGAAAAAGGCTGTGCCATCAAAGCGATTGTCGTATCTCGTGACGAGCGTGAACAGGATTTGCGCGCCATTTTGAATCTGGGGCATACGATTGGACATGCGATTGAAGCAGTTGCCGGTTATGGTGAGATTATTCACGGTGAAGCGATCGCGATCGGCATGGTCGGATCAGCGATGATCGGTGAAGCGCTTGGCGCGGAGCCAGGTTTGACGGATACGACACGGCGGATGCTGCAGGCACTTGGTTTGCCGACGGTTCTGCCGGCGCATTTGGACACCGAGCGTATTATGGAAGCGATGATGCACGACAAAAAATTCCAGGAAGGTCGGATGACGTTTATCGTCCCATCTGCCATAGGTAAAGTCGCGATTGATCATCATGTCGATTACAATCTGGTCGTCCGAACGGTTGAGCAGTTAAAGAAGGAGGCGTAACATGTATACACGAGGTATTCGCGGGGCGACGACAGTAACCCGCAATGATCGTCAGGAGATTCTGGGTGAAACATTGGTATTGCTTAGAGAAATTGTTGAGCGCAATCAATTTGATGCCGAGGATGTGAGCAGCATTTGGATTACGATGACTGCTGATCTTGATGCGGCATTTCCCGCACTTGCCATTCGTGAAATGGATGGCTGGAGTATGGTGCCATTGATGTGCGCAGTGGAAGCGGCGGTGCAGAACAGTTTGCCCCAGTGCATTCGACTGATGATTCATATCAATACAACCAAAACACAGCAGGAAATCAAGCATGTGTATTTGAATGAGGCAACTCGTCTTCGTCCTGATCTGGCAACTTCCTGAGTATAAATTACAGCGTAAGGGTTGCGTAAGCTACAAGTTATAGAGTATAGTAGACAACAAGATCAACAGGCAAACAGAGCCGTGTATTGAGATGAGATGCAGGTAGTAGAGTATAGTATAGATGAGAACGAAGCGTAGGTCTTGTCGGCGGACAGGGCGGAAGGTGCAAATGGATAGCCATTGATCGCCTTCCGGGTCGTGTGTGCGCAGGAAGACAAGAACCGTGTCGCTTCAGAGCAGAGCCTTTGGAACAGAAGTACCCATACAGCAACAGACGAGTGATGCATTTGTGAACGATTGTACCCGTGTAGTGTATGCAATCGCGATCGGTGTAGCTTGATCACCCGGATTGAAGCTGACATCCACATCATGATGGGAGGTAGCTTACGTTTTCATTTGGTGAAGCCGGCAGCCACTGAGCTTGCTGTCCGCATTTGTACGATCATGCAGCCTTCATGCGTCCATCCGCATGGAGGCTTTTTGTTTACGTTTAGCGATAGCAGACAAGTGCAGTAACCGCATAGCTTTTGTTACCAAACTAGCATAAGCCAATGAATCGATCAGCCAAAGGAGCGAGTATAATGATCCAACCTCATGTAGAACAAGTGATTGCCATGTCCAGCCAGTATAATCTAATTCCGATCGTCAAGCGATTGCTGGGCGATATGGAAACACCGATCCGTATTTTCCAGCGCTATGCACAGCGGCGCCATGCTTTTCTGTTGGAAAGTGTAGAGGGAGGAAGTAAATGGGCACGGTACTCGTTTATCGGCAGTGATCCATTTCTGCTTATTTCCGGTAAGCATGGCAAAATTGAAGTCGATATGAATGGGGAAGTCAGCGAGTTGTCCGGTAAGCCGATTGAGCAGCTTAAAGCGCTGTTGCGTCGTTACCGCAGTCCAAAAATGGACGGATTGCCGCCATTTACCGGTGGAGCGATCGGATTTTTCGGTTATGACCTGCTGCAATATTATGAGAAGCTGCCTGCACACCGTATTGACGATATGAATATGGATGATATTCGGTTTATGTTTTGCGATCAGATCATCGTGTTTGATCATGTGAAACAGCATATTTTGCTCGTCAGCAATGTGCATATTCCCGAAGGGGCTAGCGATGATCATATTCGTGAAGCGTACGGAGAAGCTGCTGCCAAGCTGGAAGCGATGGAACAATTGCTGCACACCCAACCGCCGATTAGCAGTGCAGGACGTGCGCCGGTATCGGAACATATCGAGCTGGGCGAAATTCAGTCCAATATGACAAAAGAACAATATTTGGACGGTGTTCAGCGGGCGAAAGAGTACATTCGTGCCGGCGATATTTTCCAGGTTGTATTGTCGCAACGTTTCCATATCGAGACTGAAGTAGCACCGCTGGAAGTGTATCGTGTGCTGCGTACGATGAACCCGTCGCCATATATGTATTATTTGAAGCTAGATGATGAAATTATCGTCGGCACGTCACCTGAAGCGCTCGTGAAAGTAGAGGGCGACCGACTGCAAACGCGTCCGATCGCCGGTACGCGTCCACGTGGACAAAATGAAGCGGAAGATCAAGCGCTTGCCGAGGAGCTACTACAAGATGAGAAGGAACGTGCTGAACATTTGATGCTGGTCGATTTGGGACGCAATGATCTGGGACGTGTTGCTGAGTACGGTACGGTCAAAACCGATTCATTTATGCAAATTGAGCGGTATTCTCATGTGATGCATATCGTATCCAATGTATCAGGCAAGCTGCGCAAAGATCGCGATTTCTTCGATGCTTTCCTGTCCTGTCTGCCAGCGGGTACGGTATCTGGTGCGCCGAAGCTAAGAGCGATGGAAATTATCGCAGAGATTGAAAATGAAGCGCGCGGCGCGTACGCCGGAGCGATTGGCTATCTAGGCTTTTCCGGCAATATGGATGCGTGCATTACGATTCGCACGATCATTTTCAAACACGGCAAAGCGTATGTGCAAGCTGGAGCAGGCATCGTCTGGGATTCGGTGCCGGAGAAGGAATACGAAGAAACGGTTAACAAGGCAAAAGGCATGCTGAAATCGATCCGTGTCGCAGAAGCGATGTTCCCGCGTAAAGGAGCGGAATCACAGATCGCCAATCCGGATTATTTGTACGGATATGAACCGGTGAAGCTGGGCGATTGAGCGATCGCACAGCATGTACGTATAGATGACAGATAACAATAGCTGCACATAGTAAATTTTACAGTTCGGGAGGAAACGGGTATGCACACAGTGGAAACGATCCAACAAGCGATTATGAATGTAATCGAAGGCAAGCATCTGACACGGGAGCAATCGTATGAGGTGATGAGCGCGATTATGAGCGGCGCGGCAACACCGTCACAAATCGGCGGTTTGCTAACTTCACTGCGAATGAAAGGCGAGACGGTGGAAGAAATTACCGGTTTTGCCGAGGCGATGCGCAGCAGTGGTGGGCGTGTGCCGGTCATGTCGGCAGGCTTGCTCGACACATGCGGTACAGGCGGCTCGGGCATTCATAAATTCAACATCTCCACCGTGTCAGCGATCATCGCTGCTTCGGTATCGGTACGTGTCGCCAAACACGGCAATCGCTCTGCTTCTGGCAAAGCGGGCAGTGCAGATGTGTTGGAGGCGCTCGGTGTCAATATCGGGCTAAATGCGGTGCAGGCGGCAAGCTGTCTGAATGAGATCGGTATCTGTTTTCTGTTTGCCCAAGTGTTCCATCCTTCGATGAAACATGCGGCTGCAACCCGCCGCGAACTCGGTGTGCGTACGGTGTTTAATATGTTAGGACCGCTGACCAATCCCGCCGGAGCCGACCGACAATTGATTGGACTGTACGATGGAGGTAAAATTGAAACGGTAGCACATACTTTAAAGCTGCTCGGTCTAGAACGCGCGATGGTAGTAGCAAGTCATGATGGACTCGACGAGATTAGCATCGCTGCACCAACACGCATCGCCGAGCTGCGACATGGCGAGGTGCATACGTATGAGGTGACACCACATGATTTTGGGTTGAACAGTCATCCGCTTGAGCATATGCTCGGCGGAAACGCAGACGAAAATGCGTCGATTATCCGGCGTGTGCTAGAAGGTGAACAGGGAGCTTATCGTGATGTAGTGCTTGCCAACAGTGCAGCATGCATTTATTTGGCAGGCAAAGCAAACAGTTTGGCAGAAGGTGCTGTCATTGCAGCACAGGCGATTGATTCAGGAGCGGCAGCTAACAAGCTGCAACAACTAATTCAAACTACGGAGGCATTCAGCTATGTATCTTGATCGTATTGTTGTGACGAAAAAGCAGGAAGTTGAACAGTTGATCCAAAGATTGTCCATTGCCGAGGCAGAACGCAACATTGCCAATATGCCAGCAACACGCGGTTTTCGCGATGCGCTCACGAAGCGTGCGAACCGTCGTGTCGGTCTGATCGCTGAGGTGAAAAAGGCTTCTCCATCCAAAGGGTTGATTCGTCCTGATTTCCATCCGGTTACGATTGCACAGGCGTATGAGCGAGCAGGCGCAGATTGCATTTCGATTTTGACGGATGTGCAGTATTTCCAAGGCAATAATGCGTATGTAACCGATATTCGGGCAGCTGTTAATTTGCCGCTGTTGCGTAAAGATTTCATTATCGATGAACATCAAATTTATGAAGCTCGCCTGATCGGGGCGGATGCGATTTTGCTCATTGCGGCGATTTTGACGGCAGAGCAGATTGATCGTTACATTAAGATAGCGGTCTCGCTTGGACTCGATATTTTGATCGAAGTGCATGATCGTGCCGAGCTGGAAACGGTGCTGGCGATTGAAGGTAGCATTGAGCATGGATTGATCGGCGTAAACAATCGCGATCTGAAAACATTCGAAACGTCGCTGTCCACTACAGCAGAGCTGATTCGACTGTTACCGGCAGGAGTACCGTTGATTAGCGAAAGCGGCATTATGTCGCCGGATGACATTCGTTATGTTGCCGATGCCGGAGCGGCAGGTGTGCTCGTAGGCGAGTACTTTATGCGGCAACCGGACATTGCGGCAGCGGTGCACACATTGATGGCGCCCGCCAATCGTGAAGCAGGCGCTTCCCATGAGTGAATCGTCACCTTTCCTTAATGGACAGCATGCAAAAGAGGGCTCTGGCATCGTGCCGGAGCCGTCTGCTGTCCGCATAAAAATCTGTGGACTTCAAGACGTTGAAGTGCTAAAATCTATGATACCATTACCGATTGATTACATCGGATTTGTATTTGCCCGCAGCAAGCGGCAAATTGATCGCGAGCGTGCGGCAGAGCTGCTAGAAGTGTTGAAACGATGGCATGGACAGGCACCGCAAAGTGTCGGCGTGTTTGTCAATCCAACGCTAGACGAGTTGCTGCATATTACCGCTGTGGCACCGCTGGATGTGATTCAGCTTCACGGTAGCGAAACACCGGCGTTTTGCCGGGAAGTGCGAGCGACATTGCAAGTGCAAGTGATCAAAGTAATCTCGATTGCAGCACAAGTGGACAGCGAAGGAGCCGATCATTCCGCCACTCTATCCGATACAGTTACAGGCACAAGCGATAGACTTCATGCGGATAAGGCTGCGGCTGCTAAGCTTGCCCCTTATGAAGGAGCGGTCGATGCGTTTTTGCTGGATACGCATGATCCGCTGTATGGCGGCGGGTCCGGTAAAACATTTGCCTGGGATGGCATTACACCGTATCACCGCTGGACAGAGGCGCATGACATTCCATTGCTCATTGCGGGCGGTCTGTCGCCAGACAATGTACATGAACTCGTCGGAGGTTATCCGCTGGAAGGGATCGACGTATCGAGCGGAGTGGAAACCGATGGCGTAAAAGATATCGATAAAATCAAACGGTTTGTGGAAAGGGCGAGAGCATAATGAAAATACTACCTGATGCAAAAGGAAGATTCGGTGATTTTGGCGGACGTTATGTACCGGAAACACTGATGAATGCACTGATCGAGCTGGAAGATGCCTACCGCCAATATGCTGACGATGCGCAATTTCAGGAAGAACTAAACTACCTGCTCCAACAATATTCCGGTCGTGAAACACCGCTCTATTATGCGGAGCGACTAACAAAACAACTAGGTGGCCCTAAAATATATTTAAAACGCGAAGACTTAAACCATACCGGCGCCCATAAAATTAACAATGCGATCGGTCAAGGGCTGCTTGCCAAACGGATGGGCAAACAAAAAGTGATCGCTGAAACCGGTGCTGGTCAGCACGGTGTGGCGACAGCAACCGTAGCGGCGCTGCTCGGACTGGAATGCAAAGTGTTTATGGGTGAAGAAGACATTAAGCGTCAGCAGCTCAATGTGTTCCGGATGAATATGCTGGGCGCTGAAGTCGTACCGGTGACGTCCGGTACACGCACATTGAAGGATGCAGGTAATGAAGCGCTTCGTTACTGGGTGAGCAATGTAGAAGACACATTTTACATTCTCGGCTCGGCGGTTGGACCGCATCCGTATCCGATGATGGTGCGTAACTTCCAGCGCATTATCGGGGACGAAACAAGACGTCAGATTTTGGAAAAAGAAAATCGTCTGCCGCATACGGTCGTCGCTGCAATCGGTGGCGGCAGCAATGCGATCGGTATGTTTTATCCGTTTATCGGGGATGAAGCGGTGCGTTTGATCGGTGTGGAAGCTGCCGGACGCGGAATCGATACGCCGCTGCATGCGGCAACGATGAGCCTCGGCACTAAAGGTGTGTTTCAAGGCTCGATGAGCTATTTGTTGCAGGATGCGTTTGGTCAAGTGCAGGAAGCCCATTCCATTTCCGCTGGTCTGGACTATCCGGGCGTAGGGCCAGAGCATTCTTATTTGAAAGATATCGAGCGCGCGCAATATGTGCCGATTACCGATCAGGAAGCGCTGGATGCACTTAAGCTGCTCTGTCGTACCGAAGGGATCATCCCCGCGCTGGAATCGGCGCATGCGATCGCCTATACGGTCAAGCTGGCGCAAGAAATGACGCCGGATCAACTGCTCGTCATCTGTCTGTCTGGTCGCGGTGACAAAGATGTGGAATCGATTATGAGATACGAACAGGAGGGATCGCTGTGAGCGTAACCGGACAAAGCCAAAACCGCATGGACGTCACGTTTGCGGCATTAAAAGAAAAGGGCGAAACAGCGCTTATCCCGTTCCTGACGGTCGGTGATCCCGATCCGCAGACGACGGTCGATGTGATCGTCGAGCTTGAAGCTGCCGGTGCCAACATTTTGGAACTTGGGGTACCGTATTCCGATCCGCTTGCAGACGGTCCTGTCATTCAGCGCGCATCCCAACGTGCATTAACTCATCGCGTGACGATTGATACATGTCTGGAAGTGGCAACAAAGGCACGCGAACGTGGCGTCCAAATGCCATTTGTGCTGTTTACGTATTACAATCCGATTTTGCAATATGGGCTGGAGCGCTTTTTTGAAGCATTACAACGTCACGATATTAGCGGTATGATCATTCCCGATCTGCCAATCGAAGAATCGGAAGAAATGCGTACACGCTCACGCGCCGCCGGTGTTAGTTTGGTGCCGCTCGTAGCGCCAACGTCGCAGGAGCGGATCGCTTCGATTTTGGACGGTGCGCAAGGCTTTGTATATTGTGTATCTTCGCTCGGCGTGACCGGTGAACGCACATCGTTCCACTCCAATGTGGAGCAGTTTATCAAAAGCGTACAGGCGAGCACCGATCTGCCGGTTGCGGTTGGCTTTGGTATTTCCAGCCATGAACAGGTAAAACAGTTTTCGGCGTTTTGCGATGGTGTCGTCGTTGGCAGTGCGATCGTGCGCCAAATCGAGTCGCAAATCCCGCTATTAACTGATCCGCAGCGCAAAGCAGACGGTTTGCAACAAATTCATCGGTTCGTTGCCGACTTAAAAGGAACGCGTGCATAACGGTTGAATGTACATGATGATATCAGTTTTTGGATAGATGAGATCATCCGTATCGATACATTGAAACATGAATCGAATTTACAGTGTTGCACAACAGTGAACTGTCGGAGCGCAAGCAAGGTGCCTTTTATGCAAAAGGCACCTTGCTTACATCCGTTAGCTTGTTAACAGGGCATGTTCATCGCTAGCTGTACGAAAATTCAGCTTGATATCATCCCTGTTGATGCAATATGAACACCAACCATCTGTTTATATTGGTGCGAGGTGATCAACTGAAATAAAGTAGCTTTATTAGCTTGTGCTTTTGCCTATTACGTCATTCTCTGTTAAGCTACCGTCTCTGTTTATTACGTTTACAAGGAGTTGTTCCGATTGAAACCAAAATCACGTATTGTTAACATTCCCGTCTATCAGCCAGGTAAGCCAATTGAAGAAGTGAAGCGCGAGCTAGGATTGGAGCAGGTAATCAAGCTTGCCTCCAACGAAAATCCGTATGGCTCGGCACCATCCGTGCAGCAGGCGATCATGAACGAGCTGTCCGAGCTGTATTTGTATCCGGACGGCGGTGCGGTGGAGCTGACTGCGCAACTGGCAGAGCATATCGGTGTACAGCCGAATGGAATCGTGTTTGGCTGCGGCTCGGATGAGGTGATTGCGCTAATCTCACGTTCATTCCTAGAACCAGGCGATGAGACGATTATGGCGGATCAGACGTTTTCGGTGTATAAAAGCAATGCGGATATCGAAGGAGCAACTGTCGTCGAAGTGCCACTGCAAGCAGGTAAGCATGATCTGCCAGCAATGCTGGCGGCGGTCACCGACAAAACGAAAATTATTTGGGTATGTAATCCGAATAACCCAACCGGTACGATCGTTACCGAGGCAGAACTGGTTCAATTTCTCGATCAAGTTCCAGCCGATGTCATGGTTGTACTGGATGAAGCTTATTATGAGTACGTCGTTGCAGACGAGTACCCGCGCAGTGTGGAATTGTTGGAGCGTTACGCGAATATCGTCATTTTACGTACATTTTCCAAAATTTATGGTCTGGCTGCGCTGCGGATCGGCTATGGTGTAGGACGTCCAGATACGATTCGTCTGATCAATCAAGTACGTGAGCCGTTTAACACATCACGTATTGCCCAGGCAGCAGCACGTCAGGCGCTGCGTGAGCAAGCGTTTGTCGACGATTGCCGTGTCAAAAACCGCGCAGGGATGGATGATTTAACGGCTGCGTTTGATCGTCTCGGATTGACGCATTTCCCAAGCGAAACGAACTTTATTATGGTCGATACCGGTCATGCAGGCAGCGATATTTTCCAGGCGTTGTTAAAGCGCGGCATTATTATTCGTGCCGGACATAGCAAATATCCGACTTGGATTCGTGTCACAATCGGTAAGCCGGAGCAAAATGAAGCGTTTATTCAGGCGCTGGAACAAATATTGCAAGAACGCAAAGCGACGGTCTGATGGTGTAAGTGTAAAAAGGCAAATGAGCAGGCAGAAATGAATTTAGCGTAAAGTGACGATCCAGACGTTGTATGTGTATACGTATGAATAAATGGATATGGGTACGTCTAAATGGATATTGGCACGTCGTTAGTACGTTGATGTGCACGGGAACATTCAGATGGTCTAATAGGCTGTCTCAAGTAAAATCAAGTTTGAATGTAACTGAGTGTATTCATAAATACAGGGATGGCAGTATCGCAATTTAACGACAAACAGACGGCATCTTTGACAGACGCAGCGCAAACTGCTTCACGGCATCGAGCGGCTGTTTGTCGGTTATTCACATTGTGTCGCTTTAAAGCAGCAGGAAAGACAATCGATAAAGAATGAGTGGGATTATAATGATGACAAAAATTGCAATTTTCGGTGTAGGGTTGATCGGTGGTTCGCTCGCTCTATGCTTTAAAGGAAAACCGGGTCTGCATGTGACCGGATATACACATCTGCCGGAATTGATCCATACATTTCGGGAAAGGCAGGTTGTTGATCATGCAACATTGTCAGTGGAAGAAGCGGCGCTGGAAGCGGACTTTATTTTCCTCTGTGTGCCGGTCAGCTTGCTCAACACGTATTTGGAGCAGCTTAGCCGTCTGCCATTGAAAAAAGGTTGCATTATTAGCGATGTTGGCAGTACAAAAGCATCGATTATCGCTTGCGCCGAGCAGCTTCATTTTCGGGCAGATATACATTTTGTTGGCGGGCATCCGATGGCAGGCTCGGAACGTTCCGGTGTTGGTGCAGCGTCTGCGCTATTATTTGAAAATGCATATTATGTGCTTACGCCGCCAGCCGATGTGCCAGAGCAGGCGTATGACCGTCTCGCCGGGTTGCTATCTCAGCATACACGCGCCCAAGTCGTACGTGTTGAGCCGGTACTGCATGATGAAATCGTTGGTGCAATCAGTCATTTGCCGCATGTGATCGCGGTAGCGCTCGTCAACCAGATTCGAGGCTATAACGAACATAATCCGCTATATCGTATGCTGGCAGCAGGCGGATTTCGCGATATTACGCGTATCGCTTCCAGCGATCCGATCGTCTGGCGGGATATTTTGCTTAGTAATCGGCAAATTGTGCTGAATTTGTTGGAAGATTGGAACGAAGGGGTACAGCGGTTTATAGAGCTGTTACAAACGCAAGATGCGCGCGGTATTGAACAGCAGTTTGAACATGCAGGTGCTTTCCGTGATGAACTGCCTGAGCGTCGTAAAGGCATGATCACCACATTGTACGACCTGTACTTGGACGTGCCGGATCATCCGGGCATTATTGGCAAAATTACGACCGAAATTGGCAATCGCGGCATTAATATTAGCAATGTGCAAATTATCGAAAGCCGTGAAGACGTGCCTGGCGTAATGCGGCTGTCGTTCCGTAATGAGAACGAGATGGAGCAGGCGAAGGCGATGCTGCTCGATCGTCAATACAGCGTATTTGCACGCGTATAGTGCTTATCATATCAACATGCACCTCATTTATGAACAGCGGTGTCTGCTGACAGAAACCGCTGTACTAAAGGGGTGCATTTTGGTTGGTGAACATAGATCGTCTGAAGTTAGCGATTGCGGACTGTGACATTCGAACTGTGCGTTCACGCAGTACATCAGCGCCAAAATGGTTAAACTCTAACAACGGTTCAAACTACTGCATGCAGCATCTGACGTCGCTGTACACCTCATAAAGTCGAACGTTGCCATTGTGCATTAAGCGAGATTTATTTAAGTTTTAAAACTGATTCAAGCACGTATTTAAAAGGGAGTAAGTATACTATAAAAATTTAAATTTAACTTAGTCAATGTACTGCCAGTAGGCTGACCGGCTTAAATTCAATGTCTGATGGACTACAGAGAATTTTCCAGCGTCAAAAGTCAAATCGTAAAAAAATCAAAAATATTTGGCAAAAGGGTTGACGAAATGAAAGCGCATACAGTATACTTTAACTACAGTATGGTTTCTCTCCACTCCTATCCAATAACTGGAGCACCTGAAATAGGGTACTCAGCCGCTAACAAATGTTAGCGGTTTCTTTTTTGTGTATAGCCATTAAATAGGTCCTATCGACTTGGTGCTTGTTATTGTTTTATGGTATAACAGAAAAGTGATTTACATTGCTCTCTTGCTCGATTGTACAGCATGCAGGTAGAGTATACATAGTCGTTATGTTGGAATGGAAATGAACAAAGTTCGTCATATCGCTTGCCGTATCGCTTAATTATATCGATTGTATGTGCACATTGATAGCCGAAGCGGTTACACTCGTTCGGATAAAATGGCAAAATAGGGCAACCTTTTGACTTTGCTTTGCGTCTATAAGTCAGGTATGATAACAAGGTTGTGCGTTGCCTTTTACTTGTATTAACGAGTCAAATAAGGAACGCGATCGTGATCGCCAGGTTGGTATGATGCAGCGGGTCGCAACCTGGACGCCCGATTAAGCCGAATGCGATCGCGATCATCAGGTCGATATAGCTACGATGGAGCTACGGATCATAATGCATGTCAACATAGATGAACGAATGGGGCGAAGAACGCTCTTTTTCGGTTACAAGGCGCCTGGGGGAAGGCATCGTTTTGGCTTATTGGATGATCGTCAATCGGTCAAAAGGCAGGTGCTTGCTCCGCTATCTGTTGTGCAATCCGGCTACAGATGGCGGAATTTCAGTAATGAACCGCAACTTTTACGCTCCTGTTCAGTATTAATGAATACATAAGGAACGGGACGATGCGGCGGCAACAACGAGGAGGGTCGCATGTCGATGACAGATTCCCTGATTATTCAGGAAATAAAAAATGGCGATGTAGAGCTGTATTCAGAGCTAATGCGTCGTTATCAGCGCAAAATTCTGGCATTCATTTATCATATGCTGAAAAGTGCCAATTTGGAAATGATGGCGGAAGACCTTTGTTCAGAAACGTTTTACAAAGCGTACAAAAGTCTTCATTCCTTTCGCGAGGTGGATGCATCCTTTTCCACTTGGCTGTACACGATTGCCCGTAATACGGTGCTAAGTGAGCTGCGCAAGCAAAAAGCCGGCCATGTACCGCTGGAGGAAAGCGGTTATACGCCGGTCGCTCCAAGCACGATGGTGCCGGAGCATGCGGTATTGCGCGGTGAACGTGTACAAATGGTACGTGATGCAATTGACCAGTTGCCAGAAAAGCAGCGGTCCGCTTTGATCCTCCGCGAATATGACCAGTTGGATTATCAAGAGATTGCCGATATCCTCTGTCAAAGTGTAAGCTCCGTCAAATCTCTTTTGTTTCGGGCGAGGGCGAGTGTGAAAACACGATTAGAGCCGTATTTTCACGATTCGGTCTACGATGAGCCTATTGAAGGGATGAAGGGAAAATGAATTGCAGAGATGCCGAGCTATTATTCGGAATCTATTGGGATATGAAGCCGGATGATCCGCGTCGTAAGGCACTTCATCAGCATCTGAACGAATGTGAAAACTGCGCAGCCGAATTTGCGATCTGGCAGGAAAGTCACGAGCTGATGGAAGCGGAAGCAGCCGCACTATCGATCGATCCAGAGTTGGAGCTACGGGCTGAACAAATGAATCGCAATGTGATGGAGCGAATTTATGCGGAAACGCCGTGGGTGCTGCAAAATGGTGCCAAACGCGGCCCGATTTTGCGTATGTTCCGACGCCGTCTGTCCTTCTGGATTGCGGCGGTAATTGGGGTGTTTTTGTGCAGTTTTGTGTATTTAACGCTTGATGTATCGAACAGTTTCCATATCGATGTTGCGCAGGAACCGGTATCCGGTATTGTGCCTACCGGTGTGGCAACAAGTGATGCCACGACCGTTATGCATTCGTCGCTGCATTTTGCCGGTTCGCAGCGCGGGCTAATCGATCCGCTCGTCATTCAGATGGACCCGAGTCATCCGCAATATTGGATGATACTGTCTGTCGTTGGCATGCTGCTTGCTTTGCTGTCACTGCGCTGGCTCGGACGTGTGCGCCATCGGTGAAGTACGATCGTATGCTGTACAATCGCTCTGCTCATTCACGTTCGTATAAGCAACCGATAATGCCTATCTAGTAGCTTGTCTCAAATTTATCCAGGGATTGCGTTCGTCTGAATGCTGTACGGTTCAAGCACGGTTCAAGCATGGTTCAGATGGACGCAACCTTACATTTTCCTGAGACAAGTCACTAGGTGAAAATCGGTTGCTTTTTGTGATATAGAGCAATATACTTTGAGCGGATTGCTGGTAGATGGTCAGAGACAGTATAAGTGCGGAGAGGGTGGCAGTTAGGATGCGTATCGGATTGATTCGGCATGGTTTGACCGATTGGAATGCGCTTGGACGTATTCAGGGACATAGTGATATCCCTTTAAATGAACAGGGCAGACAGCAGGCGGCAAAGCTTGCCGAGCGGCTTGCGGTCGAGCCGATTCAGTGGAATCATATCATTTCCAGCAGCTTGCAGCGTGCGCATGAAACGGCGCATATTATTGCACAGCGACTGGATATTCCACTGTTGGAGCCGGATGAGCGGCTCAAAGAGCGCGGGTTTGGACAAATTGAAGGGATGACGTGGGAAGAACGCGAAGCGAAATGGGGCGCGGATTGGGAGACGATTGAA
This sequence comes from Paenibacillus campi, assembly GCF_034659835.1. Taxonomy (NCBI): domain Bacteria; kingdom Bacillati; phylum Bacillota; class Bacilli; order Caryophanales; family Paenibacillaceae; genus Paenibacillus; species Paenibacillus campi. The sequence continues at coordinate 767,241 of NZ_JAXSQZ010000002.1, forward strand.
CTGGGACAGGAGCCGCTTGCTGGACTGCAAAGTCGGACACTGGACTTTTTAGATACATGCTGGCAGCAGTTTCCTAACGATAATATATTGGTCGTTAGCCACGGCGGGCTGTTGTCGCAGTTGTTCAAATTGCTCATGCAAGAGCGCCATACCGAGCGTGTTGGCAATTTGTCGCTTACCGTGTTGGAGCGCGAAACGGATGTGTGGAATACGGTGCTGTATAACGACAGTACTCATTTGCAATAAATCGTTTTATTAAATAGTTTTAAAGATAGCCTGGCGTATGCCGGGCTATTTGGTTATAATTGGAATAAACAGCGATTCATTTTATGAATTTGGGCATTTTACGCTGTTTATACACGCACAAGTCGTTTTGGCGGTTTTGGATGGAATGAGGAAAGGTCGCTCTGTTGGTAAATATGACAATTGTTTTATCAAATCTGCCCCCCTTTTTTACAAATTTGTTGATACGCTTACATTGATTTTGGTTAAAATGCAGATAAGGAGCGGATGACATGTTATTACCCTACAAAAATCGCATGCCGAGTGTGGCGGACAATATTTTTATTGCCGAAGGCGCAAAGCTAATCGGTGACGTCAATATCGGAGCATACAGCAGTGTTTGGTTTAACGCCGTCCTTCGCGGTGATTTGGCTCCTGTCCAAATCGGACAGCGCTGCAATATTCAAGATTTAGCTGTAGGGCATGTGCATGAAATTCATCCATTACTTATCGAAGATGACGTTTCTGTCGGACACTCGGCTATCGTTCACGGCTGTCGCATCGGCAAAGGTTCGCTGATCGGCATGGGCGCAATTGTGCTGAACGGTGCGAATATTGGAGAGTATTCGCTCATCGGCGCAGGCACCATTGTGACGGAGAACAAAACGATTCCCCCTTATACTCTAGCTCTAGGCTCACCTGCACGGGTTATCCGTGAACTGACGGAAGCAGATTTGCAGCGCATGGCCAAAACGACGCAAAGCTATGTGGATAAAGGAGCGGAGTTCAGAAATCCCTGAATAGCATATGGAGGTGCGCCCTATGTACAAGATGAAGGTAACCTACGAAGTTATGTTGGGTCTGGCTGCAGAAATGGTATGGGATCAAATCTTGCGTGACCATCGGATTGAAGAACTGAACACACTCATTGACCGGGCGCTTGCCGATCGCGATGAACAGGCTTTCCAACAATGGACGAGCGAATTACGCTCACTAACACCGGCGATCAATACGACATTGCCAGAAGTGGAGCGTTATGAACGCAAATCGCTGTCACACTAATGATCATGCATGCGCAATACGGGACATACACATTAAATATCGTATACACAATACATTTCGATAAAAGTCCACCGGAATTCAAGGTGGACTTTTTGGTTGTTTACACGTACGGTTTGTACTTTTACAATAATAAAGATTGATGCAAATCTAGTCACCGTTACCAGGAACGACGGCTGGATACCCAATAGAGACAAAGGAGACTGGGCATGCCGATTTGTTATTTTTGGAGCAGAGCTTTTTTGACGAGCCGTGCGCTGTTGTGGCTGCTGCTCATTTGCAATGGGTTAGGTACGATTTACGGATATTATTGGTATGCGCTGCAACTGGAATATACGCTGCTGCATTGGCCGGCATGGATGGTCGTGTTTGTGCCGGACAGTCCGACGGCGAGTCTGTTTTTTAGTGTAGCGATTGTATTTCTGTTGTTTCCGCCACGCTCGCGCTGGTTGCAAGCGCTACGGGCGCTGTTTGAAGCGCTCGCTGTGGTCACTTCGGTAAAATATGGGGTCTGGGCGGTGACGATGATTTTCTGGGGAGCCGCGCTTGGCGATCCGCTCGTATGGCAGGATTGGATGCTGACCGCTTCGCATTTGACGATGGCGATTGAAGCATTGTTATATGTACGTTTCTTTATGTTTCGGCATACGACACTACTGCTCGCACTCGGCTGGACGTTGCTCAACGATTATATGGATTACAGTCAAGGCATTTACCCGTGGCTGACCGAGCAGCTTGTCCGGCGTTTGAATCAGGTGCGTAATTTTACGGTGACATTGACGTTTGTATCAGCGCTGGCTGGTGCCTGGGCACTGTGGCAAGCACGTCATGAGCGTAGATGGAACAAGTAAGCTGTACATGGGTAACGTAAACTCCTCTAAAACGGAAAAGATAGCCGTTGTAGCGCTCGCTGCCTCGCCCTGTGTAGGAAAGAGCATCGTTTCTGTGTAGCGAGCATCGCTTTATGTGGTTGGAAATCGAACGTATTCGGCTGCAACGCTGCCGAAAGCCGCTTGGTCACAAGCGGCTTTTTGCTGTGTAGAAGTTTTTTAATGCGACTGCTCCTCGCGGAAGCCTTCGCCGTGTACATCGTTTACTTCATTAATGATCACAAAGGCGCGCGGATCGATCGCTTTGACGATCAGGTGGATGCGGCGGATTTCCTGACGTGAGACGACGCAGTATGCCATCTGTTTCGCTTGCCCGGAATAGGCACCAATCGCCGGAATGAGCGTCACACCGCGATCCATTTCTCTCATAATTTGCGCGGCGATCATTTCGGCATGATCGCTAATAATCGTAAACGCTTTGCCAGAATAAGCGCCCTCCTGAATAAAATCGATCATTTTGGTGGCGATAAATACGGTGACGAGCGTATACAGCACCAGCTCTTTGGAAATAAAAAACAGCGATGCGCCAATAATCGCAATATCGAGTCCGAGCATAATTTGACCGATCGACCAGCCAAAGCTGCGATTCAAAATGGTCGCGATAATGTCTGAACCGCCGGTCGTACCGCCAAATCGAAACACAATGCCAAGCCCAAGTCCAAGCGTGACACCTGCATACAGTACAGCAAGAATATAATCATGTTCCGTTTGAAATGGGGTAATCCAGTCGCGTTTGATCAGCCATTCAAACAACCATAGAAAAAACGATAATGAGCCAATCCCGACACCGGTGTAGATCATACGCCGCCAGCCGAGCATTTTCAGCCCGATCAAAAACAGCGGGATATTAAGCAACAGCGTCGACAAAGCAGGCGCAATCCCAAAGGCATAATTGAGCAAAATGGTAATGCCGGTTACGCCGCCTTCCATCAGTTTGTTCGGAATAATAAAGTAGAGCAAGCCAAACGCATAGATCGCAGCACCACATACAATCGGCAATATGACGCGTAGCTGCTTCCAGAAACGTTGTGTCACGCGTGAACACCTCCATAAACGAGATTGTGAAGAATGAGTATGTCATTTTGAACAAAAAAGCATTTGTTTTCAAAATCGCTTTAGGATAACATGGTAATGATAACAGGCACGAATGAAATGGTAGGCGCTCTGGATGACACCAAATCGAAATAAACGATAGCTCATCCGGCAGCATGCTTGCAGCCACTCCATCCTAACTATAGGAGGAAGTTACACATTCGGCAATAGGCAGGGACAGCCTGCACTGACCGTGCTGCATATGGATACAGCAATCGCTTTTTTGTGCTGTGACAGCGCGTTCGGTCACAGAATGAATTTGGTTGATGGAGGGAATACGAATGACAGACAAAACGTTGGCAACGATGCAAAAGGAAGTCGATGCTTACATTTCACAGTTCAAAGAAGGCTATTTTTCGCCGCTGGCGCTGCTCGCGCGCATGTCCGAGGAAGTGGGCGAATTGGCGCGCGAAGTGAATCATACTTATGGCGAAAAGCCGAAAAAAAGCGATGAAGCGGACAATTCGATCGAGCTGGAGCTTGGCGATATTTTATTCATTACGATCTGTTTTGCCAATTCGCTCGGCATCGATCTGACTGAAGCGCATAACAAAGTAATGCATAAATTTAATACACGGGATAAAGACCGTTGGACACGGATCGAAGACGGTACTGCCGACGATTCTGCACAAGCAGGCAAAGGAGAATAACATGAGTGAACCGATTAAAGTGATTGTAGCAGGAGCCGGCGGACGGATGGGCCGCGAAGTGGTGAAGCTGGTGCTGGGTGACGAACAATTGGCGCTGGCAGCGGCGATTGGACGCTCAGATGCCGGACGTGATGCGGGTGAGCTGGTCGGTCTGAAAACGGCTGGTGTTGCACTCGTTGCCAGTTTGGAACAAGCGTTGGCAGCGGCGGACGCGGACGTGCTAGTTGATTTTACGACGCCGGAATTTGCGTATGAGCATGCCCGGCTCGCGATTGGACATGGCGTGCGTCCGGTAATGGGCACGACCGGTTATACACCAGAGCAGATTGAGGAACTGGATCGTTTATGCCAGGAAGCGGGCATCGGTGGCTTGATCGCGCCAAATTTTTCGATCGGTGTCATTTTGATGATGCGTTTTGCGGCGCAGGCGGCAAAGCATTTTCCGCATCTGGAAATTATTGAAACACACGGTGATCATAAGCTGGATGCACCTTCTGGTACGGCGGTCAAAACGGCGGAAATGGTGCGCGAAGTGCGCGAATCGCTTCACCAAGGTAATCCGAATGAAAAAGAAACGATTCCAGGCGCGCGCGGCGGTGAATTTGACGGTTTCCGCATTCATAGCGTACGCCTACCAGGAGTGTTTGCGCAGCAAGAAGTTATTTTCGGCGCATTTGGACAGTCGCTCAAAATTCGTCATGATTCGTATGAACGTGCCGGTTATATGCCAGGTGTCAAAATCGGTGTGCAAAAGGTAATGGAGTATACGGGCATGGTGTACGGGTTTGAGCGCTTTGTCGATTAATGATCGTCGAGATGGCAGCGTTTGATGCGATATTGTTCAACGTAAACGTTAAACAGGAAGCGGAGACTTCATGATAAGTTGGGCATATCCAGCCTGATTTGCCTATATGCTTGCACAGACTAAATTATTAGGGGAGATTGCCATGTTCCAGATAGCTTTTGTCGCGCATGACCGCAAAAAAGATGAGATGGTTAATTTTGTAACCGCCTATGAGCATGTATTTCACGGTCATAAGCTGTATTCGACCGGCACGACCGGACAGCGCATTATGGCGCAAACGAAGCTGGACATTCACCGCTTTATGTCCGGCCCACTTGGCGGCGACCAGCAGATTGGAGCGCTAGTGGCGCAAAATGAGCTGGATTTGATCATTTTCTTGCGTGATCCGCTGATGGCGCAGCCGCATGAACCGGATATTACCGCCTTGCTGCGTATTTGCGATGTGCAAGGTATTCCGGTTGCTACCAATATTGCGACTGCGGAAATTCTCGTCAAAGCGCTGGATCGTGGCGATTTTGCCTGGCGTGAGCTTGCACATAAGTACAAGCCTGCCGGAGAGGAACTAAAATGAGTACAAAGCTAGATATCCTTGTCTTCGGTGCTCATGCCGATGATGCGGAGATCGGTATGGCGGGCACGATTATAAAACATACCTCTGCCGGCGTGCGAGTCGGCATCTGTGATCTGACGTATGCGGAGATGTCTTCCAACGGTACGGTGGAGCGGCGCCAGCAGGAAGCCGCTGCCGCCGCTGCTGTGCTCGGTCTGTCCTATCGCAGCAATCTCGGGTTGCCAGATCGCGGGCTGGAGCGTAATGCAGCGCAACTTGCCGCGATTACGGCGGAAATTCGCCGCTGTGCCCCACGGATCGTGTTTGCGCCTTACTGGGAAGATCGCCATCCGGATCATATATGGTGCAGTCGATTAGTGGAAGAAGCGGTATTTAATGCCAAGCTGCGCCGCTACATGCCGGAGCTCGCTCCAGTGCAGGTGGAGCAACTATATTATTATTTTATTAATGATACGGCACCAGCAAGCGTGCTCGTCGATGTGACTGCTCATTATGAGCGTAAAGTCGACGCGCTATCGTGTTATGCTTCGCAATTCGGTCTGGCAGCGGGCGATGATACGGTCGCCACGCCGCTCACTCAAGGTTATGTGGAGCGTGTCCGTTACCGTGATGCGATTGCCGGGCAGCGCAGCATGATTCCGTATGCAGAAGGTTTTGTGACCAAAACGCCATTTGTGGCGGAGCGGTTGCTGTAACGTAAGTGTTACGACTAGCGCTGGTCAATGTATACAATTACAGATGTGCCGAGTGAGCGCAATGAAATGAAAGCGGAATCGATTAACATATACACAGAATGACACACATAAAGGAAGGGAGATTGCCCTTATGGACACGATGCTGAAAATAGGCATCACTTGTTATCCTTCACTTGGCGGATCGGGCGTCGTGGCTACCGAACTGGGCAAACTGCTTGCCGAAAAAGGGCATGAAGTTCACTTTATTTCGCATAGCGTACCTTTTCGCTTAGGAACTTTTCATAAAAATATTTTTTATCACGAAGTTGAAGTAAACGACTATTATGTCTTTAAATATCCGCCATACGATCTGACCCTTGCGAACAAAATGGCACAGGTCGCCAAAATGCAGCAACTCGATGTGCTGCATGTGCATTATGCGGTGCCGCATGCGGTCTGCGCTTTTCTTGCTAAACAGATGGTCGGTGAGCATCTGAAAGTGGTCACTACGCTACATGGCACCGATATTACAGTGCTGGCGCAAGACGAATCGCTGAAAGACTTGATCCGGCTCGCCATTAACGAAAGCGATGCCGTTACCGCCGTCTCGCGCGATTTGATTCGTGAGACACGCGAGTTGCTTGATATTACGCGCGATATTGATCTGACCTACAATTTTGTCGACAAACGCATCTATTATCCGCGCGAAATTGAGCAGCTATGCAGTGATTTTGGTTTTGGCGATGACCGGATCATTATGCATATTTCTAACTTTCGTCCGGTCAAACGTGTCGGCGATGTCGTTGAAGCATTTGCGCGTATTAATAGTGAGGTGCCGTCACGACTCGTATTTGTCGGTGAAGGGCCGGATTTGCCGAAAATTCAGTGGCGCATTCAGGAGCTAGGTTTGACCGAGCGTGTACATTTCCTCGGTAAACAAGACGATATTCCACAGGTGATCTCGATGGCGGACATTTTGATGCTGCCGTCGGAAAAAGAAAGCTTTGGACTCGTTGCCTTGGAAGCGATGGCATGCGGCGTACCGACGATTGGCTCACGTGCAGGCGGTATTCCTGAATTGGTTGTGCATGGAGAAACCGGCTATTTGTCATCGATTGGCGATACGGACGATATGGCACGCCATGCGATCCAATTGTTAACAAATCCGGCGCTGATGGAGCAGATGCGTCGCAATTGTATTACGCGTGCAAACGGGGAGTTTAGCAATGAAGCGATGATGGACAAGTATGAACAAATTTATTACCGGGTGCTAGGACGGCAGATGCCGACAGCTTCGCCGGTGCGGGGTTGATTGATACGATGATGCAATGGAAATGGGTGGAGGCGCACACGGCGGAACGGGGGTTGTCCCTGCTCCGCCGTCTCGCTGACCACGGATATGAAGGTTATTTTGTCGGTGGTTGTGTACGTGATGAACTGATCGGCAGGCCGATTAACGATATGGATATCGCTACCAATGCGACGCCAGCGCAAGTGCTGGAACTGTTCGAGCATACGGTGCCGACCGGGATTGCGCATGGTACGGTAACGGTCATTGTGGAAGGTGAGCATTTTGAATTGACCACCTACCGGACGGAAGGGCAATATGTCGATCATCGCCGTCCAGAACAGGTGGAATTTGTCAGCGATCTGTATGAAGATTTGCGGCGACGTGATTTTACGATGAATGCGATTGCGCGCGGACTGGATGGCAACTATGTTGATCCATTTCACGGACGGGACGATTTGCAAAAAGGGATGATTCGTGCGGTTGGTGTGCCTGGTGAACGTTTTGATGAAGATGCGCTGCGTATGCTGCGCGGGTTGCGCTTTGCATCGGTGTTTGATTTTGAATTGGAGTCGGATACGTGGGCGGCATTGTTGGAGCGCCGGGAGCTGATTCGTTATATCGCCACCGAGCGCATCCGGGTCGAAATGGAAAAGATGATCGCCGGTTCGCATCCGGTCAAAGGCATTCGTTTGTTGCAAGCGAGCGGTTTACTGCGCTACATGAAAGTGCATATTCCTTGCCCGGCAGCACGCTCGGAACTGCTGGAACGGCTGGAAAAAGTGCCGGGTGAGCCGTGGGTGCTGCGTTGGACGCTACTGGTGCTTGCGCTCGGCTTGAATGATGAAGCGGCACGGCAGGCGCTGAAACAGTGGACATTTTCCAATGCAGCGGTTGATCATGTCGTGAAGTTATTGCGCCTGCATGAGCATTTGTTGACAGTGGATGCGCCGGGCAGCGCTGCCTATGGGAAAATGAAAAGATTGCGTTTATTGCTCATCGCTGGAGTGCTGCAATATGGGCGCGATACAGCAGCGCTGTGGCAGCAGTTATACAGCGCTTTGCCGGATCATGATCATACCGATCGACTGCGCTTATTGTATGAACAAGCACCGACATGGATCGATAGTATGCACGCTTACAGTTTGGCTGATCTGTGTGTAAACGGTCAGGATGTGTTATCTGCACTGAATACATGTGGCGGGCCGTGGCTCGGTAAGCTGATGCAGCAACTGTTACTGGCGGTGGCGAGCGGCGAACTGGTCAACGAACGTCATGCGGTGCTCGATTATGCGCGTACTTGTGCGGAAACAGGAGGGAAGACGGATGCATGATGAGCAATTGCTGGCGTTGTTAACCGAGCGACCTGGTGAATACGTTTCCGGTGAGGAAATTAGTCGCCGTTTGTCGGTTAGCCGTACCGCTGTTTGGAAAGGCATTAACCGGCTGAAAGAGCAAGGGTACGAATTCGATTCGGTCACACGTCGCGGCTACCGAATTGTACGTTTGCCTGATCGATTGGATGAAGTGTCGCTGCGTTTGCAGCTTGGCAAGTCCACTTCATGGGGACAACCGCTACATTTGTTACAAACGATCGGCTCGACGCAGGATATGGCACGCGAGCTGGCGGAGAGCGGTGCAGCGGAAGGAACACTTGTGATCGCTGAACAGCAAACGGCAGGTCGTGGTCGTCAAGGCAGAGCCTTTTATTCGCCTGCCGGACGCGGTGTGTGGATGACGGTCGTATTGCGTCCGCAGCAACCGCTGCAATATACGTCGCAATTGACACTGCTTGCCGCTGTCGCCATCTGCCGTGCGCTGCGCCATGTGAGCGGGCTCGATATCGGCATTAAATGGCCTAACGATCTGCTGATCGGCAATCGAAAAGTATGCGGTATTCTCGTCGAGTCAGCAGCCGAGGACGGTTATGTGCGTTATGCGCTGGGCGGGTTCGGAATCGATGTGAATGTGGCGTTAGAAGATTTGCCGGAAGAAGTGCGTCCGCTTGTGACTTCGCTGCGTATTGAACGCGGCGAGCCGATCGATCGTACCGCTATCGTGGCGGCGATTATGGGCGAGCTGGAATCGCTGTATACTCTGTACAATCGTGAAGGTTTTGCGCCGATTGCGGCATTGTGGGAAGCATTTGCATTTGCGATCGGCAAAGCGGTAACGGTCAAAACATTGCAAGGCACACTGGCAGGCATTGCCCGCGGGTTGGGGGATAATGGCGAACTGCTGCTTGAGCAGCCGGATGGAGACATCATTCGTGTGTACTCGGGTGAAGTTGGATTTTAAAACAGTCGGAATAGCTCTTAAAGTGAATAACTATATCATTCGTAAACAGCTATATTTTTTACGGCAAAATAAGTGTAATTCCGTGTACACTCTGGTATACTATGCAGGAAGACGGTATCGGCATGACCGAGCCGTACTTTATTATGTTAGATTGGTGTAAGCTGGCAGGCGAGCACCGTCATACGGTATGTGTTACCGTTGTTTGGCAGAACATTTGGCAGACCGCATCCGTGGTGAATAAGGGAGTTTGACCGTTAATGGCAATCCGCCCTGTGCGATTGTACACAGATCAGAGAACGGCATCATGATGAGCCGGATCATCTGTATTTGCTGACAGCAGCCTATCGCCTAGTGAAAGAAAGTCTGTGATTTTGCTGACCGAGCGGTAAATACCGTCTTATGAGGCTGGACAAGCTGGAGTGTAAACTTCGTACATCCGGCAATACTGCCATTGTAACTAACGATTCGTATCGACAACTGGATACGCTGATGAAGCGAGGTGTTGGCCACCATTCAATTCTGCTCTGAGCCGCTACAGGACCGAGACGGGAGAGATGATCGCAAAGTGACTCTTTTTTGGACTCTGGACCTTTTTCGTGTGAGGCGAAAAGGTTTTTTATTTTGTCCGAAATTGATACTACATTCAAAGGAGCTTGATGTCACATGGCAGCCAAAACGCCGCTAAATATTGTTAAAATGAAAAAGATGAAATCCGAGCGCATTCCGCTCACGATGGTAACCGCGTATGATTATCCGACAGCTCGTCTGGCTGAAGAAGCCGGTATCGATCTGCTGTTGATCGGGGATTCGCTTGGCAATGTTGTGCTAGGCTATGATTCGACCATTCCGGTTACGGTTGACGATATCGTGTATCATTCACGTGCAGTTGCACGTGGTGCACAGTCGACTTTTATTGTGGCGGATTTGCCTTTTATGACCTATCACGGAAGTATAGACGAGACGCTGCGCACCGTTAAGCGCATTATGCAGGAAGGTCATGCCCATGCGGTGAAGCTGGAAGGCGGCGCCGAAATTGCTGATACCGTCGCAGCGATCACACGCGCCGGTGTACCGGTGCTCGCCCATATCGGTCTGACACCGCAATCGGTGCATCAGATCGGTGGCTATCGCATCCAAGGCAAAGATGAGCAAGATGCACAGCGTTTGCTAGATGATGCTAAGGCACTGGAAGCGGCAGGCGCATTTGGCGTCGTACTGGAACTGGTGACTGAAGATACGGCTGCGCGCATTACCGGCGAACTGTCCATCCCAACGATCGGCATCGGTGCTGGTCGCGGTTGTGACGGTCAAGTGCTCGTCTTCCATGATGTGGTTCAATATACCGATCATTATCGTGAAAAACGATTTGTCAAAACGTATGCCGATGTGGGCACGACGATCCGCACGGCGTTGGAGCAATATGTAAACGATGTGAAAACACGCGCCTTTCCGGCACAACAGCATGTGTTTAACCCGGATGAAAAGGCACTTGATTCACTGTATGGACAACAACGGAAGGTGGAGAATTTATCGTGAAGGTCGTAAGCAGCATTGCTGAAGTTAGAGCAGCCGTTAAACAGCTGCGGCAGCAGCGCAGTCAAAATGGTAAAGAGACGCTGGTAGGGTTGGTGCCAACGATGGGCTTTTTGCATGATGGTCATGCAAGCCTGATGCGCCGTGCCAAGCAGACGAGCGATATCGTCGTCATTAGCATTTTTGTCAATCCGATTCAGTTTGGACCGAATGAAGATTTTGAGCGTTATCCGCGTGATGAACAGCGCGATCTGGCGCTGGCGGAACGTGAAGGCGTGGATATCGTCTTTATGCCTACGGTAGCGGATATGTATCCGACACCGACCAAAACGCATGTGGCCGTTGCCGAGCTGACCGACACATTGTGCGGCGCTTCGCGTCCAGGTCATTTTGACGGTGTATCGACCGTGGTGACCAAGTTATTCCATATCGTAAAGCCGGATGCGGCGTTTTTCGGCGCCAAAGATGCGCAACAAGTGGCGGTCATTCGCCAGATGGTTGCCGATCTGAATATGGATATCGAGATTGTGGCATGTCCGATCGTACGCGAAGCGGATGGATTGGCGCTTAGCTCGCGCAATGTATATTTGTCGGCAGATGAGCGCCAGCAAGCGCTCGTGCTGTCCCGTTCGCTAGAGCTGGCGAAGCGACGTCTGCAAGAACAACCGGGTATGACGGCTGGTCAAGTGCGCGAATTGCTGCGCAATGAAATTGCCGCTTCTCCAATTGCGGTAATCGACTATGCTGAAGTGATGAGCTTTCCGCAGCTTGAAGCGCTGTCCGATCACACCGTGCTTGATGACGTGAAACCGGAAATGATTATGGCACTCGCTGTTAAATTCGGCAAAACACGTCTGATCGATAATGCTATTTTGGAAACGAAAGGGGTTGCCCTGCATGTTTAGAACGATGATGAAATCCAAAATTCACCGTGCGACGGTAACCGAAGCGAACTTGAACTACGTCGGCAGCATTACGATCGACGAAGACCTGATGGACGCTGCCGATTTGCTGGAAAATGAAAAAGTACAGATCGTCAACAACAACAACGGCGCCCGTCTGGAAACGTACGTCATTACCGGGCCGCGCGGCAGCGGTGTGATTTGTCTGAACGGTGCAGCTGCGCGTTTAGTACAGCCGGGCGACAATGTAATTATTATCTCGTATGCTGTGCTCGATAACGCTGAAGCGCAGACGCACCGTCCGACAGTCGTATTTGTGGATGATGCGAACAAAGTGGTGCTGGAAGCGCACAAGGAAGTGCACGCGACGATTGTGTAAAGGGAAGAAAGCGAGTTCGTTTCGAGGAGATAGGCAAGTTATACGTGAAAGACGTTGATTTGAATCGACTTGCTGTTAAATAAACGAAATAAACGGATTGCCGGTTCAAGTGACAGGCAATCCGTTTTTCGTTATGAAGCGGTACAATTAAGTTACATACGTTTTACGAATATTTTCCATGAATCCTTTATTCCCATAACAATGGCTTGGTCGCTAGCGTTTCGGACAGATCGTCTGCTTCTGTCCATCTGTGTAGTTGCTTTGTAAAGCGCACAACAGCGCGCCTGATCAACAACCGGAACAGCATTATACTTTAAAACGTCCAATCAAACCATTCAACCGCTCTGACAATCCTTCCAAATGATGCGCCGAACTGTTCACATGTTCCATCGCAGCTTGTTGTTCCTCGGCACCTTCTGTAACTTGCTCAAAGCGATGGGCGGATTGGCGGGTGATGCCTTCCATTTCGTCAACCGAAGCGAGCATTTGCTGGGAGATGGCGGATATTTCCGCTGACGATTCGGACACTTGATGAAGCTGGGCAGCGACTTCACCGAGGCGATCGTGAATATGTTCAAAGGCATGCCCGGCATGGTTTACAACATTCATGCCGGTATGCGCTTCAGTGCGATTTACTTCCATATGGCGGTATAGTTCATGGATTTCGCGCTGCATCGCGGTGACGATTTCCGCCACGATTGTTGCCGAGGATTGGGACTGTCCGGCGAGCTTTTGCACTTCACCGGCGACGACCGCGAAGCCGCGTCCATGTTCACCGGCACGAGCCGCTTCGATCGAGGCGTTCAAAGCGAGCAGATGCGTTTGTCCGGCAATATCGTTGATCAATTGCAAAATGCCTTCAATCCGGTCGGAGTGCTGCTGCAACTGTTCGGTCGCTACCGCCATTCGCTCTGACGATTGCGTGATCGCTTCCATTTGCGTAACTGCCTGTCCGATCGACTGCTTGCCTTGCACGCTTTGCTCCAGCGTATCGCCGGATCGATCGGAGACGATCGTAACCGCTTCGGCAATGCGCTGCATCCCGATGCTCACTTCATTCATGCCATGCTGCATTTCGAGTGCATGAGCCGCCTGTGTTTGCGTATCGGCAGCTGTCTCGTGCACATGCCCGGCAATCGTGCGGCTCGTATCGGCAGTCGCCTGCGATTGTGCGGACAATCCGACCGCCGCCTGTTGCAACTCCGCTGCGCTGTCGCGAATGCCGACGATGACTCCTCGTGTATCGGTCACGAGTCTGCCAAATGCCGCTGACAGTTGCCCGATTTCATCTTTGCTTGTCGGGATGATCGCTACCGTCAAATCGCCTTCATTCACCCGGTGAATCTGCTGCGTCAGCCGTTGCAACGGACGAATCAAATAGCGGGCGAGCATATACACAAGCAGCAGACTCACTAGCAAAATAACGAGCGAGACGGCGATCGTCGTCTGCTTGGACTTCTGCATTAGCGCATAAATGTTAGTTGCATCCAGATCAGCGCCTAACACACCAATCGTTTGCCCGGCAGCATTTTTGATCGGGACAAAAGAGGTAATAATCGCGCCATATTGGTCTTGGCTTAGATCGCCAATCGCTGCTTGCCCGGTATCAAGCGCTTGTTTCATCGCAGGGTAAATATGATCTTCGACTGTGCCGAGCGGCGAAAAATCATCTTTCGCTGCATTTTGCGGTGCACCGTCGACGATGTAGACGTATTCGGTTTTGCCGTTTTGCTCGATCCGGTTCAATGTATAAATGTAGCGAAACCCGTTATCTATACGCAGCTTGTTCAATTGCTGACGTAGCTTTGTATAATAGAGGGTTTCACCGCCTTCACGGGGCGGAATCGCCGCATATTGTGCCGGGTCAATCAACGAAACGGCGCGCAGTGCGACATTTTCCGCCTGTTTGCCGATCGATTGAATGACTAGCGAACTGGACGATTGATATACGGTAATACCGATGACAGCAATACCGATGACGATTAGGCTGGAGAAAAATAACATCATTTTTGCAAATAGGCTATTCAATCGATTATCCCCTTCATGGTGTACGCGCTTGATTAGGACATGTATACAAATCGTAAGTCCGTTTAGCCTTTGGATGAATCCGTGTTAGATTAAAGTGCAGTTCTGAAAAGTACAGGCATCATCCCGTCATTTTTTTCGGATTATGATCTAGTGGCACCGCTCTCGTTTGTATACATGTCGCAAATAAGTAAGTATAATCGTATAGGTCTTATTAATCAATGCATATAGGTATTTATGCTTACTATAATCCAGTCGGCTACAGTTGTAAATCATTGCTTGGTCAGTTTCCGCGATTTGTCAAACATTCAAGCCGGTTTATACAAACAAACTGGAACAACCGTTCGTTTTGCGGTATACTATCATTACTATAACGCCGAAGCAGGGTGATACTGTGCGAGCCGATTCGCGCCCGGTATCACCTTTTATTATGGTTGATTTTCAAAACTGCGGTCTTCTGGTATGCTGATAGTTGACGATTTTACATCAGGTGCCGACAGACTGCTGGGAAAGGATTTAGACATCCATGAAATTTGCTGTACTCGATTTTGAGACAACAGGGACCCAGGCAACAGATGATATTATTCAGGTGGGCCTTGCCATTATAGATCATGATTTAACCGTCAGCCAAGTATACAGTTCGATGGTCAAGCCAAACGGGAACATCCCGGCATTTATTACCGGGCTTACTGGCATTAGCAATGCCGATGTGGCAGATGCGCCAGAGCTGGACGATGTGATGCTGGATATGATTCCACTGCTGGAGGATGCCGTACTCGTCGGACATAATGTCGGCTTTGATCTCGGCTTTTTGCAGCGAGCGCTCGATCGTACCGGTTATTTGCCGTTTACGGGTAGAGTGCTGGATACGATGGACTTTTTGCGTATTTTTTTTCCGAATTTGCCAAGCTACCAGCTCAGTATGGTGAGCAGCTCGCTTGGTTTTCAGCATGACCGTCCCCATCAGGCGGATAGTGATGCACTTGCCACTGCGCATGTGTTTTTAAAATGTATTGCCGAGCTGGACGATTTGCCGCTCATTACGGTGCAGCGTTTATCCGAGCTGTTCGACAATCAGGATAGCGATCTCGGTTGGTATTTTGACGGTGTACGGATGCAGCGTGAAGCGCAGCCTGCCCAAGACCTTGACAGCCATCGCTTTTATCGCCAGTTGGCGTTAAAGGTGGGCGATTGGATCGATATTCCGCCAGCGGCGGACGAACGTGGCAATATGCCGCTTGCAGACACATCGTTTGCGCAGTTTATCGAGCAGGTGAAGGACAATTTGCGCAATCTGCTGCCGGATTATGAAGAACGCGCCCCGCAAAACCATATGTTTGACGAAGTGATGCAGGCGCTGACCGATGAGCAGCATCTGCTGATTGAAGCAGGCACCGGTACAGGCAAATCGCTCGGTTATTTGCTGCCTTCGATCTATCATAGTGTAAAGCATAATGAACGGGTCATGCTCAGCACACATACGATCAATTTGCAGGAACAGCTGCGTGAGCGCGATGTGCCACTGCTGACACAAGTTATTCCGTTTGCGTTCCGGGCGGCTGTGTTTAAAGGACGGCAACATTATTTGTGTCTGCGCAAATTTGAGCATAAAATAAATACGAAGGAATTTCAAAGTCCCAAAGAGGACGTTTTAATCGCTGCTCAGATGATCGTCTGGCTGACCGCCACCGAAACCGGAGACGATGAAGAACTGAATATGGGCAATCGTGGCGGTGATTTCTGGGAAACGGTAGCGAGTGACACCGATTCCTGCCTCGGTCGTGCTTGTCCGTGGTTTAAACAATGTTATTATCATCGCGCCAAACATGAAGCCGGTGCCGCCGATGTAGTCATTACGAACCATTCCAAGCTGTTCACTGATATTAAGGCAGGGCATCAGCTATTGCCAAGCTATGAACGGCTCGTCATCGATGAAGCACATCATCTGGAAGATGTGGCGGGTAAGCATTTGGGCATGCACATGAAATATTTCACATTGGTTCATCCGCTGCTGCGTCTGTTCAAAGACAGCAAAAACGGGCAGCTTGCCGTATTGCGTCAGCAACTCGGTTCATCCGGTAGCGAACGGGCGATGGAATGGGCGATCGCGATCGATAATTTGTATCCGGAGCTGGCGGATATTAAAGAAGATTGGGATAAGCTAAACGAGCTGCTGTTTGCGCTTTTGCCGCAGCGCAGCGATGCCGGGCCAGGGGAAGCGGCACAATTTACACTGCGACTGCTGCCTGACAAAAAGCCGGAGGAATGGGCGCACATTACCGAGCTGGAAAACCGCATCCATATCGCGCTAAGTCAAATGATTCGGCAGGGCGAACATATTATGGGCAAAATCAAAGATTCGGATGACATCGTGGACACGGACGGACTTGTGACCGATGTGACCGGACTATTCAAAGATTTGGGCAGTGTGCGTGACGATCTGCGTCATTTTGTGAAGTTGGATAGCACAGATACAGTATATTGGTATGAAGCCAATGCCAGTTACCGCAGCAAATCGCTGCAAATGTACGCTGTACCGGTCGATGTGAGCGAACAGCTCAAAGAGCATTTTTTCGATAAAAAGAAAAGCATTATTTTGACATCGGCAACGTTATCGATCGATAAAAATTTCCAGTATATGATCGAGCAGCTTGGACTCAAAGAAGCCGAGCAGCAGGGCAAGTTGAATACGGTCATGCTGGAATCACCGTTTAATTATCGCGAACAGTCATTGGTGCTCATTCCGCGTGATTTTCCGACTTTAAAAGGAAGTGTGGGCGATGAACATTTCGTGTCGATGCTGGTGGAATCGCTTGCCGATGCGGCGCGTGCGACCCGTGGACGTATGCTCGTGCTATTCACTTCCTATCGCATGCTCAAGCAGGTGTATGAGCCGCTGAAGGAGAAATTATCTACGAGTGAGATTGCTGTTTTCGGTCAAGGTGTGGACGGTGGTAGTCGCACAAAGCTAACCCGTCGTTTTCAGGAGCATCCGGCATCCGTATTGCTCGGAACGAGCAGCTTCTGGGAAGGCGTCGACATTCCGGGTGAGGCGCTGACTTGCCTGGCGATCGTGCGCTTGCCTTTTCAGCCGCCAAACCATCCGCTTGTAGAAGCGAAAAGCGAACGGCTCAAACGGGAAAAGAAAAACCCGTTTATGAAATTATCTGTGCCACAGGCAGTAATCCGGTTCAAACAGGGCTTTGGGCGACTTGTCCGCACGGCAAACGATCGAGGGATCGTGTTGATTTACGATACGCGGGTCATTGAGGCTTATTACGGCAGACATTTCCTGTATTCACTGCCAGGTCCCAAAATGGAACATATGTACACAAGTCAGATGATTCCCCGTATTGCCGAATGGTTGAGTGACCTGCCACAGGAAACGGAAGCTGCAAATCAAGAGGGGGAGCAAGCATGAAATCCGAAAAAATATCTGAAGCTGTCGTGCGAAGATTACCTGTCTATTTAAGATATCTAAATGAGCTGCATGCCCGTGAAGTGCCGACCGTATCGTCGCAGGAGCTAGGGCAAAAGCTCGATTTGAATCCAGCGCAAATCCGGAAAGACCTCGCTTATTTTGGCGATTTTGGACGCAAAGGGATCGGTTATGATGTGTCTTATTTGATCGAGAAAATTCGTCATATTTTAAAGCTCGATCAGCAGATTAATGTGGCGCTGATCGGTGCTGGTAATCTCGGTCATGCGCTATCCAACTATAACGCCTATTTGCAGGAGACGATGAAAATCGTCGCTGTATTTGATTCGTATGAGCCAAAGGTCGGCACGAAGATCAATACGCTAACCGTGAAGCCGATGAGCGATCTGGCAGAGATGATTCAGGCGAAACATATTCGCGTTGGCATCATCACGGTGCCAAATACAGAAGCGCAGCGTGTCGCTGATCAATTGATCGATGCCGGCATCGAAGCGATTTTGAATTTTGCGCCGATCATTTTGCGTACACCACCGCATGTGCGTGTGCATACAGCCGATTTTACGACCGATTTGCTTAGTCTTGCCTATTACCTTGAAGATGGAAAGGAATTAGAAGCCAATGAACAACTCTCCGAGTAAATGGATAATTAAAAACGGTATTTTTGCCGTTTTAAACGGGCACAAGCCTGTACTGCACGGTCATATGGTGATCGAAAATGACCGGATTACGTATATTGGTGAACAGGAGCCGCAACTGGAAGACGATGTGACGGTCGTAGACGGACGCCATCAATTTTTTATTCCAGGTCTTGTAAATAGTCATGGGCATGCAGCGATGTCGCTATTGCGTGGTTATGGTGATGATTTGGCGCTGCAAGTATGGTTACAAGAGAAAATGTGGCCGATGGAAGCGAAGTTTACGAGCGATGATGTGTACACCGGTACAGCGCTGTCTGTACTGGAAATGCTCAAAGGCGGCACAACGACATTCCTCGATATGTATGATCGTTCCGAGCGCGTAGCTGAAGTGGTGGAGCAGTCGGGTATGCGAGCCGTGCTTATGCGCGGCGTTATCGGTCTGTGCTCAGAACAGGAGCAGACGGACAAGCTGAATCAAGCGGTGCAATTTGTACGCGACTGGCACGGTAAAGCAGATGGACGTATTACGACGATGATGTCTCCACATGCGCCGTACACTTGCCCACCGCAATTTATCGAGCGTTTTGTACAAGCAGCGCATGATTTGGATGTGCCATTGCATACGCATATGTCCGAAACGATTGCCGAGGTCGAGCTGAATGTAGCCGATTATGGTCTGCGTCCGGTTGCCCATTTGGAAAAATTGGGCGTGTTTACCCGTCCGACATTGCTAGCTCATGCTGTTCATTTGAATGATGAAGAAATTGAAGTGCTGGCGCAACATAAAGTGGCCATTTCGCACAATCCAGGCAGCAATTTGAAGCTGGCAAGCGGGATCGCACGCGTGCCTGATCTGCTGAAAGCAGGTGTGATCGTCTCGCTCGGAACCGACGGCCCGGCAAGCAATAACAATCTTGATATGTTTGAAGAAATGCGACTGGCTGCGCTTATTCATAAAGGCGTATCCGGCGATCCGACCGCTGTACCGGCAAGCGAGGCGCTACGAATGGGCACAGAATACGGTGCCAAATCGGTGTTCCTTAACGATACCGGCAGCTTTGAAGTTGGCATGAAAGCCGATATTACGTCACTCAATATCGATCAGCCGCATTTCCTGCCATTTACGGACTTTATCTCGCATACAGTCTACTCGGCAAGTGCAAAAGATGTGCTACATGTATGGGTGGACGGCAAACAAGTAATTAAGGATGGCGTATCACTGACGCTGGACGAGGAGAAAATCCGTCGTGAAGCGCAGTCGGCGTTTGAAGACTTGCTGACACGCTGACTTGCAACAGATTAGAAAGGATGGCATG
This sequence comes from Paenibacillus campi, assembly GCF_034659835.1. Classification (NCBI taxonomy): domain Bacteria; kingdom Bacillati; phylum Bacillota; class Bacilli; order Caryophanales; family Paenibacillaceae; genus Paenibacillus; species Paenibacillus campi. The sequence goes on from NZ_JAXSQZ010000002.1 coordinate 787,022, forward strand.
TCTTGCGAAATTTGGGAACAGGCAAATGGATCGCGATTATGATTACGATCCTGGGGCTAATCATTCTTGGTGTAAACCAGTTCTATATTCATGTAATGGCAAAGCCGTGGAGCCAGGAGCAAATGGCATTGGAAATTGCCCAGCAAAATGCTAAGCTGACAGCGGTCACACATAGCTACAAGTCGGTTTGGAATGACACTTCCATTTATTGGGTCATTCAAGGCAATACCGCACAAAATCAAAATGTTATGGTATGGGTTAAATTTAATCCTGACGGCACGCCCGCCAAAGGCACAAATGCTGTACATGTGGAGTCGACAGCGGGTACGATTACCGAGCAGCAAACCGCAACATTGCTACAAAAAGATTTGCCCGGCGCAGAAGTCATACGCGCTGTACCTGGCTCGTATAACGGTAAATATGCCTGGCAAGTATTTGCCAAGTCAGGCGATCATTATTATTATGTATTTTACAATTTCCGTGATGGCAGCAAGCTTGGCGGCCCGATGCAATTGCCGAATACGCTCACTCCATAATGGACAAGTGAAAACATTTCAAACAACATCAAAACATCCGACTCAGGCAAGCGATCATTCGCTTCTTGGTCGGATGTTTTTGTGTGTGTAAACTTCAGCGCATCAATCATATGAAATAAACGATTTAAGTTCGCTCATTGTAAACAAGAGTAGTAGCTTGTCTTAAGTACATGTACAGGTTGTCGATCTAACTATCTGCATAACAATCGACACATAACAACCGATTATGAATGGCTAGCTGTACTTGCTGTTGTCGCTGCTTCTGTCGTGGCGAGTAGCACCGCATTGATACCGTTCAAAAATGCGAGTGCACTCGCTTTAATAATATCGGTGTCCATCGCCCGACCTGTATACAGCTGCCCGTCATGTTGGAGCTGGATATGCACGCGCCCGATCGCTTCTTTGCCGCTGGAAATGCTGTTAATTTTGTAATGTTTCAGCTTTGCTTCGACTCCAGTGAGCGCAAAGATCGCGCTGTACAGCGCATCGATCGGTCCATCACCGATGGCGCTGCCGGTATGAATGACACCGCTCTTTTTGAGTTGTACGGTCGCTGTTGGTTGCAAGCCGCCGCTAATGACTTGAAAATGATCCAATTCATACAGTGGCGAGACGATCTGCTGCGCATCTTTTGTATCACTCAGCAAAAAGAACAGATCATGATCATACACCTCTTTTTTACGATCTGCCAGTTCCAGAAAACGGACAAACCATTGTTCCAATTGCTCCGGTTCAGCAGCGGTATAACCAAGCCGTGCCATCGCATTTTTAAACGCATGTCGTCCAGAGCGTGCGGTCAGCACCAGTTCCATCTCACCGGCACCAACCTGATCCGGCGACATAATTTCGTATACATTTTTGTCTTTGAGCAGTCCGTCTTGATGAATGCCGGACGAATGGGCAAATGCATTTTCGCCGGTAATCGCTTTGTTCACTTGTACATCCAGCCCGGTCAGATGAGTGAGTAAGCGTGAAGCGTTCATAATTTCTTCGGTACGGATATTCGTGCTGCATTGGTAGCGTTCCTCGCGTACTTTGAGCGCCATCACGACTTCTTCGAGCGATGTATTGCCCGCTCGCTCACCGAGTCCATTGATCGTACACTCCACCTTTTGTGCACCGGCGCGGATTGCGCTCAGCGTATTAGCGGTAGCAAGACCGAGATCGTTGTGACAGTGCACGCTTAGTATGACGCGCTCATCCAAATTTTTCAGCCGCTCATTCAGTTTGGCAATCAGCTGACCAAATTCCTCTGGCTCCGCATAACCGACCGTATCCGGCACATTAATGATCGTTGCGCCAGCGCGCACGACCGCTTCAATCGTTTGCCACAAATATTCAAATTCCGAGCGTGATGCATCTTCGGTGGAATATTGTACATCCGGCAGCAGTGTACGTGCATAACGCACCGCATCGACACCCATTTGCATTACAGCGTCACGGGAACGGTTAAACTTTTTCTCTACATGCACATTGGACGTGCCGAGCACGATATGAATAAACGGATGCTGGGCATCGCGAATACTTTCGTAGACGGAATCGATATCCCCTTTGACTGCACGCGCCAGCGCTGTAATCGATATGTTTTGCCCGGCTGTCCGAGCGATTTGCTGTACGGCTTCAAAGTCGCCGCGTGACGAGGCAGGGAAACCGGCTTCGATCATATCGACTTGCAACCGCTCCAGTTGCTTGGCAAATGTCAGCTTTTGCTGCAAATTCATCCGTGCTCCAGGCACCTGTTCACCATCGCGTAACGTCGTATCCAGTACAATAATATTTCGGCTCATTCCATAGTCCTCCCAGTTTCATGTAGTTGACATTTATACGCTTCAATCCGAAAATATCGTCTGCTTGTGTTGCCCTATTCGCGACTCGTCAGCCGTTGCAAAAGGCAAGAGCAGGGGACAAGTAAGCTAAAAAAACATAGTCCATCCACACAGCAGGCTCACATTATTTGTAAGCGAACGAATGAGTGTGAGGCGTGTTTAGCATGATCGCCTGTTGCCCTTAATAGTTAATAGCAGTTATAGAAGTTAGGTTAACGGTACGGCAGTAGGATGAACATTCATCGATGTATCAACCGTTCTGTGTTCATGGATTGTATATTCATCGTTGCGGACAGAAATTACCGTATTCCATATGAGAGCATAAGCTATAGCTGCCAGCATTATGTGCTTATGATTGCTGATTATGTTTCGTTCTTGGTGCAAGGCAGATCGATTGCCCCTATATATCAAGCGAGCCTGTTCACATCCGGAATATGAACAGCAAAAAGCCCCGTCTCTATAATAGAGACGGGGCATTACCCGCGGTACCACTCTACTTAAACGCCAGTGATGGCGCTTCAGCTCTTTCGATGGCAATCACCATCTATCCCGGTAACGGGGGAAACCGGCTCACCCTACATATCAGGCGGCTGCTCATAGACCAGTTCGGAATGATTTCACTACCGCTTCTCACCAACCAGCGGCTCTCTGCAAAGCTCCTCATTCGTACTTCTTCTACTCATTGCATTTGTATCGATTGTATATTCATTCATTTGTTTGTAAAAGATTGGATTTACTATAGCATAGCTTTTTGCGATGATGCAAGCGTTATTTTACAAGCAGCATCGTAAAGTAGCGATAAGTATGCAGCTATGCAGGAGCGGCTGCATATGTTCCAATCCGCTTCACGTTGAATGCTAACAGCGATTGTTACGTTTCATATTCCGTTCTAAATTCAGTGCTCCATGACCGTAACAAATCCAAAACATCAGTTGCACTATTAATGATGTTTTGGATTGAATTGGCAAATGGGAATGATAAAGGATGCCCCTTGTTAATTCAACTCAAAGCGGGAAACCGCGTGTTGCAGCTTTTCCGCCATATGATGCAAGGTGGAGGTGTGGGCGGCATTTTGCTCCAAAAAGGCAAGCTGTTCTTCAGCGGCAGCGCTCACACTTTCCGCACCAGAGGCGATATTGCCAGTAGTGGAAGAAATGTATTCCATCGATTGCACAACATTGCGGGAGCTGCCATTCAAATGCTGAAGCGCTTCTGTTACGCTGCCGATCTGTCCTGTCGTATGATCGGTCAGCTCTTTGATAGAGTGGAAGCGATCATTGACCGATTCCGCCGCCGCTGTACTTTGCTGCACATCTTCCACCATAGCAAGTACGGATTGACCCGCTTTGCTAGTTTCTGCCTGAATAGCTTGTACAAGCTGGCGAATGCGTACTGCCGATTCGTCCGTTTCAGTGGACAGCTTGCGAATTTCGGAGGTGACGACGGCAAACCTGCGCCTATGCTCGCCTGCACGAGCAGCTTCAATCGCTGCATTTAGTGATAGCAGATTCGTCTGCGTGGCGATCGAGGAAATGGCATTGTTCATGTCTTCAATTTCTTCCGAACGTTTGCCTAGCGTACGGATGACTTGTTTCATTTGAGCCATCCGTGCTTGAATCGCTCCCATCTGTGCCATAACCCGCTGAATTTCCTGCTCGCCTTTTAGCGATTCGGTCTGTGCCTGAATAGAGATATCCCGCGCTTGTTGGCTGCTCGTATCAATCTGATCGATATTGGAGCTAATATCATAGATAGATTTGAGTCCATCTTCGACGGTCGCTACCTGGGTGCCGGTATTGCTGGATAGCTCATACATAATGCCGGTAACATGCTCCGCCGCTTTGCTCGTCTCGGATGTGCCGCTCGCCACTTCGCTTGAGATCGTGATGACCTGCTCGGCATTGCCGTTAATTTCCTGCACAAGTTCACGCAAATTATTTTTCATTAGATTGAACGATTCGGCAAGTTGACCGATCTCGTCCTGTTGTTTGATGTTCACATCCGCCATATTCAGCTTGCCGTTAGCGATTTGATTGGCATTGCCTGACAGCAGTTGCAGCGGCTTGGAAATGAGGCGAGATACGACTATACCAATTACAATCGCCAGTATCAGATTGATTATAGTTACGATCAGCGCCGTCATCCGTGCTTGCAAAATCGTCGCCTCGGTACTATGACGCGCTGTTGTCATTAACGCATCCTGTTCATCCGAAAATTGCTGTGCGAATTTAACGATCATACCGCCCATCGGAATTAGACTTGTTTTAATGTCCATATAAGCATTTTTTAACTGGGTAGGGTTCATTTCAAGCAAACGCTCAGAACCGGATTTATAGTACTCGTTCATTTGCAGCAAATAATCGATTTGTTGTATGCTTTGCGCTTCGGTCACTTTCGATTTCATACTGTTGAGCAGTTTCTCTGTTTGAGTGTTGGCAGTCAATAGCTCGGAGCCATAATAGGAGTCAAAATTGAGCATATACGTTAGCAGATGCAAATTTTGCATAGTTGCATAAAATTTCAAATTGTCGGCTTCCGATTTCAACACCGCATATCGATCCAAAATATTGTCGGTCGATCGATGAATTTTATTGAGCGAATAGATATAAATAACGCCAGCGCTACCGGCAATAAATGCAATTAACAAGAAAGAAGTGAGCAGTTTTTTTAAAATCGTCCATTTCATAAACAAGGCTCCTTTGGCTGTGGTCATAATGTGCATTTATTTCCATTTGGCAATATATTGTTCCATATTGTCACGAGTGACGAGTTCATACGGAATCATAATTTGCTTCTGGACGCTTTTTCCTTGTGAAGCCATCAAAGCAGTCTGAATCGCAGCAGCGCCTTGCTCTGGCGCATTTTGGAATACCGTCACCTGCAAGCGTCCAGCTTGCATAAATTCCAATGCATCCATCGTGGCATCTACGCCGGCGAAAATCATATCTTTATCTTTATGGGCAAGCTGTGCGGCGAGCATGGCACCGATAATCATCTCGTCATTGTTGGCGACGACCGCTTGGATCGTTTTGCCTGAAGCAAGCCATTTGTGCATAAGTGTCATACCTTGGGTACGATTGTCATACGCGGCATCTTCCACCACGATGTGCATATCCGGATAGTTGGCGATGACGTGTTTGTTGCCTTCAGTGCGCTTAACTTGCATATCACTGCCTACGACACCTTCTATAATCGCCACATTGCCTTTGTCGTGGAGCAGTTTAGCGACAGCTTCCATCTGCATCGTACCGGCTGTAAGCGCATCGGAACCGATATACGAAGTCGCCTTGTCTACTTCTGGATAGTAGTGGTTTACGACGATGATCGGAATGTTCGCCTCATTCGCCAGCTTGATAGAGCCTGCCGCGCTCGCTGCATCGCTTGGAATGATTACGATCGTACGCATGCCGTCCTTGATCATATTAGCGACCTGTTGAATTTGCAGTTGGCTGTTGTTAGCAGCATCGACATATGTTGCTTTGATGTTATTTTTGGCAGCGGTCACTTTCATACCTTGTACGATATAGCTGGCAAATTTATTGTTCATATCAAAAATGGACACCCCAATTTGGCTGCTCGTATCGCGAGATGATGCTGTTGTCGCATTGCTTGCAGCTGTGTCGGTGACAGCTGTAGTAGCTGACGTGCAGGCGCTAAGCAGTAGCGAGCACAAGCTGACAAGCATGATTATAAAACGTCTCATAGTCATAACGATATCCTCCATTCATCTAATCAAACGGTGATGCTAAAATGTTTATCTTCCATCTCGTATACACAATCTAGTTGTAATATGTATGCAACGAGCATGTCGATATCTCGTTGCTACATCACCGCTGCGAAACTTGCAACCTATGCAGCAAAAACGGTACGATGATAAGAAATACTTAATGATCTGTAAGCGTGACTGCTTGTAACGGCAACAATTTACGAACATTACACAAAATTTTAAGCTTTGCTTTCCCCCTCACAGCAACAAATTGAAAACGATCCGAACGTAAATGTGAACTTCAAGCGATTGCCGTATTGTTACGAACATGCGAATTACCGCTAATAAATACAATTATCGACCAATTTAGTAACTTAGTTTATAGACAAGTGTCATAAAACGACAAAAAGCCCCGAAAACCTTTAGCATGCGTAGTCCTAAAGGAGGGGGTCAACAAATGGTATAGCGTTATAAGCTTTATTTTACGAATCGTAAACGTTCATAGAGTTGCCTTAGAATCGGTATATTTCGTATGGTATACTATAATTATATGTAAATGATATTAAAAAAATTTGAATAACACAAAAAAACCTGTCGCTTTTTGCTTATCGAAAGGTCGTTGCCAGCCGAAATAAATGTATAACCTTTGACGCTTACATCATGTCGTATGCATACATTTAAAGGAGGACGTTTATGAAGCTCCGGGCTTTGCCTATTATTATTACCGTCATCGTGTCGATTGCAGTGTTGTTCGGGGGATTTTTCACTTATCGTCAGCTTACGCTCTACAAGCCGCTGATGAATATGGTGACCGCGTATCCCGGTGTCAATTCTGCTCAAATAACCATTAACCAGAAAGAGATCGATTTGAAACTCGATCTGAAACCAAATGCAGATTTAGGTTCGATTATGGAACAATTCAGCAAACAAAGTACACCGCTTATCGGCACACGCCAAGTGAAATTGGAAGTGGTCGATCATTCGGATCAGCAGTTAAATAACATTTGGGAAAATGCGATGTTTCCTGTTTCGCAAGCGATGGCAAATCGCCAGTACACCGATATTCCAAAAACGATGGAGCGTATTGCCGGTGCCAACAGCGGTATATCTGCCAAAGCACAGATGGATGACCGTAATGTATACGTATCGATCAGTAATGGGAAGGCGAGCAAATTTCTCATTTTGCCGCTGAGTGCCCAAGCTACGGGAGGGAATGCCTAATGCCAAAATGGACTAAAGAGATCGTCGTCGGATTCGTCCCTGTGTTGCTTGTTTTTCTCGCTTTTCTCGGTTATAACATCGTACCGCTCGTATTGCTCGTTGCGGTGATCGGTGGATTGGTATTATTTATGCAAATGCGTAATGGACTGACCGTAGGTGCTGGTCAAGAGCGCAACCGCAAAAAAAATGGTCCAACCAAGCTAACGTTTGAGCAAATCGGTGGTCAAGACAACGCCAAACGCGAACTGCGCGAAGCGCTCGACTTTCTCGTTCGCCATGATGAAATTAATAAATTCGGCATCCGCCCGCTCAAAGGTATTTTGCTGACAGGTCCTCCGGGAACCGGCAAAACGCTCATGGCAAAAGCGGCGGCTCATTATACAAACTCCGTTTTTGTGAGCGCATCCGGCAGTGAATTTGTGGAAATGTACGTCGGTGTCGGTGCAGGCAGAATCCGCGATCTGTTCAAAGATGCACGTACCCGTGCTGCACGTGAAAACAAACAAAGCGCGATCATTTTTATCGACGAGATCGATGTGATCGGCGGCAAACGTGAAGGCGGACAACAGCGTGAATATGACCAGACGCTCAACCAGTTGCTAACCGAGATGGACGGCATTTACAGCAATGAAGCGCCGCGCATTCTCATTATTGCGGCAACGAATCGCAAAGAAATGCTCGATAGCGCACTGCTGCGTCCAGGTCGGTTTGACCGTCATATTCAGGTCGATCTGCCTGACAAAAAAGGTCGTAAGCATATTCTCGAACTGCATGCTGCCAACAAGCCGATTGCAGACGATGCGAATTTGGATAAGCTAGCTGAAGAAGCGTACGGCTTCTCCGGTGCACAGCTAGAAAGCGTCATGAATGAAGCGGCGATCTATGCGATGCGGCAAAATGAACAGACGATCTCGCAGCGTCATATGTCAATGGCGATCGATAAAGTGATGATGGGCGAGAAAACCGACCGTGAATCCAGTGCTGAGGAGAAAAAACGGGTGGCGATTCATGAGCTTGGACACGCGATTATGGCGGAAGTTGTTCGCCCTGGCAGTGTCGGACAAGTTGCGCTTAGCCCGCGCGGTCAAGCGCTCGGTTATGTGCGTCACAATCCGCAGCAGGAACAGTATTTATATACAAAGCCATTTTTAGAGCAGCAGTTAATGATTACGCTGGCGGGTTCGGTGGCGGAAGAAATGTATTACGAAGGCCGCAGCACCGGCTCGCGCGGCGACTTTGATCAAGCGCTCAACATCGTGCAAAATATGGTCGAGGCAGGGTTGACCGGGCTTGGTATCGTCACCGTCAATATGGTGCCAAAGGAACTGTTGATGAAAGAAAGCAATGCGATTTTGGAGGAGCTGGGCGGGCGCACACGTAAGCTGCTCGAAGATCGTCGTCACATTTTTGTCGATTCACTCGATATTTTACTGCGTGAAGAAGTGTTGTCTGGCGATCAATTCCGCGAACAGTTCAAGAAAAGTTCAAATGTACCGGCTTAATTCACAAAGCCGGTACTTTTTTTTTACTTTTCGGCTGTGCTACGGTATTATTAGATGTTGGAGATTATATAGAAGCCCGGCATTTTTCATTCGTTGTTTTCGCGCATCCTGCGCTCGTACTTACAGTCGTTCATGACGTTTGTGCGAGTCGGTTTTGCTTTAATACAGCTTGAGAAGAATTAATGAAGATGTAAGGGCAGCATGGTATACGGCTTAGCAAGTCACATGCGTGCCATACCATAATATTGGAAGGGTGGAGTAGGAAACATGGATTTTAAAAAAGTCGGCGTCATCGGCGGCGGTACGATGGGTCAAGGGATCGCAGAGATGCTTGCCAAAAAAGGGATCGAAGTATTGCTGGTGGAAAAAACGCCAGAGAAGCTCGATAACGCCTGGAATATGATCGAAATGAGTTTGGACAAACAAATGGAAAAATGGGCGCTGACCCAGGCGGAGAAAAAGCTAATTCTCGGCAAAATCCAAAAAGTGACTCATTTCGCTGAACTCGGTTCATGTGAACTCGTGATCGAGTCGATCAGTGAAGATTCTGAAGCGAAAAAAGAAGTGTTCGCACAGTTGGATCAAGTGTGCTCTAGCAAAGTCATTCTCGCCAGCAACACATCGACGCTCAGCTTGACCGAGCTGGCAAGTTCGACTAAATATCCGGAGCGTGTAATCGGTTTGCATTTCATCTATCCGGTATCGAAAATCGATCTGGTGGAAATTATTCGCGGTCTGCGTACATCGGACGATACGTTTGAGCAAACAAAGCAATTTGTGGAAGAAACGGTCGAAAAAAGAGGGATTACCGTTTACGAATCCCCAGGTTTCGTAACAAGCCGCATCATCTGCCTGCTGATCAATGAGGCGTTGCATGTGCTTGAAGAAGGCGTAGCTTCCGCCGCAGATATCGACGACGCGATGCGTGTCGGTTACCAGTTCCAATACGGCCCACTGGAAATGGCAGACCGTTTCGGTTTGGACTCGGTTAATGCGGCATTGGAACGGATGTTCCGCGAGTATGGCGAGCTGAAATATCGCCCGGCGATCATTTTGAAAAAGATGGTTCGTGCAGGCAGTCTCGGCGTCAAAACAGGCGAAGGCTTCTTCAAGTATGACAAGGATGGTGACCGGATATGAAAGTGCTCGTAATCAACTCAGGTAGTTCCTCGCTGAAATATCAGCTGTACGATATGACCGATGAATCGGTACTGGCTAAAGGTTTGGTCGAGCGGATCGGTATGGATTCTTCCATTTTGACCCATAAGCCGACAGGCAAAGATGAAGTGACTGAAGTGAGCGAAATTTTGGAGCATAACACCGCGATTCGCAAAGTGATCGAAAAGCTGACTGACAGCGTGCATGGCGTTGTAGACAGCGTAAATGAGATCAATGCAGTCGGACACCGCGTCGTACACGGCGGTGAGTTTTTTAAAGAGTCCAGCATCGTGGACGACCAAGCGAAAAAGAATATTCGCGCACTGATCGATCTAGCTCCATTGCACAACCCGGCGGCAATTATGGGTATTAACGCCTCTGAAACGAATATGCCTGGCGTACCACAGGTCGTTGTATTTGATACAGCGTTCCACCAGACGATGCCAGAGCGTTCCTATTTGTATGCGATCCCGCGCGTACTTTACAACAAATATAAAGTGCGTCGTTACGGTTTCCACGGCACGTCTCATTATTATGTGAGCCAGGCGGCAGCCGATTTCCTCGCTCAGCCGATCGAAGACTTGAAAATCATTACCGCACATATCGGTAATGGCGGTAGTCTAACAGCTATTCAAGGCGGCGTATCGGTCGATACGTCGATGGGCATGACTCCACTTGAAGGTTTGATGATGGGCACACGCAGCGGCGATTTGGACCCGGCGATCGTACCTTATGTGATGAACAAAGAAGAACTGACCGTTAGCGAAGTCAACTCGATGCTGAACAAACATAGCGGCTTGCTGGCAATTTCAGGCATTAGCAGCGATATGCGCGAAATTACAGATGGTCTTGAAAAAGGCGATTCCCACGCGAAACTTGCCTTCGAAATGTACGAATATCGGTTGCGCAAATATATCGGTTCCTACGCGGCAGCGATGAACGGTGTTGACGTACTTGTGTTTACGGCAGGGGTGGGGGAAAATTCCGCTGTTGTTCGTAAAGCAGTATGCGACAATTTAAGCTATCTTGGCGTGGAGATCGACGAGGAGCTGAACAAAATCCGTTCTGGCGATGCACGCCGTATTTCTACACCAAATTCCAAAGTTGAAGTGCTGGTCGTGCCTACGAATGAGGAGCTAGTCATCGCTCGCGATACGTACAAGCTCATCAACAAGTAAGCACGGCAGCAACGCATAGACAAGGAGAGAATATAGCAATGTCGACTAAAACCGTGATTAAACAAGTCAATGAACATGTTGGCGCATCGGTAACGATTGGAGCTTGGATCAACAACAAACGCTCCAGCGGTAAAATTCAATTTTTGCAATTGCGCGATGGAACAGGCTATATCCAGGGCGTTGTCGTTAAAAGTGAAGTGCCAGAGAGCGTCTGGAATGATGCGAAAAGTCTCACCCAGGAAAGCTCACTGTACGTAACCGGCGTCATTCGTGAAGAACCACGCAGTAAATCCGGCTACGAAATGACCGTCACTGGCATCGAAGTGATTCATGTGACATCCGACTATCCGATTACGCCCAAAGAGCATGGCGTCGATTTCCTGATGGATCATCGTCATCTGTGGCTGCGTTCGACTAGACAGCGCGCGGTCATGGTTATTCGTGCGGAAATTATCCGTGCGGTACAGGAATTTTTCAATACAAACGGTTTTACCAAAGTAGACCCGCCGATTTTGACACCGTCTGCGGCAGAGGATACAACCGAGCTGTTCCATATTAAATATTTTGACGAAGATGCGTATTTGACACAAAGTGGACAGCTGTACATGGAAGCAGCAGCGATGGCACTTGGTAAAGTATATTCGTTCGGTCCTACATTCCGTGCCGAAAAATCGAAAACCCGTCGTCACTTGATCGAATTTTGGATGATCGAGCCGGAGATGGCATTTACAAACCATGAAGAAAGTTTGGAAGTGCAGGAGCAATTCGTGTCCCATGTCGTGCAATCGGTACTGAAAAACTGCCGTGCCGAACTGGAAACGCTAGAGCGCGATGTGACCAAACTGGAAAACATTCAAGGCTCATTCCCACGTATTACGTATGACGAAGCGATTGAGTTCCTGAAAGGCAAAGGTTTTGATATTCCGTGGGGCGATGACTTTGGTGCACCACATGAAACGGCAATCGCGGAAGCGTACGACAAACCGGTCTTTATTACGCATTATCCGAAAGATATTAAAGCATTCTATATGAAACCCGATCCAAATCGTCCGGAAGTAGTGTTATGTGCGGATATGATCGCACCGGAAGGATATGGCGAAATTATCGGCGGTTCCCAACGGATCGATGACCCAGAACTGATGGCAGAACGCTTCCAGGAGCATAATCTGGGCGAAGCGTATCAATGGTATATGGATTTGCGTACGTACGGTACGGTTCCACATTCCGGTTTTGGTCTCGGTCTCGAGCGTACGGTCGCATGGATTTGCGGTCTTGATCATGTGCGTGAAACGATCGCTTTCCCACGTATGTTGTACCGTTTATATCCGTAAGCGATGATGCTCGTATAGCTAGAATAGACAAAAGAAGGTTGAACCGACTGATAAGCATGGTAATATAGAAGCACGAGCAACAAAAGCTGTACATCGGAATGAACGGATGTCATTCCATGTACAGTGTATAGGCTGGTGAGTATCGTTCTGGCAAAGGAACGTGCAATGTACAGGGCACAGATGGCTCGTTCATCGTGCCCTGTCATTTTTGCTTATTCATCTTGCGCTTGCTGTGTAGGATGAACAGGTGGTTTCGTTTCCTTCGGGAAACATGGAAAGGTTGATGAATATGGGTGGAGAACAATGGCAATCATGGGCACAAGGTGCCGCATATGCAATGGGCATGCAGACGGCGAATATTCCGTATGCATTGCTGAAGTATTATCAAGCGATTGATTTGGACGATGCGGAAGCGATGCTGCTGTTGCAGTTGCTATCTTTTCGCCAGATCGAACATAATGAATTTCCGACATTGGAAGAACTGGAATGGCGTACTGGTGCCGCGCCAGCAATGATCGCTGCTCGCATTCAAAAGCTGATGAAAGCCGGTTTTATCGCAATTGAAGATGAACAAGACCCGTTAACCGGTGTACGTTATGAACGTTATGATTTGAGCGGTTTGTATGCAAAGCTCGGTACAGTGCTTGCGTCTGAGCAGCAGGAGCGGACGACGGTCGTGCGCAAAGCCGAAGAAGCAGCGCAAACGCAAGTCGCCAAAGAAGCGGATCAACAGCGCAATCTGTTTATTATTTTTGAAAAAGAATTTGCACGTCCATTGTCACCGATGGAATGCGAAACGATCTCCGGTTGGCTTGATCAAGATCGTTATCCAGAGGAACTAATCTTAATGGCGTTAAAAGAATCGGTATTCGCCGGTAAGCTTCATTTCCGTTATATCGATCGTATTTTGTTAGAATGGAACCGTAATCGTATTCGCACCGCAGATGATGTGCGTGCGTATACACAGAAGTTTCGGCAGCGCTAAATTAGCATATGTATGGCGAGCGATCATTTGAAGAAAATAAAGGCTATTTTCCGTTAGCTGCGGAAAATAGCCTTTTTGTTATGCGTAAGTGTCACCATAAGTTCGGAAAGCCGAACGTCCATAGCCGCAACGATGGAGCTATTTGCTATACATAAGCGCCGTCGCTTTCGCACATAACAGACAAAATATAGCGGTGAAATCAAGTTGCTTTTTTAAGTATAGAATATTTTGGAGAAAAGCGTATTTTGATAGAAGAAAAAATATCATTTACAAATTTACATATAAATCGACAAAAAAATTAAGCGGCATTTTGGTAGCTATGTTGTTATAAGATAGTATAAATGTATTGTTAAACGAATTTTGGCAGTGTATTTATATTGTGTTCAAAAAGACAAAAAGTAAAATATGTTAATAGTTTACAAAGTTTAAATCGAGTAATATACTGTGATTAGTCAGGAATAGGACACAATCTTAACGACTTGGCAGGTTAGTTAATAGCAGTTCATTCAGATTCAATATGGAGGTGAACCATGAGCTTTTTACATCTTAATGGCAGTGCCAGGGAAGATGGCAATACGGCAATATTAGCACGCCAATTGTTAGCCGGACTGGATTATACCGAGGTTGCGCTACGTCATCATCGGATCGAGTGGATTGACGATAAGCGGCATGACCCGGAAGGGTTCCGTCCGCGGCAGGATGATTATGAACAGGTGCTCACATCATTTTTGGAAGCAGACTATGTTGTGTTTAGCTCGCCAGTGTACTGGTATGGACTATCCGCGCAGTTAAAAGTTTTTATCGATCGCTGGTCAGAGTCATTGCGGATTGTGCCGGATTTTAAACAACGAGTGCAAAACAAAAAGATTTTCCTCGTGCTTGTCGGTGGCGATGATCCACAGCGTAAAGCGCAGCCGATCGTACAACAATTTCAATATATTGCGGAATTTTTGGAACTGGAATGGCAAGGGCATTTAATCGGGTTAGGCAATAAGCCTGGTGATATTTGGCAGGATTCGATTGCACTGGAACAAGCAGCACAACTTAATAAACAATTAAAACAAGTGGAAGTGGAGGAGCGGATACAATGAATACAATTGCAGTAAAGTGCTTGACTTGCGGGGCAGAGGTGGCGCTAGATCAACAGACGGTAACCGGTGAAATTGTCGAATGCCAGGAATGCGGACAAGAGCATGAGTTTCAATGGCTTAACGGGCAGCCCAATCTTGTGTTTGCTCCGGAAGTCGAAGAAGATTGGGGTGAATAATGTCCAATTTGTATGCACAGACAAAATTGCTGTTTTGTGTAACCAAGTTGCGTGAGGAAGAACGCCGCATTTATGATTATTTGCTGCAAGCAGGCATCGCCATAGATGTGTGCACCGATAATATGCAGCTGGAGCTTGCCGATATTCGTCAATATGAGCTGGCACTGATCCGTTGTATGTCTCAAAGCAAAGCGTTGGAGCGTGCGCAATATATCGAGCTTGCTGGCGTGCGCACGCTCAACAATTATGAATCGATTCGTATGTGTACGAATAAGGCATTTCAGGCGCTTCTGTTTGAGCGTCATCGCATCGCACAGCCGGCATTTGAAATTGCTTTTACACTGGATAAGCTGTACGAATATTTGGAACGTTTTAACGGTACATTTGTCATTAAGCCAGTTAGCTCATCATGGGGTAGAGGTGTAACATTGATTAATGACCGGTTGACACTTCATGCATGGATTGCTGCTCGTGAATCGATCGATCCGCAAGGCAAAGCATTACCTGTGCTTGTGCAGCAGTATATTGATAAGTCCAATTACGATATTCGGGTGGTGATTGTTGGGGACGAACCGATCGTTGCTTTTAAACGCATTTCGCATGATAGCTGGTTAACGAATACGCATCTCGGTGCCGACATCGAGCCGATTGCCCTCAATAAACCGATCCAAGAAATTACAAAACAACTAATTGATGCGATTGGAAAAGGTGTTTATGGACTTGATCTGTTTTACGATCATACCGATCATCGCTACAAAGTATGTGAGGTGAACCAAAACCCGGAGTTTGCCAAATCATGGCTTGTTCATCATGTCGATGTAGCGCAGGCGATTGCCGAGCTATGTGTAAATAGCATCAATACTGGAACAGGAAGGAATGTGAGTGATGTCGTTAACGAACATACCGGAATTACCATCTAAAGTATCGCGCAAAGATTATTTTTCGATCTCATTTGTGCTGGCGCGTGTATTAAATAGCGGTATCATTATGAGCATCGAAAAAAACGAGAAAGAATTAAAAGGTTTGGAAGCGACACTGTCCAAATTGTCCCGTAAAACGTATGTAAATTTGTACAACAGCTTCACAGGCGCCATTCATGGCGCACTGTGGGGACAAGACATCGTATACGGTAGCCAAACATCGCTGCACGCTGCGGCGACCGAACAGGAACGGCGGTTTGTCGATTGGCTCGGTATTCGTACGATCAACGGTATACATCATCCGTATACGGTGATCGAAATCGATTGGAACAATTTACAGCAGCTCGATCGATTGTTGCAACAACACAGTCAGGAACATGTCATTATCGTTAATTTTACCGGTTTATCGTTTGGACCTGTGGCGGCACTGCTCACGAATGATGAGACGCTATACAAAAAATCAGAACGATTAAAAATATTCGGCGCCTTTGATTTGCGTACGATGTGGACACAAACGGAACAAGAGCTGGATATTCAGCCAGGAGTGCAATTTAATTATCGCTTAAGCCCGTTAGTCGGAGCATGTGTAAAATTGGCATTGTTACGGAGGGATAAACAGCATGAAGACTGATTTTAATCTGAATGTATTGGAATTGCCACAGGAGCGATGGGCAAATGAGCAGCTGGCGATCGAAGGTGGCAGAGCAGTACTAGCTCCAGCCGGACGCAAAACGTTGTTTCCGAATATTACGAAGGAAGATGTACTGCAAATGATGATTTCGATTCAGAAGCAGCCGGACGAAGTCATTGCCGAATTTACCGAGCAGTATCGACAATATGTCGGTGCCAATTATGCGATTGCCACTGCCAGCGGCACATCGAGTTTGCATTTGGCGCTTGTCGGTGCAGGGGTACAACCAGGCGATGAAGTCATTGTACCTGCATTTACATTTATCGCGACCGCGCAAGCGGTAGTCGCTGCCAAAGCGATCCCGATCTTTGTCGATATCGATCCGGATACATATTGCTTAAATGTGGACGAGATCGAACGGCGGATCACATCGCGCACCAAAGCAATTATGCCGGTTCATGTGCACGGTTTGCCTGCCAATATACCGGCGATCCGGCAACTGTGCGAGCACTATCAATTAAAATTGGTTGAAGATGCGTCTCATGCTCATTCCGCTTCGATCGATGGACAGCTATGCGGTTCGCTAGGTGATACCGCCGGGCAAAGTTTAATGGCAGACAAAAACTTTCCGGTCGGCGGGGAAGGTGGAATTGCTTTTTTTAAACATGAAGCGGATTATGTAC
The DNA here is from genome assembly GCF_034659835.1 of Paenibacillus campi. NCBI lineage: Bacteria > Bacillati > Bacillota > Bacilli > Caryophanales > Paenibacillaceae > Paenibacillus > Paenibacillus campi. The sequence continues at coordinate 803,966 of NZ_JAXSQZ010000002.1, forward strand.
GTGCACAGCGGTTTTTGCAAACTTCTGGCATTGATTATACGATCTCCTGGATTGCCGCGGCGTTTGGGATTAGTCAGTTACAGCGCTTGCCTTATTATGATGCGATCCGGCAGCGTAATGCACATCATTTGATCGATACATTGCAGTCGACGACATTGTTTCGCGGTCCATTCATTCCGGACGGGTATACGCATAGCTTTAATATGTTTCGGATTCAGCTTCAGGTCGAACTGCCGCAATTTGCCGGGATTCCCCCTTATCAAGTGAAAGAGGCGATTCAAACGATTTTGATGGAGGAGGGGGTATTTGCACGTGAATGGCAAAATGTACCGATTCCTGGACATTTGCCGTTTATCAATCAGAAAGGCTTTGGTAACCAGTATCCGTTTCATTTATATGAAGGGGAACAATTGCCATACGGACTGGAACACTTTCCGCACACACTGCATATGCTCAATACGACGCTCGCCATTTGCCGGGAATTGCGCTCACCTGTTGAATACGAAAAGCTGCTGACGTATGAACTCGCTTTTAAAAAGCTTGATCAGCATATTGATCAAATTGCCCACTATGCCCGTCAGTTGCACAGCCAGCCACCTTATGAGCGGGATGCACGGCTCGGATGAGTGAATACAGAGTCGGCATACTGGGCGGAAATGGATTTGTTGGCGGCGAGCTGTATCGGTTGTTGAGCGCACATCCGCAGTTTCGCGTTGAATTTGTTTCGTCCGAATCGAAGGCAGGCACAGCGGTTGAGAAGATGCATAAAGCTTTTTTGTATCGCAAAGTGAATCCGAAACTGACGTATGCGAAGCTAAGCGAGTTGGATGGGCAGTATGATTGCATTTTTTCCGCATTGCCGACCGGCGTGTTGCCACAGCATTTGGCGCATGTGCTGCAACATACAGAGCGTATTTTTAATGTAAGTGGTGATTATAGATTTACGGATAACAATGTATTGGAGCGATATTATCCCAAGTCATTAGCAACGATCACCCAGGCGAACAGTCATTATTTTATTCCGGAACTATCGGAGGTGAATGCTAAGGCGACAGTCGTTAATTTGCCGGGCTGTATGGCAGTTGCGTCCATTTATGCGATATATCCGTTAGTGCTGCATTCGTTAATTGAAGGACATGTATTTATCGATGCCAAAACCGGTTCTAGCGGTGCAGGCAAAAGCAGTAGTGAAACCCATGCCGATCGTGTGAACAATTTCAGATTGCATAAAGGATTTGAGCATCGACATGTGCCGGAAATCGCGCGGATTGCGCATACATACAGCTCCGACGCGCTAGATGTTTCGTTTGCTGCTTTTAGTTTGGACATTGCGCGGGGGATTTTTGTGAGCGCCTATTCGGTATTGAAGCAAGGTGTCGAAGAAAGCGATGTGAAAAAAGCTTTTTTTCAAGCGTATCGTGCCAAACCGTTTATTCGCTATTCCGGTCATGCTGCGCCCGGCCCGATGCTTAAAACGGTGCATGGTACCAATTATGCAGAAGTTGGCTTTGTCGTCCAAGAGGGCAAATGTCTCAGTCTAGTTGCGATCGATAATTTGCTCAAAGGGGCGGCAGGGCAGGCGATTCAGGCAGCCAACATATATTATGGCATTCCGGAAACGACCGGTTTGATAACTGAACATGAGGGGATATGGCCGTGATAAACAATTTGTATGTGATCAAGTTGGGCAGCAGCACGATCGTAAACAACCCGACGATCTTTGCCGAAATAGCCGCATTGTCCGGTCGTGGTGCCAAAATTTTGCTTGTCGGCGGTGGTGCAGAAGCGATTGAGCAAAAGTTTGCTGAGCTGAATGAGCCGCTTAAATTTTTGGAATTGGAAAATGGGGATCAAGCGCGTTATTGCCCACCAGCCGATATGAGCAAAATTATGCAGGCATATGAAGATTACATTTTGGCTCCGATTCGCCAGGCGCTGCAAGGATATGGCTTATCGGTATTTGCGCAAGTTGCCGGTACTCATGGCTGGGTACAAGGCAAACAAGGCAAACCGCTTAAAGTTCGCAAAGACGGCAAAAAGCTGATCGTGCGCGATTCGTTATATGGCAGTTATACAACGACTCGCCATGAGCTGCTGCTGCAATTGTTGCAAGCGTATGATGTCGTATGTGTGACACCGCCGATCTATGATGAGTCGATCGCCCAATATATTAATATCGATGCCGATATGCTGGCTGCGCATCTGGCGGTGGCTACTAGGGCGAGTCATATGCGCTTTGTGACCGGAACGGCAGGTGTATTGCGTGATGTGAACGATGCAGGTTCGACGATTGCCGATATTTATCCGCAGCAGGAGCAGATTGGCGTATCTGGACGAATGAAGCAAAAGCTGCGCGCTGCCGAGCTGGTGTTGGCACAAGGGGTAGCGGATATTGCGATTACCGGGCCGCATACGCTGCATGGAACAGGCAAAACATGGTTTTGGCGCGGAATCGATGTGCCGGAAGATATGCAGTTGCTGCATCAAGCGATTAGCATTGCGTCCGTATCTGGCGATGAAAAGGTGCTGGCTGAATTTTTGCGCGATCGTGTACGCTCAGAGCAGATTGCGACAACGATCGATGCCGCTGGCAATATCGTGTGCAGTAAAGGAGAAGGAGCACATACATTGCTGCTGCTTGGGCATATGGATACCGTTCCTTACTTATGGCGGAGTACAGCCGATGCGACCCAACTGGCAGGGCGTGGAAGTGTCGATGCCAAAGGCAGTTTGATCAATTTTATCGAGGTGTTGAAAAAGTTGGATGTGCCCCCGCAATTTCGAGTGTTAGTCATCGGAGCGGTGGAGGAAGAAATATCTTCGTCTGCTGGCGCCTTTTATGTGCGTGATCATGTGCAGGCAGACGCTGTCATTATCGGTGAGCCAAGTGGCACAACTCATCTGACGCTCGGTTATTACGGTTTGTTCAAGCTACAGCTGGACGTGCGGCAAAAGCAACAGCATTCCGCTGGCAAAGACAGCATCAGTCCGATCGATCGTATCTATCAATTGGCTGCCCAGCTACGTCAGCAGATGACGGCGTATGATCCGGATCATGTATCCGCTCTAATTGAGCTTCATTCCGGTATCGATGGCGGCGATCACTACGCTTCAGCGGTTCTGAATTTTCGCATATCCCCACAGGCAAAACCGGGGTATCACGAAGCGCTTGCCGAACTGGAGTCACCGCATAGTCGCATCACCATTTTGCGTCATACACCGGGTTACCAAAATTCCCGGCGCGACGAGCTGGTCAAATCATTTGTGCGTGGAGCAAGTACCGTACTGCCGGATCGATTGATATTGCAAATGAAAAAAGGTACTAGCGATATGAACACACTGGCAACGACGTGGACGACGATTCCGATGGTCGCTTACGGTCCCGGTGATGCGAGCCTTGATCATACGGATGCAGAATATGTGGACGTGGATGAAGTGCGTTTAAGCCGTCAGGTGTTGTTAAACAGCATTCAAACTTGGTTCTCGCTCACAAGTAAGGAGGAAGTGTATGCTCTCAACAGTGAACAAGTTACATGAACAGACGATCCAGGCGCGTAAACTTATTATCGATATGGCGGCAACGGAAGTCGGTTGTCATATCGGTGGCAGTCTGTCGGTGATCGATGTACTGCTGACTAGCTTTGCGCTGTACGGTGGTGATGAGCGCAACCGCATTATTTTAAGTAAAGGGCATGCCGCCGCTGCATTATACAGTACATTGTACGTGCTCGGCTGGTTACACGACAATCCGGCAGACAGCTATGGGCAAAAGGATTCGCTGTTTACCGGTCATCCGAATCATCTGTTGCCACAGATTCCATTTGCAACCGGCAGTCTCGGTCATGGCACTGCCTACGGAGCAGGCTGGGCATTGTCACAGCGGCTGCGCGGTGAGCAAGGACGAAGTATTGTAATTAGCGGGGACGGCGAGTTGCAGGAGGGCAGTTGCTGGGAAGCGCTGCAAGTGATCGCTGCCAAACAGCTCCATTCCTTTACTCAAATTGTCGATTATAATGGCGGGCAAAATGATGGGCTTGTGCAGGACATTTCCCCGCTGCCCCGGCTAGCGGATCGGTTTAGCGCATTCGGGTTTGACGTGCGCGAGATTGATGGTCATGACCTCCAGCAAATTAGCGCTGCCCTAGAAATTCGCACAGATCGTCCGCTAGCGATTATTGCACATACGATCAAAGGGAAAGGTATTAAAGCGATGGAAGGCAATCCGGCTGCCCATTATGCCAAAATTAGCCGTGCGCAAGCGTACAAATGGAAGGAGGCGCTAGCATGACACTGTCGGGACGAGACGCATACAAGGACGAATTAACACAACTCGCCCAGACTGATACGCAGATCGTGGCGCTGGAAGCGGATTTGGGCGGCAAAAAGCATCCGTTTCAGCAGCGATTTCCAGATCGTTTTTTCAATTTGGGCATTGCTGAGATGACGGCGGTTGATGTGTGTGCTGGTTTGGCGGAAGGAGGATTTAAACCGTTTTTCTCCACCTTTGCGCCATTTGTTGCCTTGCGTTGTGCAGAGCATCTCAAGCTGGCACTTGGTTATATGCGCAAAAATATTACGATCGTCAGTTGTTATGGCGGCGTATCTGGCGGTTGGTTTGGTACGACCCATCATGCGCTGGAAGATATCGGTGTCCTGCAAACATTTGAAAATATTCGTATTGCTTGTCCGCATGGAGAGGAGGAAACACGCCGTGTCATCCGTGAAGCGGCAGCTTCACCAGAGCCTTATTATATTCGCCTATCTCGCAACGATACGTTCGATAGTCTTCCTGCACTGGCGGAAGGCGATGAGCTGATCGTCGATAGCAACTGGAACGACGATGCACCGATTGCGCTCGTCTCGATCGGTGAACAGGCAACCGAAATGGCGATCCGCCTCAAACAGCAACAGCCGGAATGGAATCATGTGCATCTATGTTATGTGGACAAACAAGCATTGATTGCTAATTTGCAACGCATTGAACAGAGTGGGCAACATATTATCGTAGTGGAAGAACATCGTCGTGCTGGTAGTGTTGGCTCTTATTTAAGCTTGCTGCTGCCACACAAACAGGTGTATGCCTTTACGCCGAATGAGCAATGGCCCAAATATGGTGGCAGTCATCACGATGTGCTTGACTATTTGGGCTTTACGGAACAGCGACTGTACCAGTTTATTCACGATATTCGGAAAGGAAGTTTGTTATGTTCTTATCCGTACTGAAAAATGCGCAGTTTCGTAACTTCCTTATTTCCGATGTGATTTCCGGCTTTGGTGTTGGGATGGCGACGATCGGGGCAAACTGGTACGTCATGACCGAAACCGGCTCCAATCAATATGTTGGCTTTTTGCTGACGTTTAATGTGCTATCCGGTTTTCTCGTTTCACCGCTTGCCGGTATGATTACCGATCGATTTGATCGTAAAAAGGTCATTTTGTGGACGTATGTACTGCGAGCCGTTTTGCTGGCATTGCTGGCGGTACTGTTTATAGTACGGGGATTCAGCATTCCGCTTATGTACGGGTTTGCGGTCATTAACGGAATCGGCTGGACGATTTATATGGCAGCTTCACGCAGTTTGGTGCAGGAGATTTTGCCGGAAAAAGTGCTGGCGAATGGTAATTCGTTTATTGAAATCAGTTTGCAAGTGGGCATGTTTTCGGCGGGTGCGTTGTCCGGTATCATTTATAAGTTTTATGGGTTCGAAGTTATTTTGCTCATTAATATTACTGTGTTTTTAGTGAGCAGCGCTGTTTTGGCAGCGGTTCGGTATCCGTCGATTGTCCATGCCCCAACTGAAGGAAAGCAGGATAGCTTTTGGCAAAGCTTTCGCGCCGGTTTCACATTTTTGCGGCAACGGCAAACGCTGTTCTGGCTCGGGGTCATCTCGATTGTACCGCTAGCGGTAACGATGTTATACAATGTCGTACTGCCAGCCTATGTCAATATCACCTTGCAGAGCAGCAGTATCGTATTTGGGTTAGCGGATATGTTTTACGGTATTGGTGGGTTAGTATCGGGCTTTCTCGTCTCGTTGCTGATTGGTAATTTGTCTAATAAGCAACTGGTGTATTTATTTTTTACGATCGCGGTCGTCAATTTATTCGCTCTGTATGCGAATCCGTATGTATGGTTAGTATATGTTGGCAGCTTGTTGCTCGGGCTTTGCAATTCTTCATTGCGAATTGTGATGAATACACTATTGATGGAAAATGTGCAGAAGGCGTTTATGGGGCGCGCGATGGCGGTTTGGACTGGATTGTCGCTGCTCATTCAGGCAGGTGGTTCGTCCGGTATCGGTTTGATCATTGACCGTTTTGGCGCAAGTTATGGATTTTTGATTATGAGTGTAATGATGGCAATCGGGTTGATCGGTTTTGTGGCGCTTGCGGAACGTATTCATAGTTTGACGAAGAAGGAGACGACAAGATGGCAAACAAACGAATAATTTTTGTGGAACCGAGCTTTTATGGCGTTAACTTTGTCAAAGAAGCAAAAGCGCTCGGTTGCGAAGCGGTTGTGATCGTTTCGTCCAAAGACAATCCGGCATTGTACGGATATGAAGGTTGGTATGATGATCTGCTAGTTGCGGATATTCGGGATGCGGAATCGATTTATACAGCGATTAAAAATAGCCCGTATGATGGACAATTTCAAGCGCTTATTCCAGCGACCGATTACGCTTCTGCCGTCACTGCGGAAGTGGGGGAACGGCTTGGCATTCATGGTACATCGGCGGAAGCGGCGCTAAATGCGCGTAACAAAGATCGGGCAAGACAAGTATTTGCACAGCAAAATGTGCCAAGTGCCCAATTTGCTGTCGTCAGCGAGCTGGAGGAAGCGCTAGCGGCGGCAGCACGGATCGGTTATCCGGTTGTACTCAAACCGACAAATGCCGCTAGCAGCCAGGGTGTATATTTTGTGGACAATGAACAGGTGTTACAGCAAGCGTTTGCCGAGCTGCGTCAATTTAAAACGACGTATATGGATTTTAAAGTGCGTGAGGAGTATTTGATTGAAGAATATTTGACCGGACCCGAGTTTAGTGTGGAAATTTTTCTCGATCAGGGGGAGGTGGCGTTTGCGGAAATTACCGAGAAGCATACGTCCGATCTACCTTATTTTGTTGAAACATTGCATGTATTTCCGTCATCTATTTATCAGGAACAGCGTGACGAGATCATCGACGTTGCCCGGCAGGCAGTGCTGGCGCTCGGTATTCGTAATGGTCCTGCCCATGTCGAACTGAAATATACCGAAACAGGTGCGAAAATTATTGAAGTGAACGGTCGTCCGGGCGGCGACAATATTACGTCTGATTTGATCATTCATGCGTACGGCATTAATATTTTTCGCGAAACGATCCGCAAATATTTGTCCGAACCACTCGATATTCAAAAACAAAAAGTGCACGCTTCCGCCATCGGTTATGTGCTAGCTCATCGCAAAGGAACGGTGCAGTCGATTAACGGACTGGAACATTTGCACAATCATCAGCAAGTGAAACGGTATCATATTGGAGCGGAGCCAGGCACAACCGTCGATATTGCCCGTAGCTCGGATGATCGGCTTGGTTATGTAATCGTTGAAGCCGATACACCTGCTGCCGCTAGAGAGCAAGTCACCGAGCTGTTGTCCCGTATTGAAATTCGTTATGCCGAATCATCGTAAATGGAGCACAATGGGCAAGGGATACACAGCGGGAAGGTGTATCCCTTATTTTATGTACAACGTTAACTATGAAGTCGATTATGACACGATAGCCTACATGACAACTAACCTTATCAAGCAAAATGATCCAATCCGTATTTAACAAAATGATCCAATCGAACGATTTTACGTCAATATAAGGTCGCTCATAAATTGATCGAGCAGCCAGTTTTGTTTCGATCATCTACCTTTTGTCCCAGAGCTGATGGAGTGATTAGCGCAAAATATTGAAATAGACAGCACGAACTGAACTTGAAAATAACATTATTTTAAAAAAAATAAAAAAATATGACGTACAATCCGCTCGTTTTTATTACTAAAATATACAATTAATATAATAAAAAGGATATCATACAAAAGTGAATAAAAATCCGAATATAGTGCATAATATACAGCGTAGAGGCTAGCACTATTCGATATTAATAAAATGACATATCGTAAACAAATGATCGAAATTTCCGGCAATGAGAGCAAGCAATCACTTTTCATGTCAGGTTTACGAAAAAGGTAATTTAGTTTAAAAATTGTACAACAATAGACAAAATGATCGTCCAAAGCAGACGACCGGATGGTAGATGAGCAGTTTAAAAAAACAAACGATCCAGTTATATAGCAAATAAATAGCTATGCTAATTATTATACTAAAGGTCGATTAGTGGTCGCATAGCTATCAAGTAACGTATCGTTAACCGAGCAGCTGGAAAAATAATGATTATATTAAGCCTATTTGGAATCATAAAAATGCTTCTTTTTATGAAATTATGTCAGTATATATTACATAAATAACAGTTGTTTCAAAATTGTGAACCAAAATAGTTTATGTGCTGAAATGTAAACGAATTGTGAAAAAATATGCATTTTATTTCAAAAAAGTTTGAAGCGTATGTAAAATGTAAGCGTTATATTTAATTGTTATATATTTCCAAATAACAAAAATAACCGCATTTCTATGTGTCCGCAGTTATTTCGATAGGCTTGCAATTTATTTGAAATAGGAGTAAAGTAACTTTTGCCCTCATGAAAACAAGTACCGGATGCTTAAAAAAGCTATGTTTGTTTTATATTTATACATCCATATGATGCTGCTCACGTATCGTTATCCGTAAATACGTCATCAGCATTAACTCAGCTTGTTTACTTAAATGGCGTCGTCAGCAGACGGTGTAATACACAAATGATATTAAAAACATAATTCAAGGAGAGATTTCAATCATGAACCAAAAAATTCAAAAAGTTCTGTTATCCACTGCTTTAGTTGCAGGCTTCGGCGCTGTAGCTGTATCCGCTCCATTTAGCGCAAACCATGCTTTTGCTCAATCGGAACAAAAATCGAATCATGAAAAAAATAAAGAAAAAGCAGATCGTCTTGCTGACAACGCCGCTTTCTTGGCAGCTCAAGAAGCTCAATTCCAAGCGCTGTTTGGTAAACCAGCAACAAAAGAAGAAGCAGCTGCCCCTAAAGAGACAACTGCTAATGAACAAACACAAGCTAACAAACAAATCACTGTTGTCGTTCCACAAGGTGCCAGCCTGACTGAACTTGCTGCTCAATATGGTGTAACTGTAGACGAGCTGGTTGCTGCCAACAACCTGCTGCCAGTTGGTTTCCAATTGACTGTTCCACAAAAGTAAGAAACATCTGATTTGCCAAGAACAGATGAATAGCATAACGCATCCCTTCGAAATCGATTGCTGCCACAATCGGTTTCGTACGTACGCTATCCTTTTTTGTGTGCAACAAACGCAACAACATCAGATTATGTAGAGATGACAAATGATAATTGCATGCTTGTTTTATGCGATTGGATTTAGTATACGGGTATTTGTGATAAAGGGCAATAATAAAAATCGATTTTTATGCAAAAAAAGCTGACATTTCATTCGATGTCAGCTTTTTTGTACGTTTTTATGGCGAGAAAAGCGAATAATCGACAAATATTTTGCTAAAATGTTCGATTTTAGTATAGTTATTGCGCTTATCTTTCTACTTTTATGCATAATGTGCATACGTATTTACTTACGCAGCAACAGATCGCGATAAATATACTCGAATATAAACTCGAATGCTTCCAGATGGCGTTTTGCTGCAAACGCATTGTCGCCCCACGCATAAATACCATGACCACGCAGTAAAATGCCTGGCACCGCCGGATTAAGCGCATCTGGCACCAGTTCGGCAATCCGTGCAATATCCGCATAATTAGGCAGCACAGGCACAGTAATGGCGGCATTTTCCTCCCAGATGTTAAACGCTTTGATCAGTTCCAGCCCTTGAATCGGAACTTGACCGGCTGCACCGAAATATTCGCTAACGAGATTGTTAAAGACGGTATGCACATGGAATACGGCTCCACAGCCGGTTTTGCGATAAATCTCGCAATGGATAAGCGTCTCGGCACTCGGTTTGAGCGCGGTAGTTTCACATGGACGACCGTCCTGATCTACAAACAGGAAATCAGCAGGCGTACTTACCGATTTGTCTTTACCGCTCGCTGTAATCGCAAAATGAAAATTGTCCGGCGTGTACTCACCGACCCGTAATGACAGATTGCCGCTTGTGCCTGGAAACCAATGGCGGGCGGCAAATTGCTCCTTAATACCGCTTAACTGTTGTAATGTCGCTTGTTTTTGCTCTAATGGAATCGTCACAAAACTCATGAATGGATCGCTCCTGTTCTTTGGCGAAAGTCGGTAATAATGTCGTGAAATGTTTCGAACGGCACATGCGGCACACCTAGCTCACGGCATTTTTCGGTTAAAGTGGAACGCGAGTAAACCAAATCAGCGATTTTGGCACCTTCAAAATCGGTCACACTGTCACCGATCAAAATGCGCTCATAACGTTCCGGCGGGAAAGCGCGCATGACGGTCGTTTTGCACATTCCGCACTCATTGTCGCAATGCTCATCACACGGATGCGGCCATAAAATTTCGATCCGTTCACCCGCAAAATCGGCGCCATTACAAAAAATATGCTGCTCTGGTATGTCAAACGGTGCCAGCAATGGTTTCAAAAAGAAGTCGATCCCGCCGCTGGTCACATAATACGGAATATGCTGCTCGCGCACAAAGGCGAGAAATTGAGCAAACCCTGCACGGATGCTAGCATGCTGCATCACAAAATCGATAATGTCCTGTTTTTGCGTGGAAGGCATCAGCGCAAATAATGCCCCTACGCCATCACGAATCGAACGACGCTGATTCAAAATGTCATCGATAATCGGCTCATAACCGGCAGGGGAGAAATGTTTCATAATCGCAACGATATTGTCCGAATTCGTAATCGTACCGTCAAAATCGCAAAAGATGACCGGTTGTCGTGTACTCATCGCTCGCCACCCCACAATTCCAGCGCTTGCGCCAGTTCGGGATGCCCTTGCGCCGCATAATCAGCAAGCGGGCTACCGGCAAGCGCCGCATCGATCGCCTGCTGAAAGGCGCGTCCGCCAGCACTGGCGCCGCCCGGATGACCGTGAATGCCACCACCCGCGTTAATGATCACTTCGGTGCCAAAATCTTTTAAAATGAGCGGCACCAAGCCTGGATGAATGCCTGCCGACGGCACTGGAAAGCTATGTTTGTACGGGAGACGGCTCGTAATAAGCTGTTCCTGAATCGCCATATTTTCCGCGCGTGGCATCGTTACTGAGCCGTATGGAGAAGGGAACAGCACCAGATCGGCACCAGCAAGACGCATGAGCTGTCCGAGCAATACGGAAGCGGAGATGCCGTAATAAGGCGAAGGATAATAAGCACCGGCAAGCGCCGGATGCGCCATAATCGGAATCGAAATGTCCGGATCGGCACTTAACTCAGCTAGCACATCATAGCCATAAGACAGCACATTGAGCAACAATGCGCTGGCACCGGCATCAATCGCTTTTTGCGCCTGTTCACGCAATTTGAACGTCGAGCCGGTCAAATTGGCGGCATACAGCACTTTTTTGCCTGTTTCCGCCTGCGCGGCTTCGGCGGCTTTGCGACACGCTTCCACGCGTTTCTCAAGCGGTGTCAGTTCATTTTCGAACAATATTTCGTCATCTTTGATCAGATCGACACCGCCGAGCGCCTGTGCGCTAAATTGGCGGGTTAGCTCATCGAGATCATGACCGATGACCGATTTGAAAATGCTCATTAACAACGGACGCTGTGGCACACCAAGCAGCTCACGCACACCTTGCACGCCAAACTTCGGCCCGTTAAAATGGCGCAGAAAACGTTCCGACAATTCTAGATCGGTCAGCTTAATCCGTCCGTCCATCGAAATTTTGCCAAATACGGTCACGAGCAAGGCAGGAATATCACCGCTGAAATTAACGTCAGGATACGCGATCCGAATATCGGCATAACGCTCACCGTCTGCTGAACGCACTTCATCGATAGCGATCACTTCACCCAGATGTTGTTTCATCGATGCTTGTTTGGCGGCAGGTAGTTCTGTCCAACTGCCTACGGTCATACCGATCGCGATAGCAGTTGCTTTTTTGTGAAAATCCGCCTGTTCGTCATAACAGCGGTACGTTGCGATGCAATAACTCATGAAAGTTCCTCCTTTAATGCTGCCCCCATTTCACGGGAGCGTTCGGCACAGCGTTCGATGCCGTGCATAATCGTTTGTTTCATTTCGTGCTCATCGAATAGTTTGATTGCCGCAGCGGTCGAACCGTTAGGCGAGGTAACTTTGGCACGCAACTCGGCTGGTTCTTCTCCGGTTTGCTGTACCATATGGGCAGCACCGATCGCGGTTTGGATCGTTAGCTCGCGTGCTTGTGCGAGCGAAAGCCCACCCTGTACGCCGGCTGCAATCATCGCTTCCATCATATAGTATATATAAGCAGGGCCGCTGCCGGAAATACCGGTTAATGTTTCCATTTGATGTTCAGCGATTTCGGTGACTGTACCGACCGCTTCAAATAGACGGCGTACCGTTGTACGCTGCTCATGGGACACTTCATCCGCATAGACGATGCCAGTCGCACCTAGACCGATCGTACTCGATGTGTTGGGCATCGTACGGGCGATCGGTTGCGGTTTGCCAAGCAGCTCCTGAATCGTGCGAATTTCCAAACCGGCGATGACCGAGACGAGTAGTTGATCCGGTTTGAGCAGCGGGCTAAGCTGCCGTAATGCTGCCGCTGCATCAATCGGCTTCATTGCCAGCACGATAATGCCTGCCTGCTGTAACGCTTCATTACGCTTTGTTTCATCGTTGACGACCGTAACGCCATAGCGCTGAATTAAATATTGCAAACGATCCTGATTGCTGCGATTCAGCATCGTCACCTGACCCGGAACAACGACCGAGCGATTGACGAGCCCACGTAAAATAGCTTCCGCCATTGAACCTGCTCCGTAAAAACAGATCGATTGTTCGATTAACGCATGTTGTGTTGAAGAATGACTCATAATTGATCTTTCCTTTCGTTTGAAGGCGCTTGTGCGCAGACTTTTTTGCTTTAGTAGACACCACTCCGGGAAGGAATAAGGGGACGGGCTCCCGTCTCGACCAGGAATCTACGGATAGGGAGAGAATGTAGATTCCCGTGCTCAAAAGAGGTAGGGTATTTTGCTGCGCAAAAACCTTTTTTCATTGCACATCGTGTTTGAAGTTCGTAAACACTGAAGTCGTCTTTACCCCTTATTTCCTGTCCGCAGTGAAGTGCTGCTCGCAACATGCAGTTTGCGTATCCGCTTGGTAGGTGTGGCATGTAGGGCAAGTGCTTAACCGCCACGATGTGTACGAAGCCCGGCTTTGTCAGCCAGGCTTCAGTGATGATGGCACATAGGGATTAGCCGCGTATTTGGCCGTTGCCGTAAATTTTGTATTTGGTTGACGTGAGCGCAGGCAATCCCATTGGGCCGCGAGCGTGCAGTTTTTGGGTGCTGATGCCGATTTCGGCGCCAAAGCCGAATTCGAAGCCGTCGGTGAAACGAGTGGACGCATTGTGGTAGACGGCTGCTGCGTCGACTTCCTGCATAAAGCGTACCGCATGGGCTTGATCCTCGGTCACGATGCATTCAGAATGTTTGGTGCTATAGGTGGCGATATGCTGGAGCGCTTCATCTAATGAAGCGACGATTTTGACGTTTAAAATATAATCGTTGTATTCGGTCGCATAATCTTGCTCGGTTGCAGCGGTTGCCCACGGCAAACGTGCCAGTGTAGCGGTACATCCGCGAATTTCGACTTGATATTGTTCGCGCAGACGCTCTGCCAGCTTTACAAATGCATCCGTATCATAATCGGCATGTACGAGCAGCGTTTCCATCGAATTGCAGACGGACGGACGATGTACTTTGGCATTTATGGAAATTTCATCCACCATTGTCGTCAGCGCCGATGCATCGACAACTGTATGGCAAATGCCAGCGCCGGTTTCGATGACTGGTACGGTCGAGTTTTGCACGACAGTTTGGATTAATGAGCTGCCGCCGCGTGGGATGATCACATCGATCAATCCGTTCAGGCGCATAAGTTCATTGACCGATGCGCGATCGGAATCTTCAATTAATTGTAATGCATCGGCAGGAACGGCAGAGCGTTCCAGTGCACGATGCAGCACGGCGACGATTTGACGGTTGGAATGCAGCGCTGCTGAGCCGCCACGCAGTACGATCGCATTGCCTGTTTTCAAAGCGAGTCCAGCGGCATCGACGGTTACGTTCGGACGCGCTTCATAGATCATGCCGATTACACCGATCGGCACGCGAATTTTCTCGATATGCAGTCCGTTCGGACGCTCGATCACTTCGAGCAGCTCGCCGATCGGATCGTTTAATTCCACGATCTGGCGCAAGCCTTCAGCGATATCGCCGATACGCTTCGTATCTAGACGCAGACGATCAAGCAGTGACTCGGATGTGCCATTGGCACGACCATGCTCGATATCTTTATGATTGGCAGCGATAATTTCATCCGCCTGTTCGATTAACGCATCTGCCATCATTAACAATGCCTGATTTTTGTGTTCGGTAGTAATGCTAGCAAGTGGGAGTGCGGCTTTGCTCGCCAGTGTTGCTTTTTGTACGACTTCACTCATTTGTATACCTCCTGACGCCCGCAGGCGAAGTGATAATCATAATCCGTTCTGGATAATACTTCCCGGCTCATTTGCGCTTAGCCCAAATCGAGCAGGCTCATCGTGTTTGTGTATGCTAATACGTTATGTTCTGGTGTGATGCAAAATACAATGCAAAATCGCTCATGTTACAACGTAATCCATTCATCCCGATGGATCGCTTCCAGATGTTGAATATAATCGAGACCGAGTGTGGCAGCAATGCGGCTGCTTGGCAGCCCGGCGATTTGTTGTAATTGATCATGATCATAATTGACAATGCCGCGCCCGAGCATCTCACGCTGTAAATTGTGCACCTCGACCACATCACCTGCATGAAATTGCCCTTCGATCTGACGGATGCCGACCGGCAGCAAGCTACGTCCATTGTCGATTAGCGCCGTTTCCGCTCCTTCATCAATGACGAGTGTGCCCAGCGGAACGCTAAGAAAGCCGAGCCATTGCTTTTTCATCGGCAATGATGCGCTATGGGTGGCAAAATACGAACCTTTTCCCGTACCACGCGCCGCCGTCAGCAGATCGCCCGGTTGTGTAACACGTCCGACAAAGACGGGAATACCGCCACGGGTTGCGATTTTGGCAGCATCGACTTTGGAGCGCATCCCGCCTGTGCCGACAGCCGAACCTGCACCGCCGGCAACCGCATAAATTTCCTCCGTAATCTCGTCGATCACATCGTAGCGCACCGCATTGGGGTCTTTATTCGGATTAGCGCTGTACAACCCGTCCACATCGGTCAAAATAAGCAGATGGGATGCGCGCGCCAGATTGGCAACGAGTGCGGACAATGTATCATTATCACCAAATTTTAGCTCATCGACCGATACGGTATCATTTTCATTAATGACCGGGATTACGCCTTGCTTAAGCAACTCCTCGATCGTCATGCTCGCATTGGCGGCACGTTTGCGATGCGTAAAGTCGCCGCGTGTCAGCAAAATTTGTGCACTGACTAGACCATGCGCGGCAAATGCTTGCTGATAATCCCGCATAAGCAGCGCCTGTCCAATCGAAGCCGCCGCTTGTTTTTCATGCAATAGCTTCGGACGGGCGGCATATCCGATTTCCCGAAATCCAGCCGCGACCGCACCGGAGGTGACGAGCAGCACCGAATGTCCGTTTTGCTGCAATGCAGCGATTTCCGAGGCGAAAAAAGCAACCGCCTCATGATGTAATCCGCCCTGTGGGCCTGTCAGCGAGCTGCTGCCGATTTTCACGACAATGCGCTGATGTTCCATGCTTATTCACTCCTTTGGCATAACAACAAAAAAGACTTTCGCCCTCCGTATCCATACAGAATACAAAGGACGAAAGTCTGAACTTCCGCGGTACCACCTTTATTGACAGCCTCGAGCTGTCCGGCTTCGTGCCCGGATAACGGTGGGAAGACCGTCCGACGTTTGGCGCCGGAAGCTCAGGGGCAGGTTCGGCAGGAGCTGGCGGTGAATCCTTTCAGCCTCCGGAATTCACTCTCTATACACGCCGCTTGATTTGCTTACTATTCCCGTCATTGCGTTAATTGTTGTTGCTGATTAGGATAGCACGGACTTGGACTTTTGCCAAGTACCGCGCCAGCGTTCGATAGAAATTTAATGTAAAATCATCGTACTTTGACCAGTATCCATTGGAGTGTGAAAGCTAGTTCAAGCGCTGTAACATACTAGCACATCACAACATTAATATTGAATATGGTCAATGTAACAAGGAAGTAGACTTGTGGAGTAGTTACAACGAGTTAGCCTAATGAACGATCATCTGTGCATGAGCAGCGTGTAATGATTAAACGAACAAATTCAATTTGCCGATCCGTTGCACTGCTTCACGCAGTCGTTCTTCCGACGTTAGCAGACCGATGCGCACATACCCTTCGCCGCCTGCGCCAAAACCGATGCCTGGCGCAACTGCCACATGCGCCTTTTCCAGCAATAAAGTAGCAAATTCGCGTGATGTCATACCATTAGGCACCGGCAACCAGCAGAAAAACGAACCTTTAGGCGCTTCAGCCGACCAGCCAATCTGTTGTAATTGTTCAAAAAACGCATTACGCCGCGATTCATAGCGTGCCACCAGCTCGGTTACGCATTGCTGATCACCGGTTAGCGCTCGTGCCGCTGCCGCTTGAATGCCGCCAAACAAACTTACATACACATGATCTTGCATCAGATTGATCAAACGAATAATCTCACGATTACCGAGCGCAAAGGCAACCCGCCAGCCTGCCATATTGTACGTTTTGGACAATGTATAAAATTCGACCCCAACTTCTTTCGCACCCGGCACTTGCAAGAAACTGACCGGCTTTTGTCCATCAAAACCAATCGCACCGTAAGCAAAATCGCTAGCAACGACGATCTTATTTGCTTTGGCAAAAGCGACTGTTTGCTCATAAAACGATAACGGCGCTGTTGCGGAAGTCGGATTGTTCGGATAGTTTAAAAACATCAGCTTCGCCCGTTCCAGCACATCCGGTGCAATCGCACTGTAGTCTGGCAAATAAGCGTTGGATTCGGTCAGCGGCATAAAGCTCATCTCCGCCCCAGCTAGCGCTACCCCAGACCAGTAATCCGGGTAACCGGGATCAGGCACGAGGCAGATGTCGCCTTGCTCCAGCATAATTTGACTAATCTCGATCAGCCCTGTTTTGCCGCCAAACAAAATCGCCACTTCGTTTTCAGGATCGATGTCCACATCATAATCTTGTTTGTACCGCTGTACGATCGCTTCTTTCAAAAAGGCGTACCCGCTAAAAGGAGAATATTTATGGTATTGCGGATTGCCTGCCGCGACGCGCAGTTCTTCAACGATATGCGGTGGAGTCGGCTGATCAGGATTGCCCTGACCGAGATTGATCACATCATGACCTGCGGCAACTTGCCGATTCACATCTTGCACCAGTTTGGCAAAAAACTGCTCGGGCAGCTCATTCATTATCGCAGCTGGGCGAATCGGGAAGGCGGAAACGCCAGTATCGTTTACATTCGACATCGTATTCATCACTCCGGTTGATTCAATTTTGAATGGTCAGCTTGTGCTGCATGTACATAATGATCCTAATCTATCACGATTTTTCCGATTGGCATAGCTATGTTATTGGAAAAGATAGAGCGAGCAGGGGGGGATTGTTAGCACAGTATTGCTTTTCCGCGCACACCGAGGATATGATAAACAAAATAATGACTTGGGGCAGATGATAACGAATATAGTACTTTGACCAAGAGGAATTGGAGTGTTGAAGCTGTTTTAAGGTCGTATCGATCAGTGATTTCAGTACACAATCCAAATTAACATTTAACTTGGTCCAATTAGTAGGTATGAATGATCCCTAAATTTTGTACAAGGAGAGCGATGTTTTATGTGTGCACAGCAATACTATATTAGCCTGATTCAAATGGATATTCGGCTCGCTGATCCGCAGTACAATCAGCAGCGTGCCGGGGAATGGATCGCTGAGGCGATGACAGCCGAACCGAAACCGGATGTGATCGTACTGCCGGAAATGTGGAATACCGGCTATGCGCTCGATCGCTTGGACGGCATTGCTGAACCGGAAAATGGACCGATTTGTCGCTGGTTAAGCGAGACGGCAGCGTATTATGGCGTGACACTGGTCGGCGGCTCGATCTCCGAACAGCGTAGCAGCGGGTTTTACAATACATTATATGCGTACGCACCGAACGGCAACCAACTGACCCGCTACGATAAAATCCATCTGTTTAAGCTGATGGATGAAGAAAAGTTTATGCAGCCTGGCGAACAGACGGCGTTATTCCCGCTCGGTGATGTGACCGCTGCCGCTTCGATCTGTTATGATATCCGTTTTCCTGAATTGGCGCGCACATTGGCGTTGGCAGGGGCAAAAGTATGGTTTGTGCCAGCGGAGTGGCCGCACCCGCGCCTGCATCATTGGCGCACATTGCTGACGGCGCGCGCGATCGAAAATCAGATGTACGTGATCGCTTGCAACCGGGTCGGACGGGATGAGAAAAGCGAATTTTTCGGGCACTCGATGATTATCGATCCGTGGGGCGAGATCATTGCTGAAGGCGGGGAAACAGAATGTATCGTGCGCGCCACCATCGATCTCGAACTGTCTGAAGATGTACGCGGACGCATTCCGGTATTTGCCGATCGTCGACCACAATTGTACAAGCATCAAGAGTGAGATTGGGATATCATTTGCAGAACCAGAACCAGAACCAGAACCAGAACCAGAACCAGAACCAGAACCAGAACCAGAACCAGAACCAGAACCAGAACCAGAACCAGAACCAGAACCAGAACCAGAACCAGAACCAGCTAAAATGTGCTGTCTGACCGATTCCATCGTATGAGCACATAACTGCATCAGAACATAAACGTTGTCTAGGCTATATGACATTACACTACACACGTAACGCGGTCAGCTCACTAGTTCCTTGACCGAGATTAATTTGAGTTTTAAAGCTGGATCAAGCCCTATGGATGAGGATATCAGCACACAATCAAAATTGAAATTTAGCTTGGTCAAGTTACTATTAGACTGTCTTGAATGAAAATTGTGTTTGAACGTAACTTAACCGATTCAGCATCAAGCGATGGTTAGATCGACAGACTGTACATGTACTTGAGACAGCCTACTAGTGGGCTGTCTCAAATGGAAATTGTGTTTAAACGTACCTTAACCGATTCATCATCAAGCAATGGTTAGATCGAAAAACCGTAAATGTATTTGAGACAAGCTACTAGTGACTTGTCTCAAGCAGATGTAAGGTTGCGTCCATCTGAACCGTGCTTGAACCGTGCAGCATTCAGACGAACGCAATCCCTGAACAAATTTGAGACAAGCTACTAGCACGAATATAGCTATGCCAAAGCATAATCAAAATTAATATAATAGGTGAATTGGTTAAGCGATGATCCTATGCGCATACTAAAGCAATAGTGTAACCCCTACTGCGGTACAGCATAAGGAAACAGACTCCCATCACGCACAGGAATCTATGGAATAGAAGTATATGCTAGATTCCCGTGCGGACGATGTAGGGTCTTTTGCTGTGCAAAATCTTTTTCATTATACACCGCGTTTGAAGAACGCAAATATTGAAGTCGTGCTTACCCTTATCCGTACATTCTAACTTGCATCTAAGCATATCTATAGCTGATTTATCAGCTTATTTATTACAATACCGAATCGTTGCACTGCTAAGTTGATATACATACGTTAGCACGATAGGCTAATCTTTCTATTTTACTTACATAAAGTAAGTTAGTTTTGAATTCACGAGAGATTTATTCGAATAACTTTCTTTTGGGGAAAAATTGGATATAATAAACATTAGAAAATGTTTATAATTAAAGATATTTAAAATCAGACGTTTATTTGATCTGTATTGGCACTATAATTTACGCTATAAAAAAGGAGCTGAAATGTATGCAACTTCGTACAGCAGGTATTCATCATATTACGTCATTTGTGACCGATCCACAGCGCAATGTGGACTTTTATGCGGGTATTCTCGGTTTGCGGATGGTGAAAAAAACGATTAATTTTGATGCGCCGGATGTGTATCATCTTTATTTTGGCAATGAGGCAGGGGCGCCGGGCACGATCGTTACATTTTTTCCACAGCCTGGAGCACGGCGTGGGACAGTAGGCAGCGGGCAGCTTGGTATTACCGTATTCGCTGTTCCGCCGGGTGCATTGCCATTTTGGGAAGCGCGTTTGAGCCGACTCGGTGTGCATGTGGACAAAGTGAGTCGTTTTGGGGAACAATTGCTGCGTTTTGCCGATTATGATGGGTTACGGATCGAGCTGGTTGAACGTGCGGAAGGCACATCCAGCAACTGGCAATGGGAAGATATTACTGCTACAGAAGCGGTCAAAGGTTTTGGCGGTGGTGTGTTATTTAGCGCAATGCCGGAACGTACGCTGCATACGGTGGAGCATGTGCTTGGTCTGGAACGGATTGCGGAAGAAGATGGATATGTGCGTTTTCGGGCAACTGGCGATATCGGCAACATAATCGACGTCAATGCGCATGAGCTGCCACGCGGTATAGGCGGAGCGGGTACGGTTCACCATATCGCGTGGCGTGCAACCGATTTTGAACAGCATGAGCAGTGGCGTACGCAAGTAGCTAAGGCAGGTTTTCAGCCGACACCGGTCATTGATCGCCAATATTTTAATGCCGTTTATTTCCGTGAAGATGGCGGGATTTTGTTTGAAATTGCCACCGATCCGCCCGGCTTTGCTAATGATGAGCCAGCCGATGCGCTTGGTAGCAAATTAATGTTGCCACACTGGTATGAGCCACAGCGCACATTGATTGAAAACAATTTGCTGCCGATTGAAGTTCGTTCACTATAATACCGGATTCATATCGATCAAGGAGGCTATAATGATGACAACAACGATGAAGCATGTATTCAAGCAAGGTACAGACCCGAACGAGCCGGTATTGCTGCTACTGCATGGTACGGGCGGGAATGAACATGATTTGCTGCCGCTGGCAGAGCTGATTGCACCGTCCGCTTCGGTACTTGGCGTGCGCGGCAATGTATTGGAAAACGGGATGCCACGCTTTTTCCGTCGCCTGGCAGAAGGGGTATTTGATGAGCCTGATCTGATCGCGCGTACCTATGAGCTGAACGCTTTTCTAGATGAAGCTGCGCTAGCATACGGATTGGATCGCCGTAATATCGTTGCTATCGGTTATTCCAACGGTGCTAACATTGCGGCAAGTTTGCTTTTTCATAATAAAGAAGCGTTGCGTGGAGCGATTTTGCATCATGCGATGGTTCCGCTACGCAGTATTAAGTTGCCTGATTTGACGGGGGTACCGGTATTTATGGCTTCAGGCACGAACGATCCGATCGTACCACGTGCCGAAAGTGAAGAACTCGGTCAACTGCTGGCTGAGGCAGGTGCCGAAGTTGAACTGCATTGGGAAAATAATGGACATCAACTAACCGCATCCGAAGTGCATGCGGCAGCGGCATGGTTTAAAAACGTATTTTGAACTTGTGCGTTGGCATGGTGCTTGTTTTGCGTTACTGCGCTGACTATAGTTTGAAAATGTATGTTGAGCTTGTTGGTTTAATCGTATTGGTGTGACAGCAATAGCATTTCCACCGAGACGATGGAGTAAAGTGTTGTACGGATAGAGTATAAACATTTGATCTAGCACCTTGACCAAGTTAAATGTTAATTTTGATCATGCACTGGAATCCTGATAAATAATAGCTTGTTCCAGCTTTAACACTCAAATTAATCTTGGTCTAGGTACTAGAGCGAGTCAGAAGCTGTGTATATGTAGATCGAGTCTAGTTTACATGTTGCGTACAAGCTGAATAGCCTATTTTGTAAAATGTGGATGGGAGCTTTCTTACTGTATGAACAGCTCATCGCCTGCGTAGTTTGGTACTTGCATGGTGTGCTATCGACTATCCGTTTATAAAAGAACAAGAAGCCAGCTCCTACTATCATGTCAGGAGCTGGCTTCTTGTTGGATCGTACATAACGTATCAAATGCAATTTAGCGAATTACTGTTTGTCTGACTCGTTGTCGGTAGCAGGCACAGCACAAGCATCATCCGTGCATTGCGCACCTTGTGCAGCATCGCCTAACATTTGCAGTGGCTGTTCTTCCGCCCAAATATCGTTCAGCGCACGGGTGAACGTATCGGTTGGTTGCGCCCCGGAGACGGCATATTTATCATTGATTACAAAAAAGGGTACACCGGTAACACCAAGTTGTCCGGCGAGCTGTTCATGTCTGCGCACATCTTCGCCGTACCGATCGCTTTGCAATATGTCCAGCGCTTCCTGGCGATCCAATCCGATTTCAGCGGCGATATCGGCAAGTGTATTGTGATCGCCAATATGACGGGAATCGGTAAAAAAGGCACGGAACAGCGCTTCGTTCATGTCCGCGCCTTTGCCTTTGGAAACGGCAAATTGCATCAGCCGATGAGCGTCAAAGCTGTTCGTCAAAATCATCGCATCAAATTCAAAATGCAAACCTTCCTGTGCAGCTTGTGCGCCGATATTGTTGTTCATTTGGCGAACATGCTCGATCGTTGTGTTGTACTTGCTGGCGAGCATTTCATTGTTCGTCATCGGTACATCACGCTCGGCGGATGGGTCTAGTTCAAAGCTTTTAAAATTTACTTCCACTTGGTCGGCATGTGGAAATTGCGCCAACGCTTTTTGCAGTCTAGCTTTGCCAATATAACAGAACGGACACTGGTAATCAGACCAGATATCGATTTTCATTGTTTATACCTCCGGTATTGGTGATTATGTTATACACCATTCCATTCGTAGCCAGTAGGCATACGTCCGGTGACAGCACGTATAATCTATGTCTATCGTACTATTATTACTTTTAATAATCAACTGAATAAAATAAACAGAGTGTGCAGTATAACTTGACTGTATTAAATTTTAATTTTGGTGGAAATCTATTAGCTTGTCTTAGAAAAATTCACGGTATGCCTACTTCATAATTGCTTGATAATGAACATGTTTAGGTATGTTCGAACCTGATTTTTAATTGAGACAGTCTACTATGCAACATCAAACTATATGTTTAAAGCAGTCAATGTAATAGGTTTTGTGTATAAAAGGCGTACGTCCAAATGGAGTGGGAAGCAACTGTGTAATTTTATTTACTACTTCGTTAACTGGAAGGGCGAATCATTATCGCAATGTATTCATATGACGTCCATACCGACCTATCCATTGGTCGTCTGCCATTGCCATTACAGCTGTTCTTTCGACACGACCTGTTCCATCGTATGTTTAAACGATTCGATAAATGCTTCTGCTGCTTTGGACAAATAACGTCCTTTGCGTCGTGCTAGCACAAGCGTCCGGCTTGGAATCGGCTCTGCGAGCGGCAAATAAACCGGCAAAAATTCGCCACGGCGCGCTCTGGCGATATAATGCGGTACAAACGTCACGCCCATACCGGTAGCGACGAGCGACTGGATCGTCTCGATATTGTTGCTTTCAAATACAACTTTCGGTTCAAAACCAGCTTCTTTGCACACATCAAACACAATTTTGCGGAAGCCTTGTCCTTTTTTGAGCACGATAAACGATTCGTCTCGCAGCTCGGACAGCTTTACCGGGGTATGATCGCCTGCCAGAAAACGCTCTGCCAGTGGATGATTGGGCGGTACAGCAAGATCGATTAGCTCCTCGGCAACCGGCTCATACGTGAGCGACGGTTCGGTTAGCGGTAACGCCAACAAGCTTAGATCGGTCTGTCCGCTCGCGGTTAGCTTTTCCAAATTGAGCGACGTATCTTCCAGCAGCATCACTTCAATCTGCGGATATTGCGTGCGAAAATCAGGCAGCACATGGGGCAGTAGATGGGAACCGGTAATTTGCATACTGCCAACGATGACACGCCCGCTTTGCAATTGGGAAATGTCCGCCATTTCGCGGCGCAATTGCTCGACCGAATCGATAATTTTTTGCGCATGTTCGACAAAGCTTGCTCCCGCTTGGGTAAGCTCTACCGTACTCGTATTGCGCTGAAACAGCAGCACACCGAGTTCTTTTTCCAGCTTGGACAGCTGCTGGCTAAGCGAAGGCTGGGCGATATGCAGTTTCTCGGCAGCACGCGAAAAATTGCGCTCGGCAGCGATTTGCAGCGCATATTGTAGTTGTCGAAGTTCCATAATGTAAAAGCTCCTTTGTGAAGTGAGTATTAAGAAAAGTGAAGTCAGTGTCCAAAAAACAGAAAATAGGTAGCGCTATCCGGTTGTTTTAACGGAATAAACAGACGGTTCGCTTATAAGATAAACCTATAGCTTCTATAGTTATAATATCTTAGACCTATCGCTCTGACAATGCTATATTGTAGTTATTATAAACAGTCGTTCCATAGCATACAGGCGTACAGAGTGGGATGAAGTGGAGAGTATGCAGGCGTTGATAAAGCTGCCGGCAACGATCCAGCCAGTGCATGAATCGGTGACGAGCAATGATTCAGTTAATGAATGAGTCACACGCAATAATTGAAGTCATTTAGGATGAGACACATCGGTTTTCGGGTCCGAAGGCAAGACAGAGTGTACATATGCTCTGGCGAAAATCGAGGCAAAGTCTGATCTCAATTTAAGATGGGGTGAATACGATGAGTAAAAAAACATTATTTGAAAAAATTTGGGACAATCACGAAATTTACAGCGAGCAAGGCAAACCGAGCGTACTGTACATTGATTTGCATCTCGTGCACGAAGTAACATCACCGCAAGCATTTGAAGGCTTGCGTCTTAGCAATCGTCAAGTTCGTCGTCCAGAGCTGACATTTGCGACGATGGATCATAATGTGCCGACATTTGACCGTTTTAATATTACCGATCCGATTTCCAAGCAACAGATCGATACGTTAACGCAAAACTGTCAAGATTTCGGTGTTAAACTGTTTGATCTGAATACGATCGACCAGGGCGTTGTGCACGTTATGGGGCCGGAACTTGGTTTGACGCATCCGGGCAAAACGATCGTTTGTGGCGATAGCCATACATCGACACACGGCGCATTTGGCGCACTTGCGTTTGGTATCGGAACGAGTGAAGTTGAGCACGTACTGGCGACGCAATGTTTGCAGCAATCGAAGTCCAAAACGATGGAAATTCGTTTTAACGGCAAACGTAAACCAGGTGTAACCGCCAAAGATATGATCCTCGGCGTGATTGCCAAATACGGCACTGACTTTGCAACTGGTTATGTGATCGAGTACACCGGCGAAGCGATTCGCGCTCTGTCGATGGAAGAACGTATGACCGTTTGTAATATGTCGATCGAAGGTGGCGCACGTGCGGGCCTGATCGCACCGGATGAAACGACATTTTCCTACTTGCGTGGACGGCAGTACGTACCACAAGGCGCGGCATTTGACGAAGCGGTCGCACGTTGGAAAGAGCTGACTACCGATGAAGGCGCTTATTATGATCATGTGATCGAATTTGATGTGGAAACGTTAATCCCACAAGTAACCTGGGGCACAAGTCCAGGTATGGGGACAGACATCACATCCGCCGTACCGAATCCGGCAGACTTTACTACTGAAAATGAACGCAAAGCGGCTGAAAAAGCGCTTGAATATATGGATTTGGCACCAGGCACACCGATGGCAGAAATCCCGGTCGATTATGTGTTTATCGGCTCTTGCACCAACGGTCGGATCGAAGATTTGCGCGCTGCTGCACAGGTGGCAAAAGGCTATACCGTGTCCGATCGTCTGACCGCAATCGTCGTACCGGGTTCTGGTCGCGTGAAATTGCAGGCGGAAAAAGAAGGACTGGACGTTATTTTCAAAGAAGCTGGTTTTGAATGGCGTGAAGCGGGTTGCAGTATGTGTCTGGCGATGAACCCGGACGTGCTGAAGCCTGGACAACGCTGTGCTTCCACTTCCAACCGTAACTTTGAAGGTCGTCAAGGACGCGGCGGACGTACGCATCTCGTATCTCCTGCAATGGCAGCAGCAGCAGCGATCAAAGGACATTTTACCGATGTGCGCGACTGGGAATTTAAATCCGAGCCTGTATTAAGCTAACTTGAACGAACCGAATTGAGAGGAGTTTTTAACAATGGAACCATTTAAAAAGTTGGACGGTATTGTAGCCCCGGTTGACCGGGTAAACGTAGATACAGACGCGATCATTCCGAAGCAGTTTCTGAAACGGATTGAGCGTACTGGTTTTGGACAGTTTCTGTTTTATGAATGGCGCTGGGATGAAGAAGGTAATGTGAACGAAAATTTCGATATGAACAAATCGCGTTATAAAGGCGCTTCTGTGCTCGTATCGCGCGCTAACTTTGGTTGTGGCTCATCCCGTGAGCATGCACCGTGGGCGATTATGGACTATGGATTCCGCTGTGTCATCGCACCTTCGTTTGCGGACATTTTCTATAATAACTGCTTCAAAAACGGCATTTTGCCGATCAAGCTGTCTGAGGAGCAAGTACAAGAGCTGTTCGAGCGTACGTATGCGAATGAAGGCTACCGTCTGAAAGTCGACCTGGAAAGCAAAACGCTTAGCGATGATCAAGGCTTAGAAATTCAGTTTGATCTGGACGAGCACCGTCGTCAATTTCTGCTGCAAGGGTTGGATGATATCGGTCTGACGCTGCAACATGAAGCGGATATTAGCGAATACGAGCGTACACGTGGGGCACATTTGTTTGTGTAGGTTAAGAGTGATATAACATTACATGATGTCAAAAAAACGTATAGAATTATAATCATATAATGATATAAAAGGGACTTTATGTTAAATAAAGTCCCTTTTTTGATGTTAAATATAAAAAAATGGAAAAAATTAAAAAAATTAAGTGAACTATATTGACATCAAAATCGGGATGTTGTAAATTTTAGGTGCAACACAATATACCAAAAACTACATAGAGGAGGTGTAAATATGGAAAAAGAACTTCTGGAATTTTTGGAAGATTTGAGCATCGAAACTGAAGAAGCACAAACGGAAGAAATCGAAGTTGCTTCCCTAGTTGTGGCATGGTAATGACGATGGTACGAAAAGAATACTTGCTTGTGAAAAGGGACGCTCGTCCCTTTTCTTTATATCTATTCCGCATATAAAGGAGTGAGAATAGTGATCATAAGTGAGATTTTGCCGGAACGTTTAACGACACAGCCGATCATCTGGATCGAGCAACTTGCCCCATTTCATGCAGATTCATTGTCATTGGAACAGTGCATCCCTATCCATTATTCCATCGAAGATCGTTCTTTTGCAGCATACTCCACCGTAGAACATATTTGGAATCAGCTGATCACTTACGCTGAACAGGCTGGCGTAAATTTTAAGCTCGTACACGATACGCGTCATTCATTTGAACAATTAATGAATAGCTGGAAAAGACTGGACATGAACTCTGATTCCATTATTTATAGCATTATTCGCAGAATCAGTCGTGAATCAAATACGACTGCCAAATGGATCGATCAAAGTGCTGCTAAAATGGTTCGACTTATTGAAGCACTAGCGATGCATACGAACAAACGAGTCGTCTGTATCATCGAGCAAGCAGAATGGCTGGATCGACCTTCCATTCGGTTGCTTAATCGTTTATATAAGCTGATGCCGTTCGGAGAGACCGGATTAATTTTGCGATTTGCTTGTGCGATTCCTGCGATTACGGAACTGGATGAACCGTTTGATATTAGTTGCAGTATTGCGGTTGCACGCGCAAGAATTTTTAAACGTTTGCTGAGTGAACAATCACCGCTCATTTGTGCAGGTGAAGTACCGGTTGCTACATACCACAATTGTTCCTACCAAGCATCCGAGTATGGAATTTTAGCTGATGCCGCCTTGGCACTTGTAACACAAAATTATGAAAATGCGTATTTGGCATGTTTTGCTGCGTTTAACAAACCGGTCGTAAGCGAGGAAGCGTATCGGATTTGTGGACTTGTTCATGCTAATTTGTCTCTTTATGATCAAGCGTATACGTTGTTCCAAACTGCAGCTGTACATGCTCGTTCGTTACCTGTTCAAGCGCATATTGAATGTTTATGTGCATTGCTCGCGGTAAAACGATTTTATAATCTAGACATTGCTAATGAACATTATCAAAAAGCATTAACACTAGTGAATGAATCCGATGAGCAAAATCGGTTAGAACGGGGCTGGGTCTACAACGGATTAAGTTTTATGGATACTGTTGCCGCATCGCGTTTGACCGGTTCAGACAAACAGCAGCAACTTGAAGCTGTGTTTTATCGGGAGCGTACCGCGTTCCAACTTATCAAACAAGATAACAATCCTGGTGCTTTATATTTGCGTTATAATTTACTGTCCAATATGACTTTTTTGCTTGAAATTAAAGGCGATTATCAAAATGCATTGAAAATGTGGGAAAGTGCTTTTAATCGACTGCTAAAAAATCAACATGCATTTGAGTACCGCACAGGAATGCTTGCTTGGAAGGCTGGCGAACTTGAAAAAGCTATTTCTTTACTGTTAAAGGCACGGGATGAAGCTACACGACAAGAGGATCGTTTGGATTTGGAAGGAATTAATGAGGCGTTAGGATATATTTTCTTTCACAAAGGACAGTATGAGCAAGCATTTGATTATTATGAGTTAGGGATGGAACTATCCTGGTCGTTGGCTCACTGGTCAGAATGTAAGCGACAACTGATTGGATGTTTGAAAGCGATGCAAGAAATGCAACAGCAAACTCCGGAACGCATTTGGAATAAGATGATTCAATTTGCAAAAGAACCGCGTATCGCCCAAGCGGAACGTCAGTTTTTTGCTCAATCACGAGTGGACATATGGTCTCAAGTAGCTACTTATAAACTGAAAATGCCTAAAAGTAAATTATCATCTTATCATCCTTCCGTTGATCTGGAAATGACGCCTGATGTCGATATGAATGATTTTTTGATTAATCAAGATGAACATTTAGCGCATATGAAACAAAAAATAACACCGGTATCTCGCTAGGTTTGGAGGGATAATCATGTTGAATAATTCTCATATCTCCGGTAAAACGCTTATCGTCTGTGGAAGCTTAAAACCGGGCCCAAGCAAAGATAGTAAATCAGCTGCTCGTGAACTGCTAAAAATTGTGCAAAAAAGTTTTGCTGATCATCATTATGATCACTATAATTACGTGGATTTGCGTGAGTTGCAGCTACCTTATTTTGATGGCAGAGGGCCTTTGGAATATGCCGAAGCTAGTGTGAAGCAATGGTATGAATCGGTTATGGAAGCTGAACATATTATTGTGTCGGCTCCTGCCTATTGGCGTACATTGTCCGGTGGATTTATTAATGCGCTCAATGTGCTTGGAGGACCTTTATACGATTATCCTGAACAAGCGGACTTCTTAAAAGGGAAGACGATTTTTTTAGTCGTTGTAGGTGCTGAGTACGCGGATGCTGTGCTTGGAGCTTCGCAACTGCGAGCCACGTTTAGCGCAATGGGCGCTACCGTCGCACCGAAAGATATTGTAGTAGGCAATTTAAGGCAGACCGATCAAGCGACGAGAACGCGGATTGCGAATGATTTGTATCAACTGGGGCAACGCATTGCTGAGCAACATCGTCAGGAGGTTTTATGATGGCGGAAACGTCCGTGCAACCCCATTCTTTGGACAACAAAATGCAACAGCTGATTGCGCGTCTTGTCGATTATGAATTGCTCGCCAGTGACGCGACATTTGATGCAGCTTCATTTCACGAATTTAAACGCTTTGTGGCATCACAAGTACACGTATCCTCCACTACAATTAGCAAAGTGATGGAACGTTTATTATTTTCTATAAGTTCTACGCAAACGATTCAGCATATCGTTGTGTTAGGAAGTTATTGCGGATATGCGATGTTATGGATGGCGGCAGGCTTACAAAGCAAACCTGATGCCGTGATCGATGGATTTGATATTAATGAGCAAGCTTGTGAGCTGGCGCGGCTGAATATGGAGCGAAGTCGCTTGCAACAGGCGCATATTTTTAACAAAGATGCTTATACTGCTACCGAAAATTATGAAGATGGCAGCATTGATCTGCTGTTTATCGATGTAGAACATCATGGAAAGTCGGATTATGCTCCATTGTTACAGCAGTGGCTACCGAAGCTGAGCAAAGGAGCGATTGTGTTGGCACATGATCCGTTGATTGCTAAGTTTCAGCAAGATTTTGCAGCGTATCATCAGGTAGTGACCAATAAAGCATTGTTTACGAAGACACTTACATTACCTATTGACGAATGCGGTGTGGAAATCAGCATTCGCCCATAAGGAGGCAAACGCCATGCACATAAATCGATCCGAAACCGTACTGGATTTATCATTTGGTGATATTCGTGGAGGACCGCATCCAGCGATCCGAAAGTATGTTTCAGAATTGGCTTTGGATGTGTGGGAAGGATATGTGCCATCAGGTGGATTACGGGAGCTGCGTGAACGATTAGCTGAACATTTGCAAAGTGCTTATGAACATACAACGATTACGGCTGATCATATTATGGTTACAAACGGTGCGTCTGCAGCGCTTGCAGTCATTTATTCGTTGCTGAAAAACAAAACGGTGCTCATTCCCAATCCAGGTTTTCCGCTGTATCATAAATTGTTGTCCCAAATGGATATCGCTTATGAACAATACCCACTCCATACGGAAAATAATTGGAGCGAAACTTTGCTGATGTTAGAGCAGAAGTTACAGCAAGGAGCAAGCGCGGTCATTTGGAATTTTCCTAACAACCCTTTAGGTATCGTGCCACCGCCAGAAGTTGTAGAGCAATTTTGCGCTTTATGCAAAACGTATAAAGCGTTATGTATTTCAGATGAGGTATATCGTGATTTTGCTGGCGGACAACCATTTTATAGCCCTGCTCGATGGTTACCTGAGCAAACGTTGTTAGTGTACAGTTTTTCTAAAGCATTTGCGATGGCTGGCGCGAGATTGGGCTGTATTGTCGGTCATCCGCTCATGATTCGTACATTAATGAGTCGTAGTTGGAATACGAGCATGTCGGCTCCATCCTTTTCGCAACGAGCCGCATTATATGCGTTAACTTATTATGCAGATTATCCATGTACATTGTCAGCACAAATTTTAGGCACAATAGAAAAAGCACATCAGTTGCTGCGTAATGCCAATGTCCCGTTCTATGCTTGCAAAGCTGGCATATTCGTTTGTTTGGATATTAGCCAACTGAATGTGAGTGCTGCTGAGTTTGCGGTGCTGATTTATAAAAAATATCAAATTTTAGTAATGACAGGTAGCGAATTTGGTGAGCAAGCACAGCAAATGATTAGGCTTAGTATGGGGGCGGATGAACAGCGCGTTTTGTGTGCAGTACAGAACATAAGTCATCTCTATCATGAGATCATTACCAATCAGGAGGCTATAACATGACGGTATTGATTATAGGTGGTGGGTTAATAGGAAGCCATATTGCGCAAAGTTGTCTTGCCCAAGGTTACAATGTGAGAGTGGTTGGGTTTCATTTGGAACAGAATTATATTCAACAAGTGTCAGGGATAGAGCCCTCTGCTATGACGGATATAGCGATCGGTACGACAGAACAGTTGCTGCAGCTTTTTCAGCAATATAATATACGGCAGTTGGTCATTGCAGCCGGTTCGATGCATGATACTTTTGCAAAACACGCCGGTATTGCCGTGATGAATGAAGCGAGATTGATGATGTCGGTGTATGAAGCTTGTGCAGTTTTGCCACCGGAACATTTGATTTACATAAGTTCACTCGCTGTCTATGGTAAAGCTACCAATAGACAAGAGGATGTATTGCCTGTGCCGGTGAGCGCATATGGTATTTCCAAGCTATACAGTGAGCAATTTATAACTAGATTGGCTGTCGAGACATCGCTACATGCGACTATTTTGAGACCTGTCGGCGTGCTAGGACCGAACCCAGCCAAAAGCGGCAATTGGATGAGTACGGCGATCAATCGTTTGTTCATACAATCGGCTTCGGATTGGAGTGCATTCCGTCAATTACAAACAGATTTGGAAATGATGGATGTTCGTGATCTCGCCTTCTTTGTTGCTTATTTACTGGGCACAAAGCCGCTAGTACAACGAGCAGATGCGCAATTATTAAATATAGGTTCAGGAAAGATAGTGTCTCCAAGGCAGCTTTATTATGAATTGGAACGATTTTTTGGTATTGCTCCGAGCACTTTACTTTACCCTAATCAAGCTGGAGAGGCATCGCTCTTACAACCATTGCCTATTCAAAAAGCAATAGACAACTATAATTATCGACCAAGGTATAGTCTGTTCGATTCACTTCAATATATTGATCAATATTATGGAGGGCATTATGGGGACACTAACCGAGGCGACAACATTGAATTGGGAAGAACTTCCTTATCGAACAACGGGTAAACTAACTTTTTATTATCCGGTCGGTGCTGCGTCTGCGATGGTGCCAGGTGTTGCTCATCTGTTGGAGCACCTGATTGCGAGTCGGATCGCTCCTTTCGTAACAGAGATTACAGCGAAAACGACGCGCGATTTGACCGAATTTACGATGATTGCAACTGTAACACAGTTAAAGCAGGTGCTTCATTTTTTGAGCACTTTGTGTCAGCTACAATGGAATGAAGATGAAGTACAGCGAGAGATTCGGATTGTGCTGCGCGAACTAGACCAGTTTTATTTGAACACCAGGCTTGTATATTTGGAACAATTACAAGCTGCCGTCTTTGGCGGTCACGGTTATGGGTGCAGCATTTTGGGCAATAAAGATAGTCTCAGTGAGATTACAACAGAGTGTTTGAATGCGTATACTCGTGCCTATCCAGCACCTATAAAAATAGAAGGCAGTGCACCGTGGAACGCAAACGACATGCTTGACTATATGCAGCCTTATGTGCAGCAATGGCATGTTGGTAGCATGGAGCAGCAGACGGATTTTAGCGAGCATCGGTATGGTGGGTACGCCCTTTTTGATTCAAGCGTCATAGCGCATGACGCTCGCTCGATTGATTTGCAATGTGGTGGATGGAGATTGAACGACAATAAAGCTATTACACCGTCTGCGGCTTCCATGCTAGTGGCGATTTGGCAGAAACGATTTGACTCGTCTAGTTATGCCAATCGTACAAACATCCATATACGAATGTTTATGTACGAGCAGGCGGGAATTATTACATTTGACTCATCGACTGCAACGTTTGCCGTGTTTGAACAACAGATACCGCAATTGTTGTCATTGATGCAAATACCTATTACTGAAGCTGAATATAAAAGCGCTGAATTAAAGCTTATCATCGAATATGTACGTAAACGAGAAAATTTGCTGACAAGACCCGTATTGGATTGGAGCAATTGGCAACAGCAATTACTCGATCTACAGCAACTTCAATTTGCATCCCAGCTTGTCATCGATCAATTAAAGCGATCTATTATGGTAGGTCTTAGTACTGATCGATCTATATTATCCACGTACCAGCCATATACTTTGTTGCATACAAATGAATCTAAACAGCTTATGTCGCAGAGGATGTATACCCATTCCGATCAAAACCGAGTTCGTTTATTAAGCGGCATACGGGTAAACGAATATAGTCAGCCCCAAAAATTTTTGGCGAATCAAGAGGGCGCTTCCTTTTGGCAACATGATCGGTTGTGCAGTGGTGAAGGATGGTCGTCCAATACGCCTTATTTTCATATGACATACACGCCTTTAGCTGAGCGCTATCATATGTTATACCGCATTGGATCGCCACGTTTGCTGCAAAAAGCTGATTTGCCCTCAAAACTATATGCAAATGGAATGATAGAAGCGATTCGTTATGAAGGAAATGAGACGATCATCCATCTTTCTTTTTTCCGAGCTATTGATGTTTTACATTCGATTCAATCTATGTGTTCCGCCATTCATTTGCTACCATATGATGCAACAGAGATAGCTCCTGTTTCTGTTCGTCCAAAAAGACTCGAAGATGATTTGAAATGGAATGTGTATGAAGCGTTAAAAGACAATGATCTCGTCCATTGTTCCGCAGATCAAGGACTGTTGTTAAAAGGGATCAGCCTTGCTGCTGCTTTACCATCCGCCATGCAGATCGAGATCAAAGATGCCGTAAAAAAGACCTATGAAGTACAGTCTTTGAATTCAGCTTGTTCTAACGACATAACATATGATAGGACGGATCGTTGTTTAGTTAGCTATGAAAGCAATTGGGATGGAATTGCTGTTGTATATCCTATTCCGTTCATAAATAGAGCTACTTTTATTGTGCAAGAAGCAGCATTTGGATTGACCGAGCAAGATATGGATACATTGGAGAAAAGAGTTCGTGAAGACGGACTCGCCTACCGAATCGTACAGAGCATTATTGTATCAGGATCGCAATATTATCATTATTTTGGCGTACAATGCGGTAAAAATGAACGGCTCGCTTTTGTTGCGGTTGTGAAGCGATGGTTGATCGATTTGCAGGGACGAACCGATTGGCTGGAGAAGTGGGCGCGTACACGTTGGGGACATCATAACGCCAAACAATATTATTCAGTCAGCCAGTTTTTGCGTGCTGCGGATCGGCTTGTTTATTATGATGTGATTCAGAACAAGTATTCTGCACACGATACATTGCCCAATATCAATAGCTCCAATACGCTTGTCAGTTACTTGCAACATATGGTTGCTCAACAACCTGTACTCATTTCATTTGAGTGTTCAGAGAATGGAGGTCGCTATGAATCGTAATATTGCTTTGTTATGGTTAGCCAATACGACTTCTCTGTTTGGAACGTCCATTTATACACTTGCTTTAACATTGTTATCGCTTGAATATACACAAAGTGCATTAGGAGCAGGTGCGGTTTTATTTGCATCTGTTATTCCTTATTTGTTTATTGGGATGATTGGTGGAGCGGTTAGCGATCGTTTAAATCGCCAAAAGTTAATGGTGTTTTGCGATCTGGCGCGAGGCGTAATTACATTATGGATTCCGATTGCACATCAATTAGGCGTATTAAATGTTGCGCAAATTGTTATCGTTAGCTTTCTGATTACGAGCTTTCGTGCCTTTTTTCATCCAGCCAATCAAGCTAGTGTTCCGTTGTTAGTTAATGACAAAAATGAGCTGAATAAGGTTAATGCGTATATGGGTTCTACCGAAAATTTGAGTTTAATGCTAGGTCCTTCGCTTGGAGGTGTATTGTTGCTGTTTCATTTTGATGTGGCTAATTTGCTCTATATAGATAGTTTGAGTTATATGCTTTCAGCTTTGTTTATTTATTTTATTCAATATCCTGCTTTCGCTCATACAAAGTTAACGTGGAACAATATGTGGAAGAAAGATAATATTTTGTATGATGCATGGCTTGGGCTTACTTTTATATGCAAAGGAAATCGAACTATTTTTATTATGATGATCGCTTTTGCGCTTCAATTGTTAGTTGGTGTAGGTGTATTGCAACTTGGCATTCCTAAATTGTTGCAATTTATTGGTGCTGGTGGTGAGCAGAATTTGGGGTTTGTAATGTCTGCTGTTGCTTGTTCCGCGATGGTGTCTTCTTTGGCATTAGCCCAGCTTACGATCAAACAACATGTGAAATGGGTTTTTATGGGTTATGTGATCCGTTGTGTAGCGTACATTATGTTGGCGTACGCTAATCAGATGACGATGATTGTCATCGCTGCTTGTATACTCGGACTAGGAAGTACGATTTCTGGAACGAATATGACCACTGTATTACAAGTGCAATCCCCTACCAATATGTTGGGTAAAGTAATGGCTGTGCGTTCCAGCATTGGCAATGTAGCGGACGCTTTTGCCTATTTGGTAATCGGTGGACTGTTATCCGTGTTCAGTTTTGCCACTTCATTGTTTATAGTCGCTGTTTATTCATTCATTACAGCCATTGGATTGTATTTGGTTTGGTTCAAAACAAATCATATTCAACAACAAACGGTCAACACGACTGTGAATTTACCTTAACTTTATCGATTAAAGGAGTGAACAAAATGCCACATGCTTTGCTGATTTGTGGAAGTTTAGCCCAAAACGCACATACCCTTGCCTTATTGCAGTATACGGAACAACGTCTGCAACAAGCCGGATGGACGACGCTTATTTGGAATTTACGCCAAACGCCATTACCGATGGTTGATCCTGCATATCATCATGATCCGCATCTTTATCCAGATGCGGTCGTGCAACGTTTTATTGAATGTGTACAACAAGCGGATGCGATTATAGTAGGCTCGCCCAATTATCACAATTCTTATTCAGGCGTTTTAAAAAATGCGTTGGATTGGACGAATATGGACATATTTAAACAAAAAGTAGTCGGGTTAATGGCTAATGGAGGTGGGCTACGAAGTACGCAGCCATTGGATCATCTTAGAATTGTCATACGAGGATTGCTCGGTTTGGCGATTCCTGCT
This sequence comes from Paenibacillus campi, assembly GCF_034659835.1. Classification (NCBI taxonomy): domain Bacteria; kingdom Bacillati; phylum Bacillota; class Bacilli; order Caryophanales; family Paenibacillaceae; genus Paenibacillus; species Paenibacillus campi. Next base: position 840,654 of record NZ_JAXSQZ010000002.1, read on the forward strand.
CAAGTAGCTGCTTGCAATAGCGATTTTGTGATTGAAAATGAAAGCTATTTGCTGCAAAATCCGGATATCATATTGCGCGTAAATACGTTTGTGGAACAGTTAATTACTTATTCAAGCAAGTTTATACGTAATGAATCTACAAAATGATATCGTACAGACCGATGTACATAGTTATATCGGTCTGTTTGTGTGCCAGAATTTACGAATACGTTAGAAGTCAGCTTATAAGGTTGAAAATGAAGCTTGGAATTATTCGCAACTTTTAATAGGCAGGAGCGTCTAACTAATCGTCTGGTTATATTTTGCCGGTACAGCCGTGCTAGGTAGTTCGGTAATCAAAATGAGAATGGTAGGGGTGAAGAATGAAGAAGTTTGGTTTTTTATTGTTTTTGTTTGTGTGTTTGTGGTCCTTTCCCCATCTCGGTGAGGCCGCCACTAGCACAAAAGTTGTACTGAACGGCCAGGAGCTTAGCATTCCAGAGGACGTGCAGAATATGCAAGGTTCGGTAATGGTGCCGATCCGCGTAATCTCCGAAAATCTGGGGTATAAGGTACAGTGGAATCAGTCCCAGGGACGCGTCATGATCGATGGCGAGGGCAAATCGATTCAACTGTTTATCGGCAAAAAAGCAGCTTCGGTTGGCAACAAAACGTATGATTTGAACACCGCACCGGTCGTTCAAAAAGGTACGACGCTTGTACCGATCCGTCTCGTGAGCGAGCAGATGGGCATCGGCGTAGATTGGAACAACAGCGACAAAATCGTTACACTATCAAGTACAGATACAGGTACTGGTACAGACACAAGCACCGGCGGAGGAACGAATTCGGGATCAACGACAGAAGATGCCGAAAATGGTCTTGCACTGGTGAATGGGATCAGCTTTAGCGAAAGTCGTTTACTGGTGACACTCAGTAAAGGCGTAACGCCAAAAGTATCCAAAATGGATGCTCCGAATCGGATCGTTATCGATTTGCCGGCAACCGATTTTAGCAAAGCATTTATTGCACAGGATCAAAACACAAGTGTGGACGGAATTTCCAGTTTGAACGTAGTGAACAATGATAATGTATCTCAAGTGAGATATTCCCAGTTCAGCTCTGATCCGTCTTCGATCCGTCTCGTAATCGATTTGAAAAACAAACAAAATTATGAAGTGTTTACGGAAGGCAGTCTGTTGATTGTCGATCTTGTCGCCGACAATGGTAAACCGGCTCCAACACCGCCTGCAACACCACCTACAACAGGCCCAACACAGCCTGGAACAGGCGTTGGCACAGACGGCAAAAAGGTGATCGTGATCGATGCTGGTCACGGCGATCAAGACCCAGGTGCGATCGGTTCGCAAACGAGTGAGAAAAGACTCAACCTCGGACTCGCACTCAAAGTGGAAGCATTGCTGAAAGACGATCCGAGTATCGACGTTGTACTGACACGCTCGGACGATACATTCTTGCCGTTAAAAGAACGCGTGAAAATTGCCGAGAAGCTGAACGCAGATGTGTTTGTATCGATTCATGCTAATAGTGGCAGTTCATCCGCCGCTTCCGGTACGGAAACGTATTATCAGCGTACTAGCAGCAAAAAGCTGGCACAAACGATCCACAAATATTTGGTCGCGGCAACCGGCTTTAAAGACCGTGGTGTACAATACGGTAACTTCCATGTCATCCGTGAAACGACAATGCCTGCTGTACTGCTGGAAGTTGGCTTTATTAGCAACCGTGCAGAGGAATCCAAAATGATGGATTCTGCCAAGCAAGATCAGGTCGCGGCTTCGATTGTGAAAGGGATCAAAGAATACCTTGGTGTATTTTAATCGGTATGAAATGAATCGATATTTATCATAAGTTGGCTCGCTCCCGGTGTGTTGGCGCATATAGCGTATACACTGAGCGTGCCGCCGATGATGGAGTCGTTAGCGCCTGCTCTCTGCGTGCAATACGTAGGGCAGGCGCTATTTTTTATGAACAGCAGTAGGCGATGTCTGCAAACTCCACCGCAACACAATCAAGCGCCGGAAATGTACGTATTAAATCATTGTATGAACGCACAATAAAATTACTGAAATTTCATGTAAAGTTTGCGTGCAATTACAGCCGGAACATGATAAGATACGAATTGTATTGTCATTGAAGATGGAGCACCAGAGTCTGAAACATAACGGGCAATCCCATCATCAGGTCCCGTGAGACGATACCGTCTGCAGCACGATTGCACTCGTGTACAGGCGGTTTTTTGCAGGAGGAATGAAAATGAATGCCGCTACAGTAAGACATATTCTGGATACGCTCGCCGGCATGTTTCCTGATGCGCACTGCGAACTTAATCATAGTAATGCCTTTGAGCTAACGATTGCGGTGCTGCTGTCCGCCCAGTGTACCGATGCGACCGTTAACAAGGTGACAGTTGATTTGTTTCAGAAGTACCGGACACCACAAGATTACGTGCGTGTGCCGCTGGAGGAGCTGGAACAGGATATACGGCGGATCGGCTTATTTCGAAGTAAAGCGAAGCATATTCAAAACCTGTGCCATATTTTAATTGAGAAGTACGGTGGGGATGTGCCAAGTGAGCACGATCTGCTCGTTCAGCTACCCGGAGTGGGACGCAAAACGGCGAATGTCGTGGTGTCCAACGCTTTTGGCGTGCCTGCATTTGCAGTCGATACCCATGTGGAACGGGTATCCAAACGACTCGGTCTCGCAAATTGGAAAGACAATGTCATGGAAGTTGAGCGCAAGCTGATGAAGCGGGTGCCGCGTGAGGAATGGACGCTTTCGCATCACCGCTTTATCTTTTTTGGCAGATACCACTGTAAGGCGCAAAATCCCGCCTGTCAGGTGTGCCCGCTGCTCGATATTTGCCGCGAAGGCAAAAAACGGATGAAAACATCCCTGGTCGTCAAGAGCAAAAAGGCAGCCAGGCCGAAAAGCTCCTGACTAAGGGCAACCCGCCGACCAGGGGAGAAAACCAATACTACACATAAAAAGAGGTCGAACGTTATGAAATGCATTTCCGTCTACACAGACAACTTTGAACAATTCTCGGATATTTTTGAGCAAATCGTAACCGAGGAAATCGCTGAAAATGAAGAAAAAGTAGTTGAAGGCATTGCGGTAAATTATTCCGGTGACGTACCGGAGCATTATATCGAGCGTATGGCACAAAAGCGTGATGTCGTTGTGATGAAAGACAAAGGCAGAGGCATTACGATTTTGCAACACGGCAAAATGTTCGAAATTCTTGTCCCGGTTGCTGAAGCTGAAGTTAGCTTGATTTAAGCAAGAGGATGTCATGGGCGGTCTGCGCATAAAGCGTGCAGACCGTCTTTTTTATACATAATGATGCGGGCGGAAATTAAAAAATGAACTGTTTCCGATCCAAGTTATACAGTGATACAATAGATGAGGATGAAATGATTAAGGATAAATGAACACCGAACGAGCGGACGGCTGTTACCAACGTGTTGGCGATCGGCAGTCAGCGTATTCGTGTCAGTATAACGAGGCAGCGGAAGTACCGCATGCAGCGAGTAGAGAAGATCAAGAAAGTGCGGAGGGACATACGGATGCAAGCGATTACAACGGAAAATGAACAATCTTTTGAACTTGTGCTGGAGCGGCTGGAAGCGGAGCTGCGGCAACAAGGAAATACGGCAGCAGCGCGCAAAGCGGGCGAGCTGCGTGACAAGTACCGCTCACAAGAGCTGGTGCTCGCTTTTTGCGGTCATTTTTCGGCGGGCAAGTCCAGTTTGATGAACTGGTTATGCGGTCATCAGGTGCTGCCGACAAGTCCGGTGCCGACGACAGCGAATATCGCTTCGATTCGCTGCGGTGAGCCGCATGTGATTGTGCATACCCATGATGGTGGCACATTACAGATCGGTTTGCATGAATTAGAGGCGTATTGCAAAAATGGTGGCGATTACGAAGCGGTAGAGCTATGGGACGATATTCCGCTATTGGGCGAGCATGGTGTGCTGCTGGACACGCCGGGGGTTGATTCTACCGATGATGCGCATGAAGCGGCGACGTATTCGGCGCTGCACCGTGCGGATGTTGTCTTTTATGTGATGGATTATAATCATGTGCAATCGGAGACGAATTTGTCGTTTGCACGCACATTGTATGAACGTGGGAAGCCGCTTTATTTGATCGTTAATCAGATCGATAAGCATGAGGAGGAGGAGTTGCCGTTTGCGGACTATCGGCGCGGGGTAGAGCAGGCATTTGCAAGACGTGGCATTCAGCCTGCTGGCGTGCTGTACGTATCGCGCATGGCACCCAATCATCGCTATGGACGATTGGAGCAGCTGCGTGAGCTGATCGCGGAGCTATTGCATGATTATCAGCCGCTGCTGCGTTATAGCCTGTCGCAAGCAGCATGGGAGCTGGCGGAGGAACATCGCAAATGGCTGCGTGAGCAGCTTGGCGATGTTGATGATAGGGAACAAGATGGCGTAGATGATGACGAATTCGATCATATGTCGTTTGATTTGGAGGCGGATAATCCGCAGTCAGAAGGCGATGATGAACACGTATCGTCAGCACATAGCGACGAGCTATCGCCGTCGGCACAACAACAGTTAGAGCAGCTGCGTGAGCAAGCGCAAGCGTTGGGCAAGCAATTGACTGTGCTCAAGGATCAATGGGCATGGGAGATCGGTCGTTTGGTCGAACAGGCGAATATTACGCCTGCGGATGTGCGCGATTTGGCACAACAGTATTTGGAAGGCGAACGTCCTGGTTTTAAAAAAGGTCTGTTTGCATCGCGCGACAAAACGATGCAGGAACGTATTCGCCGTAAGCAGCAGTTTTTACAAGCGTTTCGTGAGCAGGTCACCGCTAATCTGGATGTGCATGTGCGCGCATTGCTGCGCGGCTGGAGTATGGAATATGAGCTATGGAATGAGGCGCAGGAATCTGAGCTGACCGCATCATTGCCACAGATCAGTGAACATGATATCGCGGCTGGTGCAGGTTCAGATATGGCGATCTCCGGTGAATATGTGCTGAATTATACGCGTGCATTGCGCGAACAGACCGCTGCCCGTTATCGGCGTACTGCACTGGAAGCGAGCGATCGCCTGATCGCGCAGTTGCAGCCGTCTATCGAAGCGCAGCAGACCCAGCTTCATGGGCAAATTGCGATAGCTGAGTCGCGCTTGCAGCGCTTGACCGCTACACTTGAGCGCGAACAACAGCAGCAACGCCAGGATGAAGCGGTACGCCAATTGCTGCCGACACGCGAAACAGGCGTGCCGGAATGGTTGCCTAAGATCGAACGGATTGGCATGGATGAGGCTGCTGTCCAGCTTGGGCGAAATGAATCGAATTCGAGCGTGCCGAATGATGCCAATCGGTCGAGCATATCCGCTGCGGCAATAGCACGTTCAGCCGCAGCCGTACAGCCTCAATCATCTGCTTATCAAAATGCTGCAACAGCAGAGCAGGATGGAATAATCGCTGCCTCTGTCAATCAAGGCATGAAGACACAACAGTCAGCAGAAGTTGATTGCGCAGCAGATGGAGCCTATACTGTCGATGCTGACGCATTTAATGCTATGACAGCAGCGGATAAAACAATACCTGATTCTGATGCAGCAAGCGACGTTGCAGCAGCGCAACAACGCGAACAGCGCGCTGCACTAGCGCATGATCAAACAGCAGCGTTAGTTGCAGCTGCTCCAAGTGCAGCAAGCGACCCGAACGTTCATGCACAGACAACCGCTGCTGATCCATCCGTAATCGAAGCCGATCCAAGCGATATCAGTGCGCCACCTGCCGATCGCCGTACCCGTCTGCTGGCGACAGCAGAGCAGCTTCGTAAGGCAGCAGGTTGGATCGATGGCATTGCTGGTCTGACATCGCAAGGAGCGGAACTGCGTCGCCGTGCGGCGGTGATGGAAAATGGCAAGTTTACACTTGCCCTATTCGGTGCATTTAGTGCAGGCAAATCATCGTTTGCCAACGCGTTGCTCGGTGCATCGGTGCTGCCGGTATCACCGCATCCGATGACGGCGGCGATTACGCAAATTATGTCGTCAGAGCCGGAACGTCCACATGGCACAGCGGTCATTTATATGAAATCGGCACAGGAATTGCAGGAGGACATTAGCGGAGCGCTGCGTCTGCTCGGGCTGCCGGATCGTTCGCTCGACCAGGATTGGAGCCGTGCTGTGCACAATTTGTCACCGGCGCGCATTCATCCGTCTGCGCGTGCGCATTATAACTTTGTCGTAGCGGCAGCGGCTGGTTGGGAAGCGGCGCGTCATAAGCTGGGACAAGATTTGATCGTCGATATGCAGCAATTCCGCGGTTATGTATCGGAAGAACAGCAATCTTGTTTTGTGCGCAGCATCGATCTGTATTACGATTGCCCGCTGACGGCGCAAGGTATGGTGCTTGTCGATACGCCTGGCGCCGATTCTGTCAATGCACGCCATACCGGCGTTACGTTTGAATATATGAAAACAGCGGATGCACTCGTGTTTGTAACGTATTATAATCATGCGTTTACCGCTGGCGATCGGCAGCTGCTGGAACAACTTGGACGGGTAAAAGGCAGTCTGGCGCTGGACAATATGTTTTTTATCGTCAATGCTGCTGATCTTGCCTCGTCAGAGCAGGAAAAGCAGCAAGTCGTGCAGCGCATTGAACAGGAATTAAATGGTGCCGGCATTCGTGAACCGCATATTTATGCGCTGTCCAGTCGCCGGGCGTTGCAAGGGCAAGATGAAGGCTTTGCGGCGTTCCGTCGGCACTTTATGAGCTTTGCCGATGATACGCTTGCCGGGTTAGCGATCCATGCCGCGCACGAGGAACTCGGTCGTATTCGCGATATCGTCTATTCATGGCAGGAAGCGGCAGAACGTGGAGAGCAATATCGTGCCGAGCGTATTGTGCAGTTGCAGCAGGAGAAGGAGACGGCAAGTCGCACGATCGATGCGCTTGCCGAAGCCGACCCGGATCGCCGTGTGCAGGAGGAAAGCACAGAGCTGCTGTTCCATGTGCGCCAGCGGCTAAAGCTCAAGACGCTTGACTGGATTCCGGAAATTTTCAATCCGGCACAACTCAATCAGGAATCCGCTGATCTGAAAGCGGATTTTGCCGCCTGTGGACGTGAGTTGCAGCGCAGGCTTGGGATTGAGCTAGAGCAGGAAGTGCTGGCGACGACGTTACGGATGGAGAAGGCAGCTCGTCGTCTGATCGCTGATCGGATGCAAACGTACGGACGAGAAGCGGAAAAACAAGCGCCAGGGCTTCGTTTCTCCACCGTCGAGCCAGAAGATTGGAAAACGCCGGACATTTCCGCACTGTTATCGAGCAAGCCGCTGGATTGGAAAACATTTTGGCCGCTATTCCGCAATCCGCGGCAGTTTTTCGAGCAAGGGGGACGTGACAAGCTGCGCCAGCAATTGACCGCCGAGCTGGACGGTATGGTCGGGCGTGCGCTGGACGAACAACGTGACGGATTGGCTCATTATTATATCGAAGGTCTGAATATTCGTCTTCAGCAAACGGCAGCCGAGCTAAAACGGCGGATTGCCGAATGGGCGCAAGGGACGGAAGCATCGTTACAGATGGCAGACGGCCCGGAGCATTGGGCACAACTTGGCGAACTGCTGTACAGCTTGCAACCGATCGCTATGACAGAAGCGTTGGAACGTTAAGCCGTAGCATTAAATTGACAAAAATACGGATACGATACCAAAAAATGATAGAAGGAAGCTTCCGATGCTGGCGGCTTCCTTCTTTTTATATGTAAACATGTTCCTTATTGTTATATTAAAATAGCGTAAAAACGTGTTTATATTTTAAAATTATAGCGCTTTTACTTTCTGTTTACAGAGGCTAGTTTACAAAATAACTGATCCGTGAATAATCAGCTGGTATCAGGAGAATTTGGCATGATTTCATTAGAATCCGTTTATTAGTTAACAATTATGAAGCTACGTTGCGAACGAGGGCTGTAAATGGGGATTTATTCTCTTTGCGGGTCAAATGCGGCGGTGGTAAGCTTCATTATGCTAATTAACCTGACAGGAGATTGAAGGAGGAACACTATGGACGTTCTCAGGCAATTGCAGGACTTTTATCGCGAACGAAGGAGCTATCTGTATCTTTCCATCCTATGTCTTGCAACCGCTACCGCTCTCGGGCTGGTCTATCCGAATCTGCTCCGATACTTGATTGATGACATCATTAGGCTGAAGCAATTCAATCAAGTACCGATGCTGGTCGTTACCCTGTTTGCGGTGACGATTGTCAAAGCACTTATGCAGTTTTTACACGGTTTTTTTGGCGGAAGATTAGGCAATTATCTCGCTTACCGTCTGCGTAATGCTTGTTATGAAAAACTTCAGTTTCTGTCCTTCCGTTACTATGACACCGCCAAAACGGGAGACTTGATGTCACGGCTTACCGGTGACCTGGAAGCGATCCGTAACTTTATCGGATTCGGTTTTGCCCAGCTTCTGAATGTGTTTTTGATGGTCATTTTTGGCGCGGCAGTTATGTTCTCGCTTAACTGGCAACTTACCCTCATTACGCTCATTTCGATTCCGTTTCTCGTGTATGTCGCTTTACGATTTGAATCGCGCATTCATCCAGCATTTCAGGAAATGCGTCTGGCATTAAGTTCGCTAACAACAGCTGTACAGGAAAATATTACAGGCGTTCGTACGGTCAAAGCGTTCGCGCGTGAGCCGCATGAAGTGGACAAGTTTTCGCTGCGCAATGAACGGTATCGTACGAATCAGATTTTCACGTCCACACTGTGGAGTCGTTATTTTCCGGTGATGGAGCTGCTCGCTTCGGTTTGTATCGTTATTTTGCTCGGTTTTGGCGGGACGCTTGTCATTCGTGGCGCGATGACGCTCGGTGAGTTGGTCGCTTTTTTTACGCTCATTTGGTACATTATCGGGCCGATGTGGGGGCTTGGTTTCCATATTAACAACTATACCCAGTCTAAAGCGTCGACAGAGCGTGTATTGGAAATTTTGAATCAGCCGATTGATGTGATCGATAGTGAAAGTGCGCGTCCGCTTCAGCACGCGACGATGAAAGGGCATGTGCAATTCGATCATGTCACATTCGCTTATGGCAATAAAATGGCGGCGGTCGTCGATATTAATCTCGATGCGCCTCCCGGTTCGGTGATCGGTCTGCTCGGTGGTACCGGCTCTGGCAAATCGACGATTATTCAGCTGATGATGCGTGCATACAATGTCAATGAAGGCAGTATTCGTATTGATGGCACCGATCTTCGCGATCTTCGCATCGGTGATTTGCGCGCCAGCATTGCATCTGTATTTCAGGAAACGTTTTTATTTTCATCGACGATCAAAAACAATATCGCCTACGGCATCGATGAGGTAAGTATGGATGACATTATCCGTGTCGCCAAGCTTGCAAAAGCGCATGATTTTATTATGGAAATGCCGGGCGGCTACGATACGATTGTCGGTGAGCGTGGACTTGGCTTATCCGGTGGACAAAAGCAGCGCCTTGCCATCGCCCGTGCGCTGCTGAAAGACCCGAAAATTCTCATTCTTGATGATGCGACCAGTGCGGTCGATATGGAAACCGAGCATGAGATTCAGTCTGGTTTTCAAGAGGTAATGCGCGGGCGGACGACATTTATTATCGCCCATCGTATTTCGTCGCTGCGTCATGCCGATGAAATTTTGGTGCTGCAAGAAGGTCGTGTCATTCAGCGCGGCAAGCATGAAGATTTGATCAAAGTGCAGGGACTGTATCAAGATACGTATCATGTGCAGTATGCCGATCATATTCAGCGTGTGGAAGAACAGCATCGTCTGTCTGGGCAATCAGCGCACGATTCGACCAGGCAGAACGGCAATTATACAGACGTTCATACAAACGATTCGCCTGCTGGTGAGCAGGAAGATAAGGCGCTGTGGAACGACCGATCCGATGCGGCGAGCAGCAGGGAGCAGGTGAGACATCATGAGTAATCCATCGATGAACAACACATCGATCGATAGCCGTCAAAAAGTGGCGGACACATCAGCGGTACGAGTCGAAGACCGGTTCGTCTACCAGGATGATGAGCTGATCGATAAGGCGTTTAACTGGAAGCAGTTTAGTCGACTGTTTGCATATATGAAGCCATATGCACGGCAGCTGTTACCGTTTATTTTGCTAATGATGATACTCGGTACGATTACGAAGCTGGCGGTTCCGTTTATTACTGGTTCAGCGATCGATCATGCGATTCAGCCGCCAAATGGACAACCAAGTCTCGGTTTGCTGTACGGTTTAACGGCGCTCGCCCTTGGTCTGTACCTTGTGCAATGGGTGGCGAACGCTTATCGGATCAAATATACGAACATTATCGGTCAGCGCGTCATTTATGATCTGCGTACCGATCTGTTTACCCATATTCAGCGGCTGTCATTTTCCTTTTTTGATAAACGACCTGCCGGTTCTGTGCTAGTACGGGTAACGAATGATGTGAATTCGCTACAGGATTTGTTCACTAACGGTGCGGTCAATGTAATGATCGACTGTGTGCAATTGCTTGGGATTGTAGTCATTTTGCTGCTCATTAACTGGAAGCTGGGACTGGCGGTTATTTTGACCGTACCGATTATGTTTTTGGTATCGACCAAGTTGCGTAAAGTGATTCGGCGTTCATGGCAGGAAGTACGGATGAAAAACTCGCGCATTAACTCGCACCTGAACGAGTCGATTCAAGGCATTCGGGTGACACAAGCGTACACGCAAGAACAGCAAAATATGAAATATTTTGACAATATGAATTTGTCCAGCAAGCGATCATGGGACAAAGCGTCTGCGCTAAATCAGATGTTTGGGCCATTGATTGAAGTGACGGGTGGGCTAGGTTCGATGATATTGTTCGGTTTTGGTACGATGCTTATTGCTAGCGGCGAGATTGAGATCGGGATTTTGGTCGCGTTTGCCAACTATGTGAGCAATTTCTGGGACCCGATTAACCGGCTTGGCAATATGTACAATCAGTTGCTCGTGGCGATGGCATCGTCGGAACGCATTTTTGAGTTTATGGACGAGCAGCCATCGGTGGCGGATAAGCCGGATGCGAAGCCATTGCCACGCATTCATGGCGATATCGCATTCAAGCAAGTAGTGTTTGAATATGAAGTCGGACGTCCGGCGCTGAAAGGCATTAATTTAAACGTAAAGGCAGGGCAGTCGATTGCGCTTGTTGGACATACCGGCTCTGGTAAATCAACGATCATTAATTTGATCAGTCGCTTTTACGACATTAAAAGCGGCAGCATTACGATCGACGGTTACGATATTCGTGATGTAACGCTGGAAAGTTTGCGCAGTCAGATCAGTATCGTATTGCAGGATACGTTTATTTTTTCCGGTACGATTCGCGACAATATTCGCTTCGGTCGGCTCGGTGCAACCGATGAAGAAGTGGAAGCGGCTGCTAGAGCGGTGCATGCGCATACTTTTATCGAAAAATTGCCTAAAGGTTATGATACCGAAGTCGAGGAGCGTGGGAGTGTGTTGTCGATGGGACAGCGGCAATTGCTGTCATTTGCCCGTGCACTGCTTGCCGATCCGCGTATTCTTATTCTTGATGAAGCGACAGCGAGCATCGATACTGAGACCGAGTTGCGCATCCAGGAGGCGCTCAAAGTGCTGCTGCAAGGACGCACATCGTTTATCGTAGCCCACCGCTTGTCAACGATTCGTCATGCCGATCATATCGTCGTACTTGATCATGGTGAGATTCGTGAGGAAGGTAGCCATGATGAGCTGATCCAGCATCGCGGTGTGTACAATGGGCTAATTGAAGCACAATTCCGGTTTTTGTAAACATAACATCAATAACGTCATCAAATCGCCATATTTTCGTTGGTTGCAACCGACATCGTTCGCAGCAACCGACGAATATATGGCGATTTGTTTATGTCGGATCGTACAGAAATGAGGCGAATTGGAATCGGTACCGACCGTTTTCGGCAATGTTAACGCTTACAAATATAGATATACGATTTTTGTCAAAAAATTTAACTCATTTGGGTTGCAATCTGACTTGGAAGGTAAGAAAATAAGAGTGTCATCATATTGTAAAGTTTATAAGCAATATCGTCGGAAATTTTACAATGTGTTAATGACAGGTGTAAAAAAAGTGGATAAGGGAGTGCTGTTTATCATGTGGGGGGCACCAAATTCTCGCCAAGCTAAGAAAATGATGATGCTTGGGAGCGGAGAACTTGGCAAGGAAGTCGTTATTGAAGCACAGCGGCTCGGCGTGGAATGTATCGCCGTTGACCGCTATCCGGATGCGCCAGCGATGCAGGTTGCACATCGTGCTCATGTGATTGATATGTTGGACGGGCAACAATTGCGCCGTATCATTCAGCAAGAACAGCCGGATTTGATCGTACCAGAAATTGAAGCGATTGCGACGGATGAGCTTGTGCGTCTAGAGCAGGAAGGTTACTATGTAGTGCCTACTGCAACAGCAGCTCGTTTGACGATGGACCGTGAGGGGATTCGCCGCCTTGCCGCCGAAACACTCGGCTTGCCTACAGCAGCGTACCGGTTCGCAGACGATTTGCCACAGCTCCAAGAAGCGGTCGCTCAGCTTGGCACACCCTGCGTCGTTAAACCGTTGATGAGTTCCTCCGGCAAAGGTCAGAGCGTATGCCGCACACCGGAAGATGCGGAAGCGTGCTGGAATGCAGCGCTGGAGGGCGCCCGAGGCAAGTCGGTTCGGGTCATCGTCGAAGCGTTTGTCCATTTTGAAAGTGAGATTACACTGCTTACGGTGCGTTCGGCATCCGGTACGTTGTTCTGCCCGCCAATCGGACATATCCAGCGTGATGGGGATTACGTGGAGTCTTGGCAACCGCATCACATGACTGCGGAACAGCTAGAACAGGCACAGCAGATCGCCGGCACGATTACCGGTCATCTGGGCGGATATGGCCTGTTCGGTGTCGAGCTGTTTTTGACGGCAGACGGCGTTGTATTTAGCGAAGTATCACCAAGACCGCACGATACGGGGATGGTGACGATGATTACGCAGGATTTATCCGAATTCGCGCTGCATGTTAGAGCGATTCTTGGCTTTGACATCCCGGGCGTTCATCTGCTCACACCGGGCGCATCGGCAACACTCAAAGCAGCACAGGCTTCAACCGATTTTGTTATTGGCGGACTGGATGAAGCATTGAAGCTGCCGCGTACGCAAATTCGCGTATTTGGCAAACCGGACACCAAGCCAGGACGCCGGATGGCGGTAGCGCTCAGTGCAGACGAAAGTGTGGAAATCGCGCGGAAGCGGGCAGTGCAAGCTGCCGCTCTGCTAAAAGAGGAGTATGTACATGTCGACTAATGTTTTATTGCCAGTTGCGAAAGTCCGTAAGTTTGAAAGTAAAGATGTTGGGGCGCTCACTTCGTTGATGCGCGAACTTCGTTACCCGATGACAGAAAGTGTACTGCGTGACCGGATGGAAGCGTTGGAAGGCAAATCTCAATTTTTGACGCTGGTGGCAGAGCGAGATGATGTAGTCGTTGGCATGATCGCTCTGTATCGCAAAACATCGTATGAAACAGGACAACAAACGTCCCAAATTACTGGTCTAGTCATCGCGGAAGCGTTTCGTGGTAAAGGCATCGGTCGTGAACTGATCGGTGCTGCTGAACAGCAAGCGCGTGCTGCGGGCGATCGTTCGGTATTTGTAACCGGGATGAATCGGGATGAGCGCCTATCTGCATGCTCGTTCTACGAGCATATGGGCTACGAAAAAATCGGTTGTCATTTTATTAAGCAAATGTAAGGCAAGCACATACATGTACTCGTTTCCGATGCACAGGATGTAAACGTCATCGGTACAGCGGCTGTCCGTCTTAAGCGGGCAGCCGCTTTTTGTATCCTACTTGTTTGTAAAATGATCGCTATTATTACGGCAAAAATGGCATTGCTGGTTGATGGGGAAAGTGTGCGAATGATAAACTGTAAAGTGTAATCCTATGATGGAACAACGAGAGCAAACAACAGGGGAGTGTAACGTATACAATGTGGAAAACAACGTTTCAACGCATCATCGTCACAACGACAGCAGCCGTGCTACTGACAGGCGCGATGATTTGGAATACACCTTCACCAACAGCGAACGCGGCGGTGACCGATACCGGCAGTTACGCCTATACTGCACCGCGTCTGGCAACTTCAAGCGCGACCAGTGCGGCAGCCGCTACCAAAGTGACCAAGCTGGTCAATCAGCAGCGTGCCAAATTAGGCTTAAAACCGCTCGCAGTAGACAGCAAGCTCCAAAAAATGGCACAAATCAAAGCAGTTGATATGGCGAACAAAGGTTATTTTAGCCATACATCGCCTACGTATGGCACGCCGTTCAAAATGATGAACACATTTGGCATCAAATATACGTATGCCGGTGAAAATATCGCCAAAGGTCAATCGTCTGCAGCCGAGGTGATGAACGCTTGGATGAACAGCAAAGGGCATAAAGCGAACATTTTGAACAAGCAATATACGCATATCGGTGTCGGTTTCCAAAACGGGGTATGGGTACAAGAATTTATTCGTAAGTAAACGACAGGGCAGGATGGGGAGCTGGACGTATGACGATCATTAAATATTGCAGCAAAAATGACAAGCAGGGTACCAAACAAATGTACGAGCAGCTGAAACAACAATTTCCCGAGCTAACCCAACAGCGTAAAGGCTGCCTCGGAGAATGCAAATTATGTCGCCGTCAGCCGTTTGTGCTGATTGATAAAAAGCAAATCGTACGCGCCAAATCGCCAGACCAGCTCATTGGGCAATTGCGCACACGCCTTGCGTCAACAGCGACGTTGCCGGACGATGTTCGAACAGTCAATAAGCCCGCCAAAACGAAGGCGAAAAAGGCGGACAATGACCCATCAGCAGATACAGTCATATATCATTTCGGTGGAGACGGGAAAAAGGAGCTGTACTTGTCCTTCAATTCCGCAGCGGCACAGCTTATGATCGAGCGTCTGCAAGCATTACAGCAATCCGGTAAACGCCAAAAGATCAAAGCTATGCGCAGCAAAAAAAGCGGCACCATCGATGCCCGCATCGTCATCACGCATACGGAAACGGCGACCAGCCAACTAGATACAGCCAAAAAACGGCTATTTTTGGAGTTGACCAGCGCTGATCTGGCGGAAGTTTGCTCGCGGTTGCAGCATTATGTGCAAACCGGTGTGCTGAACAGCGAGCCGCGTACATGTATGCGCTCTGGTGGCAAGAAAGCGGTGCAGGTGTATCTGACTGCGCTTGAAGCGCCGCCAGCTGCAACAGCAGCACAGGAATCGATCGCCTGACCGATAGACAAGCACTATCGTTGCACAGCGTAGTTACATCGGACGAGCAGGCTAACAAATAAGCTCATTTGCACATATAGTAAAAATCATCATCATGAAAGCTAAAAACCCGGACAGCGTATGCTGTCCGGGTTTTGGTTACAATGGGGCATGTAGGGGTCGAACCTACGACCTGCCGATTAAGAGTCGGATGCTCTACCAGCTGAGCTAATGCCCCGTATGCTTTATCTGTATACGGCTGGCGGTCACGATTGAACAATCGCAATCTATACAATGTATAACCATAAATGCCATAACAAAGTATACAACTTCAGTTTACAAAAATCAAATAAATCGCTGTCACTATATCGTTAACAGCGGTTATGTCATGCGAAACGAAGTAGAGCGTGTACGCAAACTCGTATGCTGCGAGCCAAGTTTGCATACACACCGTAACAAAATGGACACGCATCGGCGAATGGGCTACGCTTCGACTTAGTTGTCCACGATAGTTGTGCATTATTCACGAACAGACGATGAGCTGGATAGTAGTTGTTCTTTCCTTTCCAAATTTTTAAAAAATTCAATTTTATTGTCGACTCTTTGCAATGTGCGTTGCAGTTCTGCCAATTGTTCAACAACGTTGATCCGATAAGCTTCCATAAATTCGCGGCGTGCGGTAGCAGAACCGGGAATGTTTTTGGGCATAGCATGGAATTGTTGCATGTCTTTGATCGGCAGTCCTAGATCACGGAAATGGCGAATAACTTGAAACCATTTAATATCGGATTCGGTGTACTGGCGGTACCCGTTATGATCGCGCTGGACGCCTTGAATCAATCCTAGCTGTTCGTAATAACGAAGTGTATGTACACTCAGACCGGTTTCGGCAGCGACTTGTTTGCTTGAAAATGTAGTTTCCATAACAATAGTATAAACCCAAAAATTCCCTATTGCTATAGAGTAAACTCTATACTTTATGCTGTGTTTGTACGAAATATAGAGCACTTTAGGAGGCTATTCAAATGAAACTATTTGTTACTGGAGCAACCGGATTTGTCGGCACAGTCGTCGTGCAGGAGTTAATCAAGGCAGGGCATCAGGTGACCGGCTTGGCACGGTCGGATGAAGCGGAACAGAAATTGCAGACAACAGGTGTAGCTGTGCATCGCGGGTCATTGGAAGATACGGACTGCTTGCGGCAAGCGGCACGAGCGGCGGATGGCATGATCCATCTCGGTTTTATTCACGATTTTGCCAATTATGCTGCATCGGCAGAAATTGATCGACAGGCGATTGTGGCGATGGGCAGCGAATTGGAAGGAACGAACAAGCCGATTGTGCTCACATCAGGTGCATTGTTGTTAACACCAGGTAAAATAGGAATCGAAACTGATCGCATCGCTGCCCACTCATCACGTCATTCAGAGGCAGCGGCAGATCAACTGCTAGAACGCGGCGTTCATGCTTCAGTAGTACGTCTAGCACCGACGGTACATGGTGAAGGCGATCATGGCTTTATGTACACACTAATTGAACTTGCACGCAGCAAAGGCTTTTCCGCCTATGTGGGCGACGGCAACAATCGCTGGTCAGCCTTGCATCGGCTCGATGCAGCCGTTTTGTTCCGCAAAGCGGTGGAGCAGGCAGCCGCCGGTTCCAGACTGCACGGAGTAGCGGAAGGAAGTATCCCTTTTAAACAGATCGCTGAAATGATTGGTCGTCAGCTGAATGTACCTGTGATTAGCATTGCTGCAGAACAGGCAGCCGCCCATTTTGGCTGGATTCATTTCGCTGCTGCAGCGGACAAACCGATTGCCAATGACTTGACGAGACAATGGTTGGACTGGCAACCGTCTCATCCAGGATTGATGGACGATCTGGAAGCAGGGCATTATTTTCAACGTAAATGAATGTCGGATATACGAAGTTATAAGATGATTTTATCGTAGCACATGAACGCATGGTTATATTTTAAATCAGCATCGATTTGGATCGAGGATAGCACGATTTTAACTTGTACAGACGTATCGTCATAACGATTTTATCGGATCATCTCGAACGCTGATACCGATATGCTTTCTCCGGGTAAAAGATAACGGCAGGTTGGAGCGCCGCTTTTGCGATGGGGGAAGCATTTTGTCGTTGAGGAGACATCGAATGCAGACTATTAATTTGCACATACTGTCGTCATATCAAAAAGATAGTGCCTGCTCATTTGGAAGTTGCCTGTATCGTTGTATATAATGAAGGGGACAGGCACGGTTGCGTATGCAACCATTACACAAGGTAGTGCAGATTAGGTACGTTCAAATGACTAGCTGGAGGTTCATGTATGAAGCCACACTCATCTTCTTCTCTTATTTGGAGGCTTACGAGTATCGCCTCGATTATTGCTACCGTGCTGCTAATCGGTGGTTTTGTGTATGCGATTCAAGACGTCGTTCATCCGGTCGGCAGTAAGTATACTGCCGGTGAAACAGGCGGTACGCAGACGCCAGGCGACTCCGCCGCAAGTACGGTGCCACCGCTTCGTGATGGCGTACGGGTCGTTGCACTCGGCGATTCGCTTGCCAAAGGTACAGGCGATGACGCCGGCATCGGCTTTGTCGGTCGTACGATTGAGCTGCTGAAGCAAAAAGGCATAAATGCCAAATTGATCGCCAACCTCGGTATTAACGGGCAGAAAACAGCGCAAGTGCTGTCCTCGCTCGATCAAGCTGGCGTACAGCATGCGCTAAAAGAAGCGAATCTGATTATGCTATCGGTCGGTGCAAACGATCTGTTTAACGGCGGCGAAGCGCTAGGCAATTTACAGCAAAAAGCGCCAACAACGAGCCAAATTCTCAAAAATGCGCCGGAAACGGCAGCGCGATTACAGCGGATTTTGACCCGTTTGCAAACGATTAACCCGGATGCGCAAATTATTTATCTCGGCTTGTACAATCCGTTTGGCGATTTGCCAGAGCTGCGCATACCTGGTAATCAGGCGGTAACCGCATGGAATACGTCGGTGCTGGACATGATCAACAAACAGCCGCATATGATGCTTATTCCTACATTTGATCTGTTCCAGAACAATTTGAATAAATATTTGTCCTCCGATCATTTCCATCCAAACGGCACAGGCTATGAGCAAATTGCCGAGCGTATTGTGCAAAGTTTGGAGTAGAACGGTCGGAAATAATAGGATGCAATCGATTACAAACGTATATTCCCAATTTTCGTTGCTAGCAGGTGGAAGGAGCATGAAATTATGAAAAAAACAATATCCGCACAAGCGTCTCCGCTTACGGCAGCGCCTACTTTTTTGGCAAGCGATTCGTCGTCAGCACATGAAATCGTACTGTCCGCCGAGCATGTAAAAAAGAAGATCGGCAAGCGCTGGATTATTAAAGACGTTACGTTTACGGTGCGTGCTGGTGAAATTTTTGGCTTTTTAGGTCCGAATGGCGCTGGCAAGACGACTACGATTCGGATGTTGGTCGATCTGATCCGTCCGACCGCAGGCAAAATTACAATCTGTGGCTACGATGTGAACCGTGAACCGGAAAAGGCGCTTGCGTATGTAGGTTCGATTGTGGAAAACCCGGAAATGTACCCCTATTTGACCGGGTGGGAAAATTTGCAGCATTTCGCTCGCATGCAGCCAGGTGTAGATGAGCGCCGCATACAAGAAGTGACCGAAATCGTGCGGCTGGACGAGCGTATTCACGATAAAGTGAGCAAATACTCGCTCGGTATGCGCCAGCGACTCGGAATCGCGCAAGCACTGCTCGGCAGACCTAAACTGCTTATTTTGGATGAGCCGACGAATGGGCTTGATCCAAAAGGGATACGGGATATGCGGCTGTTTATCCGTGAACTTGCCGCTCAGGGGATGGCGGTGTTTGTGTCCAGCCATCTGTTGAGCGAGATTCAGCTATTGTGCGATCGGGTCGCGATCGTTGGCAGTGGGCGCGTGATGGCGGTAGGCAGCGTCGAGGAACTGGTGGAAGACAAGGAACATCTGGTCATCTGGGAGCTGGATCAATGCGAGCGTGGGACCGCACTGCTAGGTGCGTTGCCAGGCATTAATATGCTCGATCATAATGAGGCGCATCTGGATAACGATACCGCCGCTTCACTCACCGCGAGCAGCATCATTACCCGCACGCCGGAAGAACAAATTCCGGTGGCGATTCGCGAGTTGGTGCAAGCTGGAATCGCCGTGCACAATGTGCGCAAATTAAATCCGACCTTGGAGCAGCTGTTCCTCGGCATAACGGAAGGTGAGACGATTGAATAGCATCTGGCCACTCGTACAAAACGAAACGATTAAAATTATTAAAAAGAAGCGCTTCTACGTCGTACTGCTCGTGCTGCTCGTACTCGTGCCGATGTTTACGTATGCGTCTATGCGTGAGGCGCAAGAAAATCGCTCCAAATTCGGGGATGATTGGCGTGTGGAGCTACAACAGGCAATTACCGACAACCAGAACTCGCTCGGCAGCGACCGGGTGCCGGAAGAATGGAAAAAATATCGCCGAATTTTCATCCAGCAGATGCAATATTATTTGCAAAATGACGTAAATCCAAACGAGCCTGGTGGGGTCACATTTACGCGCGAATTTCTCGACAATTCCAGCAGCCTGTTTATCCCGCTGCTCATTATGACGATCGCCTCTGACCTTGTGTCCGGTGAGCGCACGGGCGGTACGATCAAAATGCTGCTTACGCGTCCGGTGCGGCGCTGGAAAATTTTGCTGAGCAAGTTGATCACATTGACGATGTTTGTAGCGTTGATCGTGCTCGCCACGTTTATGATTTGTTATGGCATATCAGGGCTTGTGTTCGGTTATTCCGGTTTTACGATGCCGGTGTTTACCGGTTTTCAGCCAAGCGATACCGGTGTGAGTATGGCTACGGTACATGCGGTTGATCAATGGCAATTTATTTTGATGCAAATGGGGCTGATCTGGTTTGTCGGCTTATGTGTCGGCTTGCTCGCATTTATGGTATCGGTGCTTGTGCGTAGTACGGCTGCCAGCATCGTCATTATGATGGCAGCGCTCATCGCCGGTACGATTTTGACGAATATGGCGTCATCGTGGGCGAGCGCCAAATATTTATTTATGGTCAATTTAGGGCTGACCAATTATTTGTCCGGTAGCCCGGCACCGATTGAAGGGATGACGTTGCCGTTCTCGCTCATCGTGCTCGCCGTCTGGGCTGCGGTATCGCTCGTCATTTCGTTTGCCGTGTTTACGAAACGGGATGTGCTCAATTAAAGCTCGTTATTATGATGTAGCTGTGGTATTATCGTTTCACCGTCCGCCGGGGTCGATTCCTTTGTGGACGGTGATTTTTGTATGTAGGTCGGCGCTCGTTTGTAAACATTGTCTTTACGAACCGCAGCAGATGAATTAGAATAGATTATGCCAATGGAAACATGTGTTTGCATTTTTGTTGAAATGCTAGTGGGAACGCTGCATTTCTGTCGATGAAACATATGCGGAACGTACCTGTTTATGGTATGCTGAACAACGTTTGAATAAGCGCTCATGCTGACGGATCGTACATGATTGTGTTTAGCGGTTTATTGTAGTGCTACTCTGGCGTAATTGCAAAGTAACTATTATACTGACTACAGCGCAGTTACAACAGCACGTAGCGATATTGCAAAGAAAGAAGGAGGACCTTGAATGGTCGAACAGATTGATTCTTTAACTAATTCATCCCGTGGCGTAAATCCACAGCCATCCGGGTATGATGCTGACGACATTCAGGTGCTTGAAGGGCTTGTCGCCGTACGAAAACGTCCGGGGATGTATATCGGTAGTACAAGCTCGTCCGGACTGCATCATCTTGTCTGGGAGATTGTGGACAATGCAGTCGACGAGCATCTGGCTAAATATTGCAACAAAATTGAGATTAGCCTCAACAAAGACGGTTCCGTAACCGTACACGATAACGGCCGGGGTATTCCGACAGGTATGCACAAAAGCGGCATTCCGACGCCCCAGGTCGTATTTACGATTTTGCATGCTGGCGGTAAATTTGGCGGCGGTGGCTATAAAAAGTCCGGCGGTTTGCACGGGGTTGGTGCCTCGGTTACCAATGCGCTATCCGAATGGCTGGAAGTCGAAATTTATCGCGACGGTTTGATTCATCGGCAGCGGTTTGAATACTGGGTCGATAAAAAGGGTAAAGAGCATGTCGGTGAGCCGGTAAACGGATTAGAAGAAATCGGCAAAACGAAAACGACCGGCACCAAAGTCACCTTTAAACCTGATATCCGTGTGTTCCAAAACGGCATTGCTTTGAACTATGATACGCTGGCAGAGCGTTTGCAGGAAATTGCGTTTCTGAACTCAGGGCTGGAGATTTTGCTGCGTGATGAGCGTAACGACAAAGCGGATCGCTTTTATTATGAAGGCGGAGCAAGTCAGTTTGTGGAATATTTAAACGAAGGCAAAGATGTGCTGCACGATGTCATTCATTTCAGTGCAGAGCGTGACGATATTGAAGTGGAAGTGGCGCTGCAATACAATGCAGGCTATACGGAAACGATCGCGTCCTTTGTCAACTCGATTCCGACACGCGGCGGCGGTACGCACGAGACCGGCTTCAAAACAGCCTACACGCGCATACTGAACGATTATGCTCGCAAAAACGCGATGCTAAAGGAAAAGGACAAAAATCTCGAAGGCGGCGATCTGCGCGAAGGCATGATGGCGGTCATTAGCGTCAAAATGGCGGAAGTGGAATTTGTCGGTCAGACCAAAGATCAGCTCGGCAGCTCATCCGCACGCGGTGTCGTCGATGCCATCGTAGCCGAAAATATGCAGCGTTTTATGGAGGAAAATCCACAGATTAGCCAAAAGCTGATCAAAAAGGCGATCCAAGCGTCCCGTGCGCGTGAAGCGGCACGCAAAGCGCGTGACGATATGCGCAGTGGACGCAAACGCAGCGAAAGCTCCAATCTGAACGGTAAGCTTAGCCCGGCACAATCAAAAGACTTTTCCAAAAACGAATTGTTTATCGTCGAAGGTGACTCCGCTGGCGGCTCAGCTAAACAAGGACGAGATTCCAAAATTCAAGCGATTTTGCCGCTCAAAGGTAAACCGATGAATCCGGAAAAAGCGAAGCTGGCGGATGTTATGAAAAATGAGGAATATCGGGCGATCATCTCTGCCATCGGCGCTGGCATCGGCACTGAATTTGCGGTTGAAGATAGCAATTACGCCAAAATTATCATTATGACTGATGCCGATACGGACGGCGCGCACATTCAGGTGCTGCTGCTGACGTTCTTTTATCGGTATATGAAACCATTGATCGATATGGGGCGTGTATATATCGCCCAGCCGCCACTATACAAAATTACGCAGCGTTCCGGCAAAAAAGCGAACGAGCGTTACGTCTGGACAGATGAGCAACTGGAACAGTCACTTAAGGAATTTGGCAAAAACGTGGACTTACAGCGTTACAAAGGATTGGGCGAGATGAATCCAGAGCAGCTTTGGGAAACGACGATGAATCCAGAGTCACGCACATTGCTGCAAGTGCAAATTGAAGATGCCGCCAAAGCGGAACGCCGTGTGTCCACATTGATGGGCGATAAGGTTGATCCGCGCAAACGCTGGATCGTCGAAAATGTCGATTTTACCGAATACGTAGAATAAGCAGTGAGCGGGCATAACCCCCGTCGTATGATGCATAAACAGCGAGCTGCGGTGAAGCTGCAAACGGGAATGGGACGTACCTCTTAGGATGGATGTGTTCATTCCTTTTTGCACGCCAGCAGTTTTTGATTATAATCCGGCATGACCGGAAGGTAAGGTAAGGTGAACGTATGGCTAGCGAAGAAAAATATATGCCGGCGTTTTTGGAAGAAGTCGTCGGTGACCGTTTTGGTCGGTATTCCAAATATATTATTCAAGATCGGGCGATTCCGGATGTACGGGATGGTCTGAAACCGGTACAGCGCCGTATTTTGTATGCGATGTACGAATCTGGCAATACGCCGGAAAAAGGCTACCGCAAATCCGCCAAAACGGTCGGTGATGTGATGGGTAATTATCATCCGCACGGTGATGCATCGATTTACGACGGTATGGTACGGATGGCACAACCGTGGAAAATGGGGCATACGCTCGTTGATGGACACGGTAACTGGGGTTCCCCGGACGATGATCCGGCAGCAGCGATGCGTTATACCGAAGCGCGTCTGTCAGCGATTGCGATGGAGATTTTGCGCGATATCGATCGCAATACGGTGCAATTTAAAGATAATTTCGACAATACCGCACAGGAGCCGATGGTGCTGCCAGCGCGGTATCCGAATTTGCTCGTCAACGGTGTGAGCGGTATTTCATCCGGTTTTGCGACCGAGATTCCGCCGCATAATTTGCAGGAAGTGATCGATGCGTGTATCGCCTTAATGGAAAATCCGGCGATGGAGCTGGACGAGCTGATGACGTATGTCAAAGGCCCCGATTTTCCGACAGGTGGCATCATTATGGGCGGCTCGGGTATTCGTGATGCCTATGAATCCGGTAAAGGCCGCATTTATGTGCGTGCCAAAACCGACATCGAAACAGTGCGCGGTGGCAAGCAGCAGATCGTCATTACCGAAATTCCGTATCAAGTTGTAAAAGTTCGACTTGTGACCGCAATGGAAAATATTCGCTTGGAGAAAAAGGTTGAAGGCATTGCCGAAGTGCGCGACGAAAGCGGACGCGACGGTCTGCGCATCGTGATTGAACTGAAAAAAGATGCCGATGCCGAAGGAATTTTAGCTTATTTGCTCAAAAAGACTGATCTGCAAGTAAACTACAATTTTAATATGGTAGCGATCGTCAACAAAGCCCCACATCAACTCGGCTTAAAAGGCATTTTGCAAGCTTATATTGCCCATCAGCGCGAGGTCGTTACACGCCGTACACAACATGATCTGGACAAGCTGGAAGCGCGTGCCCATGTGCTGGAAGGGCTCGCCAAAGCGCTGAATGTACTCGATGAAGTCATTGCAGCGATCAAAGCATCGAAAAACCGTCAAGATGCTCACCAAAATTTGCAATGGATGTTCGGTCTAAGCGAGCGGCAATCCGATGCGATTTTGAATTTGCAGCTGTATCGGTTGACCAATTTGGAAATTAATCAAGTCGAAAAAGAACTGGCAGATATTCAGAAAAAGATCAAACAGCTGCAAGCGATTCTCGATAGCGACAAAAAGCTGATCGGTGTAATCAAAAAGGAACTGATGGAAAGCCACGAACGTTTTGGTATCGAACGTCGTTCCGAAATTCGCGATGAAGTGGAAGAACTGAAAGTCAATCTGGAAGTGATGGTCAATTCCGAAGATGTGCTCGTTACCTTTTCGAATGATGGTTATATTAAACGTACTAGTATGTTGTCATTTACACGCTCCGGTGGCGAACGTAGCGGCGCTGGTGTGAAAGAAGATGATTTTATCCGCGAGGTGCTAGACGTGAATACGCTCGATAATTTGCTCGTATTTACGCAGCGTGGACAATATTTTGTACTGCCGGTACACCAAATTCCGGATTTCAAATGGAAAGATAACGGTACCGCGATCGTTAACGTAATCTCGATGACACGTGAAGACCGGATCATTAGCGTCATTCCGGTACGTAATTTGGAGCAGGAGACGGGAAGTCTCGTCTTTGTGACCAAACGCGGTCAGGTGAAACGTACTGAGGTCAAAGATTACGCGACTAAGCGTTCTGGCGCAGTAGCAGCATGCAAGCTCGCTGAAGGTGATGAAGTGTTATCTGTAACGAAAGGCGAACAGGCACGCGATTTAATGCTAATTACAAAAAACGGTATGAGCGTTCGTTTCCGTGCCGAAGAAGTGAGTACGATGGGACGGGTATCGACAGGCGTACGTGGCATTCAGTTAGTTGATGATGATGAGGTGGTAACATCATTATGGGTTGACGGGGAAGAAGATGGACAGTTGATGGTCATGACTGATCTCGGTTATGCCAAACGTACATCGATGCTGCAATACCAGACACAAAGTCGGGGCGGTAAAGGTGTATCGACTTTTGAATTAAAAGAAGGCAAACGTGTTAAACCGAACGGCAATCGCATCATTGCCGCTTATGTATGCCGTGATCATCGCTCTTTTATCGCGATTACACCACCCAATCGCACGATTCCATTTAGCAGCAAGCAGGCATTACAAACCGACGAACGCCGTCATGTCGGCAAATCGATCATTACGCTCGATCGTAATGACGTTATTATTGCGGTGTTGGAAGATTTGTCAACGAACAGTGCTGAATTATAAGGTGGCTAAAGTTAGGGTGTCACCACTACTGTGGCTCACATCATACGAGTTTGCGTACACGCCCTAGTAGACTTTCTCAAATGGAAATTGTGTTTGAACGTCCCTAAACCGATTCAGCACCAAGCGATTGTTGGATTGATAAACTGTAAATGTACTTTAGACAAACTACTAGTACGTTGACCAGCTTAAATATGCTGTCTGACCGACTCCATCGTATGGGCATATACCTACATCACACCATGAAAGTGTCTAAGCGATATGACATTAAACTCCGCATTTAGCGCGGTCAGCCTACTAGTGAACATTTAGCAGCTTTCCAACCTAATTTTTAATTAAGACAGCGAACCAGATACAAGCGCATTTCCATACTAATACAATCAATAGCAAGCAGCCTATTCATCATCATAACGAAGATGAACAGGCTGCTTTTTGATTATCTGTTGTTTTGCGTACATTTGTGGCGCATCCGACAATCGATCAATCGATATGTTATACGTTTTTACGAGATCGTTATAGAAAACGAATGAAAGGTCTGTCCGCAATGATAGACCTTTCTAGCGGCAAAGGTTATCTTTTCTGTTATGCAATCACTCTTTCTCACCAAATGACCAGTGCAAAATCGTATACATTTTACAATACGCTGGCAAAGCTGCTGGCACGGTTTCGACAAAATAAAATTGATGATACGCCCATTGATCCGGATTGTAAATGAACAATTGCCCCTGACTCGTCAAACTGAGCGACGGTAATCCCTGTGTGTGCAAATGCTGGGCGATCGTATGCGGTAGTCCGTGCAACGAGAGCGCTGGCTGGATGGAACCGACATATTCGATCACATAGCGTGCCTGTCGTAAACGAGTAACATCAAAGTGTACAGATGCTACATCTAGTGACTGCTTGTTTGTCGTTGTCGAAAGCGGCAGTTCCAGCGGAATACCAATCTGCACCTGTTGCCAGCCAAATGATTGCAAAATAGCATCATATGAGCCATCGAGCAAAAAGGAATTTAAACCATGCTGACTGTTCCATACATAGAGTGGACAGTAGCTGTTGGTCGTCTGACCGTGCATTCCTTTCACTGTCGCCAAATAGGCTTTGAATAGCAGGCGCGGATACCCGTCTGTTTTATGCCCGTTTTGCTGCACACGCTCATCAATAATGTTCATATTATAATCAGCAGGTAGCTGAATCGTATATTGCATGCCAATCATCGGTTTCCTCCTTTTAACAATGTATTCATCGTCATTGTAAGGATGAATGAACGGCTCCATCATCACCTACGTGGGCTGGAAATTGCCTTGCCTACACAAGTTTAACAGCGCTGTTGTACTTGTAGCTTTATTGTACAAGCGGCAGTTATCGATTGTATAATGATTAGAAATGAGCAAAGCCATCACTGGCAGTGATAGGTCATACTATGATAAATAACGATACGATGCATAATGCTCATGCATGCTAACGAATGATAACCAATACTAACGAATGCCAACGAATGCCAACGAATGCCAACGAATGCCAACGAATGCCAACGAATGCCAACGAATGCTTTCCAACTACTCCAATAGGAGGAATCCATATGGAACTTAATGATTTAGCGATTTTCAGTCAGGTTGCCCGGCTCGGTTCAATGTCAGCGGCGGCTCATCAATTAGGTTATGTTCAGTCCAATATTACCGCCAGAGTAAGGCAATTGGAGCGAGAGTTACATACAGAATTATTTGAACGCACCGCGCGCGGGGTCAAGCTATTACCAGCAGGTGAGCGTTTGTTGATGTATACGGATCGTATTTTGAAATTGGTGGAACAGGTGCAAGTTGAATTTAAACAACCGGAAGTGTCAGCACAACCGACTGCGCTGCGCATTGGTGCGACCTATACGATTACAGCAGGTTATTTGACCGAAGCGATCTGGAATGGACAGCTTGCGCTGGAAATATATACGCGTCCTATACGCGAACTGATTGAGATGTTGCTTGCGGATCAATTGGACGGCATTTTGCTAAATCGTCCCTGGAACGATAAAGCAGAGACAGCGATTTGCCGGTTTACGATACAGGAGAAAGTAGGCTGGGCAGTATCGGCAGCGTTCACTAGCGATCAACATGCAGCGATAAATCCGTTACCCGCTCAATTGGCAAACTATCCGTTGTTGGTAATGCGGGACAATGATTGTCCGTACCATCAGGCAACATTGGAGTATATGCAGCGTTATCGTGAATATGTCTGGAATTTACGTCCGGTGGATACGCTCGATATGCTGCTGACGTTAATTCGTCAGTGTAAAGGGGTTGCCATTTTGCCTCAACGTATCGTGCAAAATGATGCGCAGTCTACAGCAATGCAGGAGCCAGCAATAGTATGGCAACCGCTATATGTAGCTCATAATCAACCTGCAACCGTACAAATTGCTTATTATGAACGCCAGCACGAGGCGTTGGCAGTAAAGTCGGAACATCGAAATGCCGAAGCATTCGCTCATATCAACGATCATCCTCCACATTCAGAACATAAAAAGGCGACTAGTGAGCGTAGCATTGATAGATTACGGCATTTGCTGTTGGCTGGAAGTGAGCATGGAGCGTAGCCTGCATCGATTAGCAATAATAGCATCACTGATCGATAACATAATCCACTAAACAACAAATCAACCAGCCAAATAAACAGCCCAAATTAAAGCCCAACCCAAATAACCTTCACGAATAGCGCCTAGCGCAGCACTGTACAATGTCAGGTGCATTCATCGGCAACATTCATGAAGGTTATTGTTTTGTCTTGCTTTAATTTATAGTATACCGAGCTTATGATCTATTATGATCGCATAAGCATGTATCGCATAAGCATAGTTCAATAAGTTCGACTCTGCTTTGGAATGAAAACGGAAGTCCAGCGCTTTATTCCGTACTATACGTACCATAGTGGGGATGGCATTATCACTTTAGTGTGCGCACAGCTACCATCGATCCGCCTTACTCCTGCTCACGATCCAGTCGCTGCGCCAATTGCTCATAAAGTTTCTCCGACCATTGTGTCCACGGCTGCAAACGTGGTGGTAACGATACAATCCGCACCCGTTCATCTTTCACCGGATGCGGGGCAGATGCCAATACCGACCAGAGCGCGAGCTGCTCGCCTGGACGATTGACGTTTACACCATAACGCTGATCGCCAAACAATGGATGTCCGGTAGCTGCCATTTGCACACGAATTTGGTGCGAGCGTCCGGTGTGCAGTTGGATGAGCACAAGCGACAGATTAGCTTGTTGATCGACAGCAAGCAATTCGTAATCGAGCACCGCGTCTTTACCGCCCGCTGTACCCGCAGGAACGACTGCAGATGTGTTTGTGCGGGAGTTTTTGAGCAATGTATGTCGCAGTGTAGCTTGTGCACGTGCAGGGATACCACGCAGTACGGCAACATAGCGTTTGCCAAGCTTGCCGCTGCGCACCGAGTCGGACAGACGGGAGGCACCTTTTGACGTTTTGGCAAACAGCATCGCACCGCCGACCGGACGATCCAGCCGATGCACAAGACCGAGAAACACATTGCCTTCTTTTTGATAACGCTGCTTTAAAGCTTGTTTGATTAATGCCAGCATATCAACATCACCGGTAGCGTCCGCCTGTGAAGGAATATTGACCGGTTTGACGACACCGATCACATGATTATCTTCATACAGTACAGGAATAGGGATTTCAGCACGATTTGTACCCGTTTCGTCTGCCGCATAATGGCTTGTCTGACTTACTGATGGATGCTGTGTCTGTGCCGCCTGGTCGCGAGTCGACTTGGATGGAGCAGTCGCACGAGAGGAACGATTCGCCCCGGATACGTCTAGCTGATGAGTGCGCCCAGATGGATGCTTATTCTCAGTCGTCTGGGGACGTTGATTATGATTGCGTTTCGTTGAAGATGTTGACGATTTGCCCTGCTTGGCTGTATTGCCATGCTGTCTGCCAAGCGTGCGGGCGTTTGCGGTGGATGGGCTGCTGCCGCGACGCTTGGCAGCAGCTTCCCGTCCGGAGCGGGAAGAACGGGAAGTCATACTTCCTTAGCTTTCCCAGCGTCCGAGAATACCGCATGGCAGCACCATGCCGGAGTTCGTAATCGGCAGACCAATCTCACCGGCAGAGATCGTACCGCCAAAACGTTGTTTTAATGTCATATTCAAAATATTGGACAGCACGGTCGGTGCAAGTCCGGTTGTATAGGAGTTAATGAGCATAAATAGCGGCTGATCCGACATGATCGACATACATGATTCGAGGAACGGATACAGACTTTGTTCCAGCTTCCACATTTCGCCACCCGGTCCACGTCCGTACGATGGCGGGTCCATAATGATCGCATCGTATTTGTTACCACGGCGCTGTTCACGCTGTACAAATTTGAATACATCGTCCGTAATAAACCGAACCGGACGTTCGCCAATGCCGGACAGTTCATGATTTTCTTTTGCCCATTGCACCATACCTTTGGCTGCATCGACATGCACGACCGATGCACCTGCTGCGGAAGTGGCAACCGTTGCCCCGCCGGTGTAAGCAAATAGATTTAATACCGAGATCGGGCGACCGGCGTGCTCGATTTTGTTCATCATCCAAGCCCAGTTAGCAGCCTGCTCAGGAAATAATCCGGTATGCTTAAAGTTAGTCGGTTTAATATGGAATTTTAAATTTTGAAAAGCAAGCTCCCAGCGCTCCGGAATTTTGCGTTTCCATTCCCATTCCCCACCACCGGAGGAGCTGCGGTGATAATGACCATGAACTTGACTCCACCGCGGATCATTTCCAGTTTTGGGCCAAATGATCTGTGGGTCAGGACGGCGCAGCAAAATTTCGCCCCAACGCTCCAAACGCTCACCGTCGCCTGTATCGATTAATTCATAGTCTTTCCATTGATCTGCAATATACATTGTCTAACCATCCTTATAGTTAATTTTCACCGATTTACCGTTTGGATCACTCCTATACGTATACGTAAAATCAAAGATAGGTGCAGCCTGTAGCTGCCTATGTTCCGTCATGGTTCACCGCATTCCATTGTACAACAACCACCTGTTCGGCGCCATACGAACCGCTCAAATCGGCTCAAATCACCACCGCAATTTATCCTCTATGCACTACTGTACACCATTCATCCATACGAATATTTGTACAAATCGTTACTAAAACCGCTATTTATCGCTCGCTAACTGGAAAAGGAGCAAGGACAGCGTTATACTTATATTACGCATTTATGCAACTATGAAATACTATATTTAACTTGATGATGTCCACTATACCCACGATGTTGCACATCGATATGCACAGTCGATATCGATACAGTTCATCCGTACGGATCGAAACGAATCCTACTGCAATTTGGGAGGCGATGAAAATGTCCAGACAAAGGTCAACATTAACGACGGTGTTGTTTGTTGTCGGAGCAATCATTCTGTTGCTTGTCATCCGCGAATTTTTACCGCAAACATTAAAAATTTTAGCGGGAATTAGCTGGATTTTTGTACCGGCAGCCATCGGGTATGTATTATGGCATGGTGAAAAGCAAAAGCAACGACGCTGGTTTGAACGGCAACTGCAACGTGTTGCCGAACAGACGCATAATCGCTTTACGCCAGCAGACGTATCGATGATGACGACGATGACAGTGTATCAAGCAGGTCGATTGCTGGAAGATATGCAGCGCCGTGGGCGGATACGTTTGATTATGACCGAGCAAGGACAGTATGCATATGAATTTTGGCAGTTGCCAGCGTATGATATGTATACGGCAGCGCGTCCTTTTTAAGCGCAAGCAGGGCAGTTGCGTCTTTTATGAGATGAGCGGATGAACTTTGAATCATCAATCGAGACGCATCCGTCTATTTTATTAAAATTGAAGTGGAGCTGCGCAATTCGTTAGCCCGTGTACTTTACGTTATATGCTGATATGCTCTAATTTCATTAAGCATGAAGCAGTTAACAACTATGATTGTAGCGAAATGAATGGACGAAACCGGGCTGTACACAACAGACGATTTCGTCCTTTTTGCATTTGGCAATGAAACTGTAAGCTGCCGATCCCCTTAGTAGCAAGGGATCATGCCAATTGCTTACGGTTGGTGAAGCGGGGATGACCAGCGCTGCACAAATCGAAAACATACAAAAAAATAAAAAATTCAAATAAAATGTTGACAATGATAATCATTATCAATTATGATGTTCACAGAGAAACCGACGAGAGAAAGAAAGCACACGGGAGGATCGCTATGCCGAAATTTTTAGTCGTATTCGCCAGCTTGACCGGCAACACCGAAGAAATGGCTGACCTAATCGTAGAAGGCATTCAAGCTGCAGGTGCAGAGGTGGATGTAAAGCAATCGATGGATGTGGATGCCGATATTTTGCTAGACTATGACGCCTTCATTTTGGGTGCTTATACGTGGGGAGACGGCGAATTGCCGGATGAATTCCTCGATTTTTATGAAGATATGGATGAGCTGGACTTGACAGGGAAAAAGGCGGCTGTATTCGGAAGCGGTGATACCGCATACGATCAATTTGCAGCAGCGGTTGATCTGTTGTCAGATAAGCTGAAAGAGCGCGGTGCACAGCTCGTACAGGAAAGCTTGAAAATTGAGCTAAATCCGGCAGCAGAAGACAAAGACGTATGCCGCAACTTCGGTAAACATTTCGCTGGCGCTGTCATCAGCGTCGTATAACGATAGCAGCATCGTACAGCTTAGAAGCAGGTGAATACAAACGTGAGTATATCGACAACAGCCTCGGAGCAAATGGTGCTTCATGATTACAAGCTGGAAGATTGGCTGCGCCAAACGTATGGTGGACAAGCTCCGCATATAACGAAGCAACCTAAGCAGCCAACTTGGCAACAACGTGTACTCGTTGCAGCAGGTCATGCGATTAATGCCTATTATACGATGTCGCCAGAACTACGTGAAATTAGCCATATCGGCACACTGGTCGATCTGCGTTGGCCCCGTCGTCCGGTCGGCTTTGAGAGTGAAGCCCACTACTGGGAAATTAAAGACGCTGTAATCGCGAATCTGGCTGCATTATTGCGACATAATCAGCCAGCAGACTACCCGGTTATATTATATGAACAACACCGGGTGATCGTGCCTGAGCTGCATACGGAGCTGTCGCTCATTTTCCAGGCGGTATGGCAATTGCCCTGGACAACAGCGCAACCGGGTGATGAGCCATCCGGACACAAGAGCCTGATTGTCCAGAAATTTTTCTGGGAGCGTGAGCCCCATCTGGAAGAAGCATTTATTCATCTGAGCAACGTATTTTGCCGGACAGCCTTTGGTTGTGTGCCGCAACGGATCGATATGTTTTATATTTCCGATGGAACGATGCAGCGCCATGTTCCAGAGCAGGAGCATGTTGCCGGCTCGATCGATTATGTTGATCTGCTTCGGCATGCCGTCCCAGGCGGAAATCGTCTTTGCGCTTGTTGCAGAGCGAACGCTGGTACGGCAGTAGCCTTTGCTCCAACTTGGAGCGTTAGTTAGGTGAAAGAGGACGGTATCAAAATCCCCCATCATTTTGATGCCAGCGCCTTTTCACATAGATGAACCACATGAACATACGGCCTTCTCCTTTGCAGGAGATTAGGACTGTTGAACCGTCTGTCCCAGTCATGTACGGAAAGTTCAGCAGTTCTGCAAAAAAGCGTTGATCCTACGGTGGACCGGACCTCCACCGCCTGGATCGACGCTTTTTTCGTTTGGCTAGCAATATAGATTAGATATGCAAATATTGCTGGCAATGGATATAAATGTACTGTCTGCAATGTTAGTATATACGAAACGAAGTTGAGGCGGGAGCTGCCGTTTAGATTTGTGGCAACTCATAAGTGTAATAATCTTGCACATCCTGCTGCACAAAGCCACACGATTCATACAGATGCAGTGCTCGTGTATTCGTAGCTACAACATCAAGCCATACTTGGTTGCCTCTGCTTTGCTCCTGCTGTGCGACTTGACGCAGTGCACTGCGTCCGAGTCCATGTCCGCGTAGCACCGGATCAATGACAAAGCCATAAATCCAGCTATGTTCGTCATGGCGATCAATCTCGATTTTGCCGACAGCCAGCCCGCTATGTTCAATGACAAGCATGGCACGTGACGGTGAACGTAAAGGGCCTGCGAGTGCGGCAATCGTAGAAAATTCCGAAATGCCAAACGCTTCGGCATCCAGCTTTGCCCACAGATTTGTATCTTCTTGCTGGAATGGACGTAAATGAGCGATCTCTACAGAGGGAACTTGCTCCATAAAACTGTTGCTTCCCTGTTGTAGTTTCATCGCATATTCGCTGCTATGGAACTGCGCTTGACGGCTCTGTACCCATTGCTGACCCGATAAAGAAGCTTTGGGCGTATTGAATAAAATCTGTCTCATTCGCTTGATGGCAGGGCTTTGCATCGCTTCTGTCCACAAACCGGAAAAACGCCCTTGGTTCCTATATTCAGGATGGGTCATGCCACACACTTCGATCTTATTACCTAATACGTATAGGGCGAGAAATGATATCAGCTCGCCGTCCTCATAGTCAAAAAAATCCTCCTGTATGCCCGGAGAACGATTTTTCAAAATATCCCAGTTTAACTTTAGTGAAATTCCGTCATATTGTTCACATATACGTTGCAGTTCCAAAATATCGGATAACTGGTTAAGTTTTAACATTCGGACGACCTCTTTTCTAAAAATAAAGGAGTGTAAGCGCATCGAATAGGCGAGTAGATCGTACATAAATGGCGCAATGGTGCAGTTGTATCGCTCTCATAATGATGATAGTTACGATCGTCACGCATAACCTCACATAGGATGGAGGCAGAATAGAATATATGTCTATTTTATCACCGATAGCTGCTTTTTCAAAATAGGAGTAGGGGGAATTTGTATACGTTTACAATAGTAAGGCTTATAAAAAAACCGCGCCTTGGTATGATCCGCTTCAAATAGACACTCCCAAAAATAGACACTCCAAAAAAGCATGGTGTTAGCATAAGGGAAGAAGTGAACATGGAGCGGATTTTGGCATAGCTAAAAAGGACGGATTTTTCAAATGTATATGAAATAGCGCGCACTAGTTAAGTACCGATGCGCGCTCACTGTTTAACTTTTTTCATCTGTCTATGTGATAGGAGTATGACTAACTCCTTAATCGGAACCACGGATTTTACTCGTTGCTAGCAGCAGTACAAATGAGATGAATATCGTAATGACGGTCATGCTCCAGGCAAGCTGCATATTTCCTGCATCAACGGCAAAATAGATGGCAGTCGGTAATGTTTGCGTTTTGCCTGGAATATTGCCGGCGACCATTAATGTGGCACCAAATTCGCCGAGTGCACGTGCAAAACCGAGCACAAAGCCGGTCACAAGCGAGCGCCAGGCGAGCGGGAAAATCATCGACCAGAGCAGTTGCCATTCATTGGCACCTTGCGAGCGTGCCGATTCCAGCACTTCACGAT
Source organism: Paenibacillus campi (assembly GCF_034659835.1). Lineage (NCBI taxonomy): Bacteria > Bacillati > Bacillota > Bacilli > Caryophanales > Paenibacillaceae > Paenibacillus > Paenibacillus campi. The sequence goes on from NZ_JAXSQZ010000002.1 coordinate 875,763, forward strand.
TGACGAGCGCAAAGCCGGTTTTGAGTGACTGATATACGAGCGGAAAAGCGACTACTACCGCTGCGATTACCGCACCGGTTACGCTAAACACGATCGGTTGATGGGTAAGCCATTCGGCTGCTTGTCCGATCCAACTCCGTCGTCCCAGTATCGTCAGCAGCAGTAGACCGACAACTGATGGAGGCAATACTAACGGCAACATAAACAACGTTTCCACTACAACTTTACCGGGAAAATGATACCGATTCATCCACAGCGCCGCCATCGTAGCGAGCACAAACACGATCACGCTGGACAAGCAGGCGATTTGCAGCGAAAGGGTGACAGGAAAGCCTACCGCATCCCATGACCAAACCCCATTCATGAACTTGTGGCTGCCTTGTTAAAACCGTACTTGGCGAACACAGCCAGCGCTTCTTTTGTTTGCAAATACGCGTAAAATAGCGCTGCATCTTCGCGATGCGTCGTGGACGACAGCACACCGATCGGATACACGATCGGATCATGACTGTCTGCGCTGGTCGTGAAGGCGATTTGTACGCCTTTGGCTTCCAACGCATCGGTTTTATACACAAAACCGGCATCGGCATTGCCTGTTTCTACATAAGACAATACTTGTTTAACGTCTTTTGTTTGGACGAGCTTCGGTTGTAACGTATCCCATACGCCCGCTTTTTCCAATGCTTGTTTGGCGTACATGCCTGCGGGTACAGATTCCGGTGTGCCGATCGCGATACGTTTGATATTATTTCCGGTTAGATCGGTAATAGCAGCAGGCACCGAGCTGCTGCCTTTTGGCACGACAAGCACAAGCTCATTGGTTAGCAAATTCAGCGTATGATCCGGTGCGATTAATTTTGCAGCGACGAGTGCCTGCATTTGTTTGCTGCCAGCCGATAGAAATAGATCGGCAGGTGCGCCCTGCTCAATTTGCTTTTGCAATGTACCGGATGCGCCAAAATTGAACGTTAGCTTTACATTCGGAAATTTTTTCGCATATAACGCCTGAATTTCGGTTAAACTATCGGTCAGACTGGCTGCTGCCGAAATCGTTAATTCCACCGGCTGATTGTTGCCGCTCGGATTGCCGGACGAACCGGTACGGCTAGATGAACTGTTATTATTACCTGTACAAGCACTAAGCAATAAGGTGAGCACGGTCAACATCAGCATCGTGAGCATGAAGCGATGACGACGAGCTGAGTTTTTAAATAGTGTGATAGCCAATAAAGATCGATTCATAAAAATCCTCCTGAACAATAGAATAAAATGGACATGTATGTAATGCAGTATGAGACGATGTTAAACGGTATATCGCTCTAAACTATGTACTAAATCATACAAGATTATACTAGTTATATCTAGTTATAATTAAGGGAGGCAAATCGTTTGTTTGGCGAATTGAATTAAATGAATGGGACGGTTAATATAAATGTACCTTGCGATAACCTACAGATCGATATCCATTACTCAACTATGTCATGAATAATAAACGAACGATAACTAACGATAACTGATGAAAGGGGTCATTTATGAGTGAACCGATCTCGTATACAACAGAAGAAATTGCCAAACTGTTAAAAGTGTCCAAGCTGACCGTATATGATCTGATCAAAAAGGGCGATTTGCCTGCTTATCGTGTCGGTAAGCAGATGCGGATCGATCATGACGATCTGGAACTGTATAAGCAACGTGCCAAAAATGGTATGCTGCGCGAACAAGCTGGACAGCTTCAACTACGCGAGCTGCAAAACGATACACTTGCCCATCCGCCGGATATCGGCTTGGCACCGGATGCAGCGGCACGACTAGCTGCGGCAAAGCTACCGCCATCGGAAGCAACTACGGTTTCGCCCGCATTTGTGCATGCTGCCTATGCAAGGCCAGAGGAGATTTTGCGTAATATCGGCACGATTCATCCGGTGACCGAAGAACCGTTAATGCCGCCTGCGGGAATGCGCCCGATTGTAATTACAGGGCAAGATACAAGCCTTGATGTGCTGGCACGTTATATGGAAAAGGATGGACGATTTCGTGCGCTGCGTTCGTTTGCCGGTAGTATGGACAGTCTAGTGTCGATGTATATGGGGCATTCGGACATTGTGAGTACACATCTGTATGATGGTGAGACAGGAGAATACAATTTGCCATATGTGCGTAAGCTGCTCGTATCGCGTTCATTTACCGTAATCAATCTCGTATCGCGCCGAGCTGGATTGTACGTACAGCGTGGTAATCCGAAACGTATTACTAGCTGGCAACAGCTTGCACAAACCGGCATCCGACTTGCCAATCGCGAACGTGGAGCCGGGGCACGGGTACTGCTGGACGAGCAACTGCGCTTAAACGATATTCGTCCATCGACAGTACGCGGCTATGCACAGGAAGAAACGTCCCATATCGCCGTTGCTGCACGGATTGCAGCCGGAGATGCGGACGTGGGCATAGGCAGTGAAAAGGCGGCAGCAATGGTTGGGATTGAATTTATTCCGCTCACGGTGGAGCGTTATGATTTGGTTATCCTCAATCGTCCGGAACATGCCGAATGGATTGCTTTACTCAAGCAGACGCTGCAATCCGACGAGTTTAAGCGTGAATTACAAGCGATTGGCGGTTATGATTTGTCGCGAACAGGAGAGATTTTATACGAAACGGAGTTGTAGTGCGGGAATTGTGGATACAAATGACGTATGAAGCAACAATCGGCTAACAGTTATCGTTGCTGCGTATACGCCTCGGTCATGCTAATGAATGGAATTGACTTGGCTCAGATCGAAGTTGTTGCTGCTCATTTCAGTCCTAAGCGGCAGCTACTTGTTATAGGCTGCATACGGTCATTTTGCCGATTTGCGGATCGGTAAGCATGTTAGCACACATACAACTCATCAACTCATAACTATAATGAATGTATGACAAAAGCCATTCCTAATGTGGAAACTTATCACTGCCAATTGGAAGCGATGATATGATCCGGATGTCGATCGACAAGGAATGGCTTTTGTATGGATTTTGTATGGTATAGATGCTGGACGGTTGCGCCGCGGGCAATATGCTGCCGCTACATTATGCGCTGTTCAGCGGCAATACATATATCCCGGCAGCCATCGCCTTAAGCACGAGAGTCAAACGGCTCAATCGTGACCGGGCTTTGCTCGTTCATCGATAACTCATATGCTTTATGCGCATGAGCGATGCGCTGGTTAGTAAGCGCTGTATGCTCGTACTGCGTGGAATTAAGCTTGAAATCTGCGATGTCCGCATAGCTTACCGTTGATAACGGAGCCGGTTTATTGACGGTATGATGGGAAGGAATCTTGTCCATCATTTGTTCAAATTGAACTCCGGTTTGTGCATCGGTTGTATTGCGTTTTGGTTGAGCATATTTTGCTTGCTGTTCAGCCCGTTTTTCAAAAATTTGCTTTGTATAATAGGCGAGATCGGCTGTAATCTTACGTACAGCTTCAATCGGATTCACTTTCATCAGATGATCACTCCTTTACCGCTCACTGCTGTTCAGCGAGGAGCCGGTTTGTTTGCGGCAGTCTTTAAGTGGCGTCGAACTTAAAGTACACGATACTTTCTATATCGGCAAAAGCAGTGGATTGTATTACCCGCTACTCATCAGCGCGCAGACTCTGGTTAAGCATATCATAGTCAACTGTTTAGAGCTATGAATCGTTGCCACAATATACGATTTTTTCCATAAAAATATAGAACGAACAAGCGATTGAATTTGTCCTATCGCTTGCAAAACGGCGTTACAGATTGACGAATACGAATACAGCCTATATAATAACTATATGTTATTAACAAAATGTTAATATATAAAAGATTACAACATATTTTGTTATTCAGCGTGGCGATCATATGTCACTACATCTACACGGAGACTTTACTAGTGGGCTGACCAGCTTACATTCAATGTGTGATGGACTACATCTTCTGAAAAAACAATGGAATTGCAGCATAAGAACAGCTTTGCTGGGCAACATCAAACTGTCTATTTAACGCGGGCAAGCTACTAGTAGCTTGTCTCAAATACATTTAAAGTTTGTCGATCTAACCATTGCTTGATGATGAATAGGTTAAGGTACGTTCAAACACAATTTTCATTTGAGACAACCTACTAGGCATGTACGCAAATTCATAGCCTGCAAGCTACGCTTCACCACGGCAAGGAAATAACGATAACGGGCAAGGACGACTTCAGTGTTGGCGAACTTCAAACACGAGGTACAATGAAAAAAGAAGTGTTGGCTGCCCCAATACGCCACATTTGCGTATATGTCCTATTTGGAAGCGAAAGCATGTTTTAGATCGATTGGAGGTTCATATATGGATGAACAAAGTCAGCAGCAATCCGCTGCTTCATTTGCGGACAGCGTGGAGCGGCTGGATCAGCGTGGCTGGAATGAGCAACAATATTTGGCACAATATGATGTTAGTGAATTTGACCACCCTTCGGTCACGGCGGATATGTTAATTTTTACGATTTTGGATGAACAGCAGGATAATTATCGTAAACTGCCGGAAAAATCACTGCATCTGATGATGGTGCAGCGCGGAGAGCATCCGTATTTGGGCTGGTGGGCATTACCGGGTGGCTTTGTAGGGATAAATGAAAGTTTGGATGAGGCGGCAGCGCGTGAGCTGCGCAGTGAAACCGGGCTAGATGGCATTTATATGGAGCAGCTGTATACGTGGGGGGCGGTCGAGCGTGATCCACGTACACGTGTGATCAGTACCGCTTATATGGCACTGGCAGATTCGACCAGTCAGCAGATTAAGGCAGGGGATGATGCGCGTGATGCACGCTGGTTTAAGCTGTGCTATCGCGTATTGGAAGAAAAAAAAGTTCATTTGGAAGCTGGATGCAGGTTGGAACGAGATATGCAGGTCGAGTTGGAACATCATAATTTGCGGCTGACAGGTACGGTTAGAGTGACTCGTACGTATCAAGGTACGCTCACTGGTGAGCACTGGCAAGTACTAAGCAGTGACGGAATTGCTTTTGACCATGTGCAGATGATCGCGTATGGCATTGAGCGCCTGCGCAGCAAGATCGAATATACCGATATTGCTTTTAACCTGATGCCGCCACTATTTACGCTGTCCGCTTTGCAACAAGTATACGAAATTGTACTTGGCAAAGAACTGTTAGCGCCTGCTTTTCGCCGCAAAATGGCAGCACGGGTTATCGCTACGAATGAGTATACGAAAGATGCCGGACACCGCCCATCCCAACTGTATCGTTATCGTCCGGAATGGGAAGATTGAGCATATTATAGCGCCTATAGAAGCAAGCAGAGAGGAGTCATTTCATCATGAACATTTATAACAACAGATCACAAACATCAACTCGCCCCGGACAGCACGGACAACGAGACGTTCGTTCACGTTGGGCACAAGAGACGCTCGACATTTTGCAACAAGGGTATTACCAGGCACCATCCGGCAAAGATGTGCCGATTGGACAGCAAGTTGAACGTACGATTCGTGAAGCGGTGCTGTATCGTCCACAGGAGCGTGAAGCTGTACAACAGGCAGCAGAGCAGCAGCTTCAGCAAAGGATCGCCACTAAGTTGGCGGCTCCAACAAGCGCTGCCGAGACGGCGGAATTATCCGGATTGCCAATCGAGCATACACATAGCGTCTGTGAGGCACATAACGATCCATCATCGCCAAACGAACATCGCTGCGGCGCAATAATCGAATGTACGACAGAAACGACGCTGCAAGCGGCAGAGCGACTAGCTGTACAGGAGCAGTATCCGCATGTGATGGCATTGAATTTTGCTTCAGCACGCAATCCTGGTGGAGGCTTTCTTGGTGGAAGCCAGGCGCAAGAGGAGAGTTTGGCTCGTTCATCTTCACTGTATCCATCAATCGTACAGATGGATGAGATGTACAAACATAATCGCCGTGAGCAAAGCTGTATGTATTCCGATTATATGATCTACTCGCCTGCTGTGACTGTATTTCGGAATGACGACGGTTCATTGCGTGAGCAGCCTTATGCTGTATCGATGTTAACTGCGCCCGCCGTCAATGCTGGTATCGTACACGAGCGCGAACCAGAGCAAGCATACCGGATCGAAGCGGTCATGAAGCAGCGTATCCGTTATATGCTAGCTGTAGCAGCAGCTCACGAACAAAAGGTGCTCGTACTCGGCGCATATGGCTGCGGTGTGTTTCGCAATGATCCGGAACAGGTAGCGACATGGTTCAACGATATTTTGCAAGGTGAACAGTATGCATTATTGTTCGATAAAATTGTATTTGCGATACTGGATCGCTCCAAGCAGGGTAATGTAATTCGTCCATTTCGGCAACTGGCTACCGTTTAACCTAGTACTCTGACCGAGATGAATTGGAGTGTTGCATCTATTTCAAGATCGCATGGATCAGGATTTCAGCACACAATTAAAATTAACATTTAACTTGGTCAAGGTACTAATTTTAGTAAACTAAATAATCGATAAAATAAGTAATTATTAAACTGGCGTCCATAAGGGCGCTATTTTTACGTTTATACGTAGCAACGATATTAATTCATAAAATTATTTCATCATATGAAAAATTCATAATAGAAGTTCAAATCGTACATAGCGATACTTAGCTACCTATTATTAATACCTATACGATCACAGTGTACTGATTATGTTTCTGCTCGCTTCGTTTAAAATATAATCTCATTTATTTTATTTTGAAGAAAAGGCAAAATAAAACATAATTATGTGCTAGAATACATACGAACCTATAACTAACTGATTGACCTAAATGAATAAAAAAGTAATACCGTTACTAAACCAACTACGAACAAAGGGGTTATCACACATGAACAAGTTATTTGCAAGTATTGTCACCGTAGCACTGATCGCTGGAACTGGAGTAGCGGTATCATCAACCGCGCAAGCACAGCCTTCACCAACGAAGCAAGCACAAGGTTTTACTAATGTAAAAGGTGTTTATTACAAAAACTGTACCGCTGTACGCAAAGCAGGCAAAGCACCATTGTACAAAGGCGAGCCAGGATATCGTTTGAAACTGGATCGTGATAAAGACGGCATCGCTTGCGAATAGAGGGGAACCGTTTGGATACATCGCCTAAATCGGATCATCACATCACGCATATATTGTAGCTAAATAACGAAAATGTGTTCGCATTAACAACATATAACAGCGCGATCTGTATATGGATTGTGGTAGCTTAAGTGATTATGTATGTTTGAACATGCCACCATGATGCGATATATGCCGTGAGAGAGGATTGCCACACAAAAGCTCCGCTAGAGAGGAACAAATTCCTTTCTAACTGAGCTTTTTCGGCATATAGGGGCAGATTACATACAGATTTGTACAGTAAACGTTATCTTCACTTTATGCAGCTGAAGTTTTCACTGTATTGACGATCCGCACACTAGCGTGGCAATTGCAAAGAAAATGTACTGCCAGCCGGAGAACTATGCCGCAACATGAGCTCGCCACCTTGCGCACGTGCCAGTAGCTGGCTGTATGTTAGTCCTAGACCGAGCCCGCGCATGCTGCGTTTTTTCTTTTCCCCGCGGTAAAAACGTTCGAAAATATGCGACTGATCTTCCGGTATGACGCCGGAGCCATGATCGGTTACTTCCACATGTAGCATATTACCGTCGGCGTACATCGTGATCGCAAATTCGATCGGTCGGGATGCGTCGGAAGCTTGCAAACCGTTGTTGAGCAGATTGACGATAATTTGCTGTATCCGCAGTGAGTCGCCTACCGTATACAGCGGCTCTGATGGCACATTCAGCTCGATATGCACATCATGCATATCATGTGTTAATTGCCATTGATAAACGACTTCGCGGATGAGCAACTGCAAATCAAGCCGATCATGTCTAACTTCCACGCTGCCCGCCGCCAGTGCGTTATAATCGAGCAGATCGGACACCATTCGTTCCATCCGTTCGGATTCTTGGAGTGCAATATCGATAAATTCGCGTGCTTCCTCGTCGGATACGACATCATCCCGCACCGCCATCATTAGCCCTTTGATCGACGTCACCGGTGTTTTTAACTCATGGGTGACACCGGCAAGCGACAGTGCACGCCATTCTTCCAAATGTTTAAGCCGCTGCGCCATTTGTTCAAAAGAAGATACGAGCTCCTGAATTTCTTTTTCCGGTGTGTTGTTATTCAGTTTAACGTCATAATTGCCCGCACAAATTTGTTGGGCAGCTGCGGCAACACCGCTAAGCGGACGCGACAGTTTACGTGATAACAAATATAGAGTGAGCCAGCCGGACAGAATAAGTATGGCAAGCAATATGAATATAAACAGCAGCTCATTAGGACTGTATGTAAGCGATTTTTTCGATTGCAAAATGCTCACTTGACCGATTGATTTGTCACTGCTGTTATCGATGGGCGTGTTGATTGCCATAAACTTCGTATCACGGGGTGTGCTCAGATCGTCGCTTAGCTTGTTATACAGTTGCTTTTCGGTAATGGCAGGGCGGGAAAACAGCAGCTTGCCAGCATTGTCCGTAATGATAACACAGGTGTCTTCGTCGATATTAAAAAAACGTAGCCGATTTTGAATAATATGATCCAGATTAGGTGGAATATGAATCTGACCGGATGCATTAGTTACACGATCTGCTACTTCCTGCCCGAGCAGTCCTGCGGTACGAATGCGGCTGTCCATCGTCGTATCGCGTGCCCAATAAAAGGCAGCAACCGCAATGACGACAAAGCCGAGGCACAAAATAATAAAATAACGCACCGTCCAATACGATAGCAACGATACGGTACGCGCAGCTTTTACTCGTTGATCCAAAATTGATACCCCATTCCTCGTAAAGTGCGAATTTCGCCCGCTGCGGACGACCAGTTGGACAGCGATTGACGCAGCCGTTTAATCGACAGATCGACCGCACGATCACTGCCTTCATAATCAATCCCCCACACTTGTTCGATCAGATGATCGCGCGTAAACGTCCGGTTTGGATACTCTGACAAAAACAATACGAGTGACAGATCGCGTGGACTGAGCGCAACTTCCGCACCGTTCAAATATACACATTTAGCGGCATGATCAATTACAAGATTGCCAAAATGTCGCTTACTGCTGCGATCTTGCAAAAAAGGGCGTCGCCGCAACACCGCATGGACACGCGCAACTACTTCCTCCGGCATAAACGGTTTGGTCATATAATCATCGGCACCGCTATCTAGACCATGCAACCGATCGGTAATTCCATCACGGGCGGTCAGCATAATGACCGGGCATGAATGATACTCACGGATGAGCTGCAACAATTCCCAGCCATCCATACCGGGCAGCATCACATCAAGCAGTATGAGTGCAGGCTCACGTTCACGAAACAGCTCCAGCGCAGTGTTGCCGTCCACAGCATGAATGATCTCAAAGCCTGCTTTTTTCAAATAAGCGGACAAAACACGGGCAATGCCCGGCTCATCCTCAACGATTAAAATCAATTTCATAGCAATAATAACTCCTTGTTGTCGTTCTATTTAGGGTAGTGACACGTATAATTATGTGATCGCTTGGCATATTCATTTGTATAGTAAAAGGTTAGCCTGTATGCCGTGTTTATGTGACACAAGCAAGCAGCGCTCATTCCATGCGTCTGTTGTCTTTATTGTACATGGGTATGTAATCCAACCGCAAACGCATCATTGTGATCGTTCATAAACAATAAAACATCAATTTTCATATGTAAAAATACAACATCTCGCATAAACAGTAGCGAATATATTATTTTTTGCCAATGATTACGAATGGACACATTGTCGACATATTGAGCTTTTATACTACCCTTATAAAAGATTGAAAGTAACATACAAAAAGAGAGAACAAAAAGGAGCGAGTATAGGATGAATAAAAAGACGAGAAATGGGCTGATTGCAGCCGCAATAGTCATTATTGTTGCAGGTGCAGGGGGCTATATGTTTATGAAAAGCTATCTCGGCAACAAAGTGGCGATTAAAAGCGTCGTACCCGCAGCAACAGTGGCAGCAGAGGGGAATAACACTGCGACGTCTGCGCAAAGTGTAAGCGGAAGCGAGCTTAACGGCAAATGGGCAATTAACAACACGTCCAAAGTGTACTTCTCTGTCACCACTTCCCAAGAAAAGGTCAATTTTGTCGATAACAAAGTAAGTGGCAACTGGAATGTGAATGTAGATGATCCTGCCAAAATGACAGCTGAAGGGCAGATCGATATGAGCGCAATCGATTCCGGTACCGCGCAACGTGATGAGCATGTCAAAAGTGCAGACTTTTTCGATGTAAGCCAGTTCCCGAACGCGACATTTAAGGCAACTTCATTTGAAAATGTACCGACACAATGGGTATCCGGTGCGACGAACGAATTTAAAATGAACGGCACGCTGACCGTAAAAGGGAAAGCGAAAGAAGTCGTTTTTACTATGAAAGGCGTATACCAGGACGGGAAAATGCTGCTGTCTGGTGCAACTAAAGTTACATTCGCTGACTTCGGCATGACTAACCCGCACTCGGTTGTACTGAGCACTCAAAATGATATTAACGTACAGCTGGAATTGGTGCTGGATAAGCAGTCTTAACAATTACAATCCTATGTAAAACATTTGTTTAGATATGAATCTGATCTTTGCCTGCATAGTATAATTACGCTAGCGTAAAGCCGACCATCTTGCTAAACGACTCCCTGAATACGGACATTAAAAGCCGTTTTGGCTAAATGAATGTATGATGGAAGTGCAGTTTATACAGGTCGGCTTTTTGAGTTGCATATCGTTTACATAGACAGAGCGTCCAATCCGTCATTAAAATAACGTATGATATTTAGATTTTTTGACAGAATATTCGTATCATTTAACATATTTATCGTCAATTTGGACTATTTTGTATATAATGATGGGCATATGGTTGTGTATTATTTTTGGGTATTTAGACTTGTTTTGTTTAAACACATCCATAAATTAAATCGGTTGCCGCAGATGACTGATCAAAAGTAACGTTCGAAGTGGTTTACATTTTGGATTGTTGAGGTGATCACAATGTTTGATTGGTTAGGTTGGAAAAAAGGACTGCCTTTATGGTGGTCGTATCGGCTTAATGCAAGTCAACAGGAAGAAATAGAGCGGATTTTTGAAGGGATTGCCGAAACGAGACGGCAAATTATGGTCGATTGGGCTAATGATCAATGGACTCACCTGGAGCGTTTGTTACAACAGATTCAATCGATGCCTTGGCAAAATATTACATTCGATACGGCGCATACGGAAAAGCTACGTGATTTATTTCAAATTAGCTATAAACGTATGCAGGATAGTACGGAATTATTTGTGCTCGGCAACGATCATCAAGTTCTTTTTTCTACATATACGGAACGGATTGGATATCGTGTTCCGGCAAGCTCGTTGCCTTTTCAAGCGGGATTATTGCATGCCCAAGCTAGTAGTAGGGCGCAAAAATGTATGTATGGGCCTTACTCGGATGCAGTGACATTACAAATTGGTTCGCGTTCATCTACGTTTCACGATGATATAACGTTGATGTTTATCGTCTCGATCATACAAGATGGTCAACATATCGGTTGGTTATGCTGCCGTATTCCTGGCGATGTGCTTGGCGATCTGATTCAGCGAGAATCGGGTCATATTTATGCGGATTCAGGAGATAATTATTTGTTTATGGCACAATCGGTATTACGACCAGAGCTACAGCCTGGAACTGCATTATCGCGTAGTCGGTTTGAAGATCATACGTTTACGCATGGCGAAAATTTAAAAGCCGGTATAACGACAGCGTGGGGCATCGTTTCGGTGAAAGAACATACCGAGTTAGAGCTAATGTTTACCGATCCAAGCACCGGTCAGTTGCATCCTGGTGTCAACAATACGATTCAGAATGGTTCAAATCTGTTTGTCGCGTATCCTGGTTATTCGGATTATCGACATATTCCAGTTATTGGCAAAGGCATTACTTTTCAGCTACCCCATTGTCCTGATCAGTGGGGAATGATGTGTGAGGCGGATTTAGAGGAAGTGTATCGTATTCGTCGTATCGGATGGCGGCAATTTAAAATGCACAGCGTCTACATTTGGCTATCTTCCATACTCGCTTTGTTGCTAATCTATATGTTGACTGGAAATGTATGGGATGGAATTGCCATCGGTATATTTCAGCTGTTATTTGGTTATGTTGCTGCTTGGCAGCTTTATCGTAAACAATACCATCGAGTTCATACTGACTTGAAGCGCCTGGCTGAATTTATTCGGATAAATGCGGAAGGGAAAGGCGATTTGACGCAACGATTACATCTGGATCAGTTTAGACAGGATGAATCGGGAGAGCTTGCCAAATGGGTTAACAATATGATCGACTCATTGGAAAGTATTATGCTAAATGTACAACGAGCGACAATCGATGTGATGGATAACCAACATATTATGCAGGCAGCTACCGATACGACAGAGCGGACGACAGAGCGTGCGAATATGAAGCTTGATTCTATGATCCTAGCGATTCGTAAGCAGTTGGATGACTTGGCGCAAGCCAAACAGGCATCTGACCATATGCGGTTGACTTTAAAAAATTTAGAGCATGCCGCTAATGAACAATTACGTACGGCGACACAGGAAGTGGATCGCATTCAAGATAAAATGACGCAAATTTCCGCTAGCGTAGCGGCTACGAACGAGACGATTTTGTCGTTTATGAGCACATTGGACGATATTTATCGTACTCTTGCTGTGATTGATGAAATTTCAGCCCAAACGAATTTGCTCGCACTGAATGCGTCGATTGAAGCTGCTCGGGTAGGCCAACATGGACGCGGTTTTGCTGTAGTTGCCGAAGAAATCCGTAAGCTTGCTGATCTATCGCGCACGTCAACCGAAGAAATTCAGCAGATTTTAAATCATATTGCAACAACGGCAGGCATCGCGTCCCAACAAATTGCAGCAGGAGATCAGGTGTTAGTAGAAGGTGCGATGCTCGTTCGCACAACTTCGGAACTGTTGACCCGAGCCTCGATAGAAGAACCAGAACGCACACAAGTTGTCGATCAAGTCGTTGAGTTGATTGAGAATATTGCGGTCATCAGCCAGCAAAACCGGGTTACCTCGGCAGAGGTTGAAACCGAAATGCAGGAGCTCCTTCAGGACATGTTGAAAATGCAGCAGTCTTCACACGATGTAGAAACGATCACGTTAAGCTTACAGCAGGTCGTTGGGCAATTCCATTTAAGTCGGTCTGTGTAAAGTAGAGTGAACGGAAACAGTACAGCGAATTGGGTTGATCGTCATTGTTCTGTGCTTAGGGTAAAGATATTTATACTGTTGCAATGTGCAGGCTTAAGAAATGATCTTAATCTAGACAGGGGAAAGCATCGGTTTAAGATGCTTTCTCTTTTTTTGGATCGGTTTGGCAACCTGTTCGGAAATGGCGGGATTCAGCAGATTTTATACTGTATTTCAGGAGGGTTGTATTATCTTACATGTGAAATATCCATTTATTCACCTTTCATCGCCACCGCTGTTGAACGAAAGATAATATAGCAAATATGCAATATCCCTCTCTTTTTACCTGCTGACTTCTATACATGCTACATCATAACGATATGAATGATGCTATAAATTAGCACATGCGAAACCGCGAGAACCAATTGTAAACGAAGCAATGCCTGCTGACTCATTTGACCGAAAACCCTTGCTGTTACAGCGATCGAACGCCTGTTACTACAAAAGCTACAGCTCCAACATGTGTCGAAAAGCCCAAATTCGGGTAATTGCGTATGACCAAGCAAAGCACCGGTTGTATCAAAATCAGGCTGGTCTACATGATCTTTTCATTCCAACATATACTTATACTTTGCCATAGGAGAGGGGATTCCATGAGTAAAATTATTTTCGTTTCCAATCGATTGCCCGTTACGGTGAAAAAACAGGAGTCCGATCTTCAATACAGTAAAAGTATTGGCGGTCTCGCTACAGGGCTTAAAAGCTATCATGAGCAAGGTGACACGATCTGGGCAGGTTGGCCTGGCGTATCAAGCGACGACCTGAATGAACACGATATGGAGACGATCAATAGCGAATTGCGCGATCAATATAACTGCTTGCCGATCTTTTTGTCCGAACAAGAGATTGAGCAGTATTATGAAGGCTTTTGTAATGAAACGATCTGGCCGTTGTTCCACTATTTTACGAATATGACGGAGTACAATAGCGAAACATGGGAAGCATACAAACAGGTGAACCAGAAGTTTTTTGATTCAATCGATTCGATTATTGAACCGAACGATACGATCTGGATTCATGATTACCAGCTTATGTTGCTGCCACAAATGATTCGAGAAAAGTACCCGGATACGCAAATCGGCTTTTTCCTGCATATTCCGTTTCCTTCCTTTGAAATTTATCGCCTGCTCATTTGGCGTGAGGAAATTTTGCGCGGACTGCTCGGCGCCAATTTAATCGGCTTCCATACGTACGATTATGTGCGTCATTTCCTTAGCAGTGTACGTCGTTTGCTCGGTAAAGAGCATAATTTGTACAAAATCAATTATGAAACATACACCGTTCAAGTCGAAGCGTTCCCGATGGGTATCGATTATGACTTTTTCGCCAAATCATCCGGTACGGACAATCTGTCCAATGAAGCGCGTGACTTTGTGGAAAGTACACGTACCGTTCAAAATATTATTTCCGTCGATCGTCTCGATTATACGAAAGGGCTGCCTGAGCGTATTAAAGCGTTCAAACAATTTTTGCAAAAGTACCCGGAATATCACGAAAAGGTACGCCTTAATCTGATCGTCGCTCCTTCCCGTGTCGGTGTAGAAGCGTACGATGCGCTGAAAAGCGAAATTGAAGGGCTAGTCAGCGCTGTCAACGGACAATTTGGTACAGTAAGCTGGATGCCGGTATGGTTCTTTTTCCGCACATTCAGTCAGGAAGACCTGATTGCTTTTTACCGCAACAGCGATGTGCTGCTCGTTACACCGCTGCGCGACGGTATGAATCTGGTGGCAAAAGAATATATCGCTGCCCGTAGCGACTACAAAGGCATGCTCGTAATGAGTGAAACAGCAGGTGCGGCAAGCGAGCTGGGCGAAGCGGTCATCGTTAATGCGAACGACTATGGCGCGATCGCCGCCGGTATCAAAACCGCACTCGATATGCCGGATCACGAAAAGATCGAACGCAACAAAATGCTTCATCGCCGTATTTCCCGTTACAATGTAAAATTCTGGGCAGATGAGTTTCTGGAGACGTTAAAAGCGACGGCTGAATCGCTCGTGGAAACGAAAGATTTGGTCGATATCAAGTCCGAACCATCGACCGTAGAAACCGCCTATATGAATGGTAGTAATCGGGTGCTGTTCCTCGACTATGACGGCACATTAGTCGGCTTTAAGCCAACGCCAGATCAGGCGCGTCCGGACGAAGAACTGCGCGGTATTTTGCGTAAGCTGTGTGACGATCCACGTAATACCGTCGTCATTATTACCGGTCGCGATCGGGATGTAATGGATAACTGGCTCGGCGATCTCAATCTGTACATCATCGCATCGCACGGTCTATGGCTACGTGAGCCGCAAGGCGATTGGAAGATGACGATGAGCGTCGACAATGACTGGAAAGACTCCGTACGCCACGTACTGGAAATGTACACCGACCGCACACCAGGCTCGCTAATCGAGGAAAAAGAATATTCGCTCGCATGGCATTACAGACAATGCGAACCGGAAATCGGTATTCAGAAACGCAATGAGTTGCGCGAAGCGCTCATTTCCATTACCCAATCGATGAGTCTCGGCATTTTGGAAGGCAATAAAGTGCTGGAAATTAAAGATACACGCATGAACAAAGGTCATGGCGCACATCAGATGCTGCAAAACAAAGACTTCGACTTTATTTTCGGCGTAGGTGACGATCATACCGATGAAGACCTGTTTACCGCATTGCCAGATGATGCGTTTTCGATCAAAGTGGGCGCAGGCAATACAAACGCTAACTACCGCCTGAAATCGTTCCGCAATATTCGCCAATTGCTCAAACGGTTTATTGATTTGAGCCGTAAAGAGAATGAGGAAGTGAAAGAGGCAGAAGCGGGCAAGTAAGAGCAGTAAGGTGCGACTTGGAGAAGATGCAAAGTCGCGGATGTTTGGAAGTGGAGCCGTTGGTGGAATGACTCGTAATAGCCGGTAGTATGGCAAATTGTGCCGTACTGCCGGTTTTTTGTTTGGCTAGTTTGGTAATAAGGTGGTGGAGTAGGTAAAGTCCGTTCCCTTATTCCGTATTGCGACGGTAGCTGCACGAACACGCTAGGTTTGCATACACGCTCTAAATCGTTGGCAAATGAAAATGAAGTACAATACCGTGGATTATAATTTTTTAAACGATCCCAATAGAATGTTTACTGATTGCTGCATAACATGCACAACATATCCGAACATTGGAAGTAAAGGATAGCTCTACACGATACGACCAATTTTAGTTCTGTAAAATAATACCTTCCATTTGCGGAAATATCCGCTATACTCAAAGTGTTCACCTTATTCAACTAGCGTCATAACCAAGATGGATAAATAATCATAGCCACAAACGAACAAGCGACCAAACGTGAACAGAAGAAGTCTACGCCCATACATATAAGATCGGTAGGTGATGCGGATTCACACAGTTATACAAATAGACAGATCGATTACATAAGCGTTTTCGTTGTATTTATGCTAACTATGTAGCTATGAATCGTACCTTGTAGTTATCGGATCGTTCAAGGAGGGAACAGAAAAATCACGTGAATGGATAAGCCGAGGAGCCATAGGCTATACGATCTAATTTCCATTATGATCTAACTCAACCTCGAAAACTATAAGCAAGTGAGTTTCTAGACGTTATGTTTCCTATTGCATCTGCTAACAACGATCTATATCTAATCTTAAACACGACCCTCTAAACTCCACCCTATACGTAACTACGATGCTCACTACTCTCACCATTCCATTATAGAAAGGAATTCCATTCGCTATGAACCGATTTTCCAAACATCGTGCAGCCCGTTTCCCCTCCTGGTGGATCAAAGGGATGCTGTGCAGTCTGCTCACGGTAGTGCTGTGCCTGCCTGCGGGCTCGACCTTTGCCGCGACCCAGCGAACCTATGAATAGGATGCCAACGGACGTTTGACGACCATGTCCACCGGAGACCAGAAAACAACCTATACTTACGACAAAAACGGCAATGTCGTGAGCCAACATCAGGCGGAGCCAACGGATTCGTCAAACTCGACCTCATCGACCGACCCGACGCTTATCCCGCCCCCTGTGTCCGTACCGACCCAATCAGGCTTGCCGACCCGTTACTGGGTCGATCAAGTCGAGCAAGCGACCGTATCGACGACATGCGGCGGAATTCGTATATCAGGTTGGTACTTGAATCCGGCAGGGATTCAAAAAATCGAAATTTACGTGGATGGCGTGTTTCGTGGACGTGCCTATATGGGCGACCGTCGTGAAGATGTGTATCACGTCTTTCCTGCGTATAACAACCATATCGCGGGATTTCATGCGGAAAACTTGGGCTGTACGACCAAGGAATTCCAAAATGCCGATGGCACGAAAAGCGTACAAACCGGCACGTTTGACCAGCAAGTCAACATCCGCATGATCGATCGCGCCAATCAAGTGACGACCTATACCCGTACGATTTCAGTGATGGTGGGACAGCCAGCAGCGCAGCCGATTCGGTATGCCATCGATCAATTGGAGCAAAGCCCCTTTTCCTCGACCAATGGCGGGATTCAAGCGTCCGGTTGGTATTTGGATCAGGCACAACTTCAGCGTATCGATGTATACGTGGATGGACAGTTCTATGGGAAAGCGAGCATCGGCGACAGTCGCGAAGATGTGTATCGAGTTTATCCTGTCTATACTAACCATACGGCAGGCTTTCATATTTACGATATGCCGATCGTTACGAACGGCACCCCCCATATCAAATACAACGCAGATGGCAGTACGCAAACGGTATCCGGGGTATTCGACCATCAGGTGGAACTCCGGATGATCAATCAAGCCAATCAAGTGACGATTTACCGTCAACGGGTAGTCATTGATTTGAAAAAGTAGACCGAAGAACGATAGTTCTCCCTGTCCGCTTCTCTCATCTGAATCGAATCTATAAGTAAAGGAGTTGCTTCCATGTTCACCGACCTGAAATCGACATCCCGTCTCCGTCCCCTGGTTATAGGGACACTGACGCTGTTGCTGCTATTCAGTAGTATCGTATCCCCCGCCGAGGCAGATGCCACCAGCGGAAAGCAAGTACAAGCAGGCAAGCCCCCCCTTACATCGATCGAGCCTCCAAGCCGAACGGCTACGCCCCAACAGGTAGAGCCAGAGGCATGGACAACCGTCGTTAACCAGGTATACCAAGACGTCTACGAAGCCCCCAATCCGCAAATGGAAGCGTTGGCAGATCAAATCGTGCAATTGGATGCAGCGGAGCCTCCGACCCGGAATTCTAGCGCTGGAATGTTCGCCCCTTTTGCCTTACAGGAGGATGCCGCTGCCGCAGAGCGCGAACCCGAACCGGAATCCGACCTGCCCCCGACCGATGGGGAAGATGACCCGATCAGCTTATTAGGTGAACAAGGCATCTATGCCCTGCTGCAAGACGGAGCCGAGCCGCTCGATATTTACTGGATCGAATACTTGATGCGCTTGACTGGACAAACGGGAGAACAGATTTGGAATATCCATAAGGAGCAGCATCTGACTTGGAAAGCGCAGGAGAGCGCTGCGCGTGGAGCTGTTCCGACTGTGACGGATCAAGTATATGGAACGGGCGCGACTTCCAAGGCAGCACCTCTTTCCGAAGATACAACAACCGATACCGACACGACGCTGTCGGTTTCCTCTCCACGTTTGCAAGCCAACAGCAACGCAAGAGCCGCGACGCTTTCAGTCGCGCTCGATAGTGCACTAGAAAATACGGAGAAAGCGCGTCAAATCCAAAATCTAGGTGAACAAAACTATGCGGACAAAAGCCAAAACGATGAAACGATCAGTCCGAGCGGCGGGTTGAGCTGGAGTCAGAATCAAATTCATTTACCCGGACGGGATGGACTCGATCTGGATATCGGTGTACGGTATGATTCGACTGATACTTCGCCGTATACGATCTCCCCAACACGAAGGTCAGGAACCAACTGGGGGCTGTACAATGCATCCTCGATCTATAATGACCTCGGCATGGGGTGGTCGTTCCAGTTTCCATCTATGGAAGGGGTATGGGGAAATCCGCAAGCGGATGGATTAACCTATCATTCGGGCGGCGGACAAAGCTACTATGTTTACTTTAATTGGGCCAATCGATCTGTTGTTGTAATTTCATTAAAAAAAGACAGTGGACAAGACATTCAGGTGACACGTGATCAAAGTTTGAGCAGCCGGTTTTCCAACGGCGAAGATCGCACCCTCTACATGGTTAGCAAGCCTGATGGATCGCGAGAATACTTCTCCGACTATGGGAATATCGTCGGTCAAGTCGATCGCTTTGGCAATACAATCACCTATCATTACCAAGATCGTGCCGTTAATCCCGGTCGCAATGGCAAGGGACGCGTGCTCTCCTCCATTACCGATACGCTAGGACGCAAAGTCACGTTTGAGTATGAAACGAAACTGCAGCAAGGTAGCGACTTTCAAGGCGAAAACATTATCGTCACCGTATGGACGCCGCAGGGGCAAGCGACCCAGCGTGTCGTCTACACGAAAAGCCGTGTCCAGTTGCTGAATAAAGGAAGACTGGACGATGGTACCGATTCAACCTTTGTGCCCCTGTTGCAAAGGATTACCAATAACGCCCAGGAAACACAGACCTTCGCCTACGATCTCACACCGATGGCGTTTACGTTTAACTATAATTATGATGAGCACACGCCTAACTTTTTGCTAAATCGTGTCCAATCGCCGCGCCTCACGCAGCACTATACCTATCAACCGATCCGTCGTTCGTTTGTTGAAAAAGGAGAGTGTCAGGAGAATCTAATCCAATCGCGGTATGACACGTACAATCTAGCCAATGGAGCGGACAGTTCGCCTGTGAATACGGTCGATTATACGTATGTAGGGGATCCGACCATCGGCTACAATGCGCATGATGCTGCCGGGAATTGGATTCATCCTACGGTTTTCCGTTACTCGCAAACAGCACATATTCGCCATGCAGCCGGAACCGAACAAAAGACGATTACGTCGGTCTACAACGGCTTTCATCAACATCTGAGCACCGAAACCCGCACAGCACAAGGCGAGGTGAGCACCGAGAACAACCAGGCATTCGATGGCACCTACTTCTACAAACCGACCCATGTACAAACGACTCTACAAGATCGCCAAGGCACCATCACACGCGACAAAGACATCGTCTACGCCGATTGGGGTGGCATCCAGTCCGAAACCGATGATCTGATCCCGGCAGATTACAACAACACGGATAGCAAAACCCACCATACCGTCACGTACACGTATGAATCAACGTACCACCAAGTGACGAGCAAAACGTGGTATCCAACGAACAGCGGTGCCGCACTCAACGAAACGTACGCCTACACCGGCAGCGGACGGTTGCAACAATATACCAACGCCGCAGGCGAAACGACCACCTACAGCTATGATGCCGCCTCCGTTAGCCCGGGCGCGATCCAGCGTATGACTGTGCAAAAGGCGATCCGTTCTGGCGTCACTTTGCGCGTCACGACTACCTATAGCGCCGATGATAGCTATGCCTATCCCACCGAGCAGACGAGCACGTTCACGAACGCCGATTCCACGACTCGCACGACCCGGCAAACGATGACGTACGACATCGGCACCGGACTGCTGACGAGCCAAACGGACAGCGATGGCAACACTACCCGTACGTCCTACGATGCACTCGGTCGCCCGGTAAACGTCGTACAACCGTCGATGACCAATTTGGACGGCACCGTCTATGCGATAGAAGACCAATATGCGTACACGAATCGTGTGTACAGCGCTGGCGCCGATCCTACCAATACGGGCATACTCACATTACGTGTGGACAGCATCCGTCAATATACAAACAAATCGACCGGCGCCGTTACCGTGCTCAACCGTCAAGCGACCTATTACGATGGACTCGGTTTCCTGCGTGTACTGGAAACGTACCCTGACACCAACGGCTGGACACGCTCGCAGGCGCACCCGGACGATTTGGGACGCATCGTGTATGTTGTCGATGCACTCGGCAACACCCAAACCGCCAGCTATGATGCCTGGGATCAGCAAACCGAATTCACGGATGCGGAAGGCAATCTGTCCATTACCAAGCCGTTACTGACGCAGCAGCAAACCCAACATTACACGATTGCAGCTGCAGACGTCGGTGCGTACCGTTCCAATCCCGACAACACCAGCATCCGCCTAAATCTGCTGGAACAATACTTTGACGC